>DAINRF010000070.1:0-3009 GCA_036742015.1 Mesorhizobium sp. | reverse complement strand
AGGACCGCATCGGCGAGATCGTCAACGGCACGGTCAAGCGCGTCGAATACGGCAATGTGATTGTCGACCTTGGCCGTGGCGAAGCAATCATCCGCCGCGACGAGCTGATCCCGCGCGAGAACTTCAAATATGGCGATCGCGTGCGCGCCTATGTCTACGACGTGCGCCGCGAACAGCGCGGACCGCAGATCTTCCTGTCGCGCACCCATCCGCAGTTCATGGCCAAGCTGTTCCAGATGGAAGTGCCGGAAATCTATGACGGCATCATCGAGATCAAGTCGGTCGCCCGCGATCCGGGTTCGCGCGCCAAGATTGCGGTTATCAGCCGCGATTCCTCGATTGACCCTGTCGGCGCCTGCGTCGGTATGCGCGGCTCGCGCGTTCAGGCGGTCGTCGGCGAACTGCAGGGCGAAAAGATCGACATCATTCCGTGGTCGATGCAGCCGGCAAACTTTATCGTCAACGCGCTGCAGCCTGCCGAAGTCGCCAAGGTGGTTCTGGACGAAGACGCAGAGCGCATCGAAGTAGTGGTGCCTGACGACCAGCTGTCGCTTGCGATCGGCCGCCGCGGCCAGAATGTGCGCCTCGCCTCGCAGCTGACCGGCTGGGACATCGACATTCTGACCGAACAGGAAGAGAGCGAGCGCCGCCAGAAGGAATTTGTCGAACGTTCGAACCTGTTCATGGAAGCGCTCGACGTTGACGAGATGGTCGGCCAGGTGCTGGCTTCGGAAGGGTTCACCTCGGTTGAGGAAGTGGCCTATGTCGATGCCGATGAAATTTCGTCGATCGACGGTTTTGATGAAGACACTGCGTCTGAAATCCAGACCCGCGCCCGCGACTATCTGGAGCGCATCGAAGCCGAGCACGACGCCGCCCGCAAGGAACTGGGCGTAGCAGACGAGCTGCGCAACCTGCCCGGCATGACCACCGCCATGATGGTCGCCGTCGGCAAGGATGGCGTGAAAACGGTCGAAGACTTCGCCGGATATGCGTCGGACGACCTGGCTGGCTGGCGCGAGCGCAAGGACGGCGAAACCAAGGTCTTCAAGGGCATTCTCGAAGACTTCGGCGTCACCAAGGCTGACGCCGAGCAGATGGTGCTTGCAGCCCGTCTTGCGGCCGGCTGGATCACCGAAGACGAACTGATGCAGCAGGACGTTGAAGACGTCGCTGACGCGTCGGTCTGACGGAAATGAAACGGGCCGGAGCAACGCTTGATCGACATGAACGATCGCACCTGTATCGTGACACGCAAGACGGGCGAGCCTGACGGGCTCATCCGGTTTGTTGTCGCGCCTCATGGTTCGGTCGTTCCAGATGTCAGACGCAAGCTCCCCGGCCGCGGCTGCTGGGTGACGGCAGAGCGCCGCTTCGTCGACGAGGCGGCTCGCAAAAATCTGTTCCGCAAGGCTTTCAAAGCCGAAGTTGCCGCACCCGCCGATCTTGGCGAGATGGTCGACCGCGTGCTGTTGCAAAACGCACTCGGCTCTATCGGATTGGCACGCAAGGCCGGCGCGCTGGCGACAGGCGCTGCCAAGGTTGAAGCCGCTGTCCGCAGCGGTGAGGCACTTGCTGTCCTACATGCACTGGAAGCGCAGCCGGACGGCGTGCGCAAGATTACGCAGGCGCGCCGCGCCACAGTCCATCTCGGAGGGCCCGGGATCGACGCATACAAACTCTTTTCAGAGTCTGAATTGGGTTTGGCATTAGGGGCCCTAAGTGTGATACATGCAGCCCTGCTCGCCGAGGACGCGGGCAAGGCGGCGCTGAAGCGCGTGGTGGCGCTTGACCGGTACCGGGGCGGCTCCCCGGAAAACGGCCTCGGTATTGGGACCATCGAATCCGTCGATGGTCCGTTGAAGGATATGGAATGAGTGATTCAAAATCAGGCGACAGCAAAACGCTGACCGTTAACCCGAATGCGAAGAAGACGCTGAGCCTGAAGCCGGCCGGCGTATCGCAGGGTACGGTGCGTCAGAACATGTCGCACGGCCGCTCCAAGCAGGTCGTTGTCGAAACAAAGAAGCGCAAGATCAATCTGCCCGGCGACAAGCCGGCAGCGCCAGTGCTGGTGCCTAAAGCGGCGCCGCAGCCTGCTCCGCCGCCGCCCCCCGCCGCACCACCGGTCGTGGAAGTGCGCAAACCTGCACCGCCGCAGCCTGATCGCTCAGCCGTGGTGCTGAATGAATTGTCGGCAGGCGAAATGGACGCACGCCGGCGCGCGCTCGAAGGCTCAAAAGCACGCGAGGCCGAGGACCGTCTGCGGGCGCAGGAAGACGCCAAGCGCCGCGCCGCCGAAGACGAGCGGCGCAAGAAGGAACGCGAAGAATCCGCGCGGCGCCAAGCCGACGAAGAGGCGCGCATCCAGAAGGAAGCCGACGCACGCAAACGCGCCGAGGAAGAGGCCAAGCGCCGCGCTCCCGCAGCAGATGCTATGTCGGCCGACGACGATGAGAGACCAGCGGCTGCAGTGCGTGGTAAGACAGCGGCGTCATTGCCGCCGCGCCGCATTGCCGTTCCCGAGGCCCCGCGTCCTACAAAAACCAAGGGCGACGAAGATCGCCGCCGAGGCAAACTGACCGTTGCATCCGCGACTTCCGAACAGGAATCGCGTGGGCGTTCGCTGTCATCGATGCGCCGCCGCCAGGAGAAATTCAAGCGCATGGCCGAACCGCGTGAAAAAATCACGCGCGAGGTGGTGCTGCCTGAAACGATCACGATCCAGGACCTGGCGCAGCGCATGTCCGAACGCGCCGTCGACGTGATCAAGTATTTCATGAAACAGGGCCAGATGCTGAAGCCCGGCGACCTGATTGACGCCGACACCGCCGAACTGGTGGCCGGCGAATTTGGCCACACGGTCAAGCGCGTCGCCGAGTCTGACATCGAAAGCGGCATCTTCTCGGTTGAGGACAAGCCGGAGCATATGAAGCCACGGCCACCGGTCGTGACCATCATGGGCCACGTCGACCACGGCAAGACCTCGCTGCTCGACGCCATCCGCAA
>DAINRF010000069.1:0-5282 GCA_036742015.1 Mesorhizobium sp. | reverse complement strand
GCGATGAAGCCGGTCGACAGCCGGCCCTCGCGCCAGCGCGGATGCTGCATCAGCGCAGACAGGAACGGGATGTTGTGCTCGATGCCATCGACGACAAAATTGTCCAGCGCCTCCGACATGGCGTCGATCGCGTGAGTGCGGTCCGGGGCCCAGGTGCAGAGCTTTGCGATCATCGGATCGTAATACATCGAGATCTCGCCACCCTCGACCACGCCGGTATCGTTGCGCACGATGACGTCGCCAAACCGGCCCTCTTCCGGCGGCCGGTAACGCGTCAGGCGGCCAATCGACGGCAGGAAATTGCGATACGGGTCTTCGGCGTAGAGGCGGCTTTCCACCGCCCAGCCAGTCAACGTCACGTCGGACTGTTTGATCTCTAGCTTTTCACCAGCCGCAACGCGGATCATCTGCTCAACCAGATCAATGCCGGTGATGAGTTCGGTCACCGGATGCTCCACCTGCAGGCGGGTGTTCATTTCGAGGAAATAGAAATTGCGGTCCTTGTCGACGATGAACTCGACAGTGCCGGCGCTCTGGTAGTCGACTGCCTTGGCAAGCGCTACTGACTGTTCGCCCATAGCCTTGCGGGTCTTTTCGTCGAGGAACGGCGACGGCGCTTCTTCGACAACTTTCTGGTTGCGGCGCTGGATCGAGCATTCGCGCTCGCCAAGATAGATGACGTTGCCGTGGCCGTCGCCCAGCACCTGGATTTCGATGTGGCGCGGATCGACAATGAATTTTTCAACAAAGACGCGATCATCGCCAAATGAGGACTTGGCTTCGTTCTTTGAAGACTGAAACCCTTCGCGTGTTTCAGCGTCATTCCAGGCGATACGCATGCCCTTGCCGCCACCGCCGGCAGACGCTTTCAGCATCACCGGATAGCCAATCTCGTTGGCGATGCGCACGGCATGGTCGGCATCATCAATGATGCCAAGAAAGCCGGGCACCGTCGAAACCTTCGCGGCATTGGCGAATTTCTTCGACTCGATCTTGTCGCCCATCGCCTCGATGGCCTTTGGCTTCGGCCCGATGAACGCAATGCCTTCCTTCTCAAGCGCAGCGCAAAAGGATGCACGCTCCGACAGGAAACCGTAGCCGGGATGAACAGCCTCCGCTCCTGTCTTCTTGGCCGCCTCGATAATCTTCTCGGCAATCAGATAGCTTTGCGCCGCCGCCGCCGGGCCGATATGCACCGCCTCGTCAGCCATCTCGACATGCAGCGCATCACGGTCCGCGTCGGAATAGACCGCGACGGTGGCAATGCCCATCTTGCGTGCGGTCTTGATGACCCGGCAGGCGATCTCGCCACGATTGGCGATGAGTATTTTCTTGAACATCGAGGGTCAGGACCTATTAGTCTGATTCAAATGGTGTGAGGCCAATTGGCCGGATACGAGGAGCGAAGGCTCAGGAAATATCATCATTTTCAAGTCCATTGCGACGAAGTTGCCGGCCAATTGAACCACATCCGAAGGACGCTGGCCCGGCTTTGGGCTGCCGCGTCGAAGACCTTGGCCGGGCAACCAGCCAGACCATCGGTCTTTTCCTCGCATCTCTTTGCCGTCCCAAACGCCATTTCAATCAGACTAGCAGGTCCTGCCACTAGCTCCGTCCCTTTGCCCGTCTCTTTTATGGCGTTCTCCACGGCGGTCAAGCCAGGCATAGGCAGCACAACCCGCACTGGAGAAGTGTGCGAAACGGCTTGCAATCAAAGTCTCGAAAATTAGAAGGCGTCATGCCATCATTCGGTGCGTTTGCGGTGCGATGAACGATTGACCCAAGAAAGACGCGATTTGCAAATTCCGGACAAGATAAGACAGCACAAGAGCGATGCGACCACGGCCATGTTTGCCCTGATCGCGGCCTTCTTTGTGCTGTTTCTGCTGTCGCTGGGCTATTTCACCTATCAGGCGCGCGAAGACGCAAAGCGCCGGGGACAGGAACGCGCTTTTGCTGCCTCGCAGGTGGTCGAGCTCAACGCCCGTTCATATGTAGACTTTGCTACGCAGGCGCTCAAACGGATCGATTCGGCGCTCGGCAAGAGGATTGCTACCCGTGTGACGCGCGCAGAACTGCGCGACCTCGACGAGGCAATTGACGGATTGCCAACCTATGTCCAGGCCTATGTCGTCAATGCAAGCGGCGAGACGCTGTTCTCAACTGACCAGTTGGCGAAGGACGCTGATCAGACTGGCAGCGAGTTCTTTGCCGCCGCCGTTGCCGCCAAAGACAAGACGCTGCACGTCTCTGCTCTGACCATCAACCCGGTTAACGGCGAACAGATATTTACGATCTCCCAGCGGCTGGAACGCGAAGGCAAGCTCGCCGGAGCAGCCGCGATCTCCTTTGAGGTCAGGCAACTGGTCAACATCGCCAACTCGCTCGAATTCGACGACAAGTCGGTGGTCAGCCTTATCCGCGCCGACGGTCAGTTAATTGCGCGGCATCCGCCAATTCCCGGCCCTGCCGATCAGTCCAGTTCGAAATTGTTCAGGCAGGCGGATCGCCGGGCCGGCGTATTTCAGGCCGAATCGATTGTCGACGGTGTCTGGCGTATTGTTGGCTACCGTCTCGTGCCAGGTACCAACGTCTATGCCGTCGCCGCTGTCAGCACAGAAACGGCCATGGCCTCATTCTGGCGCAACACCGCAATCACTTTTGCGTTCGCCCTGCCCGCCGGCGTTGGTCTTGCAGTAGCCTCCTTCTGGATCGTCGGCCTGATGAACCGCGAGCGGAAGCGTCAGGCCGAACTGGAGCGCACGCTTGAAGTCAACCGGCTGCTGTTCCGCGACACCCATCACCGGGTGAAGAACAATCTTCAGTCTGTTCAGTCGCTGGTGCGAATGCAGGCGATACCGGCAGCAGCCAAGATGGACCTGCAACGGCGGATCGCTGCGATGACCGCAGTTCACGAACATATCTATCGCGCCGACACCTATGTCGACGTCAGCGCGACTGAGTTCATCCCGGCTATTGTTGATCCGCTGCTGAAGAGCTTCGACGCACAGGTTACCGTCGAATACGACATCGATCCGGTGACGATCGACCGTGAACACACCACCGGCCTCGCGTTGCTTCTCAACGAAGTTGTGACCAACTCGCTGAAATATGCGTTCGAAGGCAGAGCCGATCCACGCCTGACAATTTCCCTCCTGACTGTCACCGAAGACAGAGTGCGGTTGCGCATCAGGGACAATGGTATCGGCTTTGATTCCGGTGAAACGAACAAGGGCATGGGCGCCAGGCTGATCGCTGGCATGATGCAGCAGCTTGGTGGGCAGTTCGAATACCGCCGCGACAATGGCACGGTCTTTTCGGCCGAGTTCCCTGCCAAGACCATGGCTGTATCCGCAAAACGCAAAGCCCAGGAAAGCATCGCCACCGCCGCCGAATAAAGCGGACACCCGCTGCAACGGGCTTGCATCGCAAGCTGCGATTTGAAACCATTTGCGTATCGCAAATTGGAGTACGTAGCTTGAAAACACGCGCCGCAGTCGCCGTCGCAGCCGGGAAGCCGCTCGAGATCATGGAGGTCGACCTCGAAGGCCCCAGAGATGGCGAAGTGCTGATCGAGATAAAGGCAACAGGCATCTGTCACACGGACGAGTTCACCCTGTCCGGCGCAGACCCCGAAGGCCTGTTCCCGGCCATCCTCGGACACGAAGGCGCAGGCGTCGTTGTCGATGTCGGGCGCGGCGTCACCAGCGTGAAAAAGGGCGACCACGTCATCCCGCTCTACACACCCGAATGCCGCCAGTGCCCGTCGTGCCTGTCGCGCAAGACCAATCTGTGCACAGCCATCCGCTCGACGCAGGGCCAGGGCCTGATGCCGGACGGCACAAGCCGGTTCTCGATCGGCAAGGACAAGATCCACCACTACATGGGCTGCTCGACCTTCTCCAACTTTACGGTTCTGCCCGAGATAGCGGTAGCCAAGGTGAACCCGGACGCGCCATTCGACACAATCTGCTACATCGGCTGCGGCGTTACGACGGGCGTGGGCGCAGTGTTCAACACTGCCAAGGTCGAGTTCGGCGCAACGGCCGCAGTGTTTGGCCTCGGCGGCATTGGCCTGAACGTCATCCAGGGTCTGAAGCTGGCGGGCGCAGACATGATTATCGGCGTCGACCTCAATGACGCTAAGGAAACCTGGGGCCGCCAGTTCGGTATGACCCATTTCGTCAATCCGTCAAAAATCGACGGCGACGTCGTTTCCCACATCGTCAATCTGACCAAGCGCGGTGCGGACCAGATCGGCGGCGCAGACTATACGTTCGATTGCACCGGCAATGTGAAGGTGATGCGTCAGGCGCTGGAATGCGCCCACCGCGGCTGGGGCGAATCGATCGTTATTGGTGTCGCGGGCGCCGGTCAGGAAATCGCGACGCGCCCGTTCCAGCTGGTCACCGGCCGGGTCTGGAAAGGCACCGCTTTCGGCGGCGCGCGCGGACGCACCGACGTGCCAAGAATTGTCGACTGGTATCTCGACGGAAAGATCCAGATCGACCCGATGATTACGCACAGGCTGACGCTGGATGAAATCAATCGCGGCTTTGACCTGATGCATGCCGGCGAGAGCATCCGCTCGGTAGTCATCTACTGACGGGGCAAGATGCGCCTCGCCCGCCACCTTCCCTTCCTGACCGCAGCGGCAGCACTTGCCGCTGCTGCGATAATTTCGTCGCAATGGGTTGACCGTGGTCTGGCGACGATCTTTGCCGCCAATGTTTCATTTGTGATCTATCTTACCATCACCTCGTTCAAGGTGGAGAGACTGAACCAGTCCTACCTGAAATCGCATCCCGGCAGCGGCGACGCACCGGTGCTGCTGATCTTCGCGATCACCCTGGCGACTGTTGCGGTTGCCTTCGGCGCCCTGTTCGAGACAATCAATGCCGACGGAAAGCCGGTCGGCTGGCGGCTGATGTTTGCACTGCTGGCGATCCCGCTCGGCTGGGCGACCATCCACATGATGGCGGCGATCCATTACGCGCACCTCTACTGGGAGCCGGATAGCGACCCGGGCAAGCCGACCCGTGGTCTGGATTTTCCCGGCACAGACGCACCCGACGGCTGGGACTTCGTCTATTTCGCATTTGTGATTGGCATGACAGCGCAGACATCCGATGTTGCCATCTCCAGCCGCAGGATTCGCCGCTTCAATCTCGTGCACGCCATCGCGACCTTTTTCTTCAACACGGTGATCGTCGCGTCAGCTGTCAATGTGTAGGGGGGTGTTACCTTTTGCACACCGTGGAGGTTGACTAAAACAGCCGAAA
>DAINRF010000068.1:0-5553 GCA_036742015.1 Mesorhizobium sp. | reverse complement strand
CCTGCTCGATGTGATATTCGAAATAGGCGTGCATCTTGCGCGCGCCGACCTTTTCCGGCCCAACCCAGCCGATGCGCTTCAGCTCGTCGCCAAAGGTCTTTCCGTCCATGTCCTTGCGGGCATAGGCCCAGTCCTGGTCGATCACGCCCGCAAACACCCCTGACGCCAGCATGGCCGGCGCAAAACGCGCGCCTTCTTCGTTGGTCCAGTTGGTGACAACAATCGGGTGCCTTGTCTTGATACCGAGATCGTTCAGCGTGCGGACAAGTTCCAGCCCGGCAAGCACGCCCAGCACGCCATCATATTTGCCGCCGGTCGGCTGGGTGTCGAGATGCGAACCGACATAGATCGGCAAGGCATCGGGATCGGTCCCCTCGCGGCGGGCAAACATCGTCCCCATCTCGTCGACGCCCATTGTCAGTCCGGCAGCATCACACCATGTCTTGAACAGGTGCCGGCCTTCATTGTCGGAATCGGTCAGCGTCTGGCGGTTGTTGCCGCCAGCCACACCCGGCCCGATCTTGGCCATGTCCATCAGACTGTCCCAAAGACGGTCGGGATTGATGCGCAAATTCTGGCCGGGGGCAGCAGTCATTATTGTTCCTATTTCAGTTCGACTTCAATAAAGGCCATTGGCTCGTTCCCGCCATTGACCACATTATGCTCGACGCCCTCGTCGCGCCGGTAGGAGACGCCGGCTTCCATCTCGACACGCCGCGAGCCGCCACCTGGCTCTTCGAGCAGGAACGAGCATGGCGTGACCGTCATCACAACATAGTCCATGCCGTGCCGGTGCCAGCCGGTCTCCGCGCCGGGCGCAAAGTCCCAGCGCGTAACCGTGACGCGGTCATCGTCAATCAGAACCGTTGATTCCGCGACCTGGCGTGCCTTGAACGTCATTCGACCATCCTCAAAACTTCGCGCACATGGTCGATCAGTTCGTTGATCTGGCCCTTGGTGATAATCAGTGGCGGCGAGAGCGCGATGATGTCGCCGGTGGTGCGGATCAGCGCACCGCGGTCATAGGCCTTCAGAAAGGCCGAGAACGCACGCTTGGTCGGCTCACCCTTCATCGGCTCCAGCTCGATCGCACCGATCAGACCAATGTTACGGATGTCGATGACATGCGGCTCGCCTGCCAGCGAATGCAGCGTCTCCTGCCAGTGTTCGGCAAGCTCGGCGCCGCGCGTCAGCAAGCCCTCTTCCTTGTAGGTGTCGAGCGTGCCGAGGCCAGCTGCACACGCAATCGGATTGCCCGAATAGGTGTAGCCGTGGAAGAATTCGATCATGTGCTCGGGGCCGTTCATAAAGGCGTCGTGGATGTCCTTGGTGACAAACACAGCCCCCATCGGAATAACGCCATTGGTGACACCCTTTGCAGTGGTGATGATGTCAGGCGTCACGCCAAAATAGTCAGCGGCAAACGGCGTGCCGAGACGCCCGAAGCCGGTGATGACCTCATCAAAAATCAGCAGGATGCCGTGCTTTGTGCAGATCTCGCGCAGGCGCTGCAAATAGCCCTTTGGCGGAATAAGCACGCCGGTCGAACCCGCCACCGGCTCAACGATGACCGCGGCAATCGTGGAAGCATCATGCAGCGTCACGATGCGCTCCAGCTCATCCGCCAGTTCTGCGCCATGTGCCGGCTCGCCCTTCGAGAAGGCGTTCTTGGCAAGGTTGTGCGTGTGCGGCAGGTGATCGACACCACCAAGCAGCGTGCCGAACATTTTTCTGTTGTTGACGATACCGCCCACCGAGATGCCGCCGAAATTGACGCCATGATAACCGCGTTCGCGGCCGATCAGCCTGGTGCGCGACCCGTTACCTTTGGCGCGGTGATAGGCAATCGCCATCTTCAGTGCAGTCTCCACCGATTCCGAACCGGAATTGGTGTAGAACACGTGCTCCATGCCCTGTGGCGCGATGTCTACCAGCCGATTGGCAAATTCAAATGCAATCGGATGGCCCATCTGGAAGGCGGGCGCATAGTCGAGTTCAGCAGCCTGCTGCTGGATCGCTTCGGTAATTTTCGGCCGGCAGTGGCCGGCGTTGACGCACCAGAGGCCAGCCGTGCCATCAAGCACTTCGCGGCCGTCAGATGTCTGATAGTGCATATTCTTCGCCGAGACGAACATGCGCGGCGACTGTTTGAATTGCCGGTTCGAGGTGAACGGCATCCAGAAGGCGTTCAGATCGTTCGGCGCAACATTCTTATGGTACATTACCAAGCTCCCTTGTGAGTTTTTGACTGGCGCGTCGCCAACGCTTGGTCATCCCGGCAGTCTTGTGTTACGAATTTTTTGACCGGATGGATAAAGGTTAGCATCGCCATGAAGGCGGTCAAGGCACTTGATAGCGGGAACGCAGGACCAAATGGCGCGCCACGGGACAATTCTCACTGGTCCAGTCTTTTGGTCCAGACCAAGGTGGAGGTGCAGTGCCGTCGCGGGGTATTCCGCCAATGAATGAGATGTCCCCTCCCCCTCAAACCCGTATCCAGGCTGAGAAACGCGAGGCCATTCTTGAAGCCGCGCTCGACATCTTTTCCACCCACGGATTCAGAGGCGCGACCATCGACCAGATCGCTTCGGCGGCTGGCATGTCGAAACCCAACCTTCTCTACTATTTCCGCCGCAAGGATGATATTTACACCACGCTGATCCAACGCCTGCTCGACAATTGGCTGGGCCCCCTGCGCGAACTGGACGATATCGGCGACCCGTTGTCGGAACTGCGCTCCTACATTCGCCGTAAGCTGGAAATGGCTCGCGACTTTCCGCGCGAGAGCCGGCTGTTTGCCAACGAAATCCTGCAAGGTGCGCCGCGTATCATGCCAATGATCGAAGGCGAGCTGAAATCGCTTGTGGACGAGAAGGCTGACATCATCAAGGGCTGGATCAAGGCGGGCAAGATTCGTAAGACCGACCCCTACCATCTGATCTTCTCGATCTGGGCGACGACCCAGCATTATGCCGATTTTGATGTTCAGGTGCGCGCTGTGCTCGGTCCTGATCGTGGCGCTGAAGGCCGTTTCGAGGATGCCGCGCGTTTTCTCGAAAACCTGTTCATGGACGGGTTGAAGCCAATTGACCCGCGGTAGCCCGCAACGCCTACTCCAGAGCCAGTGCGATTGTGCTGATGCCGTCAACCTCAGGGTCCGGGGTATACATGTCGTCACCATCGTTGAGCACAAATCGCAAAACGACGGTACCCGAAGCATCCAACAGCGCAATATTTTCGGCGCCTTCGAGCGTCCAGGAGGCCACCTTGGCCATGACCGGAAAGGCGCGGCTGCAACCGTCGCCTTTGACTACAACAAGTCCGTGCGCCGCCGGTACGGTCTTGAGGTCAATACGGCATGTCTTTGACCAGTCATCATTGCCGATGTCCCATTTGACCGCCACTGCCGCCAACGCCCCGGGGCTTGTGCCAGCCGCATCCGTTGCTTGAACCCCACCAAACCCCGCGAGAGTGGCCACAATGAGCGCCAATGTATGCCTGATCATGCCAATGTCTCCCTGCCATAGCGAACAGCGCAGCAATCGATGTCAGCACGATGGCGAACGGGTTGACAAGCATGCTACGTATTCCAACAAGGGACATCTATCAGGGAGAACCACAATGACAATCAGGATAAACCGCCGCGCGCTCGTTATCGGCACGGCAGCTCTCGTGGCCGCAGGCGCGGCCTATGCGCAGAGCCAGGCGTTTTTCCGCATCGGCACCGGCGGCACGTCGGGCACCTACTATCCAATCGGCGGCCTGATCGCGAACGCGATCTCGGCGACCGGCGAAAACGGCGTTCCAGGCTTGGTCGCGACTGCAGTGTCGTCAAATGGTTCGGTTGCCAATATCAACGCTATCCAGGCTGGTGCTTCAGAATCCGGCTTCTCGCAGTCTGACGTCGCCTTCTGGGCGCATTCGGGCACCGGCCTCTATGAAGGCAAAGGCAAGGTCGAGGACCTGCGCCTGATCGCAACGCTCTATCCTGAAACCCTGCACATCGTTGCGCGCGCAGACGCAGGCATCAAGTCGGTTGCAGATCTCAAAGGCAAGCGCGTCTCGATTGACGAGCCGGGCTCCGGCACGATCGTTGACGCACGTCTCGTGCTCGCGGCATACGGCCTGTCCGAAAAGGACATCACGCCTGAATATTTGAAGCCCGGCCCGTCGGGCGAAAAGATGCGTGACGGCGGCCTCGATGCCTTCTTCTTTGTCGGTGGTTTCCCCGCCGGAGCCATCACCGAACTGGCGGCATCAACCGCGATCACTTTGGTTCCGGTATCCGGTCCCGAGGCTGAAAAGCTCATCGCCAACAATGGCTTCTTTGCCGCCAATACGGTGCCGGCAGAGACCTACAAGGGCGTAGCGGAAATGCAGACAATTTCCGTCGCCGCCCAGTGGGTGACCAGCGCCAAGCAGGCCGATGACCTGGTCTACAACATCACCAAGGCGCTTTGGAGTGACGGCACCCGCAAGGCACTCGACGCCGGTCATGCCAAGGGCAAGCAGATTACACTCGACAATGCCGTGACCAGTGCGGGCATCCCGTTCCATCCGGGCGCAGAAAGATACTACAAGGAAGTCGGCGTGCTGAAATAGGCCGCTGAATGAGCAAGACGATCAGGAGGCGGAAAGCATGCTTTCCGCCTCCTGTTGTTTGGAATGAACGCCAAATGGCGGCGAGCGTCAGGGGATCGGGATGGCGGACAATTCGAAACAGGACGACGTGCATCTCGCGCCAATGGAACTGGACGAGGAAAAGGCGCGCGAGCTTGAAGAAAAGTTCGATTCAGAAATCCGCTTCCGCAAGCTGACGCCCGCAGGCGCCTGGCTGGTCGGCACGCTGCTCGTCATCCTGTCGCTGTTCCACTATTACACCGCCGGTTTCGGGCTGCTGCACGAGATGGTCCATCGCGGCATCCATCTCGCCTTCGTGCTGGCGCTGGTGTTCCTCGTGTTTCCGTTCTGGAAAGGTGCTTACGACAAGCCTGTCGTATCGAGCATCTGGACCCCGCTTGGCATTCCCCTGTTCGACTGGGCGCTCGCTATCCTCGGCGTCGTTGCCGTTGCGCATGTGCCGCTCATCCCGCTCGATGACCTGGCCTTCCGTGTCGGCAATCCAACAACAACAGACGTATTCCTCGGCGGCTCACTGATCCTGCTGCTGCTGGAGGCCACCCGCCGCTCCGTCGGCTGGCCACTGCCGATCATCGCAATCCTGTTTATGCTGTATGCCCTTTACGGGCAGTACATGCCGTCAATCCTGGTTCATCCTGGCGCAACCGTCGCGCAGCTGGTCGACCATCTCTATCTGACCACGCAGGGCATTTACGGCATCGCACTTGGCGTCGTGGCGACTTACGTGTTCCACTTCGTTCTGTTTGGCGTTTTTGCCACCCGTATCGGCCTTGGCCAACTGTTCCTCGATTGCGCCGCCTTTGTCGCCGGACGCTTTGCCGGCGGACCGGCCAAGATTTCGATTTTCGGCTCGGCCCTGTTCGGCATGATCTCCGGCTCGTCGGTCGCCAACACGGTGACGGTCGGCTCGCT
>DAINRF010000067.1:0-6534 GCA_036742015.1 Mesorhizobium sp. | reverse complement strand
ATGTCCTCGGCAACCTTCTTCTCGAAATTCGAGTAGGCGTGGACGATATACCACCGGGCGGTCATGTGATCGGTATCTCCGTAGTCGCCTATGTCAGCGGCCGATGCTGAAAATCAGTTCAATGGCGTAGGCCATGATCTGGTCTGCGGCGAAAAAGAAGATCGCCGCGATGAATGCGAAAATGATCACCATGATGGTTGAAATCAGCGTTTCGCGCCGTGTCGGCCAGGTCACCTTCGCCGTTTCGGCGCGCACCTGTTGCAGGAAGACAAAAGGATTGGTGGTCTTCGTTGCCATGCGCCGCTCAATTCTAGATGCCTGAAAGACAGGCAAACCTCTGGATGACCCGTTTCCGGGGAGCTCCTTTGCGGGGAGCCGCATGGCAGGCAACCCGAATCGGTCCACCCTTCATGCAATTAAGCACGTAAAGCTGAACCACCAGCCCCACGCGCTCTCGTGTCTGTTGTCTCTACATAGAGAGGATTCGGCTCCTTCGCAAGAGCCTCAACCATCCATGTTTGCCGCCCGGAACCATCCAATCGTTCCGGTCTTCGCTGACGCAATACCAATAGCCGATTTCCGGCTCACTGCGCAATGGCCAAATGCACGCGCTAGACCCTGCCTGAAGCGCCACTCGCAATATCAGGTGATCACCTGATGGGCCGGACGGCCTGTTTCGGCTCCACTGACCATCTCGAACCGGGGGAGTTTGGCTATGGATCGGTATCCGTCTCAAAATCCGTTGAATACTAACTATCATATTGACGGCTTGCAGCAACTTACCTCACCTTACGTTAGGGAGAAAAAGGGGGGCGGGATGGGCAAGTCAGCTGCAGCGGAAATGAGGTTTGGCGCAACAGTTCGCCGCTTTGCCAATGCTTCCGGCATCGCCCGGCGGCTGCGCGCCGCGCTCATGAGCGTCGCCCTGTGTGCAGGCATGTTGCTTGTCGCCGCCATCTTCGCCGCGCCGGCGCAGGCGTTGACCTGTCCGGGCGCGACCGGCGCCGACAGCAATTCGGATGATGCCATCAAAGTGACCTACTATCTTACCGCGAGCGCCTGTTTGACGGGCAATCCGGGCTCCGGCGTGCTGATGTCGGCGCATATCGACGACAGCTCAGCTACGGTCACGTTCACGTCTGGGGTCAACGTCGCAACCAGTTTCACGACCGGCCCGGACTGCACCTCGTCCAGTGCGGAAACGACCGGCAATGTGGCGGCGTACAAATACGGCGCGTTCGCAACCTGCACGACAACGGTGCGGCTCCAGAACGGTGGGGAATTTTCCTTCGTCGCGCAAACCGACAGCGGCTCCTATGCCCACACGCTCAGCAATGTGGCGTTTTCCGTGCCCCCGACGACGACTGTCATTACATCTGCGCCCAACCCGTCATCCTTTGGCTCCAATGTGACCTTCACCGCAACCGTGAGCGGCGGCGTGAATGCGCCATCGGGCTCGGTCGATTTCAGGGACGGCGCGACATCGCTCCGCTCCCCCGGTCTCACCGACGCAGGCAGCACTCCGGGGGCAGTCTCGATTGCAAGCAGCCTCTACATTGAAGGCACCCCCACATGCGCAGTTACGACCACCGGCGGCGTCAAGTGCTGGGGCGCCAATAATTATGGCCAACTCGGCAATGGCAACAACACGCCCAGCTTGACGCCGGTCGATGTCATCGGCCTCGACAACGGCGTCGTCGCGGTCGGCGCCGGGGCCCACTTTGGCTGCGCCCTCACCACAGCTGGCGGCGTCAAATGCTGGGGCCGCAACACAGGAGGACGGCTCGGCAATGGTGGAACGGAAAACACTAGTACGCCCGTCGATGTGGTGGACCTGACTACTGGCGTCGTCGCCATCGCGGTCGGGTCAATTCATGCTTGTGCGCTTACAAATTCAGGCGGGGTCAAATGCTGGGGGGGAGACAATTCAGAGGGCCAACTCGGCAATGGCAACAATATGCCGAGCGCGACGCCGGTCAATGTCAGCGGGCTGGATTCCGGGGTTCGCGCGATCTCCGCCGGTGGAAGCCGCACCTGCGCCATCATGGCTGCCACGGGCGCCGCCAAATGCTGGGGCAGTAACAATGACGGCGGATTGGGCAACAATTCTATTGTGGACGCCAATTCGCCACAGAATGTCACCAACATGGCCTCCGGCGTGTCAATGATCTCAGTCGGCCCTGATCACACATGCGCGGTCAGGACGACAGGCGAGGCCTTGTGCTGGGGAGGCAACGCAACTGGCCGACTCGGTGATGGATCTTTAGAAAGACGCCTTGTGCCGACCCAGGTCAGCGGCCTGGATTCCGGTGTCAGCAGCATTTCGGCGGGCTATCTTCACACATGCGCGGTGATGGCGACAGGCGGCGCCAAATGCTGGGGGCAAAACGCATATGGCCAACTCGGAGTCGACACAACAACGCAGACACTGCGTCTGACACCGGGGGATGTGACCAAAATCGGCAGCCCGGTGAAGGCAATCGTCGCAGGAAGTTTCAGCACATATGCGATTACGACGGGACTGGGGGCATTATCCTGGGGTAGGAATGAAGATGGCAGACTTGGCGACGGATGGACCAACGACAGACCGATACCCGGCAACGTCTCCGGTATGGTCGGCGGGCGGGCACATTCGAGCCTGAACACCTCAGCGCTTTCTGCCGGCAATCACAGCATCACAGCCAACTATTCTGGCGACGGCAGCCGCACCGGCTCGACCTCGCCAGTTCTGACGCAGGTCGTCAACAAGGCCGTGACCACCATCGCCATGGCCATTTCACCGGCGTCGTCGAGCACTTTTGGCGAGCCCGTGACGTTGACGGCGACCGTGACGTCCGCCGGCGGCACGCCTGGCGGCTCGGTGACTTTCGTCTCCGACGTCAGCGGCACGCTCGGAACCGCACCGCTCAACAGCAGCGGCGTCGCCACATTGTCAACATCGGCCCTGCTGGGCGGCACACGCACAATCGGCGCAGCCTTCGACGGCAATGACAATTTCCTCGGGTCGGGCACATCCCAATCATACACAGTCAACAAGGCTCCCACCACAACCACCTTGACCACGCTTCCGGCATCGTCGGGCACGTTTGGCGAGGCCGTGACGCTGAAAGTAAAAGTGGAATCCCCCAATGGCACGCCCAGAGGCTTTTTGACTTTGGCCGACAGCGAGAAAGGCGATCTCGGTTCTGCGGTGTTGCACGGCGCCGGCGTTGCGGAAATGACGGTATACGGCCTGTCCGCCGGAGAACACACCTTCAGCGTAACCTACGAGGGCTTTCGTGACTTCCTCGGGTCGTCTGCAACTAAAACATACACCGTCAACAAGGCGGCCAACGTCATCACCTTCCCCGCATTGGCGAACACCGTCTTCGGCGCCGCGCCGCCGACGCCAGCCGCCAGGGCCAGCTCCCGTTTCCCCATCAGCTACGCTTCGACGACGACGTCGGTCTGCACCACGACCAGCGCCGGCGCCATCACGCTCGTCTCTGTCGGCTCGTGTTCGATCACAGCCTCGCAGGCCGGCAACGCCAATTACGTCGCCGCCGCGCCGGTGAGCCAGTCCTTCAGCGTGACGAAAGGGACCAATACGATCACCTTCCCGGCGCTGGCAAACACAGTCTTCGGCGCCGCGCCGCCGGCGCCCGCCGCGACTGCAAGCTCCGGCCTCGCTGTCAGCTATGCCTCGACGACGGCGGCTGTCTGCACCGCCACCAGCGCGGGCGTCATCACGCTTGTCTCTGTTGGCTCGTGCTCGATCACCGCGTCTCAGGCGGGCAACGCCAACTACGCCGCCGCCGCGCCCGTTGTCCGCGCCTTCAACGTGACGCCCGCGGCAACGTCGACCGCCGTCGCCACCTCCGGCAGCCCAAGTGTGTTCGGAACCTCCGTGACATTCACCGCGACTGTCTCGGCCTCCGCAGGCGGAACGCCCTCGGGCAGCGTTACCTTCAAGGATGGAACTGCGGCGCTCGGTGTGCGCACGCTTTCAGGCGGGACTGCGAGCTTCTCGACGTCGGCGCTTGGCGGCGGGTCGCATAGCATCACCGCAGACTATGGCGGCAGTGCAACCCATGCGGCCAGCGTGTCCGGCGCAATCACCCAGATCATCACCAAGGCTGCCACAACAGCATCACTGACCGCCACGCCCAACCCGGCGCCGGTGAACAGCAGCGTGACCCTGAGAGCGGCCGTTTCCGGCGCAGGCGTCACCGGCAACGTGGCTTTCAGGAACGGTACGGCGACGATTGCCACGGTCGCTCTGAGCAACGGCCAGGCGGCAACCACGTTCACCCCGTCCACTGAGGGCTCGCTGCCGCTCAGCGCGGTCTATGCCGGCGACACATCGTTCACCGGTTCGACATCCAATACCGTGCCACTCGTGACATATACGTCCTGCACCGACGCCTTTGTCAGCGGACGTGCCCTTCCCGGCAGCAATGGCAGCGTATTCGGCTCGACGGCCAGCGCCACCGGCGAAACCGGTGAACCTAATCATGCCGGCAATTCGGGAGCGTTGAACTCGGTCTGGTGCAAGTGGACTGCACCTGTCGCCGGACAGGTCACGTTCGACACGACAGGGTCAAGTTTCGACACGACGCTGGCCGTCTACAGGGGCGCGGCGGTCAATGCGCTAACCTTGGTTGCCGCCAATGACAATATCCAGGCGAGCAACAGGCATAGCCGCGTGTCCTTCAACGCAACCGCCGGGGTCACCTACAGGGTTGCCGTCGACGGCGTGAGCTCAACAGGCACATACGTTCTGAACTTCGCCCAGGCGGCCACTGCGCCGACAACCTTTGCAGCTGTGCTGCCCACCGCCAGGTCGATCACCACAGCTGATACTGCGACAGCCTTCGCCACGATAATCAATGGCGGCGCGGCGGCAGCAAACGGGTGCTCTATCGCACTGCCGCCAGGTTTCCCGGCAGGGTTCAGCTACCGCGCGACAAACGCCGCCAACGCACCGGTCGGCCCACCCGATACGCCGTTGACCATCGCCCCGGGCGCAGCACAGGGCTTCGTCTTCGCCGTGACGCCGTTGATTGCACTCAACAGCGCCGACCTGGCACTCGTCTTCGACTGCGCCAACACGCCGGTCACAGTGACCACGTCCGGCCTCAACACGCTGCTCTTGTCGTCGTCGCCGACGCCCGTTCCAGACCTCATCTCGATAGGTGCGACACCCAGCAACAACGGCATTCTCGCTATTCCCGGCACCAGTGGCGCCAACGCGTTCGCCGCCGCCGCTGTCAATATTGGCACGGGCGGCAGCATAACCGCGACAATCGACGACAATGGCCGGGGACTGGCGCTGATCCCGCGCCTTTGCGTCACCAATCCGGCGACCGGCGCATGCGTCAACCCGGCATCGCCTGCCGTGTCAGCAACGTTCACGCTTGCCAACAATGCAACGGCGACAATTGCCGTGTTTGTGACAGCGACCGGAGCCGTGCCGTTCGACCCGGCCAATAATCGCCTGTTCCTGCGCTTCAAGACCACCGACGGCGTCACCCGCGGCGCAACCAGCGTCGCCGTCAGAACGCAGTGAACAGGAGCAACCCGTCCGGTGGCCGCCGTGGCGACACGGCGATCACCGGCCCGGAACCTGTCGAAACCCGGCAGGCTCGAGGGGGCTAGGTCGTAGTGACGAATTAACGTTTGTCTGCGCCGCAGCGAAAATCCGTCAGTCCCAGGAGCGAGGAGGACGGACATGCAGCGCATATTCGACGACGAGCGACGCCGGAATGATGGATTTTCGCTGCGGCGCAGACAAACGTTAATTCGTCACTACGACCTAGCCCCTTTCAGGTCCAAATGGAATCGTTCTGCCGGAGGGCATTTGGACCAAGGTCGAGGGCTTTGGCGAAGGACGGGCTGGTGGCCCGGGCAAGTCCGAAGCGCGATGGATTTGACCCAAATCCCCTCCGGCAGAACGATTCCATTTGAATCTGAAAGGGTCTCGGGCCGCTGCCCTTAACAATTCGAAGGTTTGAGCAAATGATGCGTGCGGTTGCTGCGCCGGTCCGAAAACCCGCCGCATTATCTGGAAGATCTGGCAGGGGCAGCAGGGCTCGAACCCGCGACCTGCGGTTTTGGAGACCGCCGCTCTACCAACTGAGCTATACCCCTACGCATCCGGCAGGTTCCGGCTTCTAGAAGCTTCGACTTGAGATGTAAAGCCGGAAAGCTGTTTCCCGGCGACACTTTCTGCGCCTGCTTCACCAGGAAGGCAAAACGACAAAGGCGCGCCCGGAGGCGCGCCTTCGAAAGTTTCAGACCACTAAATGCCGGTCCCGATCACTCCTTGATCGAAGCAACAATCCCTGCCCCACCACCAAACGCGCAAAGCGCGTTTGGCAATCCTGGATTCCGTTGGGTGCTACGGGATTGGCTTCAATCACTCCTTGATCGAAGCAACAATCCCTGCCCCAACGGTGCGGCCGCCTTCGCGGATAGCGAAGCGCAGCTTCTCTTCCATCGCGATCGGCACGATCAGTTCAACGTCAACGGTGATGTTGTCGCCAGGCATCACCA
>DAINRF010000066.1:0-7528 GCA_036742015.1 Mesorhizobium sp. | reverse complement strand
ACTCGATCCTGTTCTACCGCATGGGCGATTTCTACGAGATGTTCTTCGACGACGCCGAGCAGGCGAGCCGGGCGCTGGGCATCACCCTGACCAAGCGCGGCAAACATGCCGGCCAGGACATTCCGATGTGCGGCGTGCCGGTGCATGCGGCGGACGACTATCTGCAAAAGCTGATCTCGCTCGGGTTTCGCGTGGCGGTGGCCGAGCAGACCGAGGACCCGGCGGAAGCCAAGAAGCGCGGCTCGAAATCGGTGGTGCGGCGCGATGTGATCCGGTTGGTGACGCCCGGCACGATCACCGAGGAAAAGCTGCTGGAGCCTGGCGAAGCCAGCTATCTGATGGCGGTTGGCCGGGTGAAGGGCGGCTCGGATACTGGAAGCCTGGCGCTGGCGTGGATCGACATTTCAACCGGCAGCTTTCGCGTGGCAGAGACCGAAGCCGACCGGCTGCTGGCCGACATCTTGCGCGTCGACCCGCGCGAGCTGATCATGGCCGACCAGCTGTTTCATGATCCAGCGTTGAGGCCTGTATTCGACGTGATCGGCCGCCGCGCCAGCCCGCAACCGCCGAGCCTGTTTGATTCAGCCTCCGCTGAGGGCCGGATTGCGCGCTATTTCGGCGTGGCAACGCTCGACGGGTTTGGAAAGTTTTCGCGCGCCGAACTGTCGGCGGTGGCGGGCGCTGTGGCCTATGTGGAAAAGACGCAGAAGGCCGAGCGGCCGCCGCTGATGCGGCCGGAACGCGAGGAAGCGGGTGCGGCGCTGTTCATTGACGCGGCGACGCGGGCCAATCTGGAACTGATGCGCACGCTGTCAGGCCAGCGCGAGGGTAGCCTGCTGAAGGCGGTGGACCGCACCGTGACCGGCGGTGGCGCGCGGCTGCTGGCAGAGCGGCTGATGTCGCCGTTGACCGACCACGCCGCGATCAACCGGCGGCTGGACGCGGTGAGCTATCTGCGTGGCGAGCCAAAACTGGCGCAGGCGCTGCGCGCGGCGCTGAAAGGCGCACCGGATATGCCGCGCGCGCTGTCGCGGCTGGCGCTGAACCGTGGCGGGCCGCGCGATCTGGGCGCGATTGCCGCCGGAATGGCGGCGGCCGGCGAGATCGCTGCGCTGCTTGCAGAGGAAACGCCGCCCGCAGAGCTTGCGGCGGCGCTCAAGGCAATCGGTCAGTTACCACTAACTTATATGGGGCATCTGGAAGCGGCGCTGGCGGATGAACTGCCGCTTTTGAAGCGGGATGGCGGGTTTGTGCGCCCCGGATATGACGCTGAACTCGATGAAGCGCGGGCGCTGGCGACCGAATCTCGCCGGGTGATTGCCGGGATGGAACGCGACCTGATCGAGGAAACGGGCATAAGGTCGCTGAAAATCCGGCACAACAATGTGCTTGGCTACTATATCGAGGTGACCGCCAACCACCAGGAGATGATGCAGGGCACTGACGCAGCCAAGGCGCGGTTCATCCATCGCCAGACGATGGCCAATGCGATGCGGTTCACCACGACTGAACTGGCGGGACTTGAGACCAAGATTGCCAATGCCGCCGACCGGGCGCTGACGATTGAAGCCGGGGTATTCGAGCAGTTGCTGGCGGAAACGGTCAGCCATGCCGAACCGATACGCGCCGGCGCGGATGCGCTCGCCGTGCTGGACGTGACGGCGGCGTTTGCGGCGCTGGCCGAGGCGGAAGACTATGCGCGGCCTGTAGTCGACGGATCGCTGACGTTCCGCATCGAAGGCGGGCGGCACCCGGTGGTGGAACAGGCGCTGCGGCGGCAGGCGGCAGAACCGTTTGTGGCCAATGATTGCGACCTGTCGCCGGACGGCAACGACAAGAGCGGAGCGATCTGGCTGCTGACCGGGCCTAACATGGGCGGTAAATCGACATTTCTGCGCCAGAACGCTCTGATCGCCATCATGGCGCAGGCCGGTTCATTCGTGCCGGCGCACGCAGCGCATATCGGGGTGGTGGACCGGCTGTTCAGCCGCGTCGGCGCGTCTGACGATCTGGCGCGCGGGCGCTCGACCTTCATGGTCGAAATGGTTGAAACGTCAGCTATTCTCAATCAGGCGGGCGAGCGGGCGCTGGTGATCCTGGACGAGATCGGCCGCGGCACCGCGACCTATGACGGGCTGTCGATTGCCTGGGCGGCGGTCGAATATCTGCACGAGAAGAACCGCTGCCGGGCGATTTTCGCCACCCATTTCCACGAATTGACCGCGCTGGCCGGCAAACTGCCGCGCATTCACAATGTGACGATGCGAGTGAAGGAATGGGAAGGCGACGTCGTGTTCCTGCACGAAGTAGGCAAGGGGGCGGCGGACCGCAGCTATGGCGTGCAGGTGGCGAAACTGGCCGGACTGCCTGAGCCGGTGGTGGAGCGGGCGCGCGCCGTGCTGGCGCAATTGGAAGCCGGCGAAACATCGGGCAAGACTTCTACGCTTGCAGATGACCTGCCGCTGTTCAATGTCACCGTGAAACGCCAGCCAGCGCCGGCAAAGGCTGATCCTAAGGCAGAGGCGCTAGCAAAGGCTCTGAACGAGCTACATCCCGACGAAATGACGCCAAAAGAGGCGCTAGAAGCGATTTACCGCCTGAAAGAGCTTGGCGGATGACGCAGCAATGCATACCCTCCGAGACGCCAAACATTTTAATTAGCCGACCAATCAGATCGACGGGCCGTCATCGTCACTGTCGGTAATTCTTGCTATCAGGCCGTCTGGAGACTCTGCCTGCTTCTGGCTGCCGGACTGGTTGTGGATGAACCAAGCAGCCGATATGGCAGCTGCGGCCACAGGCAGCAGCCAGAAATCGATCCACAAAAGCAGGATGCCGCCGGCAAACAGCAGTAGCCTGGGGATCACCGGCAGCCTCGAATAGAAATAGCCTTCGACAGCGACAGCGATGACGACAAGACCGGCAAAGGCGCTGACGGTTGCGTAGCCGATGTCAAATACGCTGCCGCGCATCAATAGCGCGTCGTTGTAAATAAATACGAACGGGACGAGGAATGCACCGATGGCGACCTGAACGGATTGGGCTGCGATCTTCAGCGGGTTCTCGTTGGCAATGGCGCTGGCAGCATAGGCGGCAACCGCAACCGGCGGCGTCAGCGCCGACATGACTGCGAAATAGAGCAGGAAGAGATGGCCGGCGACGGTTTCGATCTGCAGCGCGCGGATGACAGGCGATACCAGCACCGCAGCCAGAACATAGGCGCTGGGCGTCGGCATGCCCATACCGAGCAGCAAAGTGAGGGCGGCCGCAACAACCAGCGAAACGAAGACGTCGGAGCCAGAAATCAGGAAGACGAGGACGCTGACTTTTGAAGCCAGGCCGGTCATCGTAATGCCGCCAATGACGAGACCGGCTGCAGCGCATGCGCCGGCGACTGCAACAGTGCGGACGCTGGTCGTGGCCAGAATGTCAAATATGGCGGCAGGGCCAAGCCGGGTCGATTTTCGCAGCAGCGAAACCAGGAATACAGCCGTCAGGCCGTAGACGGCCGTATAGGTGGGCGTATGACCCTGCAGCAGAGCCCAGGTAATAACCAGCAGCGGCACGATGAACACACCTCCGTCGCGCATGGTCTTCGCAAGAACCGGAATGTCTTCGGGGGCGATTCCTGCGAGTTTGTTTCGCTTCGCCCGCAAATGCACTTGTGTGTAGATCGGCACGTAGAACAGGACAGCGGGGATAAGCGCTGACAAGGCGATGTCTGCATAAGGAACGCCAGTGAATTCGGCCATGATGAAGGCTGCTGCACCCATGACCGGGGGCAGCAGACTGCCACCCGTCGAGGCGGCGACTTCGACAGCGCCCGCATAGACAGATTTGTAGCCCATCCGTTTCATCATCGGAATCGTGATCGATCCTGTGGTGACGACGTCGGACGTCGGACTGCCTGAGACAGTGCCGTAGAGCGCAGAGGAAATGACCGCAATCTTTGCCGGCCCGCCTGCTGTGCCGCCCGTCAGCCAGGCTGCGAGATCATAGAAGAATTGCGCGCCGCCCGCCTTCGACAGCGCCGTGCCAAACAACACAAACATAAAGGCATATGTGGCGGCCACACGCAGCGGCACCCCAAACAAGGCATCGGTGGTGAAGAAGGTAATGTCGATGAAATGCGAATAGGTAATGGGCCCATGGCCAAATACGCCATCCAGCCTGTCGCCGAACAGATTGTAGGCGACGAACATCAGGACAATCAGGACAAGACCCAGGCCGACAGTGCGCCGCATAGCCTCCAGCGTCAGCACCAGCATGACCGTCGCCATGGCGATGTCCCAGCCAGACAATGGATCGAGCAATGCGATACGCCGTGTGATCTCGTCGGACTTGCCGAGAAAATATGCGCCGGCGATGGCCGACGCCAATGCCAGCGCCCAGTCCACAAATGCAACGCGCCCCACGTCAGAACGCGCTGTCGCGCCAACCAGCAGAAAGGTCAGCACCAGCATCAGCGCCAGAAACGTGATGGTGAGTGACAGCGTGTCGGCGTGCGAAAAGGCCGCGGCAAAAACGGTCCAGACTGCGACGAGCGCCGAAAAGACCTTGATGGCCTGCCCCTCGATGCCGGACGGGGTGCGCGTGGCCCCCGTGTCAAATAGCAAACCCAGCAAGCCAAGCTCCAATGCGGGAAAAATGCAGGTATGCCCGCATCAAACAGGACGGGCGCAAGAATTCAGATGGCCGCCCGTCAAAAGCCGGCGGCCCTGTAGACCTCCTTTGCTGCCGGATGATACGGGATGATCTTCGCTTCCGACATCAGCTTGACATCCAGAGGCGCCATCGCCTTGTGAACGGCTCTTAGCTCATCAACATTATCGACCAGCGCCTTGGTGAGATCTCCAACCATTTTCGGATCGGCGTCGGCGCGGACAAAAAGCTGGGCTGCGATGGTGACCGTGGCGATGTCATGGTCATTCCAGTCGTAATCACCCGCCTTGATGGTGAAACGTGCAATATCCCATTCAGCTGCGACCTTGGCAGCCGTCGCATCTGTGATCGGCAGCAGGGCAAGGCTGACCGATGACGCCAGTTCACGGATCGACGAGTGATTGACGAACAGCGAATTGATCATGATGTCGGCCCGCTTGTCGCGCATCAGGTCACCCTGTTCGCTGGAGGCTGCGTAAGTGACGCCACCTCCCCATGATTCGAGATCCTTGTCGCTGAATCCTGCTGCCGCCATCATCGATTCGCCGATTGCGCTTGCGATATTGCCGCGGCGGTTGAGCACAATGCGCGCCGGCAATTTCTTCGCACCGATGTCCCTCAAGGCAGCGAGCCCGTTCTTCTCGATGAATTCCTTGCGGCCGATGATCTGCATCGGCGCCCAGGTGTAGAGCTGGGCAACTGTGGCCAGTGTGGCGACGGGCGCCTTGAACGGCGGCAGGCCGGCAACCGCCGCCTTGGCCTCCGCGTCATGAATCAGCGCGATATCGCATTTCTTGTCGTTGAGAAGACCGACATTGGCCAGGCCTCCACCAGAGGTCTGATAGGTCACAGTGGAGTCTGGAAACGACTTTTGCACAGCGGCATTGATGCCTGCGCCAAGCAAGGTCCACAAGCCGCCGGGACTGGCGCCGCACAATGTCAGATTGTAGGTCTGAGCCGACGCCTGACCGGTACAGAATGCAATGGCGGCGCCGACGAGAAATGCCGCGATCCGAATGCGCCTCATAACGTCCTCCCTGAGTGTCTGCCCGTCAGATTGCTGCTTGTGCCTGTGTCTGCTCTGAAAATCCCTGGCTCTTTCAAGTCTCTTCAGTGGGGTGTGCTAAAGTCTCAATGTCAATGCACGTCAATCCGGGTAGTCTGACGGAAAGCCGCATCGTGCAATTTGCAGCTTCTGCAAATCACGCCGATGAGAAGACTGTACAAAGACAGGTCGTAGATTGATTTGGCTTGACAGGGATCAATATCTGCGGGGCGCGAACGCTGCAGGCAGACAGCACCAATCAACGGCCATGTGCAGCATGCCCTAGGATGTCTCGTCATTGCCAATCCAATCCCGGAGCGTGAGACGGCATCGATAATTCAGGCATGTTAGCTTCAGCGGCTCTCCAGGCAAGAGACGAACTAATGGCCACACTGATGTGTGCCGCGACTGATTGGTCCTTGGGCCTTCAACAAAGATCATTGTTCGTGCGCGTTTCGACGGTATGCGAGGGTCCAAATATCATACGTTCTGCTTGATCTCGATCAATATGAAAGTGAATGCAAAACTGATAATAAAGAAACTACCGATAGGCATTCCACAATATTGTGCAGGCTGCGCAATCGAAACTTTCGCAAAGATGCTCTTAGGTGGTATGCTGCTTGCAGTGCATAGAGCCGCTGAACTGTCATGACGGGTTTATCCGGTGTTTAGTTTGAATTCATGCGGCAAGGAATACTTCGAAAGCAAAATAATCATATAAGAGCTCACCCACTCAGACGAGTGACCTTGAAGGAATGGGGCGAATGATCAACTCAAGACCTATACGAACAGAAGACGGCGAATTGCTGCCGTTCGACAAAAGCGTCGGCTATCAGGTGCGCATGACGCACCGGGCTTTGCAGCGTCATCTGCAGCAGAAAATTGAGCCGCATGGCGTGACGCCTGGCATGTGGTACTTCCTGCGCGCCTTGTGGTATGAGGACGGGCAGACACAGCGCGAACTGTCGGATGTCGTCGGCACGATGGAGCCGACGACGCTGACCGCGATCCGCTCGATGGAAGCCAAAGGCCTGGTGACACGCATCCGCAGCGAACAGGACTGGCGCAAGATCAACATTCACCTGACGCCGCGCGGACTGGCGCTGCGCGATGAATTGTTGCCGCTTGCGCGGCAAGTGGTTGAGGATGCCGTCGACGGCTTTGCCGAGCGCGACAGGGAAAACCTGATGCGGTATCTTGGTTTGATCCAGGAAAATCTGGCGAAGCGGATCAATGACGACCCGGTTTCTGACGACGCCTACCTGATGACCGGCTGAAGCATGGCGTCATCGAAGAACGCCGTCAGTTGACTGCGTTCTTCGATGGACAGGACATTGGCGACATATTGCTCCGGCCGCACAGCAACAATGCGGCCGAGTCGCTGTTTCATATTGCGCAAATCATTGATGTCGCGGTCATGCGAGTGATCCGCGCAGAAGATTATTTCATACCCGATCAAGCCCGGCGCACGCTTGATTGGCGGGAGGAAATCGGCAAGTCCTGGCGCGCAAGGGGATCGAAACGGCGAGACATTGCGGGGCCGGTTGTCAATCAAGGACAACGCGCCATAAAGTGCGGCCGCGGAGGGGACGTCATGAACAATCCAAAAGTGTCATTGGCGCTGTCGCTGCTGGCAACCGTATATTTCGGCTATGCGATCTTTGCGCCAGGCGAGACGCCCAGCACGACATTGTCGGCGTTCTACTGGGCGTTCTTTGTTATCGGCATCATTGGCGTGGCAGGAGCACTCCTGAAAATCAGCAAGGGCAGCTAGGTCGTAGTGACAAATTAACGCTTGGCTGCGTTGGCGACCAAAATTGG
>DAINRF010000065.1:0-9312 GCA_036742015.1 Mesorhizobium sp. | reverse complement strand
ATCGGTCCAAACGTGTCGGTCTCGGTGCGGGTCTTGGTCAAGGCGCTCTCCTGGCAGGATTGTGTGCCCGCGACCTAACCCGTAGCCGACCGCGCTTCAAGCGCGTGTGGCATGCCAGAAACCAGGAAAATCGTTTGAAATTCCGCAGAGGCGCTAAAGTCGCCTCAATCCTTGCGGTAGATCGACCAGTTCCGGCGCTCAAGCTGCGCACCAAGCGACGAATGCCGGGTGACTTTATTGCGGCCATTCATCTTGGAGGTGTAAAGGGCGCGGTCGGCCTTGGAGTAGAGATCCTCGGCGCTTCCGGCTTCAGTCGCCATACACAGGCCGAGCGAAATTGTGACCGGCCCATAGTTGGTTCGCGAGTCGCTGCTGATGAACGGCGCTTTCTCGACTGCAATACGAACGCCCTCGGCCATGCGCGCGATCGAATCCTCGCTCAGCCCTTCAACGATGATCGCAAACTCCTCGCCGCCGGTGCGCGCCACGAATGCACTGTCATGCGAGTTCGAGCTTATGAGGCGCGCAACCAGTTGCAGAATGCGGTCGCCGATCGGGTGGCCGTGACGGTCATTGATCGATTTGAACAAGTCGATGTCGCCGAGAATCAGTGCGCCGAACATCTTGCTCTTTTCGCTGCTGAAGACCCGGGTCATTGCACGGTCAAATGCACGGCGATTCCAGATCTGGGTCAGCGCGTCGGTGTCGGCCAGCTTCTTGTATTCTTCAAGCGTCGATTTGACTTGATCGAGTTCCGCCGATGTATTCATCATCGAGTTAGCGATCTGGCGGCCCTGTTCGATCGTGCTGTCGGTTGCGGTCGACATGATGGAGACGATCTTGATGAGGATCTCCTGATTGATCGCAGCATGTTGCAGGCCGTCGGACGTACGATCAAGGATCTGGCCGTATTTCTCCAGTGAGGATCGTTCCTTTCGCAGCAGCGACATGACGTCCTCGATCTTTGATGCGACCTGGTCGCGGGCGTCGTCGATGACGCTGGATCCGTTGGACGAGGCGAAGTATTTCCGCGCGATCAGGTCGAGCTGAGCCTGGCTCGGTCGGTTGCCCAGATCTCGAACATCCTGACAAAGCGCTTCGTTCGAACCGGTGCAGATCTCGTAGAAGATCTCATAATTGCGCGGCAGACCCATGACACCCATCTGGCGCATGGTCGTTGCGATCCGTGTCGCAATGTCGGGCGCTGACACATTGGCCGCGGCTGCCGAATTCTGCATTCGTCCTCTCGATTGGCAGAGCGCTCGCGTCCGCAATCGCGCCGCAAGCCCCCACCATACAGGTTGCCCCGCTTACACCGTAGAACCAATCGCCTAACGCACAGTTAAGTAGCTAAGCGTGAAAGCCTTTGTGCGCATCCCATTGTGGACAGGAGAGGGTGGTCCATCATTCGGCTTAGGGGGACAACCGGCAGACGCATCAGATCCATCCAAACTGCTGTGCTGCCTGGAAGCCTGACAACAGCACAATCAACGATCCGACGATCCGCAACAGCGCAGTTTCCTTGATGCGGCTGACAAAGAGGCCTGCCAGCGGCGCGGCGAGCAAGCCGCCAACAATCAACCCGCCGACCGCCGTCAGGTTGTCGCTCAGTTCACCCGCCTCAGCCCAATGGCCGGTAAGCAATGCAAACAGGAACGTCAGTGACACCGACAGGGTGATGAGAAATTCGCTGGCGTTGACGGTGCCGATGACATAGCGCGGCGTTCCGCCAAAGCCGAGCAGACCCGTGGTGACAATGGGTCCCCAGCCGCCGCCGCCGGCCGCATCCAGAAAGCCGCCAGACAGACCGAGCGGCGCGACAAATTTGGTGGGGACGGGCCGCGACGGAATTTTGCGGAATGAGCGCAAAATGAGATAGCCGCCGACACAGGCCAGGTAGACGGTGACATAGGGCTTCATCGCCGAGCCGGGGAATGATGTCAGCACAAAAGCGCCGACCACGCCGCCGATGACACCGAAGGGCATCAGCCGCCAGAACAGCTTCCAGTCGATGTTGCGGTGGTAGAGGTGCGATGAACCTGATGCCGCGGTTGTGAACAATTCGGCTGCGTGAACCGCCGCGGATGCATGGGCCGGGGTTACGCCAAACGCCAGAAGCGTTGTCGACGAGATGACGCCATAGGCCATGCCAAGCGCGCCATCGACCATCTGGGCCAGGAAGCCGACTGCCAGAAACATCAGGAATTCGGACATGCAGCTCCAGCTCCGGAATTTCACAAGCCGTATTGTGCCACCGCTCGTTTGTTAAGGGATAGAAATGCTGTAGCTGGTGTCCGGAGTGAAAAATTCTACCGGCCCCGGGTTCATCTAACTGTCATGGCGTTGTGGTCCTTGCGCCCGGCGTGGGACAATGCGGAGCAGAAATGACTGCAATCAGTATTGAAGGGGTGACCAAGCGGTTCGGATCAACGGCCGCGGTCGACCAGATGTCGCTTGAACTGCCGGCCGGAAGTTTCACGGCGCTGCTCGGCCCTTCCGGCTGCGGCAAGTCGACACTATTGCGGTTGATCGCCGGGTTTGAGCAGCCCGACGAAGGCGCGGTGAGGTTCGACGGCGCAGTTGTCGCCGACCCGTCAACTCAGCTCGCGCCAGAAAAGCGCAATGTCGGCGTCGTGTTCCAGTCCTACGCGCTTTGGCCGCATATGGATGTGGCTGGCAATGTCGGTTATCCGCTGCGGACGCGAGGTGTGGGCAAGGCTGAAACGGCGGCAGGGGTCGACAACGCCCTGGCAACTGTCGGTCTGACAGGTTTCGGCCCGCGCCCGGTCGATGAACTGTCTGGAGGGCAAAGGCAGCGGGTGGCGCTGGCGCGATGCCTGATCGCCGGCAACCCAGTGATCCTTTTCGACGAGCCGCTGGCAAACCTCGACATGCACCTCCGGGCATCGATGATCGAGACGTTTCGCGAGGTGGCTAGAACCAGCAAGGCGACGATTGTCTATGTGACGCATGACCAGGCCGAAGCGCTGGCGCTGGCTGACCGTATCGCCGTGATCGATCAAGGCAGGCTGCAACAGGTCGGGTCGCCGGAGGAAGTCTATACAAGCCCGGCCAACGAGATGGTGGCGGGTTTTGTCGGGCGTGGGTCGATCCTGAACGTGGAGGTTGCCGCCGACGAACGCGGCCAGCCGCTCACGAAAATCGGCGGCCGTAGTGTCCCTGCGCGGGGCGTTGTGAATGGTGCCGCCGGCCGGGTGCTGGTGCGGCCCGAGGCGCTGAGGCTGGCGAACGACGGGATCGCGGCGACGGTGGTCTCGACCACCTATCGCGGACCGGTACATGAGGTGAGGCTGGCGCTTGATGGGCTGGACGGCGAGGTGACGCTCGATGCGCGCCAGCCGCCAAAAGTTGGCGAGACGGTGCAAGTCCAGATCGACGACGCCTGGGTGATTCCCGCGTAGGCCTAGCGCCAGGGCAGGACGCCGGCGGGGAGCTTGCGGCCCAGCCGGTCCAGCAGTCCAAGCAAAAGCACCGCGACAGCGATGGTTGTGACGGCGACGGCGGCGGCGTGGGTGCCGAGCCCTGCTTCTTCCAGACTGAACAGCACGACGCCGAGCGTTTCGACCCCGCCTGACCAGAGCAGGGCCGAGACGGTGAGCTCGTTGAAGGCGCTCATGAAGACCAGCAGCGCGCCGGCAGCTGCGGCAGGCGCGACCAGCGGCAGGGTGATGGTCATCATCCGCCGGGGAGCAGCTGCCCCGCAAGCGGCGGCGGCCTCGCCGAGATCACGCGGGATACGCTCGACAGCGGCGGCCACGGGGCGCAGCGCCAGAATGGCGAAGCGCATCAGATAGGCGATCAGGATGATCCAGACAGTGGCGTAGAGACTGCCGATCACCGGCAGTGGGCGCAGGAACAAGAGAATGCAGGCGATCGCCAGCACGATGCCGGGCAGCGCATAGGGCAGTTCAAGCAGGCCCTGCGCCAGTCGCGCCGAGCGGGGGCGGATGAAGGTGAGCGCGACCGCAACCGGGATGGCGGCAATCGCCAGAATGGCGGCGGCCGACCCGGCAAGCAGGGTCGAGTTGCGGAAGGCGCGTAAGGTCGAGGCCTGACGGGTCAGCACTTCGGAGAAGTTGGCCAGCGTCGCGGTCTCGAATGTAAGCGGCACGCCATAGGTGGGGACCAGCGCCGTGGAGATGAGCGCCAGCACCGGCAGGATGAGGATCATGATAATGACCGCCGTGGCGAACAGGGCGGCAGGCCAGCGCCAGACGCCGAGGCTGATGCGGGCAGGCGCGCCGCCGGCAAAGCGCGCGCCGCGATGGCGCAACGCCGCCGACTGGGCGACAAGGCCAAGCACCGCAAGAACCGCGATGAGCACCGAGAGGCTTGCCATCTGTGGCAACAGGCTCGGGCCAAAGCTCGACATCTGCTGGTAAATCAGAGTCGGCAGGGTGTGGTAGTTGACCGGCATGCCGAGAAACGCCGGGATGCCGAAATTGCCGACGCCGGAGACAAAGGCGAGTGCAGCAGCGCCCACCAGATAGGGCCGCACCAGCGGCAGGATGATCGAGACCAGCACCCGCGTCTGTGAAGCGCCGGACGCTCGCGCCGCCTCAACCAGATCGCGCGGGATGGCGGCGAGACCGGCGCGCAGCGCGACGAAGACGATTGGCGCGTGCTGCACGCCATAGAGCAGGATGATGCCGCCGCGCCCCAAGAGCGGATTGGCCGTGCCGGGCGGCGGCGCAAGGCCGAGTGCCCCCAGCAAGGCGCTCGACGGGCCGAGCAGGTTGAGCCAGGCGAGTGCGGTGACCTGTGGCGCGATCATCAAGGGCAGCAGCAGAAGAAAACCCACCGGCCGCGCGCCGGGCATGTCTGTCATGGCGACCGCAATGGCAAAGGGCGCACCGATGGCCATGGCCAGCAGCGCGCCAAAGAAGGCGGTGTCGAGCGTGTGCCAGGCAGCGCGCAGCGCCGAAGTCGTCGTCAGCCGGTCGATGAAACCGGACAGGTCAAGCTCGCCGCCGGGCGCAATGGCTGTGACCAGCAGGCGCACGCCGGGCAGCAGCGTCACCAACATGACCGCGACCGCCACCGTGAGCGCTGCGGCAAAGCGCGGCCCCGGCCAGCGCAAGGCGCGCGGCGGCTGAGGTGCTGGCGCTCGAAGCGTTCGCGATGCCTCGGTGACAGTCAAAGCCTACTGGCCCATGACATCGCTGAATTTCTGCTTGTTGGCCATGTCGTTGGCGAGTGCAGCCGCCGCGTCATAACCGAGCACCTTGATCGCCGAACGGTCAGGATAGCCAGCGGGCAGGGCGACGCCGGTGCGCGCCGGGATGTAGCCTTGCGAGGCAGCAAGCTTCTGGCCGTCTTCCGACAGCAGGAAGTCGATGAAGGCCTTTGCCGCGTCCGGGTTCTTGGCGGTTGACAGGATGGCGACCGGCTCGGTCACCGCCGACACGCCTTCGGCCGGGAAAACGAACTCGACCGGCGCGCCCTTGGCCTTTTCGCGGATCGGCATGTAGTCGACCACCATGCCGAACAGCTTGTCGCCGCCGGCGACCGCTTTCAGCACGTCGCCATTGCCGCCGGCTGCATGCGCGCCATTGGCGGCGAGCGCGGCATAAAAGTCCCAGCCCTGCGGCAAGTTGCCGGTGAGCGTGACGGTGTGGATCATCGCCGCGCCCGAGGTGAGCGGCGAAGGCAGGGTGACAAGCCCCTTGGCCTCCGGCTTGGTGAGGTCGGCCCAGCTGGCGGGCACGAACGGCGCCTTGGTGTTGTAGACAATGCCGGTGGTGATGAGTTTGGTGGAGAAATAGGTCTTGTCCTTGTCGACCAGCGCCGCGTCAAAGGCCGACACGTCAGCCTGCGGATAGGCCATCAATCGGCCCTCGGCCTTGAGGCCTTCCATGGTGACGACGTCAGCGATCAGCAGCAGGTCCGGCTGCGGCTGGCCGGCCTCGATCTCGGCGCGCAGCTTGGCCATGATCTTTGTCGTGCCGTCGCGCACCCATTCGATCTCGACATTTGGGTATTTGGCCTTGAACGCGTCGGCTGTCTGCTGGGCGTCGGTGTTGGGCTGGCTGGTGTAGAGCACAAGCTTGCCTTCGGTGGCTGTCGCCGATGTGGCGAAGGCTGCGAGAAGGGCGGCAATGGCAAAGCGCATGAGAATGTCCCTGGTCTGATTTCGGTCGCTGGCTTCGTAGTGCCGTTGGATCACGGATTAATGACAAACAAGACTCTCACTGGCTGTATTGCGGTTTTGCCGGGCTGGCCAGTGTTTTGCGGGATTTGGGCGGACATGGACGACAATTGCGTACGTGGATGCGCGACCGGAAGCGGATGTGCCGCCGGTCTCGGTGGAACGCTTGTCCTGTCAACGCATCAGGATGAGTCGAGAAAAGGCGTGGCAGGCGTCGGCGCGTCGAACGCTGGCGCGATCGTGGCAAAGCATCGCGTGACGCGGGCTGCGATGGCTTGCAGCGCCGCTTCACGCTCGGCGAGATCGAGTTGCTCGATGTGAAACACGAGAAACTGCAGCGTCCGGCCAAGTTCACCAAGCGCATAGGCAATACGCATCAGGTCATTGGCGCTGTCGTTGCTGTTGGTCAGGTCGAGTTCGGAGAAATCGGTGTCAAAGCCGAGATCGAGCGCGGTTTCGGTGATCATCTCCCGGACGGGAAAAATGACGAGGCCGAGAATCCAGCAGAGAGTCCGGCGCACGATGCGGGAGCGGCTGGTGGTGCGCTCGGCAAGAGCAGACAAGGCGAACAGCATCGCAACGATGCGGTGAAGCATGGTCAGTCTGCTGTCGATTTTGCCCTCCCTGTTCATGTCGCGTCTCCGTTTGAGTGGAGACATTGTGGGGGAGGGAAAAGGGAGGGGGAGAGATTTTTGAGAATTTTTTTAGTGGCCTGAGATTTTTTGTCTCGCATTTGCGCGAGACGAGGCCAACTCGTTTCTATTTTGCAACCCGAACGTCACTTTCTGCTGTGATCTTGTGGTCAACGTTTGGCAACAATTGAACAGATGTCTGCTCTCCAACAATTCGCCTCCGCTCCTCAGGTGTCATGTTGAGCTCAATCAAAAGCTCATTGAGTTCGCGTGCTGCGCCGAAGGCCTCTTTGGCGGCCTTGACTTTGAGAATTTGGTTCGAGATTTGGGCTCGATCTCGCTCGCTGCTACTTCTCCAGTTGTGATCCTTTTTCCGCTCGTGGCGATCCTTTAGATATTCACGCGCTTGTTGGAGAGGATTGAGCGAACAGATGAGTTCGGCCCAGCCTGGTGGTTGTAGTCGCTCCATGACCCGGCTCCGAAATGCTGCTATCTCAGTTATTTGCAAAGCGAACTTCGAGGATGACCTGGCTGACCGGAAGCCCGGCAATTGCTGCAATTTCCCGGCGGGCATCTGCAATGATTTCAGCCTGGGTACGAGGCCCGGACTTGACTGCCGGGCGTTGGGCGTCATCTTTGATTCCATCCCTAAGGAACGGTACGGTGCTGCCAAGAACCTGAGCTAGACGTTCGAACGCTTCTTGCCTTGGAACTGTACGGCCATTTCTCCAGTTAGAGACGGCCATTGGCGAAACGCCGACCAACTGGGCCACCTGGGAGCCCGAGAAGCCTCGTTGCTGCATCTTCTGTTCGAGGCGCCGGTTGAAAGACATTGGTTTGACTCCGTTTGCTAGTCTAATATAACGTTAATGTGTATATGTATCAAGTGATAATTTATAGTCGCGTCAAAAAAGGGCGCGCTACGCGTGCCATCCTCATTCTGTTTGGCGGTGTTAAACTCGGTGCCTAGGGGAAGGCCTGGAAACAAGCTTCAAACTCTATCCCGCCGGGCATTGCCAGGATCGATGCTTACTTCTTTGGAGTGTCGGCGACCATGGCTTCCGTGGTGGCCTCGAAGTCTGCGACCGATGCTTCGTCCTGCGTCGCCGCACTGGCAACCTTGACCTACTTGGTGCGATATTGCACCATGCCTCAACAGCCCGAGGAACAATGAATTGGCCAGACAGAGCATTTCGCTGACGAAACCGAACGACGACTGGCTCAAATCCATGGTCGACAGCGAGGAATATGCCAGCAAGAGCGAAGTCGTGAACGACCTGATCCGTCAGGCGCGCGAGATCGACGCGATCCGGGCGAAGCTTGCGGCGGCCGAAGAGGGCGGTTTTTCGAGTTTGAGCCCAAGCGATATCCGGGACAGGGTCAGGGCAAGGCTGAAGAATGCCTGATCGATATTCGCTGCGACTCAGCTCGCTTGCCGAAACGGACCTGGCGGACATTTACGAATACGGTTTCAGGCAATGGGGCGAGACTCAAGCGGACGCCTATTATGATGCGCTGCTCACGCATTTTGAGCTGCTTTGTTCGAATCCCTTCCTGTTTGCCGCAGTGGACGACATCCGTCCCGGCTATCGCCGCAGTGTTTGCGGATCCCACGCCATCTATTACAGGATCGGCCAATACACTGTTGAGGTTATGGCGGTCATTGGTCGTCAAGACCCGGGCGGTCGACTCTGATGACGCTTTGAGAACAAAAAAGGGCGGCCCTCGCGAGCCGCCCTTTCTATTCTCTGACGTTTGAGCGTCGGACTGGTTCCTCGGGTCAAGCCCGAGGGCAAGCTTAGAAGTCCATGCCGCCACTCAAGCCCGTTCCGGGCTTGAGCAACTTTTCTCATGGGCGTGCTTTATGGACTTCTTAGAAGTCCATGCCGCCCATGCCGCCCATGCCGCCGCCCGGCATTGCAGGCATCGGAGCTTCCTTCTTCGGAGCATCCGCGATCATGGCTTCGGTGGTGACCAGCAGGCCGGCAACCGATGCTGCGTCCTGCAGCGCGGTGCGGACGACCTTGGTCGGGTCGACGATACCGAGCGCGATCATGTCGCCATACTCACCCGACTGGGCGTTGAAGCCGAAGGTGTTCGACTTGTTTTCCAGGATCTTGCCGGCAACGATCGAAGCTTCCGCTCCGGCGTTTGCAGCGATCTGGCGGGCAGGAGCCTGCAGGGCGCGGCGAACGATGTTGATGCCGGCGTTCTGGTCGGCGTTTTCGCCAACAGCCTTGATAGCAGCCGAAGCACGCAGAAGAGCGGTGCCGCCGCCGGGGACGATGCCTTCTTCAACCGCAGCGCGGGTTGCGTTCAGCGCGTCATCAACGCGGTCCTTCTTTTCCTTGACTTCGATTTCGGTCGCGCCGCCGACGCGGATGACGGCCACGCCGCCAGCCAGCTTTGCGAGACGCTCCTGGAGCTTCTCACGGTCGTAGTCGGACGAGGTTTCCTCGATCTGCTGCTTGATCTGGGCGACGCGGCCCTGGATCTCGGCCTTCTTGCCGG
>DAINRF010000064.1:0-9745 GCA_036742015.1 Mesorhizobium sp. | reverse complement strand
GCGATGAAGGACGGGTCGGACGCGGTGTCCGACTGGCCGCTGCTCAACGCGCTGCTCAACACCGCCTCGGGCGCAACCTGGGTGTCGCTGCATCACGGTGGCGGCGTCGGCATGGGTTTTTCGCAGCATTCGGGCATGGTCATCTGCGCCGACGGCACCGAAGACGCGGCGCGGCGGCTGGAACGTGTGCTATGGAACGACCCGGCAACGGGCGTCATGCGCCACGCGGACGCCGGCTACGACATCGCGCTCGACTGGGCGCGCGAAAAGGGCCTGCGACTGCCGGGCATTCTCGGCAACTGATGATGCAGATCCTTCGTGCCGCCGATCACCGCCTCACCCACTGGAAAAACGGGCTCGGCGAAACGCGTGAAGTGGCGACAGGGGCTGATCCCGACGACCCCGCCGGGTTCTTGTGGCGGGTGTCGATGGCGACCGTTGCGGCCGATGGTCCGTTCTCGCATTTCCCCGGCATCGACCGCACGATCGCAGTCATGCAGGGTGATGGCATGCGGCTGACCGTTGATGGCGCGGACGTCATGCTGTCGCACGGCGGAAAACCGTTCAGCTTTGCCGGCGAGGCGACAGTTGCAAGCTATCTCACCGGCGGCGCGACAATTGACCTGAATGCCATGAGCCAGCGGGCGGGATGGACGCACCGCATGACGCGGCTGGACATGGCTTCCGGTGCAACGGTGACGGCCAAAGCCGATGTGTCGGTGCTGGTGTTCAACAGCGCAGCGCAGGCCAGCTTCGCCGGGCAGAGCGCGCAGGTCGAACGGTTCGACGCCATCGCAGGCATTGCGCCCGGCGGACAGATCACGATCGACGGCGGCCCGGCGCTCGATGCCTTCCTGATCGAATTCGATCAGTTACGGTAGTTCGAGCCTTCCTCGTCGAGGATCAGCTTCAACTGGTCGAGGTGGTGACGCGCGGTGGCCACCGGATAATTGTCCATCTGGCTGGCGACCGTTTCCGCCACGTCATCTGACAACACGCGCAGCGGCCTGCCAGTCCACAGCGCCTTGATGTAGTTCTCGCAGGCGCGTTCGAAATAGAACAGCCGGTCAAATGTGTCGGCGATCGTCTGGCCAATCACCAGCAGGCCGTGATTGCCCATCACCATGACTTTCTTTTTCGGGTCGGTGAACATGGCGGCGCAGCGCGCGCCCTCGTCCTCGAAGGCCAGCCCGCCATAATCCGCGTCAACCACCACCCGGTTGAAGAAAAAGGCGGCGTTCTGATCAAGCGGCGGCAGGGTTGAATCGGCCAGCGATCCCAGCACCGTCGCATATCTTGAATGCACATGCATGGCGCAGCGTGCATGCGGCACCAGCCGGTGCAGCGAGCCATGCAGGCCCCAGGCAGTGGGGTCCGGCGCGTCGGGCCGGTCCATCGTTGCTGGATCATTGGCGTCGACCAAAAGCAGGTCGGACGCTTTCACCCGCGAAAAGTGCACCATGTTGGGATTGATGAGAAACTGCGTTCCGTCATCGTTGACGGCGAACGAGAAGTGATTGGCCACGGCCTCATGCATGTCGAGCCGGGCGGTCCAGCGCAAGGCAGCGGCAAGGTCTGTGCGCTGCTGCTCAAATTGCAGATTGGCAGTGTTCTGGCGGCGGGCGGCTATGTTCATGGCGGCTCCTCCGTCTTTGCACATGATGAGCCGCGGGGCGGTCTGCGGCAATGTCCGGAACAGGCAATATCTTGGTCCAAGGCTCTCAAAAAGAAAAGACCGCCACGCTGGAGGGTCGTGGCGGTCTGCTCAAAAGCCGGAGCGGCAGCCCGGAGAGGGGGGATGAGGCTGCCGCTGTTGTCCGGAACAGGCGGGGGACGGGCCTAAACCGAACTCGACATCAAATGCCGATGAGCCGGATTTGGTGCCTTGAACGTGGCAAATCAAGGGCATTTGCTATTACATCTTTGTAACGTTGCCGTGAGTTTCGGGGAGCAGCCCGGCCCGTCAGTATCTGGCGGTATGGAAAGGCTTAGCGATGGACCCGGCGAGCCGCCCGCGCTATCGGTTGCCGATGAAAAAAGGCGATCACCTCTTCCTCGTTGACGGCTCCGGCTACATTTTCCGGGCGTATCACGCCCTGCCGCCGCTGAACCGCAAATCCGACGGACTGCCTGTCAATGCGGTCGCCGGCTTCTGCAACATGCTGTGGAAGCTGATGCAGGACGCGCGCAACACCGATGCCGGGGTGACGCCGACTCATTTCGCAGTCATCTTCGACTACTCGTCCAAAACGTTCCGCAACGAGCTCTACCCCGAATACAAGGCAAACCGCTCGGCGCCGCCGGAAGATCTGGTGCCGCAATTTGGCCTGATCCGGCAAGCGACGCTCGCCTTCAATCTGCCCTGTATCGAAATGGAGGGGTTTGAGGCCGACGACCTGATTGCGACCTATGCGCGGTTGGCGCGCGAGGCCGGCGCGGAGGCAACAATAATTTCGTCTGACAAGGACCTGATGCAGCTCGTTGGTCCTTCGGTGTCGATGTACGACCCAATGAAGGACAAGGAGATCAAGGTTCCCGAAGTCATCGAAAAATGGGGCGTGCCGCCGGAAAAGATGATCGACCTGCAGGCGCTGACCGGCGACTCGGTCGACAATGTGCCGGGCGTCCCGGGCATCGGCCCAAAAACCGCTGCGCTACTGCTGGAGGAATATGGCGACCTCGACACGCTGCTTGAGCGCGCCACCGAGATCAAGCAGCAGAAGCGGCGCGAAACGATCATCGAAAACCGCGACAAGGCGCTGATTTCACGCGAACTGGTGCGGCTGAAGACAGACGTTCCGGATGTTGAACCGCTGGGCGATCTGGTGCTGCAACCACCGGACGGGCCAAAGCTGATCGCGTTCCTGAAAGCGATGGAGTTTTCAACGCTGACGCGGCGCGTGGCGGAGGCCAGCGGCACTGACGCGGCCGAGATCGAGCCGGCTAAGGTTGAGGTGGAGTTGACCGATGCGCATGGGCCGGATGTCGGGTCAGGCTCGACGCCCACCTCCCCCTCGAGGGGGGAGGTCGCGGCGCGTAGCGGCGCGGGTGGGGGTGGAGACACCACTCACCCCACCCCGGAGCTGCGCTCCGACCCTCCCCCTCCAGGGGAGGGTAAGACGCCGCAATCGCTGGCCACCCAGCGCGCCGCCGAAGCAGTCAACACCGGCTTCGACACCAATTCCTATACCTGCGTCACCGACCTCGCCGATTTGACCAAATGGGTCGACGAAGCGCGTGAGGCTGGCGTCGTCGCCTTCGACACCGAGACCAATTCGCTTGACCCGATGCAGGCCGACCTGATCGGCTTCTCACTGGCCACCGCCCCGGGCAAAGCCTGCTACGTGCCGCTCGGCCACAAGAGCGGTGTCGGCGACCTGCTCGGCGGCGGTCTGGTCGACGGCCAGATCCCGATCCGTGACGCGCTGGCGGCAATCAAGCCGCTGCTGGAAGACCCGGCGGTGCTGAAGATCGCGCAGAACCTGAAATACGACCTCGTGGTAATGAACCGCCACGGCGTCGATGTGCGGCCCTTCGACGACACGATGCTTCTTTCTTACGTGCTCGACGGCGGCACTGGCGGCGGCCACGGCATGGACGCGTTGTCGGAAAAATGGCTCGGCCACAAGCCGATCGCCTTCAAGGACGTGGCTGGTTCCGGCAAGTCGCTGGTCACCTTCGACCAGGTGGCGCTCGACAAGGCCACCGCCTATGCCGCCGAAGACGCCGACGTGACGCTGCGCCTGTGGCGTGTGCTAAAGCCGCGTCTGGCGGCCAATCACATGGTCACGGTCTATGAGCGACTGGAGCGGCCGCTGGTGCCGGTGCTGGCCAATATGGAACAGCGCGGCATTTCGATTGACCGGCAGATTCTCAGCCGCCTGTCGGGCGAACTGGCGCAGGGCGCTGCGCGGCTGGAAGACGAGATCAATGCGCTGGCAGGCGAAAAATTCAACATCGGCTCGCCCAAGCAACTGGGCGACATCCTGTTTGGGCGCATGGGCCTGCCGGGCGGCACCAAGACCAAGACCGGCCAATGGTCGACCTCGGCGCAGGTGCTGGAAGACCTCGCCGCCGAAGGCCATGAACTGCCCCGAAAAATCGTCGACTGGCGTCAGCTGACCAAACTCAAATCGACCTATACCGACGCCCTGCCCGGCTTCGTGAACCCTCAAACACACCGCGTCCACACGTCCTATGCGCTGGCGTCGACCACCACTGGCCGGCTGTCATCGTCTGATCCCAACCTGCAGAACATTCCGGTGCGCACGGCGGAGGGGCGAAAAATCCGCACCGCCTTTGTCGCCGGTCCCGGCAACAAGCTGATCTCGGCCGACTATTCGCAGATCGAACTGCGGGTGCTGGCCCATGTCGCCGACATTCCGCAGCTGCGGCAGGCATTCGCCGACGGAGCCGACATTCACGCCATGACGGCGTCGGAAATGTTCCAGGTGCCGGTGAAGGACATGCCGTCTGAAATTCGCCGCCGCGCCAAGGCGATCAACTTTGGCATCATCTACGGCATTTCGGCCTTTGGTCTCGCCAACCAGCTGTCGATCCCGCGCGAGGAAGCGTCGGACTACATCAAGAAATATTTCGAACGTTTCCCCGGCATCCGCGACTACATCGACCAGACCAAGGAAGAGGCGCGGCGTGACGGTTACGTCGAGACGATCTTTGGCCGCCGCATTCACTATCCCGAAATCCGCTCGCCCAATCCGTCAGTGCGCGCCTTCAACGAGCGCGCTTCGACCAATGCGCGCCTGCAGGGCACGGCCGCCGACATCATCCGCCGTGCCATGATCCGCATGGATGACGCGCTCGCCAAGGCAAAGCTCGCATCTGTAGACATGCTGTTGCAGGTGCATGACGAACTGATCTTTGAAGCGCCGGAAGGCGATGTCGACAAGGCTATTCCCATCATCCGCGAGGTGATGGAAAACGCGCCCATGCCAGCCGTGGCGATGAAAGTGCCGTTGCAGGTGGACGCCCGCGCCGCCAACAACTGGGATGAGGCGCACTGAAGACATAGGGAAACATACATGGCCACGAATATCGGGGTGGACCGGTTTGCCACCCTCACCTTCGAGCGCGACGTTTCCGCGCCACTCGATGCTCTGTGGCAGGCATGGACGGCGCCGGCGGCGCGCGCCGTCTGGTCGTCGCCCTCGCCCGCCGTGACGGTGGACTATCTTGAGGCTGATACCCGGGTTGGCGGGCGCGAAGTGTCTATCTGCAAGGTGAAGGGCGAGCCGGATGTGCGCTGCGAATGCGGCTGGCTGGCGTTGCAGCCGCTGGCGCGCAGCGCCAATTACGAAGTGGTATCGAGCGAGGGCACGACACAATCGGCGGCGCTGGTGACGGCGGACTTTTCGGGCAACAGCGAGCGCAGCCGCTTGGTGGTGACAGTGCAACTGAGTTCACTGGCGCAGGACATGGAAGCCGGCTACCGCCAAGGGTTCGGGGCTGGGCTCGACAATCTGGCGCAGGTTGCGCAACGGACCATGCTGCTGCAGCGCCGCATTGCTGCGCCGCGATCGGCTGTATGGGGAGCATGGGTGAACGAGAAGACCTTGCCGCAATGGTGGGGGCCGGAAGGCTTTTCGTGCAAGACGCAACGGATTGACCTGCGCTCCGGCGGCGAATGGGTCTTTGACATGATCGGACCGGACGGGACGGTCTATCCGAACCATCACCTCTACCGGGTTGTGCAACCGGAAGACCGCATTGCCTATACGTTGCTGTGGGGCGAGAACGGACCGAAACACGCCGACGCCTGGGCGTCGTTCGAGGAACAGGACGGCGCGACACTGGTGACGCTTGGCATGGTGTTCACCTCCGAGGCGGAGTTCCTGGACGCCAAGGGTTTTGGCGCGGTGGAACTGGGGCAGCAGACGCTGGGCAAGCTGGAGCGGATGGTGATGGCGAGGTGAGCCTCGCTTCGAATGCTGGCCAAAGAAAAACCCCGCCGTGTCGCCACGGCGGGGTTTTTAATCTTCAGGCTTCTGCCCCATCCACCACGCTTCGCGTGGTCCCCCTCCCCCGTGAACGGGGGAGGATCAAGCGGAGAGGTTACTTAGTTGCCGCTCTTCTTCAGAGCTGCGCCCAGAATGTCGCCGAGCGATGCGCCGGAGTCGGTGGAGCCATACTGTGCGACGGCTTCCTTCTCTTCAGCGATTTCCAGCGCCTTGATCGAGACCTGCACCTTGCGGGTCTTCTTGTCGTAGGCGATGACGCGGGCGTCGAGCTTCTGGCCGACCGAGAAACGCTCAGGGCGCTGCTCGTCACGGTCACGCGACAGGTCGGAGCGCTTGATGAACGAGTCGAGACCCGAATCCACCAGGCGAACCTCGATGCCGCCATCCTTCACACCGGTCACTTCGCAGGTGACGACAGCGTTCTTGCGCAGTTCGCCCGAAGCAGCGGCGTCGCCGGCTGCGTCACGCGAGAGCTGCTTGATGCCGAGCGAGATACGCTCCTTGTCGATGTCGATGTCGAGCACCTGAGCGCGGACCATCTGGCCCTTCTGGTATTCTTCGATGGCCTGTTCGCCCGGCTTCGACCAGTCGAGGTCGGAGAGGTGAACCATGCCGTCGACATCGCCTTCGAGGCCGATGAACAGACCGAACTCGGTCTTGTTCTTGACTTCGCCTTCGACCTGGCTGCCAACCGGATGGGTGCGGGCAAATGCCTCCCACGGGTTTTCCAGCGTCTGCTTGAGGCCGAGTGAAATGCGGCGCTTGGACGGATCGACCTCGAGCACGACCACGTCAACGTCCTGCGACGTGGACAGGATCTTGCCGGGGTGAACGTTCTTCTTGGTCCACGACATTTCCGACACGTGGATGAGGCCTTCGATACCCGGCTCCAGCTCAACAAACGCACCGTAGTCGGTGATGTTGGTGACGTTGCCGTGGATCTTCTTGCCGATCGGGAACTTGGTGCCGATGTCGCCCCATGGATCAGCTTCAAGCTGCTTCATGCCGAGCGAAATGCGGTGGGTGTCCTGATTGATGCGGATGATCTGCACCTTGACCGTCTGACCGATGTTGAGCATTTCGGTCGGATGGTTGACGCGGCGCCAGGCCATGTCGGTGACGTGCAGCAGGCCGTCAATGCCGCCGAGGTCAACGAACGCACCGTAGTCGGTGATGTTCTTGACGACGCCCTCGACCACCTGACCCTCTTCGAGGTTCTGGACGATCTCCGAACGCTGTTCAGCGCGGCTCTCTTCGAGAACGGTGCGGCGCGAGACAACGATGTTGCCGCGGCGGCGATCCATCTTGAGGATCTCGAAGGGCTGCGGGTTGTGCATGAGCGGGGTGACGTCGCGGATCGGGCGGATGTCAACCTGGCTGCGGGGCAGAAAGGCCACCGCGCCGTCGAGATCGACCGTGAAGCCGCCCTTGACCTGGTTGAAGATAACGCCTTCGACGCGCTCGCCCTTGGCGAACTTCTCTTCGAGCTTGACCCAGCTCTCTTCGCGGCGGGCCTTGTCGCGCGACAGGACAGCTTCGCCCAGCGCGTTCTCGATGCGATCGACCATGACCTCGACCGTGTCACCGGCCTTGAGTTCCTTGGCGCGATTGCCGAATTCCTTCAAAGGCACGCGGCCTTCGACCTTGAGGCCAACGTCAACGATGGCCATGTCCTTTTCGATGGACGTAATGACGCCGCGGACGACTGATCCTTCGGCGTTCTGGCTCTCGGAAAAGCTTTCCTCGAGCATGCTCGCGAAATCATCGCGGCTCGGATTTGATACAGACATATTTTCTCCTGAAGACCCCATCTCAATGGGGCGGCGCCTGGGTTCGTGTTGCGTTAGCCTGACTGCGATCCGGGTCCAGAGACCCGATGCCGCTTGCGCGGCGGGAGGCGCTTGGATTGCTGTCAGGCTGGTTCAGACCTTGATATAGGCGTTGCTTCCCCGAAAGGAAGATACATCGCCCGGATCAGGCCCCGTTCCGTTTCGCCAGGATGTCGTCGACAATGGACCGGGCGGCGCGGAATGCGGCCTCTATACTCATCTCTGACGTGTCGAGCAAGTGCGCATCAGCCGCCGGACGTAACGGCGAGTCGGCACGGCCTGTGTCGCGCTCGTCCCGGCGCTTGATGTCAGCGAGAATGTCGGCCAGATCTGCCTGACCGCCGCGGTTCTCGATGTCGCGCAGGCGGCGCTGGGCTCGCACTTCGGCTGAGGCCGTGACGTAGAGCTTCACATCAGCGTCCGGGCAGACAACCGTGCCGATGTCGCGGCCGTCGAGCACAGCCCCGCCCGGCTGGCTGGCAAAGGCGCGCTGCTTGTCAACCAGAATGCGGCGAACCTCCGAAATGACCGCGACCCTTGAAGCCGCGTCTCCAACGGCGTGGGCCGACAGTCCGTGCTTGTCGAGATTGCCGAGATCGACATCCCTGGCGGCCTGAACGGCGTGGGCCTCATCATTCAGCGGCAGGCCGAGCGTCAGCATGCGCTGCGCCACTGCGCGATAGGTCAGGCCGGTGTCGAGATGCGGCAGGTGGTAGTAGTCTGCCAGACGGCGGGCGAGCGTGCCCTTGCCGGATGCAGCGGGGCCGTCGATGGCGATCAGAAGCGATTGTGTCATGGCCGCTGCTTGAAACGGAAACCGGGCCGCCGCGCAAGCCGCAAACTACGCGCTGGGGTCTTTCGGCGCTGCAGCCTGAAACGCCGGCAGCGCCTTGCACGCCTCGACAATGTTGATGACGCGGGTGAAGGCGGAGATATCTGCGCCCCAGCGGTCGGCATTGTAGACCTGCGGCACGAGGCAGATGTCGGCCATAGTCGGGCTGTCGCCGTGGCAGAATTTGCCGGTGGCGGGATTATCCAGCATCTCTTCAAACGCCGCGAGCCCTTCGCCGATGAATTTCTTCATCCAGGCGACGCGCACATCATTGCCGCCGCCGGTCAGTTCCATCACATGGTTGATGGTGCCGGTGTTGCAGATGGGGTGAATGTCCATCGCAATGGCGTCTGACAGGGCGCGGACGCGCTGACGGCCGGGCGGATCTGCAGGAAGGAAGCGGGCCTCGGGCCGGGTTTCGTTGAGATATTCGATGATCGACAGCGACTGGGTGAGCACCAGACCGTCAATGTCGAGCACCGGGACCTTGCCCTGCGGATTGCGCGCCATGTGCTCTGGCGTCTTGTGGGCCGCCGCCAGCAGGTCGACCGATACGGTGCGGTGCTTGAGACCGAGCAGGTTCAGCGCGATGCGCACGCGGAAACTCGCCGACGACCGCCAGTAGTCGTAGAGGACGACCTCCATGCCTCAGGCTCCGTCGTATTTCTGCACTGTCTGTTCGATCGCACCAAAGATCGAATGGCCCTTCGCATCATTCATCTGAATGCGCACCGTGTCGCCGAACGAGAGATAGGGGGTTTTTGGCTTGCCGCTCTCGATCGTCTCGATGGTCCTGATCTCGGCGATGCAGGAATAACCGACGCCGCCCGCCTCGACAGGCTTGCCGGGGCCGCCGTCAAGCTTGTTGGAGACAGTGCCCGAACCGATGACAGCGCCAGCGCCGAGCGGGCGGGTTTTTGCCGCATGGGCGACGATGGCCGGGAAATCAAAGGTCATGTCGACACCGGCGTTGGCGCGGCCAAACGGCTTGCCGTTGATGTCGACGACGAGCGGCAGATGCAGCTTGCCGCCATCCCATGCGTCGCCCAGTTCGTCCGGCGTGACCGCAACCGGCGAGAAGGCCGAAGACGGCTTTGACTGGAAGA
>DAINRF010000063.1:0-12483 GCA_036742015.1 Mesorhizobium sp. | reverse complement strand
CAATCGTTCCAATGTTAACGTGCGGCTTGTTACGCTCGAATTTGCTCTTGGCCATCTCAACTTTCCTCGGCGGCTTTACGGAGTTCGTTACGGATGCGGGCGATTAGCTTCTCAGCGCCAAAAAGACAAGTCCCTTCGGCCGCCGGCGCCGTTTGCCCGCCAGCTTGTCCCAGATATGGATATAGACTTCAATTTCGGCAAGGCCCGGCGGCAATTCCGCCGGAATGTTCCAATTACCCGGCAATTGCAGATAAATTTCTCAACATTCCGGTTACCATAAACGGATTGGTAAGGTCGGCTGACTAGCGTCTCTCACGACGGGCACTGTTCGTGCACGTTTGTGTATTTGAGTAAAGCTATAGGTGTTTCAGTGCGTATCGTGTCAGCCAGTGTTTTCGGCTCCCTGCGCCGTTCGATCAGTTCGGTGATGGCTCTTGCGCTGGCGGCGGCCGTTTTGACGGCCCCGTCAGTTGCAGAGGCTGCAAAAGGCGCAGCCATCGTCATCGACGCCACAACGGGCAAGACCCTCTATTCGTCGAATGCAGATGAGCCGCGCTATCCTGCTTCTCTCACCAAGATGATGACGCTCTATATGGTGTTCGAGGCGATGAACGCCGGACGCATCAGCAAGAACACGCCCGTTCCCTATTCCCGCTACGCGGCATCACGCCCACCCACAAAGCTTGGCGTTCGCGCCGGAGGCTCGGTGTCGGTCGAAACCGCGATCCTGTCGCTCGTCACCCGCTCTGCAAACGATTCTGCTGCTGCTCTGGGCGAATTGCTCGCCGGCTCGGAAGAAAATTTCGCCAGACAGATGACTGCAAAGGCGCGCCGGCTCGGCATGCGCTCAACCACATTCCGCAACGCTTCGGGCCTGCCTGATCCACGCCAGACAACGACCGCCCGCGACATGGCGGTGCTCGGCATGTCTCTGCGCGAACATTTTCCAAAATATTATGGCTACTTCGCCGTCAGCTCGTTCAAGCATGGCCGCAGCCGCATCAACAACCACAACAAGCTGCTCGGCCGCGTCAAAGGCGTCGACGGTATCAAGACCGGTTACACGCGCGCTTCCGGCTTCAATCTCGTGTCGTCGGTCAAGGACGGCAACCGCAAGCTGGTAGCAGTCGTCATGGGCGGAAAATCAGGCCGCAGCCGTGACGCCCAGATGACCAAATTGATCGCCGCCTACATGCCAAAGGCCAAGGGCCGTGGCGACAACCCGCTGATCGCCGAGCGCGGCATGGCCACCGGACAGGGCGTTGCAAAAGCTGACAAGATCGAGGCAACAGTCCCGGTCGTGGCGGCTCTTGTTCCCGTCCCTCGCCCGTCGCGCAAACTCGCAGCCCAGGCAAAGATCGAAGCAGTCATCGCAAAAGCAACGGAAGAACCAGAGACTGATCCAGTCAATACCTCTTCGGTCTCAAAGAGCGGCTGGGTCATCCAGGTTGGCTCGGTTGCATCTGAAAAGGACGCCCGCGCCCTGCTCGACAAGACCAGCGGCAAGGCGAGCGGCTTGCTGGCGTCGGCAGAACCCTTCACGGAACAGTTCGTGAAAGGCGGCACTACCTATATCCGCGCACGTTTCGGCGGCTTCTCCTCACAGCAGCAGGCGACAAGGACCTGCGCCTCGCTGAAGAAGCGCTCGATCTCGTGCTACGCCGTTCAGCAGTAGATCTTGTGACCACTCCGGTAAGTGTCGTGTCGAAGGAGTTCCTACCCGTGCAAAGAGAGCAGAAAGTCCTTGGCTTCGTTGATCCGCGCGGCAAGGAAAGACGACCCTCCGAGGTCGGGGTGCAGGCGCTGCATAAGGCGGCGATGCGCCTTTCGGATGTCGGCCGCTCCGGCGCCAGGTTCAAGACCAAGGATCTGATAGGCTTCCTTCTCAGTCATGGGGCCAGAAGCTGGCGCGCCAGCCTGCCTGTCGCCCACGTCCGCGTCAGCGTCCTGTCGCCAGGCGGGAAAGCGGCCGTCAAGATACGTCTCAAGTAGCTGAAGGCTCTCTGGATCAGGCGCAAGATCCAGGCGCAACGCGAGCAGTTCATTCTGGTCCATTTCGCCCAGCACCCTGCCTTCAAAACGGCCAGCCAGCACCAGGCCTTCGAGCCCGCCTGTGTCGTGATCAAGCTCCATCTCAAGCGCCGCAGAGCGCACAGTCGAGCGCTTTCCCTTTGACGGCGTAGCGGCGATGCGCCGCCGCGACGCAAAGAGCCAATAAAGCCCGCCCGATATCAGAAACCCGCCAATCTGCGCCCGGCCAATCAGCAGAAGCACAACGCCAAGAAGCACCAGCACGACTGGCCCGGCAATGCGCAGGCCATTGGCCAAACGCGCCGCATCCGCTCTCAGCAAGGCCCAACCGGCAAGCGATGCCAGCGCGCCAACTCCGATCAATGCAAACAAAATGCGCAACCGTCAGGTCTCCTTGCCGCCCATGCGGCTGATCAACAGACGGTCGCTATGCGATCCCCTGCTCTCAAGCGCCTTGAGGCCACCAGTGGCAAAGATAGCGATAGACGCCAGCAGTCGCGACAGCGTGTCCGCTGAAGATCTGTCGAAGCGGAACCATGCGCCCTTTGACAACCGTGCAATCGACTTGAACGCGGCTTCGGCTGCGCCATCATTGCCCTCCTGAAAGACAAAGACCGGCACACCACGAACCCCAAGCTCACCAGCCTGCGCCGCCAGCAGATCGATATTCTCCTCCATTGCGTCACCGATATAGACGAGCGCGTGGACGTGCTGCCTGGCGTTCTCTTTCAGGGCATGAGCCAGCACTTTGCCGATCTGTGTCGCCCCGGCATGGGTCTGGATGGCGCTCATCAGACGTTTCAGATCGTCGGCCGCCGAGACAAACCTTGACGAGCGGGATTCGCCGAATCCACGAAAATAGACAAGCTGCATGTCGAGACGCCCTGTACGGCCGGCGGCCTCGAACATTTGCGCCTGGATGTCTGCGGCGAGGTCCCAGGTGGGTTGGCGACTCATGGTGGCGTCGAGCGCCAGAATGACACGGCCGTGCGCACCATCGGCGCGCGGCGCAACTGCCCTCGCCTGACGCACGAATGCGTCGATAGCTGCCGTATCGGACTTCACCTTCGGCTTGTTGTCTGATTGGACCGCAACCGGCCGCTTCTCCTCGCTCATGTCTAGAACATGTGGCGTGTGCGGCGGCGTTGCAAGATCAACCAACCGTTGGCAGACCGTCAGCTGGCAAAAATGTCGGGCATGGCAATCGGCCGGTCGATCGACTGCGCATAACGTTGGCGTGCTTCAGCCCGCTTGCGGCCGACCTCGTCGATAGGCAGTCGAAGTGCGGCGAGCAATTGCCTGATCTCCTGACGCGCGGCGAGATGAGACAGTGTTGGCCGCGAACCCAGCACGTGCTCTTCAAAATCGTCCAGAGCTGTCAGCCCGATCGGAAAGAATTCCCGAAAAATGACCCGCTCAGAAATCCCGTCTGCCATCCGGAAGCCAAGCTGCATCGACAGGTTGCGCAGGCAGGACGCAACCTTCTGCTCATTGCGTGAGGTAATGTTGGACATGCGGTTGCGCACCACGATCCAGTCGAGAATCTGGTTGTCGGTCTGCCGCCGTTCGCGCCGTGCATCGCGTACCGACAACGCATATTGCGAGATTTCGAGCACTTCAAACGAGACAGGATCAACACGCCCAAGCACGTCGAAGTCGATAAAACTGTCATTCATCGGCGTGACCAACGTATCGGCAATGCGATGTGCCAGCCGGCTGAGAAACGTATCGGACCCCGGTGTGTCGATGACGACAAAATCATGTGTCTGCTCGACCGCCGCAAGACCATCGGTCAACTGGCGGAACTCTTCGCTTTCGGCGTCGGTGATGGTTTCCTTGCGTGCCGGCGGCACGTGGAAGTGATCGGGAACCGGCAACGAAATGCGCGACGAGCGCGCCCATCGCTTACGGTTTTCGATATATCGCGTCAGCGACAATTGGCGCCCGTCCAGATCGACGGTCGCGACCGAATAGCCCGACTTCAACAGCGCTACTGCAAGATGCATGGCGGTTGTGGACTTTCCAGACCCGCCCTTTTCATTGCCGACCGCAATTACATGCGCAGCCGCACTGCTTCGGCCCGACCGAGGTAGTTTCCCCGATACAAACATGGCCCACTATAACTCCACACCCGGACACAACATGCGCTTGGAGCGCCGGAAATTCAACGAATATACGCAATCGCGGCGCACCATGTGTCAGCGTGGTAAAGCAAAACAGTAAATTGCAGCGGCAGGATAATGTTGCCCGGGTAGATCAGAGCAGACCTAGATTGGCCAGTTCCACCCGCAACTCCGGCGGCAAGGCCTGCCAGCCGCCCGAGCCAGCATCCAGATCAAGCGGCGCGTCCGTCTGCGGCAGGTATCGCCAGCCCTGGAAAGCGCGGCGCGGCTGCCATTGAGTGCGCACAACGGCAGGATCAAGCACCAGATGACAGCGTGAGATACCCTCGGAGTCGACAAAGGGACGAATATCAAGCAGCCGTTGGCGGCATTGCACATTGCCCTTGATGACCCAGTAAAGCGAGCCGCCGGCAATCAGCTCCGGGGCGCGGGTTGGAACCATGCGGGTTGTATGAAACTGTTCCGGCTCGCGGCCAGCGGCCCGCGCATCAGCCAGCCGCCCAGCGATCCAGTCCTCAAGGTCCTCGACACTGTCAGCGCCGACACACAGTTTCAGCAAATTGAGCGACATGGCCGAGAGTTAGGCTTGAAGGCTTACCCGGTCAACGCGCAGCTGGGTTGTCCACAGGGCAAGCGACATGCAAATCAGCACTCAACGACATTGACCGCGAGACCACCGAGGCTGGTTTCCTTGTATTTCTCGTTCATGTCGATGCCGGTCTGGCGCATGGTCTCGACGGCCGCGTCAAGCGGCACGAAATGCGTTCCATCGCCCTTGATCGCAAGCGATGCAGCAGTGACTGCTTTGACCGCACCAAGCGCATTACGCTCAATGCACGGCACCTGAACCAGCCCGGCGACCGGATCGCATGTCATGCCAAGATGATGTTCAAGCGCGATTTCTGCGGCATTTTCAACCTGCATCGCAGTGCCGCCCATAACAGCGCATAAACCGGCGGCGGCCATCGCCGAAGCAGAACCAACCTCGCCCTGGCAGCCGACTTCAGCGCCCGAAATCGACGCATTATGCTTGATGATGCCCCCGATCGCAGCCGCGGTGAGCAGGAAATCGCGGATGCTGTTCTGATCGGCTTCCGGGTGAAAATGCAGCCAGTAGCGCAAGACTGCAGGTATGACGCCAGCCGCGCCGTTGGTCGGGGCGGTGACAACACGGCCGCCAGCCGCATTTTCTTCGTTTACCGCCATGGCGTAAACAGACAGCCAGTCATTGGCGAGCAGCGGGTTCGGGCGGTTCTGCTGCCATTGCTCCTGCAACGTATCATGCAAGCGGCGCGCCCTACGCTTGACCTTGAGCCCGCCAGGCATGATGCCTTCACGCGACAGGCCGCGCTCGATGCAGCCGCGCATCGCGTCCCAGACCCGGTCGAGGCCTGCGTCAAGCTCGTCGCGTGATTGTCGCGTTTCTTCATTGGCGCGCTTCATGTCAGCAACCGACAGGCCGGATTTCTTGGCCATTGCCAGCATGCCCTTGGCGTTGGCGAACGGATAAGGCACGTCGTTGACGGCAGCTTCCGGGCCCCTCGCCTTTAGCCGTTGCAGTTCCTCTTCGGACACGACAAAGCCGCCGCCGATCGAATAATAGATGCGCCGCAGCAATTGCCGTCCGTCCGCATCATGCGCCGAAAAAGCCATACCGTTGGCATGGCCAGGCAGCGGCGTCTTCTTGTCCAGCACGAGATCGACAGTTGGGTCAAAATGGTAGGTCGGGTGGCCGGGCGGCGTCACCGTCTTGCTGGTCTGAATGGCGGAGATGTCGTCATCTGCCTTGTCCAGATCCACAGTGATGGGAGTAGCACCATTCAGACCAAGGATCACCGCCCTGTCAGTGCCATGGCCGATGCCGGTAAAGGCAAGCGATCCGTGCAGGCTTGCCTTCAAAGCCGCAACTTTTGCCCCTGCCGGCCGCGGCCAGTCGTTTCCCAGAATTTCGTCGAGAAAGCGCGCCGCCGCCGTCATCGGCCCCATCGTGTGGGAGCTCGACGGTCCGATTCCGATCTTGAACAGATCAAATACCGACAGGAACATTTTGTTCGGCCTCTGGGGATGGTCGCCACCACTATTCGGTGGAACGGCCTTGCCGCACTAGATTGAGGCCGACACAGTCGGGTCTGCAAGCGACATCAAGGCGCGCCTGCAAAGAAAGTCAAAAGACAGTATCAGCTGGCCGCTATGACGGCTGCATTTTCGGCGCCGCCGATCAGCCAGGCCAGCAAAATGATAAATGCAAATCCAGCAACGGCTTTCGCCGTAATGCCCCAGCACGATTTCTGAACGCCGTCGTCCATGCTCACCCGCAATCTGTAGCCCGGAGTGGCGCGGCCGCCCCGGAATTGAGACGGCTACATAGTGGGTTCATAATCCTTTCGCAATTGCAAAAAATGGCGGAAAAGCGGCACAGAAATTTACCTTTTGGGGCAAGTGCAGAAAATCATCACGCGAAATCAGGGAGATACCAGAACAATTTCAAAGTCGCCCGAGCAATACGTGTGGCGCAAATGTGATGTGAGCCTTGTGCATGGCTGGAATCAAGGAGCAGCACAACCGCTCAGAAATGAGCAACTGGCCGCGTCCGGAAACCTCAAAGCTCCTTAAGACCCTTGGCGAATCGCTTGCCATTGGCAACGTAGTGCGCAGCTGACATTGCCAGCCGCGCCGCTGCTGCATCGTCGAGCGTCCGCGCCACCTTGGCCGGCTGACCGATAATGAGTGAATTGTCGGGAAACTCCTTGCCTTCAGTAACAAGCGCCCCCGCCCCCACGAGACAATTGCGCCCGATCTTGGCGCCGTTGAGGATTGTCGCGCCCATTCCGACAAGCGAATTGTCGCCAATCGTGCAGCCATGCAGCATGGCCCGATGGCCGATCGTGCAGTTCTCGCCAATGGTCAGCGCATAGCCGGGATCGGTATGCATGATTGTGTGTTCCTGCACATTCGATCCTCTGCCGATCGAGATCACTTCATTGTCGCCGCGAATGGCCGTGCCGAACCAGATCGAGACGTCTTTCGCGATACGGACATTGCCGATCACCGCAGCGTCTGGCGCAACGAAATTGCTGGAGCGGTCTTCAAACTGCGGCTCGATTCCATCGATTGAGTAGATCGGCATCGGGTGTCCTCCTCGTCATGCAAACTGGATTTGCCCGATCAATAGCACAAACTCGACAAGAAGAACGCCAAGCGACAGCAGCCAGACAATGCAGACGGCGCCGGCCGCGAGCAGCTCCTTATTGCCCATGCGCCCATATTCCCGGGCCCGCAGCGCGTCGTTCAGCAGCATGAACGGCCCCGCGACAACCGTCATGGCCAGCGATGCAATCAGCCTGTCGCGGCGCAGGAATGGCGGCGAAAAGCCGAGCCGTTCGCCGGTCCATATCTGCAGCAGGGTTCCAGACAGGCCGCACAGTGTCAGACCCGCCAGAAAAACGAAGAGAACGGCCTGTGCAATGCCCATATTCACCACCCGTTTACCATGATCGCACACTGTCTGACGTGACGACCCTCGGTCTTGGCACAGCAAGAGGCGTGCCGGGAAAAGTGTGCCGCAGCGGCACAGCAAGCGGAGACAATCCATGCAGCGCAACGACACGATCGACATTCAGCCGGTCAGGTTGCTCGACACCAACTTCATGTGGCGGGTATTCTTTGTGTTTGCCGCACTTGCCGCTATCTCGGTCGCGATCAGCGTGTCAGGCCGCATTGTCGGCCGGTCGATTGCGATGGCCGGGCATACCGACGACAAGACCATGGCCCAAATCGTCATCGGCAACAATGTAATAGAGACACCGAAGAACACCATCCGCTTCGCCGACGCCCGCCGCAACGGCATCGCGCAAAAGCTTGATCTCTACTTCCGCTGGCCTGATCTGGCCGGATATTCAGACGCGGCGCGCGGAGACTTCAACCACGCAAATGGCAAGCCCAATATCCTGTTTGTATCGTTCTCACAGCGCATGACCTCACGCGACATGAGCGGGCGCTTTGCACCGATCTACTCGTCATTGACGGCGGCCACAGATGAGCCCGCTCCTGCAGGGCTCAAAACCCGCGTGTTCACCGAACGATCTGGCTATGAAAATGAGACGCTCTATGTGGCGGAGCGGCCAGGCAGAGATCCATACGTCGTACGCTGCCTGGCGGCTGATTCAGGCGTATCGCTAGCGCCTTGCGAGCGGGACATCCAGATCGGCGATGACCTGACGATGTCCTACCGTTTCCCGCGCGAGCTACTCGCCGAATGGAGCGCGCTCGACGCAGCGATGATCAAGAAAGCTCGCTCGATACTGCGCACTGGCGGCTGAAACAGCCGGTCAGTTCAGATCGATGTCCAGGATGGCCATCGAGAAATTGTAGTCGCCGTCTTCCTCGTCCTTGTAGATCAGGCCGAGAAACTCGTCATCGAGATAGAGTTCGCAGGAGTCATCCTTCCGCGGCCGCGCTTTCACCTGAAGCCGGGGATTCTGGAACACTTTCTTGAAATAGGCGTCGAGCTTGCGAAGTTCTTCAGGTTTCATAAAATTCTCTCAAATCAACACAATCGCTGCGCTTCTGCCACGCCGCAAAAGCGGCTGTAAAGCGCGCGCCAGCAAGCAAAGCGCCTAATACCGGCATTTGTCGGGCGCAACAGCCTCAGATGTCGAACGTCAGAACGTGATCCATCGACTGGGACGGCAGCAACTGGTCCATCTGCCGCGACGGCTGAGCGCAGCCCGATTCACCAACGATCCGCGCCGGCACCCCGGCGACAGTCTTGTTGTTGGGCACGGAGTTGAGCACGACCGAACCGGACGCGATCTTCGTGCAGTGGCCGATCTCGATATTGCCGAGGATCTTGGCGCCAGCACCGATGAGCACGCCATGGCGGATCTTTGGATGGCGGTCTCCGCCTTCCTTGCCGGTGCCGCCTAGCGTCACGCCATGCAGGATAGAAACATTGTCTTCCACCACGGCAGTCTCGCCAACCACCAACCCGGTCGCGTGGTCGATGAAGATGCCCTTGCCCCATCTCGACGCCGGATGAATGTCGGTCTGGAACACCGACGACGAGCGGCTCTGAAGATAGAGCGCAAAGTCACGCCGCCCATTGGTCCACAGCCAGTTGGCCAGACGATGAGTCTGAACAGCATGGAACCCCTTAAAATACAGCAGCGGCATCAAGAACCGGTCACAAGCCGGATCGCGGTCATAATAGGCCTGCATGTCGGTGCGCACGATGTTTGACCATTCAGGCTCCGCATCTGCCATCTCGCGAAATGTCTGCGCGATCAGGGTTGCGCCGACATCCGCATGATCGAGCCGCGACGCAATCCGGTGAATGACTGCGTCTTCAAGCGAATTCTGGTTGATGACCGTTGCGTAGATAAAGGCCGCCAACAAGCGGTCCCGCTCGACCGTTTCGGCAGCTTCGTCACGCACCCGCGACCAGATCGGATCAACCGGCTGCAGCCTGGCTTTGGCAATGCTCGTCATGGTTCAGATAGCCTTGTTCTGCTTGCCCTGTGTTCAAACGCACTTTATCGGCGTTCACAGAACCAGGGAATTCAGTTTTCCTTATCACGAGTTCAGGTGGACTTCCATGACGGACGATCAAGCCCTGTCAGAACAAATTTGTTTGACCCTGACCCGACAAGGACCGGTGGCGCATATCGCAATAGACAATCCCGGCCGCAAGAATGCGGTCAATCTGGCGACCTGGCGGCATCTGGCCTACACCGTGGGCGAGCTGGGCAAAGACCGCGAGACGCGAGTGATCGTCCTCTCCGGAGCTGGCGGAGATTTCTGTGCCGGGGCCGACATTTCCGAATTTGACGCGGTCAGGCGCGACGCCGCCACCGCACGAAGCTATGAAGCGGCCAACTCGGATGCATTTCGGGCGTTGCGCGACAGCGCGATTCCGGTGATCGCCGCCATCGGCGGCGTCTGTTTCGGCGGCGGCTTCGGCCTCGCGGCAGCCTGCGATCTGCGTATTGCCAGCGAAGACGCCCGGTTCGCCGTACCGGCGGCCAGACTTGGCCTCGCCTATCCTGCAGATGCGATGATCGACATCGTTGCGTCGTCGGGCGACCAGATGGCGAGATATCTCACCATGACAGCTGCGACCATCGACGCGGCAGCTGCAATGCGGGCGGGTTTTTTGCTCGAAGTGTTGAGCACAAACCAGCTCGCCATCCGCGCGACCGAGATCGCTACAACAATCGCCGCCAATGCGCCTCTATCGATCCGCGCTTCAAGGCTGGCAATCAGCGCCACAGTTAGCCACGACGCGACACTGCTCGCGACGGCAAAGACGGCAGGTGACGCAACATTCGAAAGCAAAGATTACACAGAAGGCCGTTCGGCTTTCCGCGAGCGCCGGAAACCGGTATTCTACGGCAGATGACACTCGTCGACAGCGCCACTCGCGAGCGGCTGCGCCAGCTCTACAACGAGCCGTCGCGCCACTATCATAACAACGCCCACATCGCCGATCTACTTGGTCTTCTGGCGCGCCACCACGACGCCTTTGACGACCCCGAAGCAGTCGAAGCTGCGATCTGGTTTCATGATGCAATCTATGACAGCGCAGCCAGGGACAATGAGGCGCAGAGTGCTGCGCTGGCGGCTGAATGGCTGAGCAGGACTGTCGAAGCCGAACGGCTGCTGCGCATCGTGCGCATGATCGAGGCGACCGCCGGTCACAGCGCAATCGCTGATGTTGAGCCGGGTGAGGCATCAGACACCGCGCTCTTTCTTGACATGGATCTGTCGATCCTCGCCTCCCCGCCCGAGCGTTTCGATGCTTACGAAGCGGCGATCAGGCGCGAATACGTATGGGTAGAAGAAGCCATATGGCGAAAGCGGCGCGGTGAATTCCTGCGCCTTTTTCTGGCGCGGCCTTTCATCTTTCAAACCGCATTATTTCGCGCGTCCCATGAGGCTGATGCCCGGTCAAACATGACACGCTCGCTGGCGAAATTTGAGGCGTAAGCCCTAACAAGTCAGAGCGGGTGGGCGGCGAGGAACTCAGTCACCCGCTTCTTGAAGGTGCGATCGCCGACCGAAAGCATGTGGTCACGGCCATCAATGTCGAACGCCTCTGCATTTGGCATGAGGGCGGCCAGTTCTCCAGCCGATCCAGCAATGTCGTCCTTGGTCCCGACACCGATCAAGGTCGGCTGCGAAATCCGCGCGACTTCAGCCTCGGTCAATTCGACGCGCGAATTTGCAATGCAGGCGGCTAACGCCAGCCTGTCGCTCTTGGTCGTATCGGCAAATTTCCGGAACATTCTTCCGCGCTCGGTGGTCACGCTCGCCGGGTCGTCGGCGCGAAGCGCCACAGCAATCGGGTCCCAATCGCCGACGCCTTCGACTAGCCCGATGCCGAGCCCGCCCAGAATGAGCGTGGCGACACGGGCAGGCTCTTCCAGCGCAGCAAAGGCCGAGACTCGCGCCCCCATCGAATAGCCAAACACATGCGCCCGCTCGGCCCCGGCATGATCAAGCAGCGCCATCGCGTCACTCACCATCTTTTGCGGGGTGTAGTCGCCTGCGTCGTAGCTCACTTCAGACCGGCCATGACCCAGATGGTCAAACGCCAACACGCGATATCCCGCCCGGCGCAATTCGGCGACCCAGCCCGGCCCGATCCAGTTGACGCCAATATTGGAGGCAAAGCCGTGAATCAGCAGAATCGGGTCGCCCTGCCCGCTGTCCGGCGCCTGGTCGATGTAGGAAAACTCAAAACCGCGATTGCGAAATGACTGCATGCCTGCCGGATTATTGGCTGCCGGCCACGGCGTCAATCACTGGATGCCGCAGCCGGGTACCTGCCACAATACCAGACCGTACGGATGTTCCCTCTTTCAGCTCCAGCACAAAACGCACCGGAATGCCGGGAGAAATAGTGGCGCGTGAATAGGGCTGGCCCTTGAGAATCGCTTTCACCTTGCCGTCCTCGCCAACGAACAGCAGGTCGAGCGGCATTGGCGTGTTCTCCATCCAGAATGCAGCGTTGCGGGTGACGTCGAATTCAAACAGCATGCCGCGATCATCTGGCATGTCTTCGCGAAACATCAGACCGCGCGCCTGTTCGCCAGCCTCATCGGCAATCTCGATTGAAAAATTCACTGCGCCGTTTGCGGTGTCTGCCACCAGCGGCGTCTTGTCGACCGGCAACGCCAACGCGCGTGAGTCGGCAAAAGATGGATTCGTAGCAAGAATCAACAGAATGATTGCAGCAAACGAACGCAACAAATTGATCATCGAACCCCGCCCTTTAGTGTGAAGCTGGCAGGGTTCCTTTGTCGGGATGAATTTCGGCAGCCATAAGGCC
>DAINRF010000062.1:0-13244 GCA_036742015.1 Mesorhizobium sp. | reverse complement strand
TCAGCCCTGGCGCGCCTTGTAGCGCGGAGCCGTCTTGTTGATGATGTAGATGCGGCCCTTGCGGCGCACCAGACGGTTGTCGCGGTGACGGGCCTTCAGCGCCTTGAGCGAGTTCTTGATCTTCATTGTCTTAGTCCGTCAGTCAGGCCCAGAGGGCCAAAATGAAAGCGCGCCAGAACCGGCGCGCCGAAAGAATGGGGGCTCATTACCGGGCGAGCTGCGATGTGTCAAGTTTGACGCGGTGCGATCCGGGTGAAATGGCCCATCTTGCGGCCGGGCCTGGCTTCGGCCTTGCCATAGAGATGGATCATCATATCGTTTTCGGCTGCCAGTGCCGGCACCCGGTCGATATCGTCGCCGATCAGGTTTTCCATCACTGCATCCGAATGGCGGCCCGTTGAGCCGACCGGCAGGCCGGCAACAGCCCGGATGTGATTGTCAAATTGCGAAACGGCGCAGGCGGCTTCGGTCCAGTGGCCTGAATTGTGAACCCGCGGCGCGATTTCGTTCACCAGCAGGCTGCCATCGGCCAGAACAAAGAACTCGACACCGATGACGCCGACATAGTCGAGGCTTTCGAGGATCATGCCTGCGTTTATGTAGGCTGCATCGGCCTCCTCCAGCGAGACGCCGCCGGGCACGGTCGATGTGTGCAAGATGCCATTGCGATGCACGTTCACCGCCGGTTCGTAGCACGCGAGGTTCGTGTCCTGGTCGCGTATGGCGATCACTGAAATCTCGCGCTCAAACGGCACAAACTGCTCCAGGATCAGCGGCACGCCGCCCATGGCCGCAAATGTGCCGGCGAGATTTGCGGGATTGTCCAGCACAAGCTGGCCCTTGCCATCATAACCCATGCGGCGGGTTTTCAGCACACCCTTGCCGCCCATCGCCGCCAGTTCGCGGGCCAGTGCCGCGTCATCGTCAATTGCTGCAAACCGCGCCGTCGGCACGCCGATGTCGTTCAGAAAGGTCTTCTCGACCAGCCGGTCCTGCGACACTTCCAGAGCATAAGGCGGCGGAAAGACGCTGACCGCTTCGTCGAGGCGCTCTGCGGCATCAACCGGCACGTTCTCGAACTCATAGGTGACCACGTCGCAAGCGTCCGCCAGTTCGGCCAGCGCCCCGGCGTCATCATAGGCTGCAACGATCTGGCGGTTGGCGACCTGGGACGCCGGGCAGTCGGCCTGCGGCTCAAGAATGATCGTGCGATAGCTCAGTCTCGCTGCGGCCATCGCCAACATGCGGCCGAGCTGCCCGCCACCAATAATGCCGATGGTTGAGCCGGGCGGCAGCGGATTGGCCATCAGGCGTCGTCCGATGGCGACAGCGCCACCTTGTCGGTCTGCGCCTTGCGCCATGCGTCAAGGCGGGCCGCAAGTGCATCGTCGCCCAGTGCCAGCACTGCTGCGGCCAGCAATGCGGCGTTGACCGCGCCAGCCTTGCCAATCGCCAGCGTGCCGACCGGGATGCCCGCCGGCATCTGGACAATAGACAGCAGCGAATCCTGACCGGACAGCGCCTTTGATTCCACCGGCACGCCAAAAACCGGCAGCGGCGTCATCGAGGCCGCCATGCCCGGCAGATGCGCTGCGCCGCCAGCGCCTGCAATGATGATCTTGAACCCGTTGGCCTTGGCCGAGCGGGCAAAATCAAACAGCCGTTCCGGCGTGCGGTGGGCCGAGACGATCAGGCTCTCATGCGAAATGTCGAGTGCGGCAAGCGTTTCGGCCGCATTGCGCATGGTTGTCCAGTCAGACTGGCTACCCATGATGATTGCGACGTCTTTGCCGGCCATGCGTGATCCTCGCAAAAGCTCGATGATGCAACTCGGCTTCAACAAGCTCTGAAAGCGGGCGACCTAAAGGAAATGGGATTGAGGCGCAAGGCGCTCAGGCGATGATGTCGGGGATCACCTTGTCTTCAAGCTCAAGCAGCTTGTCTTTCAGCGCCAGCTTCTTCTTTTTCATGCGCTGGATCTGGATCGGATCGCAGCCAGTGGCAATCATCGCGTTGATCGCGGCGTCGAAGTCGGCATGGTCCTGTTTGAGGCGGGCGTATTGAAGTCGAAGTTCGGCCTGGTCCTGATCGGACATGAAAAATCCGCCTGCTGGAGAAACGGTGCGGGAAGCACATGGATAGGGGAACTGGCCGCGTATCGCGACCGGCGACTCGCATTACCACATATTAACCGCGAACAAAATCCTACTAAGCAGGGTTCGACATGACAGGGGGAGCATGTCAAACTGTCTCTGGTTCGTCACATAGGCGGTCCTTGAAAGTGACTGCCAGCCCGGCGACCGTTGACCGAACAACGAAGGGAAAACGGCATATGTCTCTACAATCCCATCTTGCAGAGCTGCAGAAGCGTCACAGCGAACTCGAAGACAAAATCGATCAGGCAATGGCAAGTCCATCCGTCGACGATGCCGAGATCGTGGTGTTGAAACGACGCAAACTGGCCCTCAAGGATGAGATCGTCCGGTTGAAAACCTCGCCGAAGGAGACGCAGCACTAAGGCAAGATCTTCTTCAACAGCCTGCTAGGCCTGAATTTTCCAGTCGAAGAAATCATCGGGAGCGCGCGACAGCAGTTCCCGGGCCAATTCGGCCCCCAGCGCCTCGGCATCGGCCGGGGCGCACTGTCCCGATGTTACCAGAACTTCCGAGCCGTCGGTGCGCAGGATTTCTCCACGCATGGCAATCTGGCCGTCTTTCCACTCCGCCAGACCGGCAATCGGCGTCTCGCATGAACCCTCGAGCGTTGCGAGGAAGGCGCGTTCGCAGGCTATCGCCCGTTCGGTGTGGATGTCGTTCAGTGGCGACAGCAATTCCGCAACCACGCCGTCATTGACCCGGCGCTGGATCGCCAGTGCGCCCTGGCCGATCGCCGGCAGCATTTCCGACGGATCAATCGCCAGCCAATTGTGCGAGTGAATGCCAAGCCGCTTCAGACCCGCCATGGCCAGGAAGGTCGCGGTGGCCTCGCCACGCTGCAGCTTGTTGAGCCGGGCCTGGACATTGCCGCGGAAAATCACGGTTTTCAGGTCTGGACGCCGGTGCAGCACCTGCGCCTTGCGCCTTAGACTCGCGGTTCCTACCACTGCGCCCAGCGGCAGGTCTGCCACAGTACGATAATTGCCGGAGATAAACACGTCGCGCGGGTCTTCGCGCGGCAGGATGCAGTCGGCAATCAGGCCCTCCGGCGATACCGAGGCCATGTCCTTGACGCAGTGCACCGCGATATCGATGTCACTGGCCAGCAGGCTGTTCTCGATTTCCTTGGTGAACAGACCTTTGCCGCCAATATCCTTCAGGGCACGATCGAGGACGCGGTCGGCCGTTGTCTTGATGACGATGATCGAGACTTCTTCTTCTGCGAGGCCGTAGCGGGCCATCAGCAGTTCGCGCACTTCGATCGCCTGCGTGATCGCCAGAGGCGAGCCGCGGGTGCCGATGCGAAGGGGAAGGCGCTTCTTGAGGCTTGGCATGGCATGGCTTTATCGCCAGCGTGACCTGCGGACAATGTGCGATGCTGACGCATCCTGACCCGCCATACGTCGCGGGGTTGACCGCGCTTCGCCGGACGGCCAGATAAGCTTAGACGAAGAATGGAATTCCAAGAGGAAACATCATGCCGGACACCCGCGATTTCTACATCAACGGAAAATGGGTCGCGCCGCTCAAACCGCACGACTATGACGTGATTGACCCGTCGACAGAACTCGCCATCGCCACGATCAGCCTCGGTGCGGCTGACGACTGCGACCGTGCAGTCGAGGCCGCCAAGGCGGCGTTCCCGTCCTGGCGTGCAACGCCTCCTGCTGAACGCCGCCGCTATGTCGAGGGCATTCTCGAGCAGTACAAGAAGCGCAAGGAAGAAATGGCGCAGGCGATCAGCCGCGAAATGGGTGCGCCGATTGACATGTCGCGCGCCGAACAGGCGCCCTGCCTGCCCTGGCATCTGAAGAACTTTCTCACCGCGTTTGACCAGATCGAATGGCTGCGCCCGCTCGGCCCTCATGCACCCAACGACCGCATTTCGATGGAGCCCATTGGTGTCGTCGGGTTGATCACGCCATGGAACTGGCCGATGAACCAGGTGACGCTGAAGGTCATCCCCGCATTGCTCGCCGGTTGCACCTGTGTGCTCAAGCCGTCGGAAGAATCGCCGTTGTCGTCGCTGCTGTTTGCCGAGTTTGTGCATGACGCGGGTCTGCCGGCGGGCGTGTTTAATCTGGTCAATGGCGATGGCGCAGGCGTCGGTTCGCGGCTGTCATCGCATCCCGATGTGGAAATGATTTCATTCACCGGCTCCACCCGGGCTGGCCGCGCAATTTCGGTTGCGGCGGCGGAAACGATGAAGCGCGTGACGCTCGAACTGGGCGGCAAGGGCGCGAATGTCGTGTTTGCCGATGCTGGCCGCGATGCCGTGGTGCGCGGCGTCGAGCACTGCTTCAACAATAGCGGTCAGTCCTGCAATGCGCCGACCCGCATGCTGGTTGAGCGGTCTTTCTACAACGAGGCCGTCGAAATTGCCCGTGAAGTGGCCGAGAACACTCGCGTCGCGCCGGCCGCCGAAGCTGGCGACCATATCGGTCCGGTTGTGAATGAGCGCCAGTGGAAGCAGATCCAGCGCTACATCCAGATCGGCATCGATGAAGGCGCACGGCTGGTTGCCGGCGGAACAGGCCTGCCGGAAGGCCGCAATGGAGGGTTCTTCGTCAAGCCGACCGTGTTCGCCGATGTTGTGCCGGGCATGACCATCGAGCGCGAGGAAATTTTTGGGCCGGTTCTGTCGATGATGCCATTCGATACGGAAGAAGACGCAATCCGGATCGCCAATGATACGCCCTATGGCTTGACGAACTACGTGCAGACGCCCGACGCCGACCGCCGCCACCGCATGGCGCTCGCCTTGCGCTCCGGCATGCTGGAGATGAACGGCCAAAGCCGCGGGGCCGGTTCGCCGTTTGGCGGGGTCAAGGCTTCGGGCCGGGCGCGCGAAGGCGGCGTCTGGGGCATCGAGGAGTTTCTCGAGGCCAAGGCTATCTCGGGCTGGTAAGCAGCTTGCTGGTCCTGCCGGGTCCGAAACGCTATCGGGTCCGGCAGCAGGTCATTCTGACCAGAACTGGTCGAACCAGATATTGACCCGCATGAAGCCGTCATTGTCGATGGCGTAGATGCGGTGCGTGCCCTTGGCCGTCACGCTAACCAACCCGGCGTCCAGAAGAACCTTGAGGTGTTGCGACACGGCGGGCCGGGTGACAGGCATTCCGTTTGCCAGTTCACCGACAGTTTGCGGGCGGCGTCTAAGCTCTTCAAGAATCGTTCGGCGATTTGAATCTGCGATCGCAAGGAAGACGAGTTCGAGGGACATTAGCCATCGTAGGGTATTGTCAGTTCCACATCAACGGGGATCAGACGGCTGTTCGCTGCGCGGATCAAGTCGCGACAGCTCTGGCGTTGCGGCCCGTTCCGACGGCATTGTCTTGAAGGCGCTGCGTTCGTCCGCGGGGACAGGCGCACGGGCGCGCATGCGAACAACTGTATATCCAGCCAGCAGGATATGGGCGATTGCGGTGGCGAGGAACAGCGCGTCCGGACTGATCTGGTCCATCAGGACTGCGCCGACAACCGGACCGATCATCGTGCCAAACCCGTAGAGCAGAAGCAGCCCGCCGGAAACCTTGACGAAATTGCTGGGGTCGGCGTGGTCATTGGCGTGTGCGACCGCGATCGAGTAGAGCGTATAGGCCAGTGCGCCATAGGCTGCGGTCAGTGAGATGACCAGCACCGCGCCGCGTGGCTGGATAAACACGATCAGCAACGCTACCAGCGCCGAACCGACTGCGGCAGCGGCCAGTACGTTGCGCCGGTCGGTCATGTCGGACAGTTTGCCGATTGGCATCTGCATCGCTGCGCCCGCGACTACGGTCAAGCTCATCATCAGCGCGATTGAAGCCGTCGAGATGCCGATACGCGCGCCATAGACCGCGCCGAGCGTTCCCCAGGCGCCATTGGCGACGCCGACCAGCAGGCAGCCCACCACCGAAACCGGCGAGTTGGCGAAGAGGCCACGCACATCGAGCGAAACTTCCTGCAGCGGTTTTGGCGAATCGGCGGTCGAAACTGCGGTCGGAATCAGCGACAGGCAGAAGAAGATGCCAGCGACCATGAACAGCTGGTCGGCTCTTACATCGCCAAACGCCACGACCATCTGGCCGCCCATGATGGAGGCATAGGTCACCATCATGTAGAGGCCGAATACCGTGCCGCGGTTTTCATTGGTGGCGCGTTCGTTCAGCCAGCTCTCGATAACCATGAACGCACCGGCCATGACAAAGCCGGTCGCCGCGCGCAGGACGATCCATACCGTCGGTTCAATCAGCAGCCCGGTCATCAGGGCGATGATCGCGCCCGACGCCGCAAAGGCGCCGAAGGCTCTCACATGACCGACGCGGCGCACCAGGCGAGGTGCAAACAGGCAGCCGGCGACAAAGCCTGCCGCCCAGGCCGTGCCGAGCAGACCGAGAGCGGCGGTCGAGAAACCCTCCTCCTGTCCACGCAGGGGCAGCAGCAGGCCGTGCAGGCCGGAACCTGCGAGAAGAAAGGCGGTGCCGCGAAGCAAGGCAACGATCGGGCCAAAAGAGGCAAACATCAAAGAATCACCGGGTGCTGAAGACAGGGTTCCAACATAGGGGCATTTTGACCCTTTGGAGGCAGGCAGGCGACATTGGGCGTCGACAAGCCGGACTTTCTGCTAACAAAATCAGCGCTTGAACAGCGCGTCTGCCGCGGTTCGTGTTGCGCTTTTCGCCGACAACTCCTGCTCCAGCCGGACAATTTCGTCCTTCAGCTGGCTGATCCGCTCGCTCAGCTCTCCCGCCGACAGGGCCGAGAGATCCTGGCCGATTTCGTGCGGCAGTTTCTTCTTTCCTGGCTCTTCGTCGAATAGCGCCATGTTCAGGTTCCTTTGCCTGCAGCGTTCCATCAGAATGCTATGCAGGATACATTGACTTGGCCAAAAATCGCAAAGCGGCGATGGCGAAAAACGGCCTGGAGGATTTTATGGCGGCGGAAAAACGACCGGAATCAATGACAGCCATTGCGATTTCTGAGCCTGGTGGCCCAAAAGTGCTGAAGCCCGAGCGGCGTCCGGTGCCCGAGCCGGGTCCTGGACAAATTCTCATCAAGGTGCGCGCCGCAGGCGTTAACCGGCCAGATGTTTTGCAGCGCATGGGCGCTTATCCTGCGCCTCCCGGTGCGTCGGATCTGCCGGGGTTGGAGGCTGCAGGCATTGTAGCGGCGGTCGGTGAGGACGTACATCGCTGGCGCGTGGGCGACGCGGTGACGGCGCTGACGCCCGGCGGCGGCTATGCTGAATACTGCCTCGTGCACGAGAGCAATGCCTTGCCGGTGCCCCACGGCTTCACATTCACCCAGGCAGCGGCGCTGCCTGAAACCTATTTCACCGTCTGGCACAATGTTTTCCAGCGCGGCGGCCTGAAACCCAGCGATACACTGCTGGTGCATGGCGGCACATCGGGCATCGGCACCACGGCGATCCAGCTGGCGGCTGCGTTCGGCGCCTATGTCATTACAACCGTCGGATCGCAGGCCAAAGCCGAAGCCTGCCAGAAGCTGGGCGCTGACCGGGTGGTCAATTACCGCGAAGAAGACTTTGTGCGGGTGGTGAAGGAGGCGACCAATGGCAAGGGCGCCAATGTCATTCTCGACATGGTTGGCGGCGACTATGTTTCGCGCAATTACGACGCTGCGGCCGTCGATGGCACAATCGTGCAGATTGCAACGATGAACGGCGCGCGCGCTGAGGCAGATTTCGGCAAGCTGATGGTCAAGCGCTTGACCCATACCGGCTCGACGCTGAGGCCACGCCCGGTTGAGTTCAAGGCAGGGATTGCGGCTGAACTTGAGCAAAAAGTCTGGCCGCTGCTGGCCGAGGGCCGGATCGCGCCGGTGATGGACATGATCTTTCCGCTGAAGGAGGCGTGGCGGGCGCATGAGCGCATGCAGGAGGGGGAGCATATCGGCAAGATCGTGCTCGACGTGGAGTAGCCGGACGGGCGAATGCGGTTGCAAGAAAGCCGATCTAAGGCTATATCCAAGCCGATTTCCCTAAATTTGGTGGCTATGCCCACCGCCCGCGCCGGGACGCGGGCGAACGAGAGGATTTACCCAATGGCAACCCAGCTCCTCATGCCAAAGGCAACAGCAGTCTGGCTGGTCGACAATACAGCCCTGACCTTTGACCAGATTGCCTATTTTGCCCATCTGCACCCGCTGGAAGTGCGCGCTATCGCCGACGGCGAGGCAGCACAGGGCATCAAGGGCATGGACCCGGTGACGAATGGCCAGCTGACACGCGACGAAATCGCCCGCGGCGAGGCTGATCCAAACTATCGCCTCAAGCTGAATGAATCGAAGGTGCGCGTGCCCGAGCCCAAGCGCCGCGGTGGCCGCTACACGCCGCTGTCAAAGCGTCAGGACCGCCCCAATGCGATCCTGTGGCTGGTGCGTAACCATCCCGAATTGAAGGACGCCCAGATTTCGCGCCTCGTCGGCACCACCAAGGCGACCATCGAGCAGATCCGCAGCCGCGGCCACTGGAATTCGGCCAACCTGACGCCGATGGATCCGGTTACACTTGGGCTGACTTCGCAGATCGATCTTGATCTGGAAGTGCAGCGCGCTTCGTCGGGCCGTGCGCCAGCCGCACCCGTCGGCGACACGTTGCTGCCGGCCGCTCTGACCGAGACGATGGATCCCAAAGCGAAGAGCCGCAACGAAGACGACGAGCTGGATGCGGACGCTGTGTTCGCCAAGCTGTCGACGCTCAAGCGCGCCGAGCCTGAAGAAGACGACGACCAATAATCGTCAGGCGTCAGCCATGAGCACTGCGCGCCGCTACGATATCGTCATCATTGGCGGCGCGATTGTCGGCGCGTCGGTTGCCTGGGCCTTGCACGAGCAGGGGTTCGGCGGTTCGATCGCACTGATCGAGCGGGACGCCAGCTTCACCCATTCCGCAACGACGCTGTCGATGGCGTCGATCCGCCAGCAGTTTTCAATCGCCGAGAACATTCGCCTGTCGCGCTACACGCTCGGCCTGTTCCGGCGGCTGAAAGACGAGTTCGGCGCAGACGCCGACATTTCGTTCCGCGAAGGCGGATACCTGATCCTGGCGACGCCTGATGGTCTGCCGGTGCTTGAAGCCAATCACCGGACGCAGATCGCCGAGGGCGGCGACATCGTGCTCGAAGATGCGGCTGCGCTGGAACGCCGCTTTGGCTGGCTGTCGGCTGAGGGCATTGCGGGCGGCGCCTATGGCCGCTCGGGCGAGGGCTGGTTCGACGCCCATGCCCTGCTGGCGCTGCTGCGCCGGGCGCTGAAGACCCGCTCTGTCGACATGATTTCTGGCGAAGCCGCTGCGATCAGCCGGGACGGCAACAAGGTCACCAGCGTCACGCTGTCTGACGGGACGGAGATCCAGGCCGGAACCATCGTTAATGCCGCCGGGCCAAACGCCGGCGTCGTCGCGGGCCTTGCCGGCATTGCGTTGCCGGTCGAGCCACGCAAGCGCACGGTGTTTGTCTTCGAGGCGAACGAGAAATATGCCGACATGCCGCTGCTGGTCGATCCGTCCGGCGTCTATGTCCGCCCGGAAGGCTCTGTCTATCTCACCGGCGGGGCCGAGCCGCACGAGGGTGACGGGCCTGCTGACGTGAACGATTTCGAGCCAAGCTGGAATCTGTTTGAGGAAACCATCTGGCCTGTGCTGGCGACGCGCATTCCGCCGTTCGAGGCGATCAAGATGACCCGGGCCTGGGCCGGACACTACGACTACAACACGCTCGACCAGAACGCGGTGATCGGCCCGCATCCGGAGGTTGGCAATTTCATCTTCGCCAACGGCTTTTCCGGCCACGGGCTGCAACAGGCCCCGGCGGTTGGCCGGGCTGTCGCCGAGCTGATCGTGTCCGGCGGCTACCAGACGATTGACTGCTCTGCCTTCGGCTATGAGCGCATCGCTGCGGGCAGGCCGTATCGGGAGTTGAACGTTATCTAGACTGCCTGTGCCTGCTTTGATTTCCCGGCATTCTTGTGTAAATCACCGGGCAAGCAATCTTCCCACAATTCAGGGACACCGATCATGGACAAGTTCACAAAGCTCACCGGCGTCGCGGCTCCTCTGCCGATCGTCAATATCGACACCGACATGATCATCCCGAAGGACTACCTCAAGACCATCAAGCGCACCGGCCTGTCGAAAGGCCTGTTCGCCGAGATGCGCTTCAACGAGGATGGGTCGGAAAACCCGGATTTCGTGCTGAACAAGCCGGCCTACCGCAATGCGCAGATCCTGGTGGCGGGCGACAATTTCGGCTGCGGTTCATCGCGCGAGCACGCGCCGTGGGCGTTGCTGGACTTCGGCATCCGTTGCGTGATCTCGACCTCGTTTGCTGACATTTTCTACAATAATTGCTTCAAGAACGGCATCTTGCCGATCACGGTCAGCCCTGAAGATCTGGACAAGCTGCTCGATGACGCCTCGCGCGGTTCAAACGCCACGCTGACGGTTGATCTGGAAGCGCAGGAAATCCGCGGGCCTGACGGCGGCGTGATCAAGTTCGACCTCGACGCCTTCCGCCGCCACTGCCTGTTGAACGGGCTCGACGATATCGGCCTGACGATGGAAAAGGCTGCCGCCATCGACACGTTCGAAAAGCAGAACGCTGCCGCCCGCCCCTGGGCGTAGGCGACAGCTGGCTTTTCAATCTTGCTGACCAAGCACGAGTTCGTCAGAAACAGACTGGAGGCCGCGGATGAAACCCTTTGCGTGCACCATCGCCGCCTGCGCCTTGCTGGCAGCCGCCAGCGGCGCACTTGCGCAGGATGGCCGTGTCGAGAGCCATGATTTCGAAGGCGGCAAGATCACCATCACCGACAAGGAAGATGGCCAGAGGGAAGTCGCGTTCGACGGCAAGGTGCTCGGCAAGAACTATTTCGTCAGCTTAGAGCAGATCGCCGATGTGGGCGGCCAGCCGGTCGCGCTGATTTCCATCGGCGAGGGCGGCAATGCGTGCTCACCTGGAACGCTGATTGTCTTCAACAATGGCAGTGAGGTCACTTCTGACTTTGTCGGCGACGATTGTGGCGCACCGTCTCCTGCGGTTTCCAGCGACCGCATCGTGTTCGTGCCCTATCTGCTGCCGGGCGAGACGGCTGATGTTGTGTCATGGTCGCCGGATGAGCTTGTCACGATTGCCGGACGGCTGGCCTATGCGACAGACAAGAACGTCACCTGGGCTGACATCACGCCCCCGGCGATCGGCCACATGCTTGACGCGTTCAAGAATGAAGACGTCTACAGGGCCGCGAGCGCCTTGCTTGGTTCCAATCTGATGGAATTCGCGACCTCACTGTCGGTGGGCAGCAAGCCAGAGGAATTGCCTACCGGTGTTTACTGGTCCACCGGTTGCGTGCCGCATGCCTGCGGCATGTCGGATGGGTTCATGGCCATTGATCCGGCATCGAAAGAGCTCTACCTGGCGCAACAGTCAGAGAGCGGCGAACCCACGTCCTGGCCTGACGCCAGGACGTGGCCCGCGGATGTGCGCGGCACGATGATAAAGGCGCTCAAGAAAAACTGACGTGCCGCTTTCAATCTGACATTGTGAGTCTCCGGAAGCACTGGAGGCAACATGAAGACTGTTCGCGATATTCTGCTGGCAATGGTCAATGCGACCCTGATCCTGGCGATCGTGCTTGTCATCAGTCTCGTTGTGCTGGTCGGGCGTGTGTCTGACCTGCGCGACACAACAGTCGCCATGCTGGCGCCGCAGGTGGAGCGGCTGGGTCAATTGACCGCCGCCGTGCAATCCGTCGAAGGCAAGATCGGACAATGTTCCGGCGCTGACATCGCAATGCTGAGGGTGGAACTGGCGTCATTGGCTGCCGACAAGCCGGACCTGTCGGGGCTGAATGGCCTGACCGTGCGCGGGCTCGCCACCGAAATTGTCAATGTCGCGGGCGAGCGGCTGGCCGGCATGTCCCGGTGAGCCATCTGCCGCGCCCGACATGCGGGGCGCGGCGTTTGCGTCTAACGCTGACGAAGCAATGCAGCCGTCTTATGCCGCACGGCGCGGCAGCTTCCAGTTGGGCCGCACGAAGTGGCATGTATAGCCGTTTGGATATCTTTCCAGATAGTCCTGATGTTCGGGCTCTGCCTGCCAGAAATCGCTGGCCGGCTCGACCTCTGTCACGACCTTGCCCGGCCACAGACCTGACGCGTCGACGTCGGCAATCGTGTCGAGCGCTGTCAGCCTCTGCTCGTCTGAGGTGAAATAGATCGCCGAGCGATAGCTCATGCCGACATCGTTGCCCTGACGGTTTTTCGTCGACGGGTCATGGATCTGGAAGAAGAATTCCAGAATGTCGCGATAGCTGGTCTTGTCCGGATCAAACACGATTTCGATCGCCTCGGCATGCGTCCCGTGATTGCGATAGGTGGCGTTCGGCACATCGCCGCCCGAATAGCCGACGCGGGTCGAAATGACGCCTGGCAGCCGCCGGACAAGTTGCTGAACACCCCAAAAGCAGCCGCCAGCCAGAATTGCAGTCTCGGTTCGTCCACTCATGTGCGGGTCTCCCTCTCGCTGTGCGCTCGTTGCCTGCCACAGATAGTGATGCAGTGCGGCTCTTGCCACAAGATCACTCGAGAACGGCAAAAAGTGGCCAATCTTGCGCTTGATACGGCTCTCGTCTTGACTTCGACCTCGCAACGCATTTGAGAACGGGCGGTCACAAATTTCAGGATATCCGACATGGCACCGCGCAAGCTCCTCCTTCTTCCCGGCGACGGCATCGGCCCGGAGGCCATGGCGGAGGTGCGCAAGCTCATCGCCCTGATGAACGAGGCAGGCGCTGGCTTCGTCACCGAAGAGGGTCTGGTCGGCGGTTCTGCCTATGACGCGCACGGCAAGGCGATCTCGGAAGAGGACATGGCCAAGGCCATGGCGGCAGACGCTGTACTGTTCGGCGCGGTCGGCGGACCGAAATGGGATGCTGTGCCTTATGATGTGCGCCCGGAAGCTGGTCTGCTGCGCCTGCGCAAGGACATGCAGCTGTTTGCCAATCTGCGCCCGGCGATCTGTTATCCGGCGCTCGCCTCGTCGTCGTCGCTCAAGCCGGAGGTGGTCGAGGGCCTCGACATCCTGATCG
>DAINRF010000061.1:0-14491 GCA_036742015.1 Mesorhizobium sp. | reverse complement strand
TTCTTCTATATTCAGTTTTCAAAGAACAGACAGCGCAGACGCGATGTCGTGGCCCGTTTGCTTTTTGGCTTGGGGCCGGTTGAGTGTCGCTTACGCGGCTCTCTTGAATTTGGCAACAACTTTCGCGAAACTCAGGAGCGAAGCTCCCCGTCGCCAGCAGCGGTGCCGCTGTCGTTGTTGAGGCGTATATAGGGGACGCCCCGGCAAAGTGTCAACAAAGAAAATGAACTTTCTTGAATTTTTTATGACACCCTACGTAAGCCCCTACGGAAGGCTGAAATCCGGGCAGAAATCCTGATTTGGGGGGCCGCGGCGGTCGCAATGGAGCCGCAATCGCTGCCCAAAGGTCGGATCACCAGATTGGTATATGAATCGCGCCCGCGTACGCATGCGCGCGTGGGGCGACCGGCCAAACAGGCCGTTCTGACCGGGGCCAGTCTGGCGAATGATCTGCCTTTCGTTGACTCGAGGGTTTCCGACGGGCAAATGTCTTTGAACGAGAAAAGCGAACGGCTTCAAATGCGAAGGGGACGTCCGGCCTAAATGCATCGGGTGAATGACACCATGACGGCGCTCGGCAATGAGCCGCCTCTCATCGCGGACGGCCGCGGTGGCCCGCCCGACCGCCGCGAGGTGTCGGCGCGTTGGCTATCCGGCACATTTCTGACCGGCCTCACATCTTCTGTCTTGATGGGCGTAGCCCTGCTGGCTGCGCTTGACGGGCGCGAGCAACTCGCTACCCCGCCTGAAATTGCCAAGGTGATTGCACAGCAACCAGCCGGCGACGCCGGCGAGTCGGCAAAGACGACACGCCTGGCCGTTCCGCGCACTGCGCCAAAAGCCAGCGACCGCCGGCGCATGGAAGTCTCGATGATGAGCCGCGTCGGCGACCGCGACGTGGTCCGTGCCCAGCCTTTTGTCGAGGTAAAGATGGCGTTGGCCGCCGGCCACACCACAAAACGCCCCTACCCACCCTTTGATCCACTCGATGTTTTTGCCGAAGGTGGCTCGCAATCGGCGGCGTCTGAACCTGACGGCATCATCTACGGCGCCAAGATCGAAAGCGAGATCAGCCTCAAGACGATCGATTTTCCTATCGCAACGGCTGCATTCGACGAGAAGAGTGCATACACGGCAGGTGAGATCGAGGAGGTGGTTCGCGAAACTGGCGTCGCTCTGACGGATGGGGCGGTTCAGGTGGCATCCCTGCACTATGTCGACCCGCAGCGATTCGGCCAGACGGCCGACGGCCCCCTGCCCCAGACGTTTGCACGTATCATTCCAGAAAACGTTTCGACCGCCACGCGTGCATCGTTTGATGTTTCGGTCGGTTTTTCGGAGGATTTTCTCCCGGTTCGCACCGACAAGAAGATCACGACAGTCTTCGAAGAGGCTGGCTACGACCGCGCGATGTCGCGCGGCATGGCCGAAGCGCTCGAAACCATTCTTAACGGACCGAAACTCAAGGCCGGCAGCGTCTTGCGGCTCGGTGTCGAATCGACCCGCGACGTTAATCGAATTGTCCGCGCCAGCGTCTATGATGGCACGCAGCATATTGTTTCGATCGCAATCGATGATCGCGACCAGTTTGTACCGGCAGAAGAACCCGAAGTTTCGACCGAAGTTGCCGCTGCCCTGTCGGGCGAACCGCAGCCAGTCCGGACGCGCGGCGAATTGCCGACTGTTTATGACGGCATCTATAGAGCGGCCTATTCATATGGAATGTCGCGCGACATGACTGCGCAACTGGTGCGGCTGCTCGCCTCAGACGTTGATTTTCAGTCGCGCCTCAATCCATCTGACCGGATTGAAGCAATTTTTTCGCAGCCCGACGAAGAAGATCGAGCTACTGACGAATCCGAACTCCTCTATGTAGACGCTGTATTCGGCGGCAACCGGCGCGTTTTCTACCGGTTCCAGATGGATGACGGCGCAGTCGACTATTTTGATGAGAACGGCCGAAGCGTCCGCCAATTCCTGCTGCGCAATCCGGTGCCAAATGGACGGTTCACCTCCGGCTGGGGTGGCCGCCGCCATCCGGTTCTGGGATATGTGAAAATGCATACCGGCGTCGATTGGGCGGCTCCGCGTGGTACGCCGATCATTGCAGCCGGCAGCGGCGTCGTCGAAAAAGCCGGATGGGCTGGTGGTTATGGCCGTCAGACCATGATTCGCCACGCCAACGGATACCTTTCATCCTACAACCACCAGAGCGGCATCGCCCGCGGTATCACGCCGGGCGCGCGCGTCCGCCAGGGCCAGATTATCGGTTATGTCGGTGCGACCGGCCTCACCACCGGCAACCATCTTCACTACGAATTGCTGGTCAACGGCAACAAGGTCGACCCGATGCGCGTGCGCCTGCCGGTTGGGCGCACACTGAAAGGCGACGAACTCGACCGGTTCAAGAAAACAAAGGACCGGATCAAGACCCTGATCGGCGACGAAAAGAAAGATCCGCTGAAAGTCGCTGACGCTGCCAGCCAATAGGGCTGGCTACGCCTGGATCTGATCCGATTCCTGGCGCCCGCCAGGTATCGTCAGCAGCGATATGACTGCCGCCAGCAGGCAAAAACCCGCCGAAACATACGCAACCGCCGCAAAAGCCGTATCGCTCGCAGCGATTCGTATTGATTCGAACGCAGTATCCAAGCCAGCCGGCGCCATCGCCCCAAATTCCGGCATTGAAGCCGCATCTGCGCCAATCGCCGATGCATAGACCCAGGATGCTACCGCGCCCATCGAGGCAACAGCGATCAATCCGGCCACACGAGAGACAGCATTGTTGATTCCCGACGCGGAGCCGGTGCGGTCATCATCGACAACAGTCATCACCACCGCAGACAAAGGCGACACAACCAGCGCCATGCCGAGCCCCATCACGACCATGGCCGGGAACGCATTGCCCCAGAACGATTGCCATCCCGCATGTGTCATCAATCCGAGCGCCAGAAACGCCAGGGCGACGACCGCGCAGCCAATCGCAATCGGCCACTTGGCGCCGACCCGCCCCGACCACTTGCCGACACCCCCCGAAAGCAGCGCGATCGCCACCGACAATGGCAAGAACAACAGACCTGTTTCAGCGGGACTGATGCCCCAGCCTGCAATCAGCGCCATCGGCAGGAAGAACAGAATCGCCGAAAGTGAGAAATAGAGGAGGAATGTCGCGATATTCGCGCCGGCGAACGCGGGAATCGCGAAAAGCGACAGGTCCACCATCGGTTCTCGAATGATTCGCTCCCACCAGACGAATGCGGCAATCGCCAGCAAGCCAATGACGATGGCAGGTGTCGCAGAAATTTCGCGGCTCCCCTCGCCAAGCGCCGTGAGGCCGAAGGCAAGCGCGCCAAAACCGATTGTCGCCAGTATCGCGCCGGCAAGATCAAGCCTTTTGCTGGCGGCTGGCCGGTCGGCGGGAACCTTCACCGCCAGCAAAAAGATCGAAATTGCACCGAGCGGCAGATTGATTGCGAAAATCGCCCGCCACACGCTGTCGTCAAACAGCGACAAGGCCAGCCCGCCAATCGCCGGACCAAGCGCAGATGTGACGGCAGAAGCCGACGCCCAGATGCCGATTGCCGCCGCGCGTTCATTTTTCGGGTATGCCTTGGCGATAATTGCCAGGCTGCAAGGCACCATGATCGCTGCGCCACAGCCTTGCAGCGCCCTAAAAGCGATCAGAATTTGCGCATCAGGCGCCATTGCGCAGGCGACAGACGCGATCGCGAAGAACGCGATCCCAAAAATAAACGTCTGGCGCAGACCGAATCGGTCGCCGGCCGCACCTCCAGCCAGAATCAACGCCGACAAAGTGAGCGCATAGGCATTTGAAATCCACTGCGCCTCGGCGAGCGACGCGCCAATGTCAGCGCGAATCGCCGGCATGGCCACCGAAACGACAGATCCGTCGATAAATCCCATGCTGGAGGCAAGGATTGCCGCGGCCAGCACATATTTACGGCTGGCCTGCGGGCAGAATGTCGATGTCGGGGCAGATGTGGCGCTCATCGCCGGAAGCTAGCAGCGAATTGGTCCGCCAGAATACAGAGACGCGACTGCTTCTAGGTCGTAGTGACGAATTAACGTTTGTCTGCGCCGCAGCGAAAATCCGTCAGTCCCAGGAGCGAGGAGGACGGACATGCAGCGCATATTCGACGACGAGCGACGCCGGAATGATGGATTTGCGCGCGGCCCCTTCGGGGTTGGACCAAAATCGTCCGTGAATGCGTTGAAAATGCTCGACGGTGGTCAACACCGCCTTGCGCTTTTCTCCTGTTCACGACCAATTTTGGTCGCCAACGCAGCCAAGCGTTAATTTGTCACTACGACCTAGAGCAAAACCGGCAAGCCTATTCGACGAACTCAACCGACACGCCCTTCTTGACCAGCTTCGCCAGTTCCTGAGCGTCCCAGTTGGTCAGGCGGATACAGCCATGGCTGTTGGTCTTGCCGATCTTGGAGGGATCGGGCGTACCGTGGATGCCATAGGTCGGCTTCGACAGTGCGATCCAGACTGACCCGACCGGTCCGTTCGGGCCGGGCGGAATGCGCAAAACCTTGTCGTTCTCGCCCTGCTTGAAGTTGATTTTCGGGTTGTAAGTGTACTCTGGATTGATCGCGATGCGCTCGACCGTATGGCTTCCGACCGGTGATGGCGTGTCCGACGATCCGATGGTCGCAGGATAGGCAACGACCAGACGGCCCGCCGCATCGTAGGCCCGAACCTGTTCACGGCCCTTGTCGGCGATAATCCGCGACACCTGGCGCGTCACATTTGATCCCGTGCTGGCGACCCTGATGATGGTGCCGGCCCGATTGAAATTTGCGCCCGGGTTGAGTTCCTGCAGATAGGCTTCGCTCATGTGGAAGCGTTCACCCAGCATTTCGAGCGTCGACGTATAGCTCATCGCATCGAGCTGCGCCTTTTCGGCGTAGTCGGTCGGAATCGATGCAACATAGGGGCCCGCCGCATCCTGCTGCGTGATTGTATATTCGGTGAACGCTGCGCCACCGCGTTCCGCAAGCGCCGCTTCAATGCCAGATGCATCGGTCGTCTTCAGATTGTCGCCGGTCAATTCATTGTAAGCCGACAGAGCTTTTTCAACATTCGAGCCCATGCGCCCATCCACAACGCCGGGCGAAACGCCGGCGCGATCGAGCAGAATCTGCAGATTTGCGACAGAAACATTGGACTTGCGCCCGATCACCGGCACGTCGCGCGGGTTGGACGGCGACAACTTTGGCTCTGATCCATTACGTACTGGCGCCGGAGCCGGTGCGGCTGCCTGCGGCAACGGCTTGCGGGCGACATTGCGCTCCCGCTCCACCGGCGCTTCGGGGAATGCTTCGCGGTCGTTGTAGTTTACCTCGTCCTCGCCCGGATAGCGCTGCTCGCGGCGGCGATCGTAACGATCATCATTTCTGCGGTCATAACGGTCGCCCCGGCGCGGACGGTCATATTCTTCGTCAAGGTAGCGGTTGTCCCGATAACCGCCGACCGTACCGGTGGAGCGGCGATCCAGTCCGGTCCGCGGCAGCTCGACCGACAGGATCTGGCCGGTGTAAGCGTCTGCAATCACCCGGCGCCCATAATCGTCATAATAGACTTCGATCTCGCGCGACTGGGCGATCTGCACTGTGCCATCCTGTGCATTTGCATCAGACTGCGGCCATGCGGCCGCTGACAGCGCCGCCATCGCGACAGTTGCAAGAACTTTGGGCTTCAAGGCCACGCGCATGATCATCCGGTCCATCAAACTAATACAACGGGGACGTGCAGCCATCTCGACTGCACATCACTAGACAATGCTCTTTGTATGATGAACGAGACATGAAGATGACTGCTGCGAACGCAGAAATATTTGGGTTCTGGCAACCATGATTGGCAATTCTGTTGTTGATTGCGTCAAATCACAGCGGATCAGATCCCCCCATACCAATCATAGCCACGATCTTCCCAGTAGCCGCCTTTGCCTTTGCCGATTTGCGCAAAATCATCGACCAGAGTGATCCGGTTGAGATATTTCGGCTGCTTGTATCCAAGCTGGCGCTCGACCCGCACACGCAGCGGCGCACCGTTTTCAATGGGCAGCGGACTGCCATTCATGCCGTAAGCGAGGATGGTTTGCGGGTGGCGCGCGTCAAGAATGTCGATCGTGCCGTAGTAGAGGACACTGCCCGACAGGCTGCGCTCAATCGTATCCATACAATCAAACATCACATAGCGGGCGGTCGGTTTTGCAACAGCCTGATCAAGCACCAGCGAAAGCGGCGTCCCGGTCCATTTGGCGATACAGCTCCAGCCTTCAACACAATCATGCCGCGTGATCTGGGTGCGCGACGGCATCGCCTGCAACTGTGCAAGACTGAGCGACAGCGGCTTCTCAACCAGCCCGGTCACCTCCAGCCGCCAGTCGGCAAAACTGTTGGCGAGAAACGACTGATAAGCGCTGTCCTGTGGTTTGGTTACGCCATTGGGGCGCATCGGCTGGCGAATATCGGCTTCCGAAAACTCCTGCGCCAGAGCATCCCATCCCTGGAGAAGCCTCTGCACACGATAGGTCAGATCGTTCGCGCCTTCGAGAAACTGGCGCGTCTTTGCGTCCGGGCCAAGAAAACCGTCGAACGCATCGCAGCCGGACAGCGCGAGACCTGCGCCTGCCACCGAAGCGCCGGTGAGAAATTTGCGGCGATTGACCATGAACCGGCTCATTGTCCTGGCTCCTTCTGCTCTGCGTCTACGTCGATGCGATACCAGCCGGTGATGATCGAGCGCAGTTCGTTTAGCGGCCCGGCGAGCAGGATCATCGCCATGTGAATGAGGAAAAAGCCGAACAGCAGAGCCATCACGACGAAATGGATGGTGCGGGCGGTTTGCCGGCCGCCGAGCAGATCAGGCAGCCAGGGCAGGATCGCGTTTGCGCCGGGCGACATCGCGAGTCCCGTGGCGATCATCAGCGGAAACAACACAAACAACACGCCGACGTAAGCGAGCTTCTGCAGCACATTGTAGTCGCGCGTGTGATGGAAGCGCAGCTTGATATGGTCAATCACATCACGCGGCAGCGCGCGAATATCCTTTGTCCCCGGAACCACATCACGCCAGGCATGCTGGTTGATCAGGCTGGCAGCGAGCCAGACCATGATTGAGATCGCAAAGACCCAGGCAAAGAAGAAGTGCACGACGCGGGCGGTGCCGAGATCATAATAGGAGGGAATCGTCGCCCAGGAGGGGAAGCCGATGGCGCGTGCAGGTTCGCCCGACCAGCCGAGCACGCCTGTCGTGTCAAACTTCGCGCCAAAGATCGTCGTGACGCCGCGCGGACCATCAACGGTATCTTCCGCGCCAATGCGGAGAATGGCGTTGTCATAGGCGAACCCGGATTCATCGCCGATGTAGAGATTCGGGTGGGCATTGAATATTTGCAGACCACTCAACAGCAGAAAAAACAGTGCGATTGCCCATCCCCAATGGGTGATGCGCGTCCAGATTGACTGGCGGTAGACGAGGCGGCCCGGCTTGGGCCTGCTATCCGGACCTTCGGGTGCATTCGGTTGCATGGCTGCTGACCTTTGAAAACTGATGCGAGCAGCTACGTTCGGCCTGCGCAACAGTTTCAAAGCCCGGCAGACACCATCAGGCTTTTCTGCAATTGCACGCGAATGTGAACATTCTGATGAACTGCACTTAGACTTTCAGACGTGTCCGCTCGGCCTTGGTCAGCTTTTCGGCGACCAGCCGGTGACTTTCGGCAAGGTATTGCTGCAATGCCTCATCATCCATCGAAGCATCAGACGTCCGCTGGATCCATTTCATGCCACGCGACGCGAGATAGGGCGCTGGCCGGCACCCTGCTTCATCCTTCAACATTTCGAACGACATGTCCGAAACCTTGAACGTCACAAACGGGTCGCCAGCAGTCTCTTGTCCAAGCGCCGCGACGGCAAACAGTTTCGGCCCGACCTTCCAGACATGCGACCCGCCCCATTGGACGACATGGCTGGTTCCAGGCAGGGAAGCACAAAACGCATTGTAGTCATCAAGCGTCATGGGCGGACAAACGCCTCGCGGAATTTTTCTGCCGCATTTTGCGTAATCGGTGAGCCGTGACCAAACAACGCCCGGTCGAAATCGAGCCCGGCTATTCTGGCGGCGGTGCGCCCGGCCTGTTCACGGTCAGCATTCAGAAAAGACAGTTGCAGCCCCCAGAGGTTCATCACCGAATCTGCCGCGAACAATAGGCGCTGGTCCGGCTGTATCAAGGCGATTTGCCCGGCGCTGTGCCCCGGCGCGTGAACTGCGACCAGTCCGCCGGGCAAGACGTCCCCGTCTTTCACCCGGTGGTCGACACGCGCAGGAGCAATCTTGCTGTTCATCATCCGCGCGCCGGAAAATAGCAGATGGGCCAGAATGCCCGGCCCGGGAAAAACCGGCAGCGGAATCCCGGCTTCCACCGCATCCGCATCAGCCTCGTGGACCCAGCATTGGGCGCCTGTCGCTTTGACCATCGCCGTAAGCCCGCCCATGTGGTCGGGATGCGCATGGGTGATGATAATGTGCTTGACGTCGTGCGGCTGCCACCCTCGCCTGGCAAGCGCACGCAATATCCGCGTTTCCGATTTCGGCAGACCGGCGTCGATCAGGACAAGGCCATCGTCAGACTCGACGACAAAAGCGTTCACATAGCCGGACAAGACCTGATGAACGCCTGGAAATGGTTGCTTCATGGCCGGCCCCCCCGCAACCTTTCCACATTGCTTGATGTGATCTGAGATTGCCATAGTGCGGACAATCATTGCGGGATGCGTTCTACTTGATCGCGCCGCGCAACCCCTTACACAGACCTGCGATCAACCGGAACTGCGCCCATGACAACCGATTCGACCCGCATTCGCCTGCTTGTCCTGTTTGGCGGCAAATCTGCAGAGCACGATGTTTCGGTGATGTCGGCCACCAATGTCATGGCCGCGCTTGATCCCAAAAAATATGACGCCGTGCCGGTCTTCATCAGCCGCGATGGCCGCTGGCATCTGAGCAGTTTTGCCAATGGCGTGCTCGACCGGTCAGGCAATGGCGATGAAGTCATGCTGGCGCCAGGTGGAAACGGCCGGCTTTTGGCAATGACCGCGGATGGAATTTCGCGCGAACTCGCGCCTGTCGACGCAATGTTCCCGGTGCTGCATGGCCTGCCCGGCGAGGACGGTTCGGTGCAGGGATATGCCGATGTCGCAGGCGTTGCCCTGATCGGCTGCGGCATTGCCGGTTCGGCAAATGCACTCGACAAGGATCTGGCAAAGCGCCTGTTGAGCCAGGCGGGCATTCCCAATGCCCGGTCCGTCACCATTCATCCAGGCGCAGCGCCAGCGTTTGACGAACTCGCCGCCACATTGGGCACCCCGATCTTTATCAAGCCGGCGCGGCAAGGTTCGTCGGTCGGCGTCTCAAAGGTTACGGGCGCAGCCGACTATGACGCGGCGCTGGCGACCGGCTTTGCCCACGACCGCAAACTGATCGCCGAAGAATTCATCAAGGCGCGCGAAATCGAATGCGCCGTGCTGGAAGCGCCTGACGGCAGCCTGTTTGTGTCACGTCCGGGCGAAATCGCCCCCGCCGAGCACAGCGGCTTCTATACCTATGACGCCAAATATGTCGACGCAGACGGCGCAGCGATCATCGTGCCGGCAGAACTGCCAAAGGACGTCGAAGCGCGCCTGCAGGCGATGGCGGCCGATGCATTTCGCGCGGTGGGTTGCGACGGCATGGCCCGGGTCGACTTCTTTGTCACCTCCGACATGACAATGATGATCAACGAGCTGAACACCATTCCCGGCTTTACCAATATCAGCATGTATCCGAAGGCGATGGCAGCCAGTGGCGTCGATTATCCAGAATTGATCGAGCGTCTGATCATCCACGGACTGTCGAGGAAAAGCCAACATACGAAGGTATGACAGGAACAAATCTGTAGTTTTATGAGTTCGGCTGAACCATTCATCTGAATATCGTATCAGCTCGAACTCACTACAAACGATAGAAACTCCGGCAAACACTGGACCCTTTCAGGTTCAAATGGAAACGGTTCTGTTTCCTCGATGGCGAGGCGAACCGCAAGGAAGGCGGCGAAGGACGGGCTGGTGGCCCGGCCAAGTCCGGTTGACGCGGCGGGTGGCCGCCAGCGGGAAACAGAACCGTTTCCATTTGAACCTGAAAGGGTCTAGATCGATCTGTTGGCCGGAATTGCTCTAGCGAACATTATAATATTTCCAATCGCTATCACCAATAAGATATTTGTAGCTTCTCGAGAAAAAAGGATTTATTGCTACTCCGTATTCAAATTTTATTGAGTAATTTCCAAATATTGCAAAGAATGGCTTGTACCAATAGCGGCCCGTAATCACTACTGCCACCTCTCCAATCTTGAAGTTCTCACTATCAAGAACTGTAGACCAATTCACATCTGACGTATTTCCGTAGAAATTGTGTGCAGGAAACGCCAGAACCACGCCGCTTGCTGATTTGCTTGCACTTCTAAGCGTAAGGTCAAGTGTCTTGGTGTCGATCCGCGCTGTCGAACGCGATATGTAGCTCGGTATTCCCGTTCTGACGCGAGCTTCGAACGCCGGAAACCGCGCAGCCCATCGAGCCGTGTTGTCGACCGTAGATACGAAATTCTGATATTCCAGCCAACCGCGTCCAACCTCGAATACAACCCCCATGAACATGATCAGCAAGGGGGCGATGAGCGCAAATTCAGTCACCGCGAGCCCCGACGTATTGTCACGGAATCTCCGTGGCATCCTCAGGAGTCTTGCTAAAGCCGCCTGTCCGGTCATTCTGTCACACGGACTGCAGCAGCCCCCAAATGAATAGCCTGCAACTGGATCTTGCCGCTCGCGTTCGGAACCAGATATTTGGTGACTGGCGAAAGCGCACTCCAGTCATACCCAACCTGCAGCAAATAGTCCCCGGTCGTCGACAAGCTGAAACTGTCGCCAACCGGAAATGCAACGACAACCTTGGTCAAATCAGCATTCGGGATCGGAACCAGAGAGACATGCAGTTTCTTGCGGTCAAGCTCCACCGGCATTGCTCGCGAGATCGCGTCCCGCAGGCCTGTGCTCGTGATGGCCACTCTGTTGATCTGCGACTTGCGTAGATATTCAACACCGGAATTGGTTGCAGCATTGAGATACAAATTGAACAAGAGCACAATTCCAATTTCGATAATGCCAGCGATCAAAATGATGAAAATCGGGCCAATAATAGCAAATTCAACGGCAGCCGAACCTGATCGGGAATGGATAATTTCTTTGTTTCTGAACATCTAAAATATACCATTTTACCTATCAATATATTTTACTGTAAATGACGTGATAATTCCTCCGGCGGAGTCTGATTTTTCGGCCGCAGCAATCTTAATATTATAGACTGAATAGGTGTCTACCGTGATATTGTACTTATAAAATTCCCATTTAATATTTTTAGCATCTTGCTTCATTGAAATGATTGTCTTGTATACATCCGGGACAGGCCGCAGTTTCTGCAGCGAGATATCAATCTGGTTAGAGCCTGCGAAGGCCGGATTGCGTCCGTTGTACCAGACGCTGATCTCATACTTTCCGGGATGCAGCTCGATCTGCTTGTACATGCTGGAGTTTGCCCAGCTATCGAGTTCGATCGCATACCGCGTCGGAAAGTCAGCAGGCGGCAGACCTGTCCACTGATAGAAATTGCGGCACCATTCGTAACTCCAATCCTGGACCTCGATCCCGGGACCGTCGCCGCCCTCCCATCCGAAGTCAGTCGGCTTGAACACATTCCAGCAACCATTGGGCGCCGCCGCCTGCCGGTAGTAATCCAGAATCAAAGTGGTCCCATTCGCCATCTGGAGCGAACTGCTGAGCAGAACCTCTCCATCGTGTGGGAAAGGTGGAATGCCGGTACATTGGTAGTTCAGCTTGTACTCATAGGTTTTGAACCCGATGATGTTCGCAAACGAGGTCACGTATTTGAAACTGGCCGAAATATTGGTGTCGAGCCAATTGATCGTTGCGTCTCGGGATATCACTTGCTGATTGGAGGATTTTGCGAGCGTATCAAAGGTATCAAGCACATTCTTGCGCCGATCAGCGTCGGATGGCGTCATTGTGCGGGTCGGTTTGGTTGACCGCTCGCAGGCCAGCGCGATGACCCTCTTGGACTGCGCTATATATGAAAGTCCGAGACCCGTTTCGAACAACAGACCGATCATTAGCGCCAGAACAGGCGCCAGCAATGCGGCCATCATCGCAACGTTTCCATTGCTGGATCTGAAAAAGGATTTGGCGGTAATCATAATCGCTCACGTGCTGAAATGTGGGCGACTCTGGGGTCAAAGAATGAAGGGTTCCTTAGCGTAAGTTCTTGGCCGCAGCTCATGAAATGGCAAATTTGCGGAAGGCTAATTTTTCATGAAACGGTTCTGACCAAATTTGATGCGACGCAAGAGCTGACGTGGCCCCGGCGCGATCCGAAACTTCAACAATAGCTGCTTCGATCCGAAGGCAATGGCGATCAGAGCAACTCCGGCAAACATTGAACGGCTCTACCGGGGAGCGGACAGCCTGAACATCAATTTGCCGGCTGTCCGCTTCTGTAGCGGCTACTTCTTGGTCCACATTTCGGTCGACATCTTGCTGGCGCCGACCTGCGTCCACACGCCTTCCCACTTGCCGTCCTTGGCGGTCATCAGGCCGACACCGGTATTTTCGTCGTCGGAATAGCCATAGGCAAGAAAGTTGTCGTCGCCGACCGCCGAGCCGTGCTGTTCGGTGCCGTCTTCAAACGTGTAGGTCAGTTCATAAACGTCGCCGGATTTGACGACCTGAAGCTCGGCTTTGTAGGCCTCGCCGTCGAGCGAAACGCCCTCGACGGAATAGAGGCCGGACGGATCAGCGAGAGCAAGAAGGGTCGAAAAAACCAATGCTATCAAAGTAATAAATGCGCGCTTCATAATGTTCCCCTTAGGTAAGGCAGCGGGAAATTATCAGGCGGCGCGATGGCGTCAATTGGCATGAAGCCTCACATCCGCAAACAAAAAAGGCGGCGCCGAAGCACCGCCTTTTCAACTGATAGCAACCGGCTGCCTTACGCCGCTTCCTTCGCGGCCTTGCCGCCCTTGGCGGCTTTGGCCTTGAAGTTCAGCCGGTCGGAGCCGGCGGTCACGACGACATTTTCGCCATCGTGAATATCGCCGAGCAGGATTTTTTCGGCCAGCGGGTCCTGCAGGTCCTTCTGGATCACGCGCTTGAGCGGGCGCGCGCCATAGGCCGGGTCGTAACCCTTGTTGGCCAGCCAGTCGACCGCGTCCTTGTCGAGGTCGAGCGTGATCTTGCGATCTTCGAGCAGCCTTTCGAGCCGCTTGAGCTGGATCTCGACGATCTTGCCCATGTCCTGACGGCGCAGCCGGTGGAACAGGATGATCTCGTCGATGCGGTTGAGGAACTCCGGACGGAAGTGCGACCGCACCACGCCCATCACCTCGTCACGCACCTTGTCGACATCATCGCCTTCCGGCAGGCCAACCAGATATTCAGCGCCGAGGTTCGACGTCATGATGATCAGCGTGTTGCGGAAGTCGACCGTGCGGCCCTGACCATCGGTCAGGCGGCCATCGTCGAGCACCTGCAACAGGATGTTGAACACATCCGGATGCGCCTTTTCCACTTCGTCAAACAGCACGACCTGATAGGGCCTTCGCCGCACGGCCTCCGTCAACGCGCCGCCCTCGTCGTAGCCGACATAGCCGGGAGGTGCGCCGATCAAGCGCGCAACCGAGTGCTTTTCCATATATTCGCTCATGTCGATGCGAACGATGGCATTGTCGTCGTCAAACAGGAACGACGCCAGCGCCTTGGTCAGCTCGGTCTTGCCGACGCCTGTCGGGCCAAGGAACATGAACGAGCCAATCGGCCGGTTCGGGTCCTGCAAGCCGGCGCGGGCGCGGCGAACGGCTTTTGACACCGCCTGCACAGCCTCGCCCTGGCCGACGACGCGCTTGGCGATCTCGTCTTCCATACGCAGCAGCTTTTCACGCTGGCCTTCCAGCATCTTGTCGACCGGAATGCCCGTCCAGCGCGACACGACATGCGCCACGTGGTCCGGCGTTACGGTCTCCTCGACCATCGAGCCCTTGGTTTCCTGGCTTTCGGCCTCAACCAGCCTCTTCTCCAGATCCGGAATCTTGCCATAGGCAAGCTCGCCGGCCTTCTGGAACTCGCCCTTGCGCTGGGCGATCGCCAGTTCGTTGCGGGCTTCGTCGAGCTGCTTCTTCAGGTCAGCCGCCAGACCAAGCTTCTGCTTCTCGGCCTGCCATTTCGATGTCAGCGCAGACGATTCCTCTTCGAGGCCAGTCAGCTCCCTTTCGAGCCGGTCCAGCCGGTCCTTCGACGCATCGTCCTTCTCGACCTTCAGCGCCTCGCGCTCGATCTTCAGCTGCATGATGCGGCG
>DAINRF010000060.1:0-16789 GCA_036742015.1 Mesorhizobium sp. | reverse complement strand
CGCCACGCTGCGCATTTCCTCGCAGCACATCGCCAACTGGCTGCGCCACAAGGTGACGACCGAGGCGCAGGTGATGGAGACCATGAAGCGTATGGCGGGCGTCGTCGACAAGCAGAATGCCGGCGACCCGCTCTACAAGACCATGGCGCCAGATTTCGACAAGTCGATCGCCTTCCAGGCCGCTTGTGATCTCGTGTTCAAGGGGCTGGAACAGCCGAACGGTTACACCGAGCCGGTTCTGCACCGCCGCCGGCTGGAGCTGAAAGCGCAGTAGATTGGGTTTGGGTAGCAATCGCCCCCTCCACCGCCTCCGGCGGTCCCCCTCCCCCGCTTCGCAAGGGAGGATAGGCGTAGACGTTTGCACGAGGTCGATCCTCCCCCGTTCACGGGGGGTCCGAAGGACGGGCGAGACCCGCGGCTCGCCCCGGCAAGGGACCATGCGCAGCATGGTGGAGGGGGCGGCGGCCTTGCCTTCAAACAATCCATGATCCTTGCCATCGATACATCCTCGACCCTCTGTGCCGCTTGTCTCTGGCATGATGGCAAGGAGCTTGGCCGTTCGGTCGAGGACATCGGCAAGGGCCACGCCGAGCGCTTGATGGCGGTGATTGACGCTGCTTTCCGGCAGGCGGGAAAAACTTACGCAGACGTTAGCCAGGTCGCCGTCTCGATTGGTCCGGGCTCCTTTACCGGCATCCGCGTTGGCGTTTCGGCTGCGCGCGGTCTGGCTTTGGCCTTGGGTGTTCCCGCCGTCGGCATATCGACACTCGCAGCGATAGCCGAGGCCGCGCGCGTCGATGCCCCGCAAGCGCGCATCATTGCTGCCATCGACGCCAAACGTGATGAACTCTACCTTGCTGACGATGCAGCGGGCGGCACAGCGACGATGCTCAATATCGGTGAACTTGCGTCATGCACAAGCGGCGAAGCGCCTGTCCTCGCGGGCTCCGGCGTATCGCTGGTCGCCGCAGCCTTTCGTGACTCAGGCATCGAGCCAGCGGCAATTGCCAACGAAACAGCAACGACCGCCGACATTGCCATCTATGCCCGGCTTGCCGCAAAGGGCCGCATCGCCAATTCGCCGCCCAAACCGCTCTATCTGCGCGGGCCGGACGCCAAACCGCAGCAGGGCTTTGCCTTGCCGAGAGCGCAATGAAGCTGCCATTCGCACGGCGCGACTACATTCTCGAGCGCCTGCAGCGCGCCGATGCGCCTGCAGTATCAACGCTCCATCGCGAAGATTTTACTCGACCATGGTCCTCGGCTGAATTTGCCGACCTCATCGACCAGACGCCAGTGTTCGGATTTGCGGCCCGCCAGGTCGGTCAGAAGCAGCTGATGGCCGGGTTTGTGCTGGCGCGCTTGGCGGCTGGCGAGGCGGAAATATTGACGGTGGCGGTAGCGCGCGCCAACCGGCGCGAGGGGCTTGGCCGCGAGCTGATGGAGGCGGTGATGCGCGAACTGCATGCCGAGCGCGCCAGCCACTTGCTGCTGGAGGTCGATGAGACCAACCTCGCCGCGGTCGGCCTCTACAAAAAACTCGGCTTCGCCCAGGTGGGCAAGCGGCCCGCATACTATGCAGGCAAGGACGGCAAGCCGGCAACCGGCGCGCTTGTCATGCGGCGCGATCTTCGCTAGGCGGCGCGCGGGGGGACAAATTCGCCGATGATCGCCTGGCTGCGCATTATCTTCGGGCTCGGCGTTGCGGCGGTCGTCACGCCGCCATTGCTGATCTGGCAGATGCTGATGGTCGCCATTGGCGGCAATGAAGCAACAGCGCCTCGCCTTTGGCACCGCATGGTGACCTGGGTGCTGGGCTACCGGATCCATATCATCGGAAAAATGTCGGACAAGAGGCCGCTGCTGATTGCAGCCAACCATGTGTCGTGGACCGACATCATGGTGATGGGTTCCATCGCCGATGTCTATTTCATCTCCAAGTCCGAACTCGCGAAATGGCCGATCATTGGCTACCTGTCGCGCTGGCAACGCACCGTCTTTGTCGAGCGCGAACGCAAGGCGAAGTCAGGCACGCAGGCGGGAGAGATCGGCCAGCGTCTGGCGCAGGGACACCCGATGGTGCTGTTTGCGGAAGGATCGACCCATGACGGCAACCGCATCGAGCCATTCAAGAGTTCGCTCTTTGGCGCAGCGTCCGTGACGATCTCATCGGGCGCAGCAGATCATGTCTATGTCCAGCCGGTGGCGATTGCCTATACGCGGCTGCAGGGTATGCCAATGGGCCGTCAACACCGCAAGCATGCCGCCTGGATCGGCGATCGCATCCTCGTGCCGCATATCAAGGAATTGCTTGCCGAAGGGGCGCTTGACGTTGAGGTGCATTTTGGCGAGCCCATCGAGTTCGGTAAGGACGGCGACCGCAAGGCGATTGCGGCGCAAGCCAATGTCCAGGTGCGCCATATGATGCGCGCCGCACTGGCCGATCCCCGCAAAAGCCGCTAAAGACCCCGCCATGAACGAGATTACACGCATTGAGGCGGACGAGACCGCCCAACAGCAGCCAGCGAAACGCTATTTCGTCAAGACCTATGGCTGCCAGATGAATGTCTATGACAGCCAGCGCATGGCCGATGCGCTGACCGCCGACGGCTATGCCGAGACGACCGACCAGAGCGAAGCGGACCTGATCCTGCTCAACACTTGCCATATCCGCGAGAAGGCCGCCGAAAAGGTCTATTCTGAGGTTGGCCGTCTGCGGGCTGTGAAGTCGGCGCGGGCTGAACAAGGCAAGCAGACAACAATCGCCATTGCCGGTTGCGTCGCGCAGGCCGAAGGCGCGGAAATCCTGCGCCGGGCCAAGGCGGTTGATCTGGTGATCGGCCCGCAAACCTACCACCGCTTGCCGGACGCCGTGCGCCGGGCGCGCGCTGGCGAAAAGGTGGTCGAAACCGATTATGCGGTGGAAGACAAATTCGAGCATCTGCCACAGCCGAAACCCGCTGCCACGCGGTCGCGTGGTGTGACTGCGTTCCTGACCGTACAGGAAGGCTGCGACAAGTTCTGCACCTTCTGTGTTGTGCCCTATACCCGTGGGTCCGAAGTGTCGCGGCCGGTCGCCCGCATCGTCTCGGAAGCGGAGCGGCTGGCGGCGGCTGGCGTGCGCGAGATCACTCTGCTCGGCCAGAACGTCAACGCCTGGCATGGCGAGGGACCGGACGGCAACGAATGGGGCCTTGGCCAATTACTGCGCCGCCTGAGCGAAATTCCCGGCGTTGCGCGCCTGCGCTACACCACCAGCCACCCGCGCGATATGGATGACGCGCTGATTGAGGCGCATCGCGATCTGCCGTCGCTGATGCCCTATCTGCACCTTCCGGTGCAGGCCGGTTCCGACCGTATTCTGAAGGCGATGAATCGGAAGCACACCGGCGCGGACTATCTGCGGCTGGTCGAACGTATTCGCGCTGCAAATCCCGACATTGCCCTGTCGGGGGACTTTATCGTCGGTTTCCCGGGCGAGACGGACGAAGATTTTGAGGCGACGATGCAACTGGTGCGACAGGTGCGCTATGCGGCTGCCTATTCGTTCAAATACTCGCCGCGCGCCGGAACGCCCGGCGCGGATATGGCCGATCAGGTGCCCGAATCTGTGAAGGACGAGCGGTTGCAGCGGCTGCAAGCCCTGTTGGACGAACATCAGGCCGATTTCGTGAAGGCGCTGGTGGGTAAGACGGTCAATATCTTGATCGAACGCACCGGCAAGGAACCCGGACTGGTGGTCGGGCGTTCTCCTTGGCTCCAACCTGTGATTGTTGATGAAAAGGCGGGGGAAATCGGCGACATTGTTCCTGTGCGAATCACTGGCACGGGTTACACATTGCGGGCAGAGCCGCTGTAAGCGGCGGGGCGCGCTGAACTGGAGATACGTTTGAACGCCACAGCCGAGCTGAAGAATGTCCCGTCCGGGGCGTCCGACATGGCGCACATCGTCCTGACTTTCGACAACAACAAGCACGCCAGCACCGTCTACGGACAGTTTGACCAGAATCTCGCGATCATCGAGCAGAAGCTGGGCGTCGACCTGCGCTCCAAGGGCAACCAGCTTTCTGTCCGCGGCCCTGCAACTGCCGCCGAACAGGCGCGGCGCGCGCTGGATTATCTTTATGAGCGCGCCCAGAAGGGCACGGACATTGTTGCGTCGGAAGTCGACGGCGCAATCCGCATGGCGATTGCCGCAGACGACCAGCTGACGCTGCCGACGCTGGAGAAGAAGGGCAAGCTGGCCGCCGCCCAGATCGCGACGCGCAAGCGCACGATTTTTGCGCGCACGCCAAATCAGGACGCCTATATGCGGGCGCTGGACCGCTCCGAACTGGTGTTCGGCATTGGCCCGGCCGGCACCGGCAAGACCTATCTGGCGGTGGCGCATGCCGCCATGCTGCTTGAGCGCGGTCTGGTGGAGCGCATCATTCTGTCGCGTCCGGCGGTGGAAGCGGGCGAACGTCTCGGTTTCCTGCCCGGCGACATGAAGGAAAAGGTCGATCCTTACCTGCGCCCGCTTTATGACGCGCTCTACGATATGATGCCCGCCGACAAGGTGGAGCGTGCGTTGACAGCCGGCGTCATCGAAATCGCGCCGCTTGCTTTCATGCGCGGCCGCACGCTGGCCCATTCCGCCGTCATTCTCGATGAGTCGCAGAACACCACCTCGATGCAGATGAAGATGTTCCTGACGCGTCTCGGCGAAGGTGCGCGCATGATCGTCACCGGCGATCCGACACAGGTCGATTTGCCACCCAACACCAAGTCCGGCCTGGTCGAGGCGCTGCGCATTCTTGATGGCGTGCAGGGCATTGTGACGGTGCGCTTCAACGACACCGACGTCGTGCGCCATCCACTGGTGGCTGACATCGTGCGGGCCTATGACCGCGATGGCTCGAAAGGCGCGCCGCAGGTCTGATGACCCGATCATCCAAAACTGGCTCACCCGCTTTGCGGGTGTCGCTCGACATTTCAGTCGAGGCTGGCGACTGGGGCGGCAAGCGCGCGCTGGGTGCGCTTGTCCGCAGGGCCGTGACGGCGGCTGGCGCGGAACTTGGACTTGCCGGCGACAGCGAACTCAGCCTGCTGTTCACCGACAACGCTTCCATTCGCGTGCTCAATGCCGAGTGGCGCGGCAAAGACAAGGCGACCAATGTCCTGTCTTTCCCTGCGTTTCCGTTGAAGCCTGGCAGTGCCATTCCGCCTTTGCTCGGCGATATCGTGATTGCCCGCGAAACTGTCTTGTCGGAAGCTCAGGCAGAGGCAAAACCGCTGGACCACCACCTGACTCATCTCGTGGTGCATGGTTTCCTGCATCTGCTGGGCTACGACCACGAAGTTGATGACGAGGCGGAGATGATGGAAGCCGCTGAGCGGCGCATTCTCGCAAGGCTTGCTATTCCTGACCCCTATGCGGTATCGAAAGAGTCAGAATGAGTGATCGATCGACCCCCGCCGCCTCCACCCCAGAACGGAGCGCGGCGCCAGACGCGGACAGTGATCCGCAAAGTACCGCCGCGCGGCAGCAGACGCAGCGTGTCTCGCTTTTTGACAACATAGCCCAACTGTTCCGGCGCGGCGGCACGACGTTGCGCGAAGACTTGGCTGATGCACTGTCCGAAACAACGACCGAGGCGGAATCCTTTACGCCGACCGAACGGGCGATGTTGAACAACATTTTGCGCCTGCGTGAGGTGCGCGTTGAAGATGTGATGATCCCGAGGCCCGATATCCGCGCCATCGACATCACCACGCCGCTGTCGGAAGTGCTCGAGGTGTTCGAGGAATCCGGTCATTCGCGCATGCCGCTCTATTCCGAGACGCTGGACGACCCGCGCGGCATGATCCACATCCGCGATGTGATGGGCTTTGTCACCCGCACCGCCAAGCAGAAAAAGGGCAAGACACGCCGTGTCGTCGCGTCGGCGATCGGGCTTGACCTCGCCAATGTCGATCTGAAGCGCCCGATTGGCGATCTCGGCATTACCCGCCCGGTTCTGTTCGTGCCGGCCTCGATGCTGGCCGGCGACCTGATGGCGCGTATGCAGGCAACAAGGACCCAGATTGCTCTGGTCATCGACGAATATGGTGGCACCGACGGACTGGTGTCGCTGGAAGACATTGTTGAGATGGTTGTCGGCGACATCGAAGACGAGCACGACGATGACGACGAGCCGATGGTCACCGAGACAGGCGATGGCGTTTATGTTGTTGACGCAAAGGCAGAGATCGATGACGTCGCCCGGACGATCGGTTCGGATTTTGCCGCTGGCGAGCACGGTGAATATGTCGACACAATTGGCGGCATGATCTTCTCGACGCTAGGCCGTATTCCAGTGCGCGGCGAGGTGGTACGAACCATTCCCGGCTTCGAGATCCAGGTGCTGGATGCTGATCCACGCCGGGTGAAGCGCGTCAGAATCGTGCGTGACCGCGCTTCCGAACGCCGCAAGGCGCCGGGCGACGAGCCGGCAGCCCCTTCGTCGGGCGTTTGAGCCACCGGTTTTCCCGATCTGACTGTTCCATCCGGGCGAGACCTTAAATAAGGTCGCGCCTTCCAAATGTGAGATTTCCGATGACCGCAATCGCCCCTGTGCTCGACACGCTCGACAAGAATCTCGACGCCAGCTTGAAACGCCTTTTCGAGCTCATCAAAATTCCGTCGATCTCGACTGACCCGGCCTATGCTTCCGACTGCCGCCGCGCTGCCGAATGGCTGGTGAACGACCTGAAGTCGATCGGTTTTGAGGCGAGCGTGCGTGAGACCGAAGGCCATCCGATGGTGGTTGGGCACCATGCGGGACCAAAGGGCGCGCCGCATGTCTTGTTCTATGGCCACTACGATGTGCAGCCGGTCGACCCGCTGAACCTGTGGCACGACGATCCGTTTGACGCCAAGGTCAAGGAAGTCGATGGCGTGAAAGTCATCACCGGCCGCGGTTCTGCCGATGACAAGGGGCAACTGATGACCTTTGTCGAAGCCTGCCGCGCCTACAAGCAGGTGAACGGGGCGCTGCCTTGCGAGATCACCATCTTGTTTGAAGGCGAGGAAGAATCCGGCTCGCGGTCGCTGAAACCGTTCCTCGACGCCAATGCGAAGGAGTTGACCGCTGATTTTGCGCTGGTCTGCGATACCGGCATGCAGAACCGCGATACGCCGTCGATCTGCGTCGGCCTGCGCGGGCTGGTCGGTGAAGAGATCACCGTCAAGGCTGCCAGCCGCGACCTGCATTCGGGCATGTATGGCGGCGCAGCGGCCAACCCGATTACGATCCTGGCAAAAGTGCTGGCCGACATTCACGACGAGACCGGCCGCGTCACCATTCCCGGCTTCTACGATGGCGTGGAGGAAACCCCGTCGCAGATTCTGACGCAGTGGAACAATCTTGGCGAGACATTCGAGACCTTCCTCGACCCAATCGGACTGTCACTGCCATTTGGCGAAAAGGGCCGCACGCTGCACGAACTGGTCTGGGCGCGCCCGACCGCAGAAATTAACGGCATACACGGTGGCTACACTGGCGCGGGTTTCAAGACGGTGATCGCCGCAGAAGCCTCGTCAAAGGTTTCCTTCCGCCTGGTGCACAAGCAGGACCCGGCAAAGATCCGCGAAAACTTCCGCGCCTTCGTGCGTGAGCGTATTCCGGCTGATTGCACGGTCGAGTTTGAGCAGCACGGCGCGTCGCCGGCGCTGCAGCTCTCGTATGACTCGCCATTCCTGTCGAAGGCGAAGGAGGCTTTGTCGGATGAATGGCCGAAGCCGGCCGTTGTCACCGCCATGGGTGGTTCAATCCCGATTGTCGGCGATTTCAAGCGTGTGCTTGGCATGGAATCGCTGCTGGTCGGTTTCGGCCTCGACGACGATTGCATCCATTCGCCGAACGAGAAATATGACCTGAATTCCTTCCACAAGGGCGCGCGCTCCTGGGCCCGCATCCTTGACGCCATTTCGAAAGGCTGACGCTGTGACGATCCGTTTCCATCGCGGCGACCTGCCGGACCTGAAAAACTATGATGTTGACGCTGTCGCCATCGACACCGAAACGCTGGGGCTGAACCCGCACCGCGACCGGCTCTGCGTGGTGCAGATTTCGCCCGGCGACGGCTCAGCGGACGTGATCCAGATCGCGGCGGGGCAGAAGAAAGCGCCAAACCTTGTATCGCTGCTGCGCGACCGCAAGGTGACAAAGCTGTTCCATTTCGGCCGCTTTGATCTCGCGGTGCTCTACAACGCCTTTGGCGTTATGCCGCAGCCGGTGTTCTGCACAAAGATCGCCTCAAGGCTGGTGCGCACCTATACCGACCGGCACGGTCTGAAGGATCTGTGCGCCGAAATGCTCGGCGTGCAATTGTCGAAGGTGCAGCAGTCATCCGACTGGGCGGCGGAGAAGCTGAGCCCCGAACAGCTCGAATATGCAGCGTCGGACGTGCTCTATCTTCACCGCCTGCGTGCGGCCCTGCAGGGGCGGCTTGACCGCGATGGCCGCAGCGTCGAGGCCGACGCCTGCTTCAAGTTCCTGCCGACGCGGGCAAAGCTCGACCTGATGGGCTGGGATGAGCAGGACATATTTGCCCACTCGTAATTTGGCTCAGAAATAGATCCCGCCGCGCAGTGGCCTGATACGCGGTTTGCCGTCTGCGCCGCCCAGCCCGGCGGGGCAGGCGGCATGGTCGGGTGTTGGCAGTTCGACAGCCGGCATCGCCATGAACGCGGCGTGGTGATGCGGCGGTACAGGCGGAATGCGCGGCACGAAGCTGGGCCGCGGGCGCGGCGCAGCCATCGCCGGGCTGTCGCCGCCGGCAACGATCGTTTCGCCGGATTTCAGCGCCATCAGCCGGGCCACGCGTTCCTCCGTCCTGGGGTGGGTGCGCAGCACCGATGGCACCTGGGTGCGGCTGCCGGGAAGCATCAGGCTTTCCCAATAGAGGCCTTGCGCCTTTTCCAGCTTTTGCAGAGCCGATGCCAGCCCGTCCGGATCGCCTGTCAGCAGCGCAGCACCGAGATCTGCGTCGAATTCGCGGGTGCGCGACAGCGCCATCTGCAAAAGGCCGCCAATCGTCGGAGACAATACAAGCAGCGCCACCGCCAGCCAGGGCACCATAATTTCGCCGCCGACAAAGGTGGACATCATATTTGTGCCCAGCGCCACATAGCCGAAGAAGGAAGCGATGGAGGCATAGCGCGTCACCATATCGGCAAACGCCATCACCTTGAGGTCTTCATTGGCCACGTGGGTGATCTCGTGTCCGAGCACCCCCGCCAGCTCGCGCACGGTGAGCTGTCGCGCCAGCGCGTCGGTCACTGCGATTGCCGCATCATCGCGCCGTCCGACCGCAAAGGCGTTCATCATCTTTGACGGAACGACATAGAGTTTTGGCGTGTTTGCCAAACCCGCGCGGGCAGACAGCACCGCAACAATCTCATGCCCTGCCGGGAACGTCGCACGCGTCACCTCGCGGGCCTTGTACATGGTCAGCACCATCTGCGGCGTGGCGCGGCGGATAAAAAACATCGAGACGCCGCCAAAGATGAACGCCCAGAAAATGCCGGTCGGACCGGCCAGCGCCCATGCGGTTACCAGCAAGACCAGCAGCAGCGAGCCCGCAAGAACCCAGGTGTGGACAGAGTTGCGCTTGGCTGAACGCAGCTGCTGGCGAAGGTCGATGGTGAGCGGTCTATCCATGAGGCTAATATGTGAACGTCCTATCGCTTCGCCAAGACGTCACGGGTGATTGTGCCCGTAGTGCGGGTCACCGGGCTGGCGGCCATATTTGTCCGGTTTGCCATGTCCATGTCCGTGGTCATGATCGTGCCCGTGGTGGTCATGCCCGTGGTGGTCATGCCCGTGGTGGTGGTGGCCGCCATGAAGCGGATCAAACGGCTCGCTGACCTCATTGACGGTCGCGCCCAGCTTTTGAAGTGCATCCTTCACTGCCGTATTGCGCGCCACCAGCATGCGGTTTGACTGGAATTCGGCGTCGATATGAGCGCCGCCCAGCCGCCAGGCAAGTTCCGCCAGATGGCCGGCATCGCGCGCCAGAACCTCATAGACCTCTTCCTCGGCAGCGATAATTTCGACATGCCGGCCGTCATCCAGCACCAGCACGTCCTGCTGCTCCAGCGCTGCCTGTTCAAGCAGGTCGACCAGGATCTTGTCGCCATGCACAAGTTCGATCACCCGCCGCCGGATTGTCCGGTCTTCACGGCTGAGCACCGCGAGATCAAACGGGATGATCCGCTCCGTCTCGGGTGGCAGGTCGGCCGCGCGGATCAGCTTTCCCGCACGCGGCATCTTGGTGAAGTCAGTGTTGAGCGAGAGTTTCATGCGGCGGCAGCGTCCTTTTCGCGCGCAATCGCCCGAGCCAGCGCCGGACGCGACAGAATGCGGTCGATATAGGCGGCGATCACCGGCGACTTCGCTTCGAATTTGCCGCTGCGCGACCATTGCCCGCAATGACCGAGGACCACGTCAATGGCGGAGAACCGGTCGCCCAGCGCATAGTCGCGGCCGGCGAGTTTGGCCTCAAGCCCCTGTTCCTCCTTGGCAAACTCATGCGCGACCCATGAGCCGATGTCTGCCCTCAGGTTTTCCGGTAGAAGCAGCCTGTGCTTCAACTTGTTCCACATTGGCTGCTCGAATTCGGCCTGGGCGTAGATCATCCAGCTCATCATCTCGGCGCGGCCAGCCAGACCGGGGTTGGGACCAAGCCCCTTGTCGGCGTGTTTTTCCGACAAATAGGCGCAGATCGCAGCTGAATCGGTCACCACCACATCGCCGTCCACCAGCGCCGGCATTTTGCCGGTCGGGTTGTAGCGGCGCATCAGGTCGGTGTGCATCTTGGTCTTGACGATTTCGTAGGGCTGGCCAAGTTCCTCCAGCATCCATGTGACGCGCGTCAGCCGCGAGCCCGGTGATCCAACAGCCTGATACATCAGAACGCCTCCACTTTTTCCGGATGCACGATTTCGATCTTGCGAGACAATGTGTATGGCCCGCTCGCGTCGCGCCAGACCTTGAGATGCGGCTGTTTGGAATGGACCGTCAATGCCTCGCGAGTCGCCCACTGCTCGACCACGACGAGCCTGTCGGGATTGGCGAGGCTTGAAAACTGCTCATAGGCGATGCAGCCGTCTTCCGTCAGCGTCTCGGCGCGCACTGCGTCGGCTGCGGCGCGCACGGCATCCAGCGAGCCGGGTTTCAATTCAATGGTGGCGATAACGTAGATCATGTGGGTCGTTTCCTGTCTTTCCGGTCGAAAGCCTAGAACACAAATTTCCGCTCCGCCATCGGCTCAGCCTGCGTCGTCGGTTGATCCATTGCCATTGCCGCTGCGCCGGGCGATGCGTTCGGCGGCTCTGGCTTCCGAGGCTTCGGGCGGCAGCGCCGCCAGAATGCGGGTCCCGGCGGGCAATTTTCCACCATTTGCAGGGTTTGCGGCCGACAGCAGCGTCAGGTCGCCACCTGGCGACACCCGACCAAACTGCATGGCGCGCGGGTTGGTCTCACGCCACTTGCCATAGTCGAATTCCTCCGTCAGCCGGCTCATCTGAACCGTCCAGCCGGCGGCCAGCGCGTCATTCAGCTCACGCAAGGTCTGGCCAGCGCCCAGTGTCTGGCTTTCCAGGGCCGCCGGCAGTGCATTGCCGGTGCGCTCGGCCTTTTCACGCGCGACGGTCCAGATCTGCTTGCGGCCAAACTGGTGCACGAAGTTTGACGCGACCAGCGTGTTGTAGGCGTCGTTGGGCGTCGCCGCGACCAAAGTGCCGTATCCGGCGACCTCGATAGAGGTTTCGGCGGCTTCCGACAGGATGTCGCCCTGGAACACCGGAATGCCCGCTGCACGCGCCGGCCGTGCACGGCCCGGGTCTTCGTCAGCGATCAGGACTGGCAGCCCTGTCTTCCTCACCGTTTCGGCGAGCACGAGCGAGAACGGTGAGGCCCCGACAATCAGAAGTCCCGGTGGCTCCTTGCCCGATAGGCCGAGCCAGCGCGCCAGCGGTGCAAGTCCGAACCCATTGGCCAGTACGGTGACAATGACGAATGCAAAGGCCAGTGGCGGCACGGAAGCGCCGTCTGCGACGCCAATCGACACAAGCCGTTCGCCAAACAGGCCCGAGACCGCCACCAGAACGACGCCGCGCGGCCCGGTCAACGCTACCAGCAGCCGTTCCTTGAAGGGGATCGACGTGCCGGCCAGCGACGCCATCACTGTGAGCGGCCGGGCCACCAGAACCACCAGCGCAATGCCTAGCGCCGAACGCCAGTCGAGTGACGCCATCGCGGCAAAATCCATCTGCGCCGACAACAGGATGAATACGCCTGAAACCAGCAGGATCGTCGCATATTCCTTGAAGCGGCGGATTTCCTCATAACTCGGCAGATTGGAGTTGGCGAGCACCAGGCCCATGATGGTGACTGCCAGTAGCCCGCTTTCATGGGTCACCCAGTCCGAAAGTGCAAACACCGCGATCACCGATGCGAACAGGATCGGTACCTTCATATATTCCGGCGCGCGGCCGATGCGGAACGACCAGGCGAGCGCCTTGCCCGCGAAATAGCCGAGCGCCAGCGCAAATACGAAGCCTGTCGCCGTCCAGAGCAGCGCATTGGAGACATCGCCGCCATCGCGCGAAACGCGCACAACCACAAAAGCGAGCACAGCGGCCAATGCGCCCAGCGCGTCGTTGACGATGGCCTCCCATTGCAATAGTGCGGCTGGACGGTGCGGCAGGCGTGCCTGCCTGAGCAGCGGTGCGATAACGGTTGGTCCGGTCACAATCAGCACGCCCCCAAACACGGCGGACGCTTCCCATGACAAGCCAGCTCCATACCGCAATGCCAGCGCCGAGGTCAGCCAGCCGAGCGGCGCCCCGATAAAGATCAGCCGTTTGACGCCGCTCGCGGCGTCGCGCAGCTCCTTGAGATTGAGGCTCAAGCCTCCCTCGAAAAGAATGACCGCCACGGCCAGCGACACCATTGGCTGCACCAGCGGGCCGATGTCGCGCGCCGGCATAAAAAAGCCGGTCGCCGGACCGACCACAATGCCGGCAATCAGCATCAGCACGATGGCCGGCAGCCTTAGCCGCCAGGCCAGCCATTGCGATCCCACGCCCAGCACGCCGACCAGCGCAAAGGCCAGCGTCGGGCCCATTGTGTCGTAATTTTCCATGTTCCCCTTGAACGCTTTGGCGGGCGTCTTCCGCAAAATCGAATACCAGCCGTTTCCTGATCGTGGACCAACCCGCCGTCAAGCCCGCGACACTATCTGTCTGATCCAAATATCATTCCCATGGGACATCCGACATGACGCCTCTCGCAGATTTTCCGGTCACCAAACGCTGGCCAGCCCAAAACCCGGACATTTTGCAGCTCTACTCGCTGCCGACGCCCAACGGCGTCAAAGTCTCGATCATGCTGGAGGAGATCGGTCTGCCTTACGAGCCGCACTTGATCGACATCATGAAGAACGAGACCTGGGGCCCAGAATTCCTGTCGCTCAATCCGAACGGCAAGATCCCGGCGATCCTTGATCCCGATGGCCCGGATGGTAAGCCGCTCGGCCTGTGGGAGTCGGGCGCGATCCTGATCTATCTCGCGGACAAGACTGGCAAGCTGATCCCGTCCGACCCGGCGCGCCGCTACGAGACGATCCAGTGGGTCATGTTCCAGATGGCGGCGGTAGGGCCGATGTTTGGTCAAGTCGGCTTCTTCAATAAATTTGCCGGCAAACATTATGAGGACAAGCGACCTCTCAACCGTTATGTCGATGAATCAAAACGCCTGCTCGGCGTGCTTGACGCTCGCCTGAACGACCGGCAATGGCTGATGGGCGGCGAGTTCACCATTGCCGACGTTGCGCATGTTGGCTGGGTGCGCAACCTGATCGGCTTCTATGAGGCGGGCGAACTCGTCGGTATCGACAATTTCCCCAACGTGCTTGCCTGGCTTGACCGTTGCTTGGCGCGGCCCGCGGTCGCCCGCGGGCTCACCATTCCGGCGCGCCCAGCCGCGTGATTAGTCGATTTCGGCGCCAATCTGCGCCATCAGCCCCATGAATTCCGGGAAGCTGGTGGCAATCATGTTGGCGTCGTCGACGGTCACGTCCTTCTCGGACGCCAGACCCATCACCAGGAAGCTCATGGCAATGCGGTGATCGAGATGCGTCTCGACCTCACCGCCGCCAAGCCCCTTGCCATCGGGTGCACCGCGCACGATCAGCCAGTTCTGGCCTTCGTCGCAGTCGACGCCATTGGCTTTCAGGCCATTGGCGACGGCTGACAGCCGGTCGCTTTCCTTGACGCGCAGCTCGTCGAGCCCCTCCATCCGGGTCTCGCCCTCGGCGAACGAGGCTGCGACGGCCAGAACCGGATATTCGTCGATCATCGATGGTGCGCGCTCAGACGGCACGACGACGCCTTTCAATTCCGAATGGCGCACCCGCAGGTCGGCCACGTCCTCGCCGCCGGCGCTGCGGCGGTGGCGGATCTCGATCAAGCCGCCCATCTCTTGAAGCGTTGTGATCAGGCCGGTGCGTGTGGCGTTCAGCAGCACGTTTTCGATGATGATCTCTGATCCAGGGACGATCAGCGCCGCAACGATCAGGAACGCCGCTGATGATGGATCGCCCGGCACAGCGATTGTCTGGCCGGTGAGCTTGCCCTGGCCCTGAATGCGAATAGTGCGCGCCCCGTCAGACGCCGTTTCTACCGAAAGATCCGCGCCAAATCCGCGCAGCATCTTTTCGGTATGGTCGCGCGTCATCGCCGTTTCGACCACCGTTGTGATGCCCGGCGTATTGAGGCCAGCCAGCAGCACGGCGGACTTGACCTGCGCCGAGGCCATCGGGACGCGGTAGTGGATCGGAGCAGCTGTCTTTGGCCCGCGCAATGTCAGCGGCATCCGGTCGCCCGGTGCTGCGTCGACCTGCACGCCCATAAGGCGAAGTGGGTCGAGAACGCGCCCCATCGGCCTTTTCGACAAGGACGCATCGCCGATAAAGGTCGTCGGCATGTCATAGACGCCAGCGAGTCCCATCGTGAGGCGCGAGCCTGTCCCGGCATTGCCGAAATCAAGCGGGCCTTCCGGCTCAAGCAGGCAGCCATTGCCGACGCCGTGCACCACCCATTCGCTGCCATTACGGTCGATTTTGGCGCCAAACGCCTTCATGGCCTCGCCGGTGCGCAACACATCCTCACCCTCGAGCAGGCCGGTAATACGGGTGACGCCCGACGCCAGCCCGCCAAACATCAGCGAGCGGTGCGAGATTGATTTGTCGCCGGGTACGCGCACGGTTCCGGCAAGCGGCCGCGAGCGCCTCGCGGTCGCAGGTCGAGGTTTGGCGTCGTGCGCCATGGTCATTGTCCTGGATTTTGGCGTCCGGCCGCGCCTTGGCGTCTGGACCGGCTCTGGTGATCATTGTTGCGTGGTTGAGATAGCATGACAGGCCGGACACGTCATCCCCTGCTTTGAATGCAATCGAAATCGACCGCCATTTACCTTTGACAGTGCGGGATTCTCTGATTAAGGGGACGCCTCTATCGATACGAGGCTAAAGTGGCAAAAGCTGACCTTGGAACAAAGCGGATCGACCCGGAAACGGGCCGCAAATTCTACGACCTGAACCGCGATCCGATTGTCTCGCCCTACACAGGCAAGAGCTATCCGCGCACCTATTTTGAATCTAGCTCGGTTTCGAGCGTTGACGAGGACGACGAAGCCGACAAGGCCGAGGTTGATGCCGAGGACGACGCCCCCGAGATCGTTTCGCTCGAAGAAGCCGATGATGATGATTCGAAGAGCAGCTCTGACGATCTGCCGGACATCGACGGCGACGACGATGATGTCGATCTCGACGACGACGATGATGACGACACCTTCCTGCCCGACGAGGAGGAAGAAGACGATGATCTTGACGACATCATCGGTGTTGGCGGCGAAGACGACGACGAGAATTGATCTCGTCCTGGACTGCCGCAGAACCCTGCGGCGGTTCGCCCGTCGGTTATTGCCGAACCGGGCTTGCTATTGTGCCGCGGCTTGATTAGAAGCCGCGACATCTTCGGCGGGCGAAAGCTCGCTGACCTCTTCGCCGGAGACGGCGCCGTCTCCGGACGGGTGTGGGGCCATAGCTCAGTTGGGAGAGCGCTTGAATGGCATTCAAGAGGTCGTCGGTTCGATTCCGATTGGCTCCACCATCTTTCCTTTCAGCGAAACGCTGAGAGTGTGTTTCCAGAGCAGACATTGGACCTCCCTTCTTGAGTGGGGAACTTCTTGCTCCATGCCCTGGTTTGTCGTTTCGAACTGGATCGCTCACTTGTGGCCCTGGGCGGAATGTGTCCGGACGGAATAGTAAAATCAGTCTCTCCTGGCAGGTGTTTCTACAAGAGACTTTTCCCTTTCGAAGGGGACGTTCGCCGACATGATCGCGCTCACAGCCGATCTGCATGCCTTCGCGTCAAACCTGATACAGGCGGCTGTGCGCTTCGTGCTGCTCGGTCAGCGTGACGGCCTCGGCTCAAACATCGTCCTGTCCGGCATCATGTCGATGCAACACGAAACCCTCTATTCGCGGGTGTTCAGATCATCACCCTGGTGGCGGCCGTTGTGGCGACCATTCTGGCCGTGCTCGCTGCCCTGCATGTCTATTGGGGGTTTGGCGGGGGGTGGCCAGGCACTGACCAGAAATCCTGCGCCCGCGCAGTCGCCGCCTTCCTTGTTGTTCGCCTCGCCATCGAGGAAACAGAACCGTTTCCATTTGAACCTGAAAGGGTCTAGGTCGTAGTGAC
>DAINRF010000059.1:0-17141 GCA_036742015.1 Mesorhizobium sp. | reverse complement strand
CTCGACTTCGCCGACGTGCGTTCGGTGATGCGCGAGATGGGCAAGGCGATGATGGGCACCGGCGAGGCATCTGGTGAGGGCAGGGCAATGGCTGCGGCTGAAGCTGCAATTGCCAATCCGCTGCTCGACGAAACCTCGATGAAAGGCGCAAAGGGCCTGCTGATCTCGATCACCGGCGGCAAGGACATGACGCTGTTCGAAGTCGATGAGGCGGCAACCCGCATCCGTGAAGAAGTCGACCAGGACGCCAACATCATCCTGGGCGCGACTTTCGACGAGGAACTCGAAGGCGTGATCCGGGTGTCTGTGGTTGCTACCGGCATTGACAAGGCGGCAGTTGAAATGTCGTCGCAGCCGATCCGTATTGCGCCGAAGCCGGTCGCAAGGCCTGCTCCTGCCGCTGCACCAGCCGAAGCGCGGGCGCCCGTTGCACCGGCTCCGGTTTATGCCGAAGCAGAGCGTCCGGCCGCCCATGATCCGATCGCCGAAGTGATCCGCGCCGCCGATGCCACGCCGGCCCCGATGGCTCGTGAGCATGCGCAGGAAGATGCTGCTTTCCGTCCGAAGAGCGGCCTGTTCCAGCAACCGGCAGCCGAGCCAGCGTTCCGCCCGGCTCCGGCTCCAGTTCAGGCGGCTCCGCGCATGCCGCGCGTTGAAGACTTTCCGCCGGTCATGCGCGCCGAGATGGAAGCCCAGACCACAAGGGCCGCCGAACACGAAGACCGCGGACCGAAAGGTCTGCTCAACAAACTGTCTTCAATGCTGACGCCACGCAAAGACGAGGAAGTTGCACGCGCTCAGCCAGCGCCGCTGCGCGAACCAAAGCTGCAGCCGGTGCAGGAGACGCGCCGCGTGACATCACAGGATCCGTCGCTCTATGCGCCGCGCCGGGGCCAGCTCGACCAGCACGGCCGTCCGACGACTCAGGGCCGCCAGTCTGACGAAGACCAGGTTGATATTCCGGCATTTCTGCGCCGCCAGGCCAACTAATTTCGTCTAGATGCCTTCGGATCGCCCGGAAACCGTAACAATGGTTTCCGGGCGATTTGTTTTAATTAACAAAATCAATGTGTTGTGAGTTAACAAAATATTAGCCTGACGTAACACGGGGTAAGAAAGCGTGATTTGGCGACGCCTCGTTCACAAACTATGTTCCGCTCACTCTTCAGGGGTTGAACGCGGTGTGATTGGGGATGCCGAACGGTCAACGCTCTGGACGACGCCAAGTCTCGCAAATGAACGGGGCAGGCTCGGTTTACTGAACGGGGACTGACTTGCAGGAATTTCAAACAACACTGGCGACGCGCGTTAGCCTTACCGGAACAGGTGTTCATAGCGGTAAGCCCGTCACGGTGCATTTTAGCCCGGCAGATCCGGACACCGGCGTCATTTTCAGCCGTATCGATGATTCTTCTCAGCGCGAGTTCCGCGCTCTTGTCTCGGAAATCGGCGCGACCGATCTTTGCACCGTGCTGGGCGATCCGGCAGGGCTCCATGTCGCAACAGTCGAGCATTTGATGGCCGCGCTGTTTGGCCTCGGTATCGACAATGTGTCTATCGAAATCGACGGTCCTGAGGTTCCGATTCTCGACGGTAGTGCAAAACCTTTCGTTGATGCGTTCGATCAAGCAGGGATTGCTGTGCAGAATGTGCGCCGGCGCTACATCCGCGTCTTGAAGCCGATCCGTATCGAGAACGGCGCCTCGTGGGCCGAGTTCCGTCCCTACAACGGGACCCGTTTTGAGGTTGAAATCGACTTCGACAGCCCGGCCATTGGCCGCCAGATCTATGCGAACGATCTCGACCCGATGCGCTTCCGTGATGACATTGCCGGCGCACGCACGTTCGGTTTCATGAAGGACGTCGAGCGGCTGTGGGCTGCGGGATACGCGCTTGGCTCGTCGCTGGAAAACTCTGTGGTGATCGGCGACGATCATAAGGTCGTCAACATGGGCGGCCTGCGCCATCCGGAAGAATTCGTTCGCCACAAGACGCTTGACGCTTTGGGCGATCTTGCCTTGGCTGGTGCGCGTTTCATCGGCAATTTCCGCTCCTATCGCGGTGGCCACCGGATGAATGCAGCGGCGTTGCGCCGGTTGTTGTCGGACCAGTCGGCCTTCGAGATTGTCGAGACGTCTCGCCGCGAACGCGGCCGGGCGATGGAAATGGTGGCGGTTGCGGCGCCTGTCTACGCGCCCTGGATGATCTGACGGACACAGCGCGCCACAAAAAAGCGCCATTGGTTGGTCAGAGCGTTGCTCCTGGGGGCGTTCATGATCTATGAAGCCGGTTCTGGCATGGAGTTCCGGGCGTACCGGAGAGGCAGTTCTTATGGTTTCGATGCGTGCAGATGAAGGGAAGAGGCGCGGCCGCCTGTTGTGGCTGGTCCTGCCGGTGATTCTTGCACCGCTTGCGCTGTCGGGTTGCTCCAGCCTGTTTGGTGAAAAGGATCTCGATCTTTCGACCTATGTCGAGGAGACTGATCCTGCTGACCAGCTCTACAATGAAGGCCTCGCAAACCTGAATTCGGGCCGGATGAAAGAGGCGACGCGCAAGTTCGATGCGGTCGATCAGCAACATCCCTATTCGGAGTATGCCCGCAAGTCGTTGATTATGGGGACCTTTGCCAATTACCGGCAGGGTAACTATGACGATGCAATCGGCAGCGGCAAACGCTATGTCCAGCTCTATCCGTCGACACCGGATGCCGCCTATGCGCAGTATCTGATCGGCTTGTCCTACTATCGCCAGATCCGCGACGTGACGCAGGATCAGAAGGAAGCCCGCCGCACCATCGAGGCGATGGACGAACTGGTGCAGCGCTGGCCCGATTCGGAATATGTCGAAGATGGCAAGGCCAAGATCCGGTTTGCCCGTGACCAGCTGGCCGGCAAGGAAATGCAGATCGGCCGCTACTATCTCGAACGCCGCGAATATATCGCATCAATGAAGCGATTCCGTATCGTGGTCGAAAACTATTCTAATACCCGCCATGTTGAAGAAGCGCTGGCGCGTCTCGTCGAAGGCTATATGGCAATGGGCCTGACGACAGAGGCGCAGACGGCTGCTGCCGTGCTCGGTCATAACTACCCGGATAGCCAGTGGTACAAGGATTCTTATGCACTGCTGCAGTCCGGCGGTCTTGAGCCGCGTGAACATGCAGGGTCCTGGCTGGCGAGTGCTGGCCGCAAACTGATCGGCGCAAGCTGACCTCACGAACCAGGCAAACGCCACCGAATGCTGGTACAATTGTCGATCCGCGATATCGTTCTGATCGAGCGGCTCGACCTTGATTTTTCGAGCGGCATGTCGGTGCTGACCGGTGAAACCGGTGCCGGAAAATCCATTCTCCTTGACGCTTTGTCGCTGGCTCTTGGCGGGCGCGGTGATGCGTCCCTGGTGCGCAATGGCGCAACGCAGGGACAGGTGACGGCAGTGTTTGACCTGCCGCGCAACCATGCCGCACGTCAACTGCTTGAGGCGAATGCACTTGACGCTGAAGGCGACATCATCTTGCGCCGGATGCAGAGCGCAGACGGACGCACACGCGTGTTCGTTAACGACCAGCCGGCAAGCGTTGCGCTGATGCGCGACATTGGGCGGCTGCTGGTCGAGTTGCACGGTCAGCACGATGAGCGCGCGCTCGTTGATCCGGCGATGCATCGCGATGTGCTTGATACGTTTGGCGGCCACGTTGGCCAGGCCACTGTCGTTGCTGATCTTTTTCAACGTTGGCGAGGTGCAGAACAGGAGCTGTCACGTCATCGGGCAAAGGTGGAAGCGGCTGCCCGCGAGGCTGACTATCTGCGGGCGTCGTCGGCTGAGCTGACCGAACTCGACCCACAGCCCGGAGAAGAGGAACAGCTCGCCGAATTGCGTGGGAAGATGATGCGCGCCGAAAAGACGGCGGTGGAAATCAATGACGCCGCAGACGCCCTGTCGGGCGCTTCGTCGCCGGTGCCGCTGCTATCGGCCCTGCTGAGACGGCTGCAACGCAAGGAAGCGGAAGCGCCGGAATTGCTTGGCGGCGTCGTGAAGGCGCTGGACGAGGCGATGGTAGCGCTCGATTCGGCGCAAGAAGCAGCGGCTGCTGCACAGCGGGCCATGGAGTTTGATCCGCGGGCGCTTGAGCGGGCGGAAGAACGGCTGTTTTCGTTGCGTGCTGCAGCGCGCAAATTTTCCGTGCCAGTCGAGGAACTCGCAGCGCTGCGCGATGCAATGGCTGCCGACCTTGCCGATCTGGATGCAGGTGAGGGGCGGCTTGTTGCTTTGGACAAGGCTGCGGTTGAAGCCAAGGCGCAGTTTGACCGTCAGGCGGCGCGGTTGTCAGAATTGCGCCAGGCGGCGGGTGAGGGGCTGGCGCGGGCGGTGATGGCAGAGCTGCCGGCGTTGAAACTGGAGCGGGCAGAGTTCCTGGTTGAGCTGACCTCAGATCCGTCGGACCGGACCCAGAGTGGCATTGACCATGTTGAGTTTGCCGTCAGGACCAATCCTGGCGCGCGCCCCGGACCGATGATGAAGATTGCGTCCGGCGGAGAGTTGTCCCGTTTCCTGCTGGCGTTGAAAGTTGCGCTGGCCGACCGCGGCTCAGCGCCAACTCTGGTGTTTGACGAGATCGACACTGGTGTGGGCGGCGCAGTTGCCGACGCTATCGGAAAGCGGCTGGCGCGCCTTGCATCCAAGGTACAGGTGCTGTCCGTGACCCATGCGCCACAAGTCGCAGCGCGCGCCGGGGTCCACTACCTGATTTCGAAATCCGGCGGATCGGACCGTGTGTCGACCGGCGTTTCCGTGCTTACGACCGACGCGCGCAGCGAAGAGATCGCGCGCATGCTGGCAGGTGCGACAATCACAGATGAGGCTCGCGCCGCCGCCCGCCGGCTGATCGAGGAAAGCGCGCAATAGAGCTGGGATAAACTGGTCAGCAGCGTTCGGCCAAACCGATCTGAGTGGTTTACATTCCTGCGCTGATCGCCGAATTTCCGCCGAGACCATCATCTGGCGGACCTATGAGCAGCTTTTCCAAAATCGCGATTGACGCACTGACTGAAGATCAGGCTGCCGACGAACTGGCCCGGCTGGCGGCAGAGCTTGCCGAACACGATTATCGCTACAATACCGAAGACGCCCCGGCGATTTCAGATGCGGACTATGACGCGCTGAAGCGGCGCAATGCGGAGATCGAAGCACGCTTTCCCGAGCTGATCCGCGATGATTCTCCTTCCAAGAAGGTTGGCGCAGCTCCCTCTGGCTCGTTTGCACAGGTGCAGCATGCCAGGCCGATGCTGTCGCTCGACAACGTCTTTACGGATGAAGACGCGACGGATTTTGTCGGTTCGGTCAGGCGCTATCTCAACCTGTCAGCCGACGCTCCGCTGGTCTTCACCGCTGAGCCGAAGATCGACGGATTGTCGATGTCGCTGCGTTATGTGAACCGCAGGCTGGTGACGGCGGCGACGCGCGGCGATGGCGCGACGGGCGAGAACGTGACCGCCAATATCCGGACGATTTCAGACATTCCAGATATGCTGCCTGATGATGCGCCTGACGTGGTTGAGGTGCGTGGCGAGGTCTATATGCGCCGCGACGACTTTCTCGACCTGCAGAAGCGCATGGCTGAGAGTGGCCTGACCTTTGCAAATCCGCGCAACTCCGCCGCCGGCAGTCTCCGCCAGAAGAACCCGGAGGTGACGAAGAGCAGGCCGCTGAAGTTTTTCGCCTATGCCTGGGGTGAGACAAGCGAACCGCTGGCCGAAACGCAATATGACGCGGTGGAGCGGTTCGGTACCTGGGGATTTCCGGTCAACCCGCTGATGGCGCGGTGCAATTCGCTCGCCGAGATGCTGGCGCATTACCGCTCGATCGAGGCGCAGCGTGCGGCGCTGCCCTATGACATCGACGGCGTTGTCTACAAGGTTGACCGGCTGGACCTGCAGGAGCGGCTTGGCTTCCGCTCGCGGTCGCCGCGCTGGGCGACGGCGCACAAGTTTCCCGCCGAGAAGGCGACGACCGTTCTGAAGGCCATCGACATCCAGGTTGGCCGTACCGGTGCGCTGACGCCGGTGGCGCGGCTGGAGCCGGTGACGGTCGGCGGCGTGGTCGTCGTGAACGCCACGCTGCACAACGAAGACTACATTCGCGGCATTGGCAATGACGGCCAGCCGATCCGTGACGGGCGCGACCTCAGGGTTGGCGACACGGTCACCATCCAGCGCGCCGGCGATGTGATCCCGCAGATCCTCGATGTTGATCTGGAGAAACGTCCGGCTGACGCGAAGCCATATGAATTTCCGCATCTGTGTCCGGCCTGCGGCAGCCATGCTGTGCGCGAGGAAGGCGAGGCGGTGCGGCGCTGCACCGGTGGGCTGATCTGCCCGGCGCAGGCGGTGGAGCGGCTTCGCCACTTTGTCTCGCGCAACGCCTTCGACATTGAGGGGCTCGGCGAAAAGCAGATCGAGTTCTTCTTCAATTCCGAAGATGAGGCGCTGCGCATCCGCGCGCCGGCCGATATCTTTACGCTGAAGGCGCGGCAGGCGGGGTCGCTGACCAAACTGGAAAACATTGACGGGTTTGGCGCGACGTCTGTGAAGAAGCTTTTTGATGCGATTGACGCACGGCGCAATGTTGAGGCTTCGCGCTTTGTTTACGGGCTGGGTATCCGTCACATCGGAGAGACCAACGCCAAGCGCCTGGCGCGGCATTTCACCAGCTTTGATCGTCTGCGCGCAGTGGCGACCGATGCCCAAGTTCCGCAAGGCAAGGGCGAACCCGGCAATGCAGCCTGGCAAGAACTGAACGGGGTGTCCGGCATCGGCGCAGTGGTCGCCGAGGCGCTGGTCGAGTTCTTTGACGAGGAACACAATCGCGAGGCGGTCAACGCACTGCTCGCAGAAGTATCGCCAGCCGACGAGGAGAAGGTCGGGCAGGTGGAGACGCAGTTCTCTGGCAAGACTATAGTTTTCACAGGATCGCTGGTGCGTATGTCCCGCGATGAAGCAAAGGCGATGGCCGAGCGGCTGGGCGCGAAGTCTTCCGGGTCTGTCTCGAAGAAGACCGATCTCGTCGTCGCGGGGCCGGGCGCGGGATCAAAACTGAAGGCGGCGTCTGATCTCGGCATTGAAGTCATCGACGAAGACGAATGGTTCCGGCGGGTCGAGGGCGCGTAGGCCTTATCAGCGAGAGCGATGGGTGGATCAACCGAATTCGGCTGACAGGGCAGGGGCGCTGACCTAATACATCTGAATGACTGACATTCCAGCACAGCCCAGCCGGCCGGCCGATTTCCGGCAAGGTTTCAACACCGGATTGCCGGTGTCGATTGCTGCAACCCCATTTGCCTTGCTGTTTGGCGTGCTGGCGGTGCAGCAAGGCATGAGTGTGTTTGATGCGACGCTGATGAGCGCGACGCTGTTTGCCGGCGCCAGCCAGATGGTTGGCATCGAACTGTTTGGCCAGCCGATCCCCGCCTGGGTGGTGGTGTTCTCGATCTTCGCCGTCAACTTCCGCCATGTTCTCTATTCGGCTGCGATTGGCCGGCAGATCAGCCACTGGACCAGGCTCGAACAGGCAATCGGCTTCTTCTTTCTCACCGACCTGCAATATGCCGGGGTGGAGAGCCGCACCGAGCGGGGCCTGAAGACCAGCTTTGCCTGGTATATGGGCATGGCGACGCCGATCTACGTGCTCTGGGTGCTGCTCAGCGGGCTGGGTGCAGCGTTCGGCAACTTCTTGCCTGACACGCATTCGCTCGGGTTTGACTATCTGCTGCCGATCTATTTTCTCGGTCTGGTGATCGGCTTCCGCAAGCGGCCGATGTGGCTTCCCATCGTGCTGGTCAGCGGAATTGCTTCCGTCATTGCCTACAGGTTCGTCGGCTCGCCCTGGCATGTGTCGCTCGGCGCGGCGGCTGGCATTGCACTGGCTGCGATCATGGCGCCTGCCGTTGACGAGACGCCCGGCGATCTTCCGGCTGACGAGATCGGAGAGGGGCCATGACCACGACGATCTGGATCATCATCGCAGGCGCGGTACTGACCTATCTCACCCGCATCGGCGGACATCTGGTGTTGTCGCGCTTTGACCGTATCCATCCACGCGTCGAGGCGGGCCTGAACGCCGTTCCCGCCGCAGTTCTGACGACGCTGTGGGCGCCGGCGTTATTCAATGGCGGCGTGCCGGAAATCACGGCGATGGTGGTCGCCGGTGCTGTCGCCTTCCGAGCCTCACTGATTCCGGTCGTGCTGAGCGGCGCGCTGGTTCTTGTCCTGTTGCGCCATCTGCTTGGCTAACGAGATTTAGTGTGGCGGGAAGGGCGAGGTTGCCTCGGCCAGCCATGCCCGGTCGTTTTCATCGAGCAGCGGGGCGATCTCTTTTGCGACCCGCGCATGGTAGGCGTTGATCCAGTCAAACTCCTCTCGCGTCAGCAGGTGTGTATCGATCAGCGCCTTGCTGAACGGAGTCAGCGTCAAAGTCTCAAACCCGTGCATCGGCAGTTCGCCGCCTTCAATTGGCGCCGCTTCGGTCACGACGATCAGGTTTTCGAGCCGGATGCCGTATTCGCCTTCGCGGTAATAGCCGGGCTCGTTTGACAAGATCATGCCGGGCAGCAGCTTTTCGCTGCCGGCTTTCGAGATGCGCTGCGGGCCTTCATGCACCGACAGGAACGATCCGACGCCGTGGCCGGTGCCGTGGGCGTAGTCGAGGCCTGCCTTCCAGAGCGCAGCGCGGGCAAAGGCGTCAATGTCCTGCCCGCGGGTGCCGGGCGGGAAGCGCAGCATTGAAATCTGGATCATACCCTTGAGCACCAGCGTGTAGCGGCGGCGCATCTCGCCGGTTGGCTGTCCGACCGGCAGGGTGCGGGTGATGTCAGTGGTGCCGTCGACATATTGCGCGCCTGAATCGACCAGATAGAGCTCGCCGTCGCCAAGTGTGCGGTTTGTTGGCGTGGTGACGCGATAGTGGATGATTGCGCCGTTGGGGCCGGCACCGGAGATCGTGTCGAAGGAAATGTCGCGCAGCGGCATCTGGAAGTTTTCGCCGGTGACACGCCGCGCGGTTTCGAGCGCTGTCGCTGCGCCAATCTCATCAATGCTGCCGGGGGCTTGCAGGTCCAACCAATGCAGGAAATGGCTCATCGCCGCCCCGTCGCGGCGGTGGGCGGCGCGCGCGCCGTCAAGCTCGGCAGTGTTCTTGGTAGCGCGGGGCAGGCGGGCGGGATCTGCGCCGGCAAGGACTGTTCCGCCGCTGCCCTCGACAATGGTGCGCAGGCGCTCGGCGGCCAATGCGGGGTCGAGCGAAACGCGAGCGCCTTCGCCGGCCAGCCGGGCCAGACCAGCTTCCAGTCTCGACGGTGGCAGGAGTTCGGCAAGCTGCGTCAGATAGGCTTCGGTTTCCATCGGAAGCTTGCGCTGGTCGAGGAACAGGTAGTGGCGGCCGTCAGCGCCGATGATGGCAAAGCCAAGCGCCAGTGGCGTGTGAGGCACGTCGGAGCCACGAATGTTGAATGCCCATGCGACAGAGGCCGGGTCGGTGAGCGCCGCATGGGTGGCGCCGCTGGCGGCCACGTCGTCGGCAAGCCTGGCCAGCTTGTCCCGCGCCAACTCGCCGGCGTGCGAGAGCTCCTGGATGTCGACCGGCTCAAGCGGCGCATCCGGCTGGTCGAGCCAGATGTCGTCGATGGGGTTGTTGTCGAGCAACACAAGCGCCGCGCCGCGCTTCTCCAGCGCCGTGCGCAGCGCCGCAACCTCTCCGGTCGTGTGAAGCCAGGGGTCGATGCCGATGCGCGCGCCGGCGGCGGCGTTCTGTTCCAGCCATTTGGACGGCGGCGTCTCAATCAGGCTTTCGACCGTGAAGACTTGCGGATCGGTCTGTTGCCTGACCTGCAGCGTGTAGCGTCCGTCGACAAACACCAGCGCCTGATCCTTCAGGATCAGCGCAGAGCCGGCTGAGCCGGCAAAACCTGTCAGCCATTGCAGCCGCTCAGACCGTGCGGCGACGTATTCACCCTGGTGCTCGTCGGCGCGCGGCACGAGAAAGCCGTCGATATTCCGCTCGGCCATCCATTTGCGCAGCTCAGCCACCCGGGCCGCGCCTTGGGAAGGATCGGATTTGACGTCGAACGACTGGAACATGGCTGGGCCTTTGTGGATGCCGCGAACCTATCCATCCAAGTGTGGCGGCGCAACGTTTGCTGCGCGCTGGCAAAGATGAATATCGCGTTGCAGCATACTGATTTCGCACATGCGAAAACGCATGGCTCGCATGCCGGATCGTCTCTTCAAGAATGGGTCAGCCTAACTTACCTTTCTCGTGTGGAGGACGAACAGTCCAACAAAGGAGGCCATTTTGGCTACGAATAATTCCGGACGCGGCTTTTTCCGCGCAGCGCTTGACTCGATCATCGACGCCCGTTCGCGCCAGGCGCAGAAATATGTCAACGGCGCGTTGCTGATGCTTGACGATGCAACCCTGGCCGAACACGGCTACAAGCGTTCTGATCTCGAGAAGCGGCCCCGCTCGCTTTTCATGTATTGATCGAAAGCAACCTGCGATCATGCTGCATGATAGCATGGCAAGATGAGAGGAGGGCGGCTGGCGACAGCCGCCTTTCTTGTTTCGGGCTTGGGAATTACCTCTTGAGGTGGATCGTCACCCAGCCTTCAAGCGGCAGGGTGGAGACATGCCGGAGCCCGGTTGCGGTGTAGGCCCCAACAACAGCATCGTGTTGGCTGTCGAGAATCCCTGACAGCAGAATTGAGCCCGTAGGCGACAGTTGCGGTTGCATGGAAGGGGCGAGACCAATCAGCGGATTGGCGAGAATATTGGCGACGATCAGGTCGAATGGGCCAGCCGCTGCAAAGGCAGGGTGGTCGAAGTCGGCCGCAACCGCGAGTTCGATGTGTCCCGCAACATCGTTCAGCCTGACGTTGCCAACTGCGACGTCGACAGCAACCGGATCTATGTCAGTCGCAAGCACCGGGATCGGCGCGAGCTTGGCGATGGCGATTGCCAGAACGGCGCTGCCAGTACCGAGATCAAGCGCATTGCGCGGTTGTTCAGCCGGGACGATTTCGCCGATGCGGGTCAGGCAGCCTGCGGTGGTGCCGTGGTGGCCGGTGCCAAACGCCTGGCCGGCCTCGATCTCGATGCCAATGTCGCCCGGCAGAAGCTTGTCGCGATCATGTGCGCCATAGACAAGGAAACGGCCTGCACGGACAGGTTTCAGCCCCTCGAGCGACTTGGTCACCCAGTCGATGTCAGGCAATTCCTCGACATCGAAGCGCGCACCGGGCACTGCAGCGCCAGCCAGAGCGGCGATCTGCCCGGTCATGTCTACGTAAGCAGGATCAACGTAGACCGAGACTTCAAACAGGTCGCGGTCTTCGTCGATTTCAGAAACGGCGAGCGGGATGCCATCATCTTCAAGGACTGGTTCGAGCACATCATAGATCGACTGTGTGTCAGCTTTCGAGCCGCGGTAGAAATAGCGGTGCTGCACGTTCATGATTTGCCTGCGAGACGCTTCATTTTCGCCACTGCCGTCTCGGCGTTTTCCTCGTAGGCAATGGTGCCGGCAAAGCCGCCGCCGCGGTCGAGCAAAATAACCGAAGCAGTGTGGTCCATGGTGTAGTCGCCGCCTTCGGTTTCCACCTTTTTGACGTAAATATTGTAGCCCTTGGCCATGGCAGCAATCTTGGCCGGGTCGCCGGTGATGCCAATAATGCGCTTCGAGACGTTGGAGGTGTAGGTGTTCATGACCTCGACAGTATCACGCTCCGGATCGATGGTGACAAAATAGGCTTTGACCTTGTCGGCGTCGGGTCCCAGTTGCTCCAGCCAGCCGTTCATCTCGAACAGTGTGGTGGGGCAGACTTCCGGGCAATTGGTGAAGCCGAAGAAAACTGCCGCAGGCTGTGCGCGCAAATCTTCTTGCGTGAACGGCTTGCCGGTCTGGTCGACCAGTTCGAAGGCCACGCCGTAAGGCTCTTCGCCGGAAAACGTGTTGAACCAGCTAAACGCCAGCCAGCCGGCTGCGCCCGCGACAAGAAACAGCAGGGCATAGAGAAGATACCGCATCAGAAAACAGTCCGTAGATCGAGAAAGGTCAGAAGCACCAGGAGAGGCCGCTCGCGGCCAGCGAGACGAGCATGTCTCCGCTCTGTCCAAGCCAGCCGGCAAAGGCAATGCCAGAAATTGCCGCCAACGCAACTGTTGCCGCGCCGAGCGCGACAGCCTTTCTGGCTGAAATGCCTGAGCTATTCATCTGAACACTATACAGCGCAGCCGGACGCAGCGCAAAATGCCATGTTGCCGCGCATCGGGATTTGTTCATTCAAGACAATTGGCCAGCGCTGGCATGCGCAACTTTGCAATACTTTACAATTGTCATGAAAAGCGGAAATGTCGATTCCGTATCAGGCATTCTTGCCACGATCGCGTCGATCGACCCATGCCACGGAGTCTCTCAAATGAGCAAAGCGCGACCAAACGGATTTTCGCTGACCCAGATCATCCTGCATTGGCTGGTGGTCGTGCTCATTATTCTACAATACCTCGCCAATGGGCCGATGACCGAAGCCTGGGATGCATTGCGTGACGGAAACCAGCCGGCAGCCGAGCTTTTGTTTGGAGCAAATATGCATGCCGCTTCAGGGATAACGATCCTTGTACTTGCGCTGCTGCGGCTGGCGCTGCGTATCACGCGTGGTGTGCCGGCCTTGCCATCGGCGCTGTCGCCGCCAATGGCATTTGTCGCCAAGGCGACTCACTTTCTGCTCTATGCGCTTATCATCCTGATTCCGGTCAGTGGCGCCGCTGCCTGGCTTGGAGGAGCGGCGCCTGCAGCTGGCCCGCATGGCGCAATGGCGCAGGTACTGTTCTTTGTGGCGATCTTCCACGCGGCCGCCGCACTCTACGAGCATTTTATCGCCAAGACCGATGTGTTGACACGGATGTTGAAACCGCAGGCGCGATAGCTCTTGCTGGAGTTTTGCACCCGCCTTATCTGACGCCTCAATCGCGCCGCCTGCCGGGCGCCCATGGAGCCTTGAGATGAAACGTTTCGCCGCCGTGCTTGCCCTGACGATTGCCTCGGGCGCCGCTTCCGCGCAAGTTGTCGGCGAAATCGGCGTCGACTGGCTGGGCAACGATATTTACATCGAAGCGTTCAAGGATCCGAAGGTGCAGGGCGTGACCTGCCATGTGTCCTATTTCGACCGAGGCGTCATCGACCGGCTGCAAAAGGGCAATTGGTTTGAAGATCCTTCCGACAGCTCGATCGAATGCAAGCAGACCGGGCCGATCACCGTCGGAGCGATTGACCTGTCGAAAGACGGTGAAGAAGTCTTCAACCAGGGAATCAGCCTGATCTGGAAAGAGCGCGTCGTGAACCGGGTCTATGACAAGACGAATGACACGCTGCTTTATCTGTCGCACAGCCGCCAGGTGCAGGACGGTTCCGCAAAAATGTCGCTGACCTCGATCCCGCTGTTTGGCCAGCAGGTGACGTGGACCGCTGGCAAGCCGCAATAGCTTGCAGTTGGCGTGATGCGCCCGTAATCACCGGCGATGACCGATGATCGCTTCCTGTCCGACGAACCGCGCATTCACCCGACTGCCGAGCTGAAGGGCTGCAAGCTCGGCCGCTCCGTCATTATTGGCGAGCGGGTGATCCTTCGTGATGTGACGGTAGGCGATTACAGCTACTTTGAACGCAACGGCGAGGCGATCTACGCAGAAATCGGAAAGTTCTGCTCGATTGCCGCCAATTGCCGGATCAACGCCCTGGAGCACCCTCTGGAGCGGGTGACCCAGCACAAGATCAGCTACCGGCCAAACGAGTATTTCCGCTATCTGGGTGTCGATCAGGAGTTTCGGGCGCGGCGCTCGGCGAAGCGTGTGACTATCGGACACGATGTGTGGATCGGCCACGGCGCGGTGCTGATGCCGGGCGTGACAATCGGCAATGGCGCTGCGGTGGGCGCGAACGCCGTTGTGACTCGAGATGTTGCCTCCTATACGATTGTCGCCGGTGTTGCAGCCAAACCGGTGCGCCGGCGTTTCAACGAGGCAGTTTCGGCGCGGCTTGAGCGGTTGGCCTGGTGGAACTGGCCGCGCGAGCAATTGTTCGAGGCGCTGCCCGACATGCAAAAGCTGGATATTACCGCATTTCTGGACAAGTGGGACAGAAGCTGAGCGTTTAGCCCCAGACGGGCGGCGCGCGGCCCGGCTCAAATGATGAAATGCGTTGCTGTTTGATATCTTCGTCCAGCAGGGCGGCCGGCTCGACCGAGAACCGCGCCCATAGCCGCTTGCGGCCAAGCACGACGATGACGGTCAGCAGAACCATCATGACGAAAAAGTCGACGCCGGTGCGCACATCGCCACCGAATGAACCGATGTCGGTTTCGCGCAGAATGACCTTGAAGCCGAGCAGGCCGAAATGCAGTCCGATGGAACAGGCGATTGATCCGGTGACGACATAGGTCGTGGAGAGCATTACGCCGAACAGGAACAAGCCGGCAAGCAGGGGGAGAAACGCCGTGTCGGGTTCGCGCAGGGCGATCAGATGCGACAGGGAAAAGACCGCCGATGAGACGAGGATGGCGGCAATGGTGGGGCCCGGACGCAGGCTGTCGCGCAGATAGCGCAGAAACGCCGCGCGGAAGATCAATTCCTCTGTGGTGGCGAGCACCAGCGCCTCGAAGAGCGACTTGATGGTGATGGCGATAATGACGAAGTTGAGCGCTGCCCAGTGTTCTGATGACCAGTCCGCCCAGCCCAGCATCAGAAAGATCGCAAACAGCCCCGTGGCCACGGTCAGAGTGGTCAGCAGCATGAAGCGCATGCCAGCCAGCGCCCGGCGCCAGTGCTGCACGTAGTAAACGAGAAACTTGACCGGACTGAGCTTCACGACAAATTCGATGAAGGCGATGATCCACAGAAACGATAGCGTGATTGTCAGCACCTGGCCGACACCACGGGTGTCCCGCAGCGAGAACGGCGCGCCAAGGAGGCGCAACACGCCTTCGACTGCGAAGAGGAGCGCGACCAGCGAGACGAGGAAGACAAAGAACCGGAAATAACGCATGTCTGGGCTCATCGCTGGCAACCGGGCGGAAGTCAACTGCTCAGGCAGACTGCAACAGTTCTTGCGAGCAGGTGGATCAACAAGTTTCCGCATCTGTCGAAATCTGCTATCGGGTGATCATTGTTCAACAGGCGCTGATTTGCCTGCTTGTCAAAACTTATGAGGGAATGATGACCGGAACTCCGTTCAATCTCGACCGCATCAGCCGGCGTGCTTTTATTGGCGGCGCGGCAGCAACTGCCGGCGGCGTTGCGCTGTCGGGAAATCTTGCTGCGGCGCAGACGCAAGATGTGCTGCGGCTTGGATCCTACGCCTCGATGTATGCGGCGCTGACCGATGGCGGGCACAGTTTGCCGGCGATCCCTTACGAAAAGCTCGACAAGCGGCTGTTGCGGCAGGTGGTGATCGACCCGACCTTCGAGAAGCCGGGGACGATCGTCATCGATACGTCGACGCATTTCCTCTATCTGGTGCTGCCCGACCGCAAGGCACTGCGCTACGGGGTAAGTCTCGGCAAGGCCGGGTTCGAATGGACCGGCTCGGCGGTCGCGCAATACAAGAAGGCCTGGCCAGTGTGGACGCCGCCGCCCGAAATGATCAAGCGCAAGCCCGAACTGGCGAAATATGCCACCGGCATGCCGCCAGGACCGCAAAGCCCGCTAGGCGCACGCGCGATCTACCTGTTCAAGAACGGCAAGGACACGATGTACCGGATTCACGGCACGCCGGAATGGGATTCGATCGGCAAGAATGCGTCGTCGGGCTGCCTGCGCATGATCAATCAGGACGTGATCGATCTCTATAGCCGGGTCAGCGGGCAGGTGACCGTGCATGTACGGCACTCGATGTATCTCGGCGCCAATTCGAGCAGCATAGGCATGGCCAAGGCGACCACCGAAGCGATTGACTCCGGTGTGCCTGAAGGCGCTGAAAGGTTGCAGTAAGCTCGTCGTGGACCGCGGCTAGGTGAAGCCGGTGGCAGGATGCCGCCACCGCGTGCGGGCGGCGGTTTGACCGGCAGGCGAGACAGGTTGCGGAACGCCGCAGGCGCGGACGTTCGCCATCTCGGCGTGAATTGGCCAGTCAGGCAGGCCCGAGAGGTCGAACAGGCGCTCGATGTCAGGGGCCTGCGGCTCACGCCCGGTGTTTTGGCGCAGCTTTTCCTCCTGCTGCTGCTGACGGCGCAGTTCACCCGCCAGCCAGCGCAGTGAATTTGCGAGACGCTCCGCCTCGGCGGCGCAATCCTGCGGCGCGAACGCGATGAGCATGGCGTCGGCTATCAAGCTTGCGAGCGGCGGTTCGGCAAATTCGTCCGTGCCGTAGACAAGCCGCGAGGCGGCCAGTTCGGCGCGCCATAGCACCCACAACAGAAAACAGCGCACAGGATACGAGCGCAGCGCCAGTCCCCCGGCGATGCCGGCCATCGAAAACAGGCGGGCGATCGAATTCGCCACCCTGTCGCCGTCAGTCCTGTTGTTGCCGTCTGCGTTCATCTGCGTCCCGTTGAAGTTACGGGCGATATTGTGGGGGAGGTTTTTGGCAGGGGGATAGAGCGGGGAGAGATTTTTTTGGGGCATGGATCGCTCTCCGCTTCGTCATGGTCGGGCTTGACCCGGCCATCCATGCCTGAACGGCGCCGATTTACGGCGGTTCAGAACCTCAGTAGCCTGATGCGATGACGGGTTATGTCTACATGACCGCAAGCCAGAAGCAGGGCACGATCTACATCGGGGTCACAAACAGTCTCGCCCGCCGGATTCCGGAACACAAGGAAGGCAAGGGTTCAAGGTTCACCGGGCGATACGGCGTCCGGCGACTTGTCTGGTATGAGGAGCACTTTGACATTCGCGACGCTATCCAGCGCGAGAAATCGCTGAAACGCTGGCTCCGGCAGTGGAAAATCGACCTGATCGAGAAAGACAATCCCGACTGGAATGAGCTGTTCGTCGGCTGGGGCTGGGACTAGATCATCGGCCGTCAGCCTGGTGTCGCAGTTCCGGCATGGCAACTGTGTTTCATGCGAATTGTTTTTGGTCGCGGATCATGGCGTTGA
>DAINRF010000058.1:0-17496 GCA_036742015.1 Mesorhizobium sp. | reverse complement strand
CAGTCCGGCGTCGGCATCCCGCTGATCGGCCCCGGCTTCTCGTTCTCGCAGGACGTGCTCGCTGCAATCGGCGACGCAGCCATCGGCGCAAAGAACACCGCATCCTGGTCGCAGGACCTGGACAACCCGGCCAACAAGACTTTTGTTGAAGAGTTCAAGAAAGCCTACAACCGTCTGCCGTCAGTCTATGCGGCGCAAGCCTATGACACCGCCAACCTGCTGATCTCTGCCAACGCGAAAGCCAACGTCAAGGATGCGGCGGCGTTCCGTGCGGCGCTCAAGGCGGCGGACTTCCCGACCGTGCGCGGCAAGTTCAAGTTCAACACCAACAACCATCCGATCCAGGACATGTACGTGCGTGAGGTGTTCAAGGACGGCGACGTGCTGACGAACAAGATCGTGGCGACGGCGTTCACCGACCATGCCGACGCATATGCGGCAAACTGCCCGCTGAAGTAAGGCAGACATATCCCCAACCGGTCTTCCGGGCCACCTTCCCCCCAACTGGGGGAAGGGAACCCGCGCCCTGCCTTTTCCCTTGCGGGAGAGGTTGACTGAGCCAAAGGCAAGGCCGGATGGGGGTATCGCCTCCAAGAGAACCTGACCATTGCAAACCGCGCTCATCATCGAACAATTGCTCAACGGACTTCAGTTCGGCGTCATGCTGTTCCTGATGGCCGCAGGCCTGACGCTGATTTTTGGCGTCATGGGCCTCATCAATCTCGCCCATGGTTCGCTCTACATGATCGGCGCGTTTGCGTGTGCTTCCGTCGCCGCATGGACCGGCTCGTTCTGGCTGGGCCTGGCAGCAAGCCTGATCGCGGCAGCGGCAGCTGGCGCCATCGTCGAAGTGACCGTCATCCGGCGGCTCTATGAGCGCGACCATCTCGATCAGGTGCTGGCAACTTTTGCGCTGATCCTGATCTTTTCCGAAGGCACGCGCTGGCTGTTCGGCTCGTTCCCGCTCTATCTCGACATTCCGCCGCAGCTCTCAGGCGCAGTGCAGTTGCCCGGCGGCGCCAGCTATCCGCTCTACCGGCTGGCGATCATCGTGGTTGGTCTGGCGGTTGCCGGCGGGCTCTACCTGCTTATCTCGCGTACCCGGCTCGGCATGCGCATACGTGCCGGTGAGAGCGACCGTGAAATGATCGGCGCACTCGGCGTCGACATCCGCACGCTCTACACGGTTGTCTTTGCACTTGGCGCGGCGCTTGCAGGTCTGGCCGGTGCGATGGTTGGGGCGCTGCAATCGGTGCAGGTCGGCATGGGCGAACCGGTGCTCATCCTTGCCTTTGTCGTCATTGTCATTGGCGGTATCGGATCGATCCGGGGCGCATTCATCGGGGCACTGCTGGTCGGTGTCGTCGACACAATGGGCCGCATCCTGCTACCTCAAGTGCTGGCAACCATCATCGAACCAGCGCAGGCGGCCAGCATTGGTGCGGCGCTGGCCTCAATGCTGATCTACATCGTTATGGCGCTGATCCTGGCCGTGAAGCCACGCGGCCTGTTTGCGGCGGGCAATTGATGAATCGCGAAACAATCATTTCCGCCATTCTGTTGCTGGCGCTGTTTGCGCTGCCATTCATCGCGCAGTCGACGGGCAATCCTTTCTACGTAACGCTTGCCACGCGTATGGCGATCCTGGCGCTGGCATCTGTCGGCCTCAATATCGCACTTGGCCTTGGCGGGCTGGTGTCGTTTGGCCACGCGGCGTTCTTCGGCATCGGCGGCTACGCTGCTGGCATCGTGGCCTCACACGCCATGAATGACGAGCCGGTGCTTGGTATGATGCTGCCAGGCTCCATGCCGGTCGCATGGCTGCTCGCGGCCATCGCCTCCGGACTGGTTGCGCTGGTGACAGGAGCAATCAGCCTGAGGACATCGGGCGTCTACTTTATCATGATTACGCTGGCCTTTGCCCAGATGGTCTACTACTTCGCCATTTCCTGGCCGGCCTATGGCGGCGAGGACGGACTGTCGGTGGCACTGCGCAACTCATTTCCGGGCGCAAATACGGCGCGGCCGCTCGATCTTTTCCTGATCTCGTTTGGCGTTCTGCTCGCAGCACTGTTCGTCTTCTGGCGCATCCGCGTGTCGCGGTTTGGCGCAGCGTTGCAGGCCAGCCGCCAGAACGAGGTGCGTGTTGCAGCCGTTGGCATCGAACCGTTTCCGATACGGCTGGTAGCCTTTGTGATCTCGGCGATGATTACGGCGGTTGCCGGCGCACTGTTTGCCGAATTGAATCGCTTCGTCAGCCCCTCGATGCTGGCGTGGCCGATGTCGGGCGAACTGATCGTGCTGATTATTCTGGGCGGCACGGCGCGGCTTGCCGGACCTGTTGCGGGTGCAATGCTGTTTGTCATGCTGGAATACTGGCTGGGCGGCCTTACCGAGCGGTGGCAGTTCTTTCTCGGGCTGATCCTGCTTGGCGTGGTGTTGTTTGCACGCGGCGGCATTCTGGGGCTGGCCGCCGGAAAGGCGCGTCATGACTAAGCCGGTCCTTGCCATCCGCAATCTGGAAAAATCGTTCGGCGCGCTGAAAGCGACCGACAAGGTCAGTCTTGATCTTGTGCCTGGCGAAATCCACGCGCTGATCGGGCCGAACGGCGCCGGCAAGACAACACTGATCCAGCAGATCGCCGGGACGATCCAGCCCGATAACGGCCAAATCTCGTTCCTGCAACAAGACGTATTGGCCATGGGCATGGCGGCGCGGGCGCGGCTCGGTCTCGGACGCACGTTCCAGATTTCCTCGCTCATCCCTGAATTTTCTGCGCTGCGAAATGTGATGCTGGCAGTGCAGGCGCAGCAAGGCACCAGTATGCGTTTTGCCGGTAACGTGATGGCAGACAAGAGCCTGACCGGTCCGGCCGAAGAGGCGCTGGAGCGGGTCGGGTTGCAGGGCCGCGCTGGTGTCCCCGCCGCCGAACTGTCGCATGGCGAGAAGCGGCAGTTGGAAATCGCCGTTGCACTGGCGCTCGGCGCAAAAGCCTTCCTGCTCGACGAGCCTATGGCCGGCATGGACCCGGAAGGATCGAAGCGGTTGACCGGGTTTCTGGCGAAACTGCGCGACGAAGCGCCAATCCTGCTTGTCGAGCACGACATGGATGCGGTGTTTGCGCTGGCCGACCGCATTTCGGTTCTGGTCTATGGCCGCGTGGTCGCCACCGGAACGGTCGCCGACATCCGCAACAATCAGCAGGTGCGCGAAGCCTATCTGGGAGACGAGGCATGAAGCTGCTGTCCGTCGCCAGGATCGAGAGCTGGTATGGCATGAGCCAGGCGCTTTTTGGCGTCGACCTCGACATAAACGAAGGTGAAGTCGTGGCCCTGATGGGGCGCAACGGCATGGGTAAGACCACCACAATCCGCTCCATCTGCGGGCTGACGCCGGCCCGCAAAGGCGAGATTACGCTGGCCGGCGCCGACATCACACGCCAGCAATCGTTCCGCATTGCTCGCGCTGGCATTGGCCTCGTGCCGGAAGGCCGGCGGTGCTTCCGCAATCTCACCGTCGAGGAAAATCTCGTCGCTGCTGCCCGTTCCGGCAAATGGACAATCGACCGCGTGACGGATCTGTTTCCGCGTCTGGGCGAACGCATGCGCCAGGACGCGTCGACACTTTCTGGCGGCGAACAGCAGATGCTTGCCGTTGGCCGCGCATTGATGACCAATCCACGGCTGCTGATTCTTGATGAAGCGACCGAAGGACTTGCGCCGGTCATCCGCAAGGACATCTGGCGCGCCATTCGCACGCTCAAGAGCGATGGGCAGTCGATCCTTGTCGTCGACAAGACCATGATCGAGTTACTGCCTGTGGCTGACCGCTGTGTTGTGCTCGAAAAGGGACAGACTGTGTGGACTGGTCAACCAGCCGACCTGACTGAAGACTTGCAAGACCGCTATCTCGGTGTCTGACGCTGCGAAAATGACTGAGGAGACTGTGATGAACGATCTCGAAATGCTGAACCCGTCCAACTGGAAACCCGCCAAGGGTTATGCCAATGGCGTTGTGGCATCCGGACGGGTTGCTTTTCTCGGCGGTCATATCGGCTGGAACGGCGATCAGGTGTTTGAGACGGACGATTTTGTCAGCCAGATCAAGCAGACGCTGGAGAACATCCGCGACGTGCTGGCAGTCGCCAATGCATCGACCGACAGGATTGTGCGCATGACCTGGTTCATCACCGACAAGAAGGAATATCTGGCCCGCTTGCCCGAGATCGGCCAAGCCTACCGGTCAGTCATGGGAAAGCACTTTCCGGCCATGACGATGGTACAGGTGGTTGCGCTGATCGAGGACAGGGCCAAGGTCGAGATCGAGGCAACGGCGGTTCTATAGGCCCTTGGCCCAAACATTGACCGCACCCCGCCCTTGCCCGGCCGGACATGGCTTGCCATGACGAGCCCATGAACAAGGTTGAACCCTCCCTTTCGAAGGCCGCGCTATGGATGGGTGGCTGGCTGGCGCTGATGCTGACGATGTCGGTCGCCGGACGCGCGGCAACGAAGGAAGTTGACGTCTTCCAGATCATGGAAATCCGCGCCGTGCTCGGAATTTTCCTGATCTACCCGTTGATCCATCGAGCTGGCGGCCTTTCAGCGATGCGCACCAATGTGCTGGGGCAACATATCGGCCGGAACGTGGTCCATTATGCGGCACAGTTTGCGTGGTTCTTTGCGCTTTCGATGATCCCGCTGGCGCAGTTGATTTCGATCGAATTCACGATGCCGATCTGGACGGCGATTCTGGCGGCGCTTTTCCTCGGTGAACGAATAACAACGATGAAGCTCTTCTCCGTTGTGCTTGGCATCATTGGTGTGGCGGTGATCGTTCGGCCAAGCCTCGACCATGTCGATCCGGGCCAGATAATCGCGCTGACTGCCGCATTCGGCTTCGCCATCGCGGTGATCATGGTCAAGGGCCTGACCCGCCGGGACAGTGTGCTGACCATCATTTTCTGGATGCTCATCATCCAGTCGGCGCTTGGCCTCGTGCCAGCAATTCTGGTGTGGGAATGGCCGCGCGCCGGCATCTGGCCGTGGATCATCGTCATCGCCATTTGCGGCACGTTCTCCCACTACTGCATGGCGCGCGCCATGACCTATGCCGACGCGACGATCGTCGTGCCGATGGATTTCTTGCGCGTGCCTTTGTCGGCTCTGCTGGCCTGGATGCTCTACAATGAAGGCGTTGACGCGTGGACCGTCGCAGGCGCGGTGCTGATCCTGTTTGGCAATACCTTGAACCTGCGCGATGCAGGCACTGCCCGCGTGCCGCCAGCGAAGAAAGATCGACCACACAGCTGAGTTGAAAGGCGTAGCGCAAACGGCTATTGTCGAACTACCATACAAGTTCATCGAAGCTGAAAGACCTATGCCAATGATGCGGCTATCGCCTGTCGACAATGTCGTCATCGCCGTCGCAAGGGTCGAACCCGGCCAGGCCGGTTATGAGGGCATCGCGGCCGCCGCCCGTATTCCGTTCGGTCACAAGATGGCGATCCAGCCTATTGCCCCAGGTGAGCCGGTCAGGAAATTTGGCCAGATCATCGGCTTCGCCAAGGGGGCGATTGCGCCCGGCGACTGGGTGCATGAGCACAATGTGGTCATGCATGATTTTGAACGCGACTATCAGTTTGGCGTCGATGCGCGGCCGGAGCCGATCTTGCCGGTTGCCGAACAGGCCACTTTTGAAGGATTTCGCCGCGCTAACGGCCGCGCGGGCACGCGCAATTATCTCGGCATTCTCACAAGCGTGAACTGCTCGGCCTCTGTCGCACGCTTCATTGCGCAGGCCGCTGCCCAATCCGGTTTGCTGGACGCGTTTCCAAATGTCGACGGCGTCGTGTCGTTCACGCATGGCACCGGCTGCGGCATGGCCGGGTCAGGGGAAGGCTTTGACGTTCTGCAACGCACTCAATGGGGCTATGCAGGCAATCCAAATCTCGGTGCGGTGTTGCTGGTGGGGCTTGGCTGCGAAGTATTCCAGATCGGCCGGATGAAGCAGATGCACGGCATCGAGGAAGGCGAAACCTTTCAGACAATGACGATCCAGGAGACGGGTGGGACCAGGAAGACGATCGAGCAGGGGCTGGCGCGGATCAGAGACATGCTGCCGACCGTCAATGCAGCGCGCCGCGAAACCTTGCCGGCAAGCGGCCTGACGCTGGCGCTGCAATGTGGCGGATCGGACGGCTATTCCGGCATCACCGCCAACCCTGCGCTTGGCGTTGCGGCCGACATTCTTGTGCGCAATGGCGGCACTGCGATCCTGTCGGAAACACCGGAAATCTATGGCGCAGAACATCTGTTGACGCGCCGGGCGAAGACGAGGGCCGTTGGCGAAAAGCTGATCGAGCGGATCAAGTGGTGGGAGGAATACACGTCGCGCAATGGTGGCGAGATGAACAACAACCCCTCGCCCGGCAACAAGGCGGGTGGACTGACCACCATTCTGGAAAAGTCGCTCGGCGCTGCCGCCAAAGGCGGTTCGACGACCCTGAACGCGGTCTATGAATATGCTCAGCCGGTGACGGAAAAGGGCTTTGTCTTTATGGACACGCCGGGCTACGACCCGGTGTCAGCCACCGGCCAGGTGGCGGGCGGGGCCAATATGATCTGCTTCACCACCGGCCGCGGGTCGGCTTACGGATGCAAGCCTGCACCGTCGATCAAGCTCGCCACCAACACGCCGCTCTACGAACGCATGACAGACGACATGGACATCAATTGCGGCGACGTGCTGGAAGGCGTATCGGTCGAGGCCAAGGGGCAGCAGATCTTTGAGACGATCCTCGCGGTTGCGTCCGGCAAGAAATCGAAATCCGAGGAACTTGGCTATGGCGACAACGAATTTGTGCCCTGGCAAATCGGCGCGGTGATGTGAGTGGCGAGGCCTTCGATCAAACTCAGATCCGGAGACCTTGAAGCCCGCATCTCGCCATACGGCGCAGAGCTTGTCGGCCTGCGTCACGCCGAGCACGGCGAACTGCTGTGGGGAGGCGACAAGACCTGGTGGGACCGGCAAAGCCCACTGATGTTTCCGGTCGTCGGGCGCAGCATCGGCGACCATGTAGCGGTCGACGGACAAACCTATCCGATGCCGTTGCATGGTTTTGCCCATTCGATGGTGTTCGATGTGTTGTCGGCCTCTGAAACCGAAATGCATCTGCGCCTCAGCGACAGCGCCGAAAGCCACACACACTATCCCTTTCCTTTCCAGCTTGACCTGACCTACCGGTTTGAAGGGTCGTCGCTGTTCATCGACGCCGTCACGACCAATACCGGCAATGCTCCCTTGCCCGCGCAGTTCGGCTTTCACCCGGGCTTTGTCTGGCCGCTGCTTGGAGCAAGCGACAGGTTCGGCCACGCGATGATCCTTGAGGCCGATGACCATCTCGATGTCCTGCGCGCGCAAGACGGTTTCATGCTGTCGCAGCCAACGCGCCTCGAACTGCAGGACCGCCGTCTCGATCTTTCGGACGACCTTTTTGAAGACGGCGCGATGGTGATGCGAAACCCGGCCAGCCGCAGCGTGCTTTACGAAGCGGACGGCGCAGATTGCGCGATTCGCGTCAGCTGGTCCGGCCTGTCGCGTCTGCTGTTCTGGACGCGGCCCGGCGCGCCATTCATCTGCATCGAACCATGGGCTGGCGAACCCGACCCGGCCGGATTTACAGGTGAGCTGAGCGAACGTCCTGGCGTCGAGCTAATCGCGCCAGGAGACTTCCTTACCTACGGGATCGAGATCGCCATCGCCGATCCTATTTGATCAGCCCGCGAACCCATTCGAAATAAGTCGCGTTCAGGCGCACCGCCGTGTTGGCGATTGGATTTTCGGCGACATTGACCCCGAGAATGGTGCGCGACTTTGTTGCGCGGTCATAGTCATAGACCGCGCTGCCGCTTGAGCCCGGATAGGTATCGCATTGATAACTGAAAGTCAGCCAACCGATTGCCGCCGTTTCGACGTCGCAAGCGGCGCGCCACATCGTGCCGCCCGGCTTGTCACCCGGATAGCCAATGATGTTTGCCGCAAAGCCGGTCAATTCCGGATCGTGGGTGATCGACATCCAGCCCGCCGTGTCGCCTGCCGGCTTTTTCAGCGTGATGATCCCAATATCCCAGTCAACAACCGAACCATAATAGCCCTGATAATTGTCGATATAGCCCTGCATGATTGAGGCCGTCTCATATTCGAACGCTCCAAACGGGGCCGTGCGCATGTCCTTCATACCCGGCACAAAGATGAAATTCTTGCGCCAGCCGTTTTCGTGATCGTAGAGGCAATGCGCCGCCGTCAGCACCGTGCGCGGCCCGATCAGCGTTCCCGAGCAACCAGAAATTTTTCCATCCTGCTTTTCGATGCGGATGAAGCCGAACATGCGGAACGGATGGCGGTCAGTCTCGACAATGTTGACGCGTGTGTCATCGCCAAACACCGTGCGCTCCTTCAATGCCGGGTCTGGCTCCGCCGATTTGCCTTCGGTCCGTGGTCTTGCCGGAATGCCAGCGCGAAAGGCCGCTCCGATCTCTGCGCTCGGAGGCGTAGAGGCCACATCGTCACTTGCCGCAGAGCGGCTCACGGTGCCGAGCATCGGCAGGGTGGCCGGCATCGCCGCACGCGCAGTGCCGGATGGCGGCGTGTCGTCAAACTTTGGCGATGCTTCGATTACTTCGGTCGCAATCAGTTTCTCCAGCGGTTCACCGCGTTGCTTACCATCGCCTTCGTTCCCGGCAGCGATTGCAGCACCGGCTGAAAATACCGCGCCTGTCAGCAGCGCAACGCGCAAGAAATTCCAATGGTTCATGAAAAATAACCCCTTGTTTGCCCGTCGAAAAACAAGAAAGAGATCATGGCCTAATCTGGGCGGCTGTCCCACTCTCCCGGTTTCGTGATCGCCGTCCTACTCCAAATCAGCCGCAATTGGCCAGTTTGCGCACCAATTTCACCTTGCGTCACCGCCGCAAATAATTCCAGATTGCGATTGAACCTGATGCTTGCCGTGCGTGCCGAAGGGGTTTGGCGGCACGGCAGGTAAGGGATGAAGGTGGCGGGCCGAAAGATCGGTTCGCCAGAAATCAAAGTCTCAGGAGATAGGCAATTGACAACGAGATTTCTTCGGCAGGCGCTCGCCGTTGCGGCAGGCGTCATGGTTCTGGCAGGCGTTGCATCGGCGCAGGACAAGACGCCACGATCTGAAATCGATCCGTTTGCCCGGGTCGCCAAGGCACGGGCCGAAGCCAACAAGGCGGGCGGCGACAGGGTCATCAATGGCTATGCGGCAAACCCGGGCCAGTTCCCGTTCCAGGTGTCGCTGCTGGTGTCGGGCGCGCTCGACGAGAGCAAGGATTCACAGCTCAACGCGCATTTCTGCGGCGGCAGTCTGATCTCGCCCGAATGGGTGCTCACCGCAGCGCACTGCCTGGTCTATGCAGGCGCACCGTTGCAACCTGAACAGCTGACCGTGTTGACAGGTGCGACTGACCTTTCCGAGGGCGAGCGCCATCCGATTGCAGAGATTGTCGTGCACGAAGGCTATGACCCCTTCGCGATGGACAATGACATCGGCTTGATCAAGCTGGCGACACCGGCGAAGGAAGCGCCGATCAAGCTGTCGTTTGCCAATGATGACCATGGTCCTGTTACGGTGACCGGCTGGGGCCGCACCGAGACCGGCGCGATGCCGCGCAATCTGCTTCTGGCCAAGATGAAGCTGTTCCCGAACGACACCTGCAATGCCGGTATCAAGTCGATCTATGCCGAGGACATGAAATATGTGCTTGCCCGCTATCTTGGCCGGTTCCGGCTGGCGGAAAGCTCGCTCGATGAGCTTGGCCGCAACCTGACGCCGGTGATGGGTGACCCGCTGACCGGCAACATGATCTGCGCCGGCGAACCGGATGGCGCGCGCGACGCCTGCCAGGGCGACAGCGGCGGGCCGCTGTTTAGCGATGACGCTGGTACGCCGGTGCAGGTGGGCGTTGTAAGCTGGGGCGAAGGCCCGCTGGACGCAGACATGCCCTGCGGCCACGCCAACGCCTATGGCATCTATACGCGTGTCGCCAACTACAAGGACTGGATCGGCCAGCACACCGGCATCCAGTAATGCGCACAGCCTGACAGGTTGAGAGGCGCTCTAACACTTTGAATCTGCTGCATCGTGCTTTCGAAAATCGATTCCAATTTTCGGCCGATGCAGCGGCCGCCCCTTTTGCATCAAAGCGACGTGCGCAACTCGTGTGATGGCGGATGAACCATGCGCACAAAGGTCACCGGCTCGCTGCCGATCCAGGTTGTGCGCTCGCCGACAAACACGGCCTCACCCGGCGACAGTTGCAGCAGTTCCGCCTCGCTTTCGCTGGCGCGCGCCGCGCGGAAAACAAAGTCGGCGCGCGAGAATGGCGAATTGGTCACCAGCCAATCGTTTGGCCCGGTGGCTGAAAAGTCGGCCGTGCGGACGGCCGGCACTGCCGACAGGTTGATCCAGCGATCCTCGAACTGCCACGGCCGTCCGTCCGCCATATGCAGGCAGCGCAGATGCAGCATCTTTTCAGACTTTGCGATGTCGAGTTTTGCCCGCACCAGTTCGGGCGCGGGCGCAATCTTTCGCGACAGCAGGCGGTAGCTATAGACCCCGCCGCCCTCCTCGATTTCCTGGCGCACCAGCGGAATGACAAATCGCGCCTCGCGCACCGGATGCAGCGCAATACGCGTGCCCGATTTGCGCTTGCGTTCGACCACGCCGGCGCCAGCCAGTTCCTGCAGCGCGCGGTTGACTGTGGCGCGGGCCGAGCCGAACTCACGCGCCAGTTCCTCCTCGCCGGGGATCAGCATGCCCGGCCCCCATTCGCGCTCGGCGATGCGGCGTTCCATCTCCTGCTTGATGTCGCGGAAGGAGGAGCGTGGAGCCATCAGACACGTCCCATGATCGACGCCAGGCTGGCATTGTAGCGGTCTGCGATTTGATCCCGGTCGATATGGCGGCCCGATCGGACGCTGTGACGGCCACCGGCCCAGACGTCCGAGATGGCGGCGTTGCCGGCGCTGAACAGGTAGGCATCAAGTGCAGCGTCGCCCGCGAGCGCACCAAAGCCGTGCGGACGGAGATCAATTGCTACGAGATCGGCGAAGCGGCCAATGGCGATCTCGCCTGCATCGCGGCCAAGCGCCTGAGCGCCACCGGCCAAGGCACGGCGATAGAGATTTTCGCCGACCGACTGGCCGGGGTCGGCCAGCACCGCGCGCAGCCGGTCGCGCAGGCGCTGCGAATAGTCGAGCTGGCGCAGTTCTTCGGCCACAGAAATGCGGATGTTGGAATCAGAGCCAACACCCAGCCGGCCATTGTCAGCGAGATAGCGCACGCCGTTGAAGAAGCCGTCGCCGAGATTGGCCTCGGTGATCGGGCAGAGACCGGCCACTGCGCCGGAGGCTGCCAGACGCCGGGTCTCGTTTTCGTCGAGATGGGTCGAGTGGATCAGACACCAGCGCTGGTCTACATCGTGTTCGCCAAGCAGCCATTCGACGGGGCGTGCGCCATAGACCGCGCGGGTTTCCTCAATTTCCTTCTCCTGCTCGGCAATGTGCATGTGCAACGGGCGATCCGGCGCGATGGCGGCAAGCGCCGCCAGGTCGCGGCGGCCTGCGGCGCGCAGAGAATGCGGTGCAATGCCCCAGTTGGCGTCGCCTGGCAGCAGACCGGTGACGCCATCCATCCGCGCCAGCAATTGATTGAAACTGGCGAGATCGTTGCGGAAACGCATCTGTCCGCCGGCCAGCGGGCGGCCATCAACGCCGCCCTGGGCGTAGTAGACCGGCAGCAAGGTCAGGCCAATGCCCGTCTGGTGCGCGGCTGCCCCAATGCGCGCTGCAAGCTCGGCCGGGTCGTCATAACGCGCGCCGCCCGGCTGATTGTGCAGGTAGTGGAACTCGGCCACGGCGGAAAAGCCGGACTCGAGCATTTCCATGAAGGCATAGGCGGCAATCGCCTCGATCTCGTCGGGCGTAAGCACGTCAAGAAAGCGATACATGACCTCGCGCCAGGTCCAGAACGAATCGTGCTGCGAGGGGCCGCGGCGCTCTGTCAGGCCAGCCATCGCCCGCTGGAACGTATGGCTGTGCAAGTTGGACATCGCTGGCAGCAGCAGTTCCACCGGCTGAGCGCCGGCCGCACGCGGTGCGCCTTCAATGACGGCGGCAATACGTCCGCCGGGGCCAATCTGTACCTCGACATCCTTGCCCCATCGGTCGCCCAGAAGCGCCTGCCGCGCGTGAATCAGTTGCATCGGTCATCATCCCTGTTGACTTAATATGTCTAGACATAATAGCATTATGTTCAGACTTGAAAAGCGAAATCGATGGCTCGACACATTCTCGATCATTTGTGCATTGCAACGATGGTTCCAGGCCCTGGCCGGGAGCTCATCAATGGTGCAATTGGCATCGAGGATGGCCGCATCGTCTTCGTTGGCGAGACGCCTGCTGACTGGAAAAATGTCGAACGGCGGGACTTGGGCGGACGCGTGGCGACACCGGCGCTGATCGACTGCCACACCCATCTTGTATTCGGCGGCAACCGGGCGCGCGAGTTCGAGATGCGGCTCGAAGGCGCGACCTATGAAGAGATCGCACAGGCCGGTGGCGGCATTGTTTCCACAGTTACCCAGACCCGGGCGCGAACCGAAGACGAGCTGATTGCCGAGGCCTTGCCCCGGTTGGACGCGCTGATCGCCGAAGGCGTGGCCACCGTCGAGATCAAGTCCGGCTACGGGCTGACAATTGACGATGAACTCAAAATGCTGCGTGCGGCGCGCAAACTCGGAACTCTGCGTCCGGTGCAGGTGACGACATCTTATCTCGCCGCCCATGCGACACCCGCCGAATACAAGGGCCGCGCCGACGCCTATATAGATGATGTGGTGTTGCCGGGCCTCGACGCAGCCCATGCCGAAGGACTCGTCGACGCCGTTGACGGGTTCTGCGAGGGAATTGCGTTTTCGACAACCCAGATCGCCCGCGTGTTCTATCACGCCAGGGCGCTTGGCATTCCGGTCAAGCTGCATGCCGAGCAATTGTCCAATCTGGGCGGCGCAAGACTTGCAGCGTCCTATGGCGCGCTGTCGGCAGACCATCTCGAATATCTCGACGCCGACGGCGTTGCCGCAATGGCCGCCGCCGGCACGGTCGCTGTGCTGCTGCCGGGCGCCTACTACTTCCTGCGCGAAACGCAGGCGCCGCCGGTGAAACTGCTGCGCGAGGCAGGTGTGCCGATGGCGCTGGCGACCGACGCTAATCCTGGCTCGTCGCCGCTGACCTCGCCGCTGCTCACCATGAACATGGCCTGCACGCTGTTTCGCATGACGCCGCATGAGGCACTGGCGGGGTTCACCATCAATGCAGCGCGCGCGCTCGGCCTCGCCGGCGAGACCGGTTCCATCGAACCCGGCAAACGCGCCGACATCGCCATCTGGGACATCGCCGATCCGGCGGAGCTGTCCTACCGCATCGGCTTCAATCCGTTGCATCAACTGGTTCGCGGGAGCGCCAAATGACCATCACGCTTCGACCCGGCGCTGTTTCCCTGGCCGATCTCGAAACGATCTACCGCATGGCTGCAGGCGTCCGCATCGACGATTCGTTCCGGCCCGGCATTGCCCGCGCCGCTGCGCGCATCGGCGAGATCGCAGCAGGTGACGCCGCAGTCTATGGCATCAATACCGGCTTTGGAAAGCTGGCCTCGGTGCGTATTGCCGCGGGTGATGTAGCAACGCTGCAGCGCAATCTGATCCTGTCGCATTGCTGCGGCGTCGGCGCGCCGCTCGCGCCTGAAATCGTGCGCCTCATCATGGCGTTGAAGCTGATCTCGCTCGGCCGTGGCGCGTCGGGCGTTCAGCCGGCAACAGTCGAGCTGATCGAGGCGATGCTCGCCAGAGGCGTTGTGCCGGTCATCCCGGAAAAGGGTTCTGTTGGCGCATCAGGCGATCTTGCGCCGCTTGCCCATATGGCAGCGGCGATGATCGGCGAAGGCGAAGCCTGGTGGAAGGGCAAGCGCCTGCCCGCCCGCGAAGCACTGGTCGATGCAGGCCTGAAGCCGATCGTGCTGGCCGCCAAGGAAGGCCTGGCACTCATCAACGGCACACAAGTGTCAACCGCGCTTGCGTTGGCCGGTCTGTTCCGCGCGCATCGCGCCGCCAACGCAGCCCTCATCACCGGGGCGATGTCGACCGATGCGGCGATGGGCTCGTCGGCTCCGTTCGTCGAGGAAATCCACACTTTGCGCGGCCATCGCGGCCAGATCGAAACGGCAACTGCTCTGCGCACCCTGATGGCCGGTTCGGTGATCCGCGACTCGCATCTGGAAGGCGATGAACGCGTGCAGGACCCTTACTGCATCCGCTGCCAGCCGCAGGTCGACGGCGCATGCCTTGACCTGTTGCGGATGGCGGCGAAGACGCTCGAAATCGAAGCCAATGCCGTGACTGACAATCCGCTGGTGCTGTCGGATGGCGCGGTTGTGTCGGGCGGCAATTTTCACGCCGAACCGGTGGCCTTTGCCGCTGACCAGATCGCCATCGCGGTTTGCGAAATCGGCGCAATTTCACAACGCCGCATTGCTCTGCTGGTAGACCCTGCTCTGTCTTTTGGCCTGCCGGCATTTCTCGCCAAGAAGCCTGGTCTCAACTCCGGTCTGATGATTGCGGAAGTCACATCGGCTGCGCTGATGAGCGAGAACAAGCAGATGTCGCACCCGGCATCAGTCGACTCGACGCCAACCTCTGCCAATCAGGAAGACCACGTGTCGATGGCCTGTCATGGCGCACGCCGTTTGTTGCAGATGACAGACAATCTGTCCGCCATCGTTGGCATCGAGGCGATCACGGCGGCACAGGGCGTCGAGTTTCGCGCACCGCTGGTCACCAGCCCCGAGCTTGCCCGCGCCATTGCGGCCATCCGGGCCCGAGTCACGACGCTTGAGGTCGACCGCTACATGGCCGGCGACCTGGAGGCCGCCACTGAACTGGTCCGCGACGGGACGCTGAACGCCAGCGTCAGCGCGGGCATTTTGCCGGGGCTGGAGTGATGAGCTTGCGCCCCCTCCACCACTACGTGGTCCCCCTCCCCCGTGAACGGGGGAGGAGCAAGGTTGAGGCCGACCGGGACGCAATATCCTCCCTTGCGAAGCGGGGGATGGGGACCGCCGGAGGCGGTGGAGGGGGTATCAATTCCTGTCCCGCAATAACAGGAGAAGCTACCCCATGACCCCATTTGAAGTCACTCAAGGCTCGTCGCCTGTCATTCTCGCCTTTCCGCACACAGGAACCAGCGTGCCGAAGGACATCGCAATGCGGCTGAACCCCGAAGGCATCAAGCTGCGCGACACGGACTGGCACATTCACCGGCTTTATGCCGATCTGCTGCCGGAGGCGACGACGGTGCGCGCCACCTTCCATCGTTATGTCATTGACGCCAATCGCGATCCGTCCGGCGAAAGCCTGTATCCGGGCCAGAACACGACCGGCCTTGTGCCCGTCACTGATTTTGACAACCAGCCGATCTGGCTGGCCGGCCAGGAGCCGACAGCGTCCGACACTGCAACGCGGCTGGAGCAATTTCATCGGCCCTATCACGCGGCACTGGAAGACGAGATCGCGCGCGTTAAAGCGAAGCACGGTGTGGCGATTGTCTATGATTGCCACTCGATCCGCTCGCGCTGCCCGTTCCTGTTTGACGGCGTGCTGCCGGACTTCAACATCGGCACCAATAATGGCGAGACCTGCGCCGCCGAGATCGAGCGGCGCGTGGCTGACATTTGCGCCAGCGCCGATGGCTACACATCGGTGCTCAATGGCCGTTTCCGTGGTGGCTGGACAACACGCCACTATGGCAAGCCGCAGACCGGCGTGCATGCGATCCAGATGGAACTGGCGCAGATCACCCACCTCACCACCGAGGAGCTGCCCTTTGCGCTCGACGCCGCCAAATCGGCGCGGCTGCGCGTCGTGCTCGAAGACATTCTGAAATCAATCGAACAAACCGTCGACACACTCTCCGGGAGCCGGGCATGACCAGCAATCCTCGCCACAATATCCGCGAAATCCGCTCGCCGCGCGGCGCCGACATCACCGCCAGGAGCTGGGTGACGGAAGCGCCGATGCGCATGCTGATGAACAATCTCGACCCCGACGTGGCCGAGAACCCCAACGAGCTCGTCGTCTATGGCGGCATTGGCCGCGCCGCACGCACCTGGAACGATTTTGACGCCATCGTATCGACGCTGAAGACGCTGAATGAGGACGAGACCTTGCTGGTGCAGTCGGGCAAGCCGGTTGGCGTGTTCCGCACCCACAAGGACGCGCCGCGCGTGCTGATCGCCAATTCCAACCTCGTGCCGCACTGGGCTGACTGGGACCATTTCAACGAGCTCGATAAGAAGGGGCTGATGATGTATGGCCAGATGACCGCAGGGTCGTGGATCTACATCGGCACGCAGGGCATCGTGCAGGGCACCTACGAGACCTTTGTCGAGGCTGGCCGCCAGCATTTTGGCGGCAATCTCAAGGGCAAGTGGATCCTGACCGCCGGTCTCGGCGGCATGGGCGGCGCACAGCCGCTGGCCGCCGTCATGGCCGGTGCATGCTGCCTGGCCATCGAATGCGACGAAACCCGGATCGATTTCCGCCTGCGCACCCGCTATGTCGACGAAAAGGCGACGACACTGGATGAGGCGCTGGCGATGATCGACCGCTGGACCAAGGCGGGCGAGGCAAAATCCGTTGGCCTCTTGGGCAATGCTGCCGAGATCGTGCCGGAACTTTTGCGCCGGGGCATCATGCCCGACATGTTGACCGATCAGACCTCGGCGCATGATCCGCTCAACGGCTATCTGCCGAAGGGCTGGTCGATGGCCGAATGGCGGGCCAAGCGCGAAAGCGATCCCAAGGCCGTCGAGAAGGCGGCGCGTGCGTCAATGCGCGAGCATGTCGAGGCGATGGTCGGCTTCTGGAACGCCGGTGTGCCGACGCTCGACTATGGCAACAATATCCGCCAGGTCGCCAAGGACGAGGGCTTTGAGAACGCGTTCGCCTTCCCCGGCTTCGTGCCGGCCTATATCCGCCCGCTGTTCTGCCGCGGTATCGGCCCGTTCCGCTGGGCGGCTTTGTCGGGCGACCCGGAAGACATTTTCAAGACCGACGCGAAGGTGAAGGAACTGACGCCCGGCAACACCCATCTGCACAACTGGCTCGACATGGCGCGCGAACGCATCGCCTTCCAGGGCCTGCCGGCGCGCATCTGCTGGGTGGGTCTGGGCGACCGCCACCGGCTCGGTCTCGCCTTCAACGAGATGGTCGCGAATGGCGAGCTGAAAGCGCCGGTCGTCATCGGCCGGGACCATCTCGATTCGGGCTCCGTCGCCTCGCCCAATCGCGAGACCGAAGCGATGAAGGACGGGTCGGACGCGGTGTCCGACTGGCCGCTGCTCAACGCGCTGC
>DAINRF010000057.1:0-18676 GCA_036742015.1 Mesorhizobium sp. | reverse complement strand
TGGACGAATTCGGCATGGACTATGTCGAGGGCGGCTATCCGGGCGCGAACCCGACCGACACGGCGTTCTTTGACAAGAAACGCACGGTGCGGTCGAAATTCGTCGCCTTCGGTATGACCAAGCGGGCAGGCGTGTCAGCGTCCAACGACCCCGGGCTGGCGGTGTTGTTGCAGGCCAAAGCCGACGCGATCTGTTTTGTCGCCAAAAGCTGGGATTATCATGTGCGTGTGGCGCTCGGCTGCACCAATGAAGAAAACCTTGGTTCGATCTCGGATTCGGTTGCTGCTGCAAAGGCCGCCGGGCGCGAGCCGATGGTCGACTGCGAGCATTTTTTCGACGGCTACAAGGCCAATCCGGATTATGCGCTGGCTTGCGCGAAAGCGGCCTATGACGCGGGAGCGCGCTGGGTGGTGTTGTGCGACACCAATGGCGGCACGCAGCCATCGGAAGTCCGCGACATCGTCGGTCAGGTGATCAAGGCGGGCATTCCGGGCGATCATCTGGGCATTCACGCCCATGACGATACCGGCCAGGCAGTGGCCAACTCGCTGGCCGCGGTGGATGCGGGCGTGCGCCAGGTGCAGGGCACCCTGAACGGCATTGGCGAACGCTGCGGCAACGCCAATCTGGTGACGATCATTCCGACGCTGATGCTGAAACCGGCGTTTTCGAACCGCTTCAAGACCGGCATCTCAAAAGAAGCGCTGGCTGGCATCGCGCGGCTGTCGCGCAACTTTGACGAATTGTTGAACCGAGCACCCGACGCGCAGGCCCCCTATGTCGGGCCGTCGGCTTTTGCCACCAAGGCCGGCATCCATGCGTCGGCGCTGATCAAGGAGCCGGCGACCTATGAACATGTGCCGCCCGAAAGCGTCGGCAACCGGCGCAAGGTGATGGTGTCCGACCAGGGCGGCAAATCGAACTTTTTGGCCGAGCTGAAGCGGCGCGGGATAGCTGTCGACAAGAATGACAGCCGCCTCGACGGGTTGATTTCGCTCGTCAAGGAACGCGAGGCATCGGGTTATGCCTATGAGGGCGCAGACGCGTCGTTTGAACTGCTGGCGCGAAAGACGCTGGGCACGGTGCCGGAGTTTTTCCGTATCGAGAGCTTTCGCTGTCTGGTCGAGCGCCGCTACGACGCGCGCGGGCAGGTGAAAACCGTGTCCGAGGCGGTGGTGAAACTGACGGTTGATGGCGTCGAACGCATGTCGGTGGCCGAAGGCCACGGCCCGGTCAATGCGCTCGACATCGCGCTTCGAAAGGATCTGGGAAAGTATCAGGACGAGATCGCCGACATGGCGCTGGTCGACTTCAAGGTGCGTATCCTGAACGGCGGCACCGAGGCGATCACACGCGTGCTGATCGAGAGCCATGATTCGACCGGCGCGCGCTGGTGGACGGTCGGCGTGTCGGACAATGTCATCGACGCTTCGTTCCAGGCGCTGATGGATTCGATTGTCTACAAGCTGATGAAGAACCGCGAAATGGCCGGGCTGGTGGCGGCGGAGTAGCGATGAAGTCGAAGTCGCGGCCTGATCCCACGTTAGACGACGTTCTTCGCGCCTATGCGGATCACCCGGAGTTTCGCACCCCGCCGCGCGACGTCAACGCGCGTGGGTCGGACAATTTTGTTCTCAACATCGCCGCCTATCGCGGCAATCTGGGCCATGTGCGGGTGCTGATCACCAACGGCGCAAGGGTGAATGTGCAGGGCGACATGAGCAATACGCCATTGCACGACGCAGCCGAACGCGGGCATGTGGAGGTCGTCGAGTTCTTGCTCCAACACGGCGCAGACGTTTCGCTGCGCAACGAGTTCGGCAAGACAGCGTTGGAAGAAGCGGTGGAGCGCGGAGACCGCAAGATCGCGGCAATGGTCCGAAAGGCGGCCAAGCGATAGTCTGCGCAACCGGAAATCGTCGTCAGTGCACCTTACAGATTTTGGTTGAAGCTCCTATGTCTGTTTGAGGGTTTGACTGTCTGTTCCTGTGGGGACGGGCGGGGCTTGGAGAGCACAGGATGACCGATCAATCTGAAGATCGGAAGACGGTTCGCAGGGCAGCGATGATACCGCGCGCTGTCGGCTTCATGACCTTACTCGCGCTGGGCATGCCCGTTGCGGTTCTGATTGCGTACTATGCATTTGGCTGGCAGGCAGCGGTGCTGCTTTTTCCGGTATTGATGTTGTCGCTCGGCACGGCGACCAATAATCACCGACGTAGCTACTGGAACTTGCACTGGCCGCTGAAGCGCATCCTGACGCACATGGTTCTGTTTGGAATTCCGATCGCCGCCGTTGTGACCGGAAAGGCCGAAATCATGCGGATTTGGGCCTATGCCGTCGCCGTGCCTTTTACGTTCGCAATCACACGAAAGAAGGTTGTCGACTGGTCAGAAAAACCGAGACCGATCGAAAGCGGCACGATGTGGAAGGCGGTAATCCTTTTGGGGACCGCAGGGACGCTTTTTGTGCTCGGCAGCGAACTCTTGTGGGTCTGGTCATCGATCAGCGTATGGATTTGGTACCACGCCTTTGCCGCTCCGATATTTTTCGGCCTGTTTCTGATGCTCATGATCCCGTTTTCAAACACGTTTGTGACTGACACATCAGACATAGTTGACAGCGAACCGCCCCCGAGAGCGCCTGACGATCGGTCCGACTCGGCCGGCACGGTCGTTCGACGACAGCCTGCCGGCCTGCCGCTGCGCTATGGTGACGTCTCGTTGTCGCAGTTCAAGGCAATTCTGGCGGAGACCGATTGGTCGGGGGAAGATGTTCCCACGACCAAATACGCACAAGTCGAGGGCAGCCAACCGGAAACCAGTATCGTAGCCAAGTTTTTGGAAGGCCAGGTGAATGTAACGCGGGATGGAGACCAGACCGCAACCGTCTACTGGCGCTATTTCGAGCCTTCTCCGCTAAAGGTCCAGGGTCTGCTACGGCACCATTACGTCAGAAAGGTCCCGCTTGGCCTCGTTGCTGACGTGGGAGACGCGATCTGGGCCGACCGGTGGGAGGAGGTAGGCGTGCTGCTCGCTGATTATGCCGAGCCGGTGGAGCCGAAGCGCTGACGATTTCCGTGGATAGGATCGGCTGCGGAGTTGTGCTTCTCAACCGGAAATCGTCATCAGGTCATCTTACAGATATTGGTTGAAGTTCCTATGTCTGTTTGAGGGTTTGGCTGTCTGTTCCTGTGAGGACGGGCGGTAATGACCGGGCAATTAGGGCACGAGATGACCGATCACGCAGAGCCACGCACATCTGAACGAAGCGCAGGTTTTGTCCCGCGTATCATGGGTTTCCTGGCAATAGCGGCATTGGGCATGCCGCTGGCGGTTCTTGCGGCATACTACCTTCTCGGGTGGCAGGCGGCGGTGCTGCTGTTTCCGGTCTTGTTTGTGGCGACTTTTTCACGACTGGGAGGGAAGAGGTCCAGACCGAAAAGCTGGTTCAAATTCGCGCTTGTCATGACAATACTTGTTGGCATTCCGCTTGCAGCTGTTCTCACGGGCCTCCCGGAAATCATGCGCTTGTGGGCCTATGCTGTTGCGATCCCGACAGCGGTCGAATACGGGCGCGGGAAGAAATTCATATCGGCGGAAAGGTTCGATCTGCCGGCCAGATCGGCTGATCTGGTCGCACGCATAGCCAGCGGCCTTGGTCCAGCTCTGTTCCTCATCGGCTCCGAACTCATCTGGCTATGGTCATCGATGAGTACATGGATCTGGTATCATGCGTTCTCGTTTCCGATCCTGATCGTATTGTCTGTGGCTGTTTCAATGTTGGCCGACCGGGTATTGCCGACAAAACCTACGAACATTGAAGAAGGCACCGCACCTCCGCGGGCGGATGGTGATACTTCAGAAATGGCCCCTGTAGTCATCCGCAAACAGCCTGTTGGTCCCGGATTGAATTACAAGGACGTCTCCCTGTCGCAGATGAAGGCCATTCTGGCTGAGATGGACTGGTCTGGCGGAGCAGTCGAGGTGAGCGATCTTGCTGAGGTTGGAAACGGGCAACCGGAAACCAGCCTGATGACCACATTCATGAACGGAACGGTGCACGTTGTTCGAGACGGCGACCACACGGTGTTGGTTCGCTGGATTTATTTCGAGCCTGCCCCCCGCCGCGTCATGGGTCATCTGAAAATGTATTGCGCCAGAAGGGTGCCGCTCAGCCTCGTTACAGACGTGCTGGACGCAATCTGGGCCGACCGGTGGGAAGACGTGGCGGGACTGCTTGATGGTTATGCGAAGCCGGTGCAGCCGCGTCGATGACGGTGAAGCTGGCCCGACCCCGCCCGGCCAGTTCAATTTCATTGCTTGATCCAGTCAGCATTATTGCGTGGCCTGGCGGATTGCTTCGGTCCATAAGCGGGCATGGCAGTCGAGACCGCACAAACCGAAAAAGTCGCGCAACAGGCCCCCTCCGGCGACACGCTGGACGGCTTCCTGCTGGCGCTCGTCACCTATCTGTTCTGGGGGGTGATGCCGCTTTACATGAAGCTGGTGGCGCATCTGCCGACGGTGGAAGTGATTGCGCACCGCGTCATCTGGTCGGTGCCGATTGCCTTTGCCGTGCTCTTGATCCAGCGCCGGCTGAGTGACTTCAAGGCGGCGATCAAGTCGCCGCGCACCGTGGCGCAGGCGGCGATTGCCGCCGCCTTCGTGTCGATCAACTGGGGTGTCTATGTCTGGGCGATCTCCGTTGACCGCACGCTGGAGACGGCGCTCGGCTACTACATCAATCCGCTGGTGACAGTGCTCGTCGGCGCGGTCGTACTGGGCGAAAAAATGTCGCGTGTGCAGATGATCGCGATTGCGCTGGCTGCGGCCGCGGTCGCAGTACTGACCTTTGACGGCGGCGGCCTGCCCTGGGTGTCGTTGGTGTTGGCCGGGTCCTGGGCGACCTATGCTTTCCTGAAGAAGACGCTTCCGGTTGGTCCGGCGCAAGGGTTCCTGCTGGAAGTGACGCTGCTGTCGGTGCCGGCGTTCGCCTATGTTTTCTATGTGCAGTCGACCGGCACGGGCCATTTCTTTGATCGCAGCGGCATTGAGGCGCTGCTGTTTATGGGGTGCGGGGTGGTCACTGCCGTACCGCTGCTGCTCTACGCCAATGCTGCAAAGCGGCTGACGCTGACGACGATTGGCCTGATGCAGTACATCGCGCCGACAATCGTCTTCCTGATCGCGGTTTTTGTGTTCAAGGAGCCGTTCAGCACAACCAAGCTGATCGCCTTCGCGCTGATCTGGGCGGGGTTGGCGATCTATGCCGGCTCGATCCTGCGGGATCGCGCCCGGGCGAGAGCAGCCTGACCTACATCTTGTCGATCACGCTCTGATCGCCGTCCGCGCCATTTGCATGTGCCAAAATGGTGGGAACCACATCGTCGACGCTGTCGATGACCAGCGGCTTCACCAGATGGCCGGTGTGCACAAAACCTTCTGCGCGCATGTGGTCGAGCAGCGCGATCATCGGGCTCCAGAAGCCGGCGACATTGGCGAACACCATCGGCTTCTTGTGGTGGCCAAGCTGGCCCCAGGTCATGATCTCGACGATTTCCTCGACCGTGCCGATGCCGCCAGGCAGGGCCACAAATGCGTCTGATTCCTCAAACATGCGATGTTTGCGCTGGTGCATATTGTCGGTGACGACAAGCTCATCGAGCCGCTGCAATGCCGTTTCGGTGGCTTCCTTGTTCATCAGGAAGCGCGGAATGATGCCCATCACCTTGCCGCCGGCTTCGCTGGCGCCAGCGGCCACTGCGCCCATGATGCCGCGCGTGCCGCCGCCATAGACCAGTCTGAGGCCATTTTCGGCGATGGCGCGGCCCAGTTTCCGGCCGGATGCGAGGTAGATGTCGTCGCGGCCCGGCGAAGAACCGCAATAAACGCAAATGGATCGAATCTCTGTCATGCCGCTAGCTGATGCCGGTGCAGGGGTGGGTCAAGCCGCCAAACGGCCTTTTTCTTGTCGTATTGCAAAATACACGTTAGACCGGCGAGATTACTACGGGGAAACGGGCATGTTTGGCGCTCAATTAAAGGCATTGTCGCTGCTGCTTGGCGGCACGGCTGTTGTCGGCACAGCCGCTTATGTGTCGGGTGCGCTTGACCGGTTTCTTGACGCGCCGGTTCAGCAGGCCGCAGTGCAGAAGTCCGAACCTGTGCCTTTGATGGCTAAGCAGGATCCGGCAGCAATCGTGACGCAACCTTCGGCCAAGCCGCCGGCCATCCAGCAGCCTGCAAACGTCCAGCCGCCAGCGGCGACGCCAGGCGCTGCCGCCAGGGCGGAAGTTGTCGCGCCCAGCTTCGACATCGTGCGCGCAGAGCCTGACGGATCGCTGGTGATAGCCGGCAAGGCGGCACCCGGTTCGGCGGTGGAAATCGTGTCAGGTTCGAAGGTGCTGGGAACGGCCACCGCATCGCCGGAAGGCGACTTTGCCGTGGTGCTGGACGACCGCCTGCCGCCCGGCGACTATCAGATCGTGCTACGCGCCACCGGCGAGGACAAGATCGCCGCCACCTCAATCGAGACGGCTATCGTCTCGATCCCTGATCGGACCGATGGACAGGTGCTGGCGTTGGTTGAGCAGCCGGGCCAGCCGAGCCGGTTGATTACATTGCCGGAAGCAGAGCCCGCGCCAACACAGTCCGCGCCAGCGTCTGGTGACGTGCCCAAGCCTGCTGACGCGACTGGCGAACCGATTCAGGATCCGGCACAGTCTGCAGCCGCGCCCGCAGCCGAAAAACCTGCAGCGGCAGCGCAGCCGGCTGCCGCCCCGCCAGCCCAGGTGCTGGTGAAGGCAGTCGAGATCGAGGGTAACCGTGTCTTTGTCGCAGGCGTCGCGCCGGCAGGCAGTGTCGTGCGCGTTTTCGCCAACGATATTCTGCTGGGTGAGGCAAAGGCCTCCCCCAATGGCGAGTTCCTGGTCGAGACGATCCGCGATCTGGCGGTGGGCGACTATATTGTCCGCGCCGACCTGATCGCCAGAAACGGCCGTGACGTCGCAGCCCGGGCCCAGGTGCCGTTCCGGCGTCTGGAGGGCGAGTCGGTCGCCGCGGTTGCCCCGGGCGTCGTGACGCCTTCCTCTTCGGATGTTGGGGTAGCGAAGACCGCGGAAACGGGCCCGGCAAAACCCGCGGTGGCCACCGACGCAGGCACTTCACCTGCCGGTCACGCTGCAGAACCTCTCGAGGCCGCAGCAAATGGCGTCATCATCCGCCGCGGCGATACGCTGTGGCGCATTTCCAAGCGTGTTTATGGCCGCGGCGTGCGCTATTCGACCATCTATCTCGCCAATCAGGAGCAGATCAGCGATCCGAATCGCATCTGGCCGGGCCAGGTGTTTTCGGTGCCGGGCAAGACCAGCGAAGGCGAGGACGCCGACATGGATGCCATCGCTGACCAGAAAGCCCCGAAATCCTGACACTATCCGATTGCATCCTCATCGTTCATCGTATATCGCCGATGAACGATGAATTGCTGCAAACCTGACAATCTGGCTGATCTTGCCGCCAAGGCGGCGGCACTGTCGCATCCGTCCCGGCTGTTGATCCTGCAGCATCTGGCGGGCGAGGGGGCTTGCTGCTGCAAGGAAGTGGTCGGTCGCCTCGATCTGGCGCAGTCGACCGTGTCGCAACATCTGAAAGTGCTGGTGGACGCGGGGCTGGTCAAATTCGAGCCCGAGCGTCAAAAATCCCGCTACAGCGTCGACAGGCAGGCCATCGAAGCAATCTCGTCCGATCTGTCGGGTTGGCTCGCCCAATGTGCCGAACGCGCGGCCGGGTCGCAGACCGAAATCCCTCAGACAAAAGAAGCCTGATCTATGGCCAACAAGACAGTTTCCGCCGATTCCGGCTCGCTCTGGCAGACACTCTACAATCTGTGGCCATACATGTGGCCAGAGGGCCGCAACGATCTGAAGATGCGCGTCGTCTGGGCGACGTTTTTCCTTGTCGCGGCGAAACTGCTGCTGATCCTTGTCCCTTACTTCTTCAAATGGTCGACCGATGCGCTGGCAAATGATGGCGGCGCAATGCCCGACCTGCCTCCTGTCCTGCTGGCGCCGGTCATGCTGGTCGTCGCCTACAATGTCGTGCGCATTGGCCAATGGGGGTTCAACCAGTTGCGCGATGCGCTGTTTGCCAGTGTCGGACAGCACGCGGTGCGCCAGCTTGCCTACAAGACCTTTGTCCACCTGCATCGGCTGTCGCTGCGGTTCCATCTGGAGCGCCGCACGGGCGGTCTTTCGCGCGTTATCGAGCGCGGCACCAAGGGCATCGAGACCATCGTGCGGTTTACGATTCTCAACACCCTGCCAACTGTTCTCGAATTTGCGCTGACGGCCGTCATCTTTGCGGTTGCCTATGGCTGGGTCTATGTCGCCATCGTTGCCGCGACCGTGGTCGCCTACACCTGGTTCACGGTCTGGGCGTCCGACTGGCGCATCGCGATCCGCAAGCAGATGAACGATTCCGACACTGACGCCAACACCAAGGCGGTCGATTCGCTGCTCAACTTCGAGACGGTCAAATATTTCGGCAACGAGGCGATGGAGGCGAAGCGCTATGACCGGTCGATGGAGCGCTACGAGGACGCGGCGACGAAGACCTGGACCTCGCTTGGCTGGCTGAACTTTGGCCAGGGCGTCATCTTTGGCATCGGCATGACGGCAGTCATGGTGTTGTCGGCGATGGAAGTGCAGGCCGGCACCCAGACAATCGGCGACTTCGTGTTCATCAACGCCATGCTGATGCAGCTATCGGTGCCGCTCAATTTCATCGGCTTCATCTACCGCGAAATCCGCCAGGGCCTGACCGATATAGAAAACATGTTCGATTTGCTCGACGTATCGGCAGAAGTGACGGACAAGCCGGATGCAAAGCCGCTGAAGGTGGCCGAGGGCAATGTTGCGTTCAAGGATGTGCATTTTGCCTATGACCCGGCCCGGCCGATCCTGAAAGGGGTTTCGTTTGATGTTCCGGCGGGCAAGACGGTGGCCATTGTCGGCCCGTCAGGCGCAGGAAAATCAACGATTTCGCGCCTTCTGTTCAGGTTCTACGATGTCCAGTCCGGCGCAATCACCATTGACGGGCAGGACATTCGCGATGTGACGCAGGACAGCCTGCGTGCCGCGATCGGCATGGTTCCGCAGGACACGGTGCTGTTCAACGACACGATCCTCTACAACATCCGCTATGGCCGCACCGATGCGACCGAGGAAGAGGTGCGCCGGGCCGCCGAACTGGCGCAGATCTCCGGTTTCGTCGAGGCGTTACCGGAAGGTTTTCAGTCGATGGTCGGCGAACGCGGGCTCAAATTGTCAGGTGGCGAAAAGCAGCGCGTGTCGATTGCGCGCACCATCCTCAAGGCGCCGCCGATCATGATCCTCGACGAGGCGACGTCGGCGCTGGATACGCAGACCGAGCAGGAGATCCAGGCGGCGCTTGACCTCGTCAGCCGTGGCCGCACGACGCTGGTCATCGCCCACCGCCTGTCGACCGTCATCCGCGCCGACGAGATCATCGTATTGCGTGACGGGCTGATCGAGGAGCGGGGCACGCACCGGCAATTGCTCGACAAGGGCGGCCTTTACGCGTCAATGTGGGATCGTCAGCGCGAGGCGACTGAAGCCGAAGAGCGGCTGCGTATCGCCCGCGAAACGGACGAAATGGGCGTTGTGGTGCGCAAGCGTGTGTCGGACGTGGGTGAGACCAAATAGGCAAACTGACGCAAGCGTGAACAGTTGGCCTCTGGTCGTTGCCCCTTTCGCCGCATTTTTGTAATCAGACGCCAATTCCAGTCAGGACAGGCGCTACCATGAGCATAGCCGACAGCATCCGGGCCGCCTTCGTGCCCGTTCACAAGGAAGGCTACAAATTCGTCGGCGCGTTCGCTGCCGCATCGGTGGTGCTCGGCCTGCTGTGGGAGCCGCTGTTCTGGATCGGCGCGCTGCTGACCGCCTGGTGCGCCTATTTCTTCCGCGACCCGCAGCGCGTGACGCCGGTCGATGATCAACTGGTTATCAGCCCCGCCGATGGCATCGTTTCGGCCGTTGGGCCAGCCGTGCCGCCGCGCGAGCTTGGGCTGGGCGCAGACGAGATGCTGCGCATTTCGGTGTTCATGAACGTGTTCTCGGTACACATCAACCGCGCCCCGGTGCGCGGCCGCATCCTGCGCGTCGAGCATCGCCCGGGCAGTTTCCTTAACGCCGAACTCGACAAGGCCAGCACCGAAAACGAGCGCAACGGGCTGGTGATCGAAAGCCCGCACGGGCAGGTGGCCGTCGTGCAGATTGCAGGCCTGATTGCCAGGCGTATCCTGTGCTGGGTCGATCAGGGCGGATCGCTCACTGTCGGCGAGCGTTTTGGCCTGATCCGCTTCGGTTCGCGTGTCGACGTCTACCTGCCGCAAAACGCCAGGACGCGCGTGGCGGTCGGACAGACCTCGATTGCTGGTGAAACCGTGCTTGCCGACTTTGACAGTGGTTCTGGCTTCCCGCTTGTAAAGGTCTCCTGATGGAACCGCCCTTCGCCCCATTCGAACCACACGGCCAAACGAGCAAGCAAGGCACAAAAATCCGCGACATACCGCTGCGGTTGCTCTTGCCCAACCTGATTACCGTTCTGGCGATATGTGCGGGATTGTCGGGCATCAGGCTGGCGTTTGAGAACCGTTTCGAGATCGCGGTGGTGATGGTGCTGATCGCTGCATTTCTCGACGGGATTGACGGGCGTGTTGCGCGGGCGCTGAAGGCGACGTCGAAATTTGGCGAGCAGATGGATTCGCTCGCCGACATCGTCAATTTTGGCGCAGCCCCGGCGTTGGTGATCTACGCCTATATGCTTGACCGGACGGGCGCGATCGGCTGGACGGCGGCGCTGATCTTTGCGATTGCCTGCGGCCTGCGGCTGGCGCGCTTCAACGTGCAGCTTGAGGATCCAAACCGGCCATCCTGGGCGTCAGACTACTTTACCGGCGTGCCGGCGCCCGCCGGCGCGGTGCTGCTGCTGTTGCCCGTCTATGTAGGCTTCCTGGGCGTCGACATGACTGGCGTGCTCACTTACCTCGCAGTTGGCTACACGATCCTGATCGCGATGCTGCTCGTCTCGACCCTGCCGGTCTATTCGGGAAAGAGCCTTGGCTCGAAAGTGCGCGGCGACATCGTCATCCCGCTCATTCTGGTGGCGGTGTTTTATGTGCTGATGCTGGCGAGCTATACGTGGCAGACGCTGGCTGTGTCGGCGCTGGCCTATCTTGCTGCCTTGCCGATCAGCGTACGGTCGTTTGCCAGTCGTCAGACGGCCGAGCAGCGCGCGACCGATGTCTTGAAGACGCAGCCACAGGACCCACAAAAGGACGACGCTACGTCTTGATCTGATTTTCGGCCATACGCTTGACGGCGGCATGGTCGGTCTTGCCAGATCCGAGCGTGGGGATGTCCTCGACAATCAGGATGTTTTCCGGAAAGCCGATCTCGGCTGCCCCGCGTTCCCTGCTAAAGGCCGACAAGATCTGCCGATCGGCATTTGGCTGGGTGGTCACGAGCACAATACGCTCGCCGCGCTTCTTGTCGGGAAGCGCTGCCGCTGCGTGGTGCGCGTCCGGCCAGAGCTCCTGTGCCAGCATTTCCACCGCCGCCAGAGACACCATTTCGCCGGCGATTTTGGCGAAACGTTTCATCCGGCCCCGGATTGTCAGATAACCGTCGCTGTCAAACGAAACGACATCACCAGTGTCAAGCCAGTCGCTGGTTGCCGACAGGTCGGCGCTGCGGCCGTCCGGCCGGATGTATCCGCGCATTATATTGGGGCCGGATAGCCAGAGCCGGCCGGCGTCCTCAATACCTTCCTCCGCTTCAAGGCGGCAACGCATCGAGGGCAACAGCCGTCCGACCGTGCCATCGCGGGAATGGCTGGCAGTGTTTACCGCAACTACTGGAGAGGCCTCGGTCATACCATAGCCCTCGACGATCCGGACCCCGAATCGCTCGCGCCATTGCCGACGAGTCTCCTCGCGGACCGGCTCCGCTCCGGCGACCACCAGGCGAAGGCTGGAAAAATCCCCATCGCCGGCAGCCCGGCCATAGGCAGCATAAAATGTGTCCGTGCCGAACATGATTGTCGGCTTTTCCTTTGCTGCGATCTCCGGGATCTGCCGGAAATGCAGCGGCGAGGGATAGAACAGGATGCGCACGCCGCTGACCAGCGGCAGGATCGTGCCGCCAGTCAGCCCAAAGGAGTGGAACACTGGCAGGACGTTGAACAGTTTGTCAGCGGGCGAAAACCTGATGCGCGCATCGATCTGCGCGACATTGGCGAGCAGATTATTGTGCGTCAGCTCGACTCCTTTGGGGGTTCCCTCCGAGCCGGAGGTGAAAAGGACGACGGCAGTTGCGGAGGGCTTTGCACGCGTGTGCGGCCAGCGCCAGAATATTGCGCCTGCTGCACGGCTGAAGGCCGTTACTTCCTTGCGCAGGTCCTCAAGCCAGAGCATCCTTGCGCCTGCCGCCTCAATCGCGGTCACGATGTCGGCGATTTGCGCCCGGTCGACAAAGGCGCGAGACGAAACGACGGTACGGATGCGGCACATGCGAACGGCCGCCGCCGCAGTTGCCGGTCCTGCGCTGTAGTTGATCATTGCAGCAACGCAGCCAGCCGATTGCAGACCGACGAAAGCGCTGACCATTGCGACTGAATTGGGAGCCATCAACCCGACCGTTTCGCCGCCATTGGAGATGGACGCGAACCGTCCGCCCAGAACACGTCCGGAGATCATCAACTGCCGATAGCTGAGCGTGCCGGCGATGCCGTCTTCGACGATTGTCCGCTCTGCGCCAAACCCGCGCGCTGCCAGCGACAGGGTTGAAAACAGCGTTCTTTTTCGGCGGGTCGCAGCAACGCGTGCTTCTGCGACCCGGTCGAGCAGGGCATTGGTGAGGTTCGTCGGCGGCCGCCCGCCTCGCGTGGCGAAGGTTTCTAGAGAAACTGCTTCGAGCGACGCTGCAATCAGCTTGGGAAACAGGCGGCGAGGGGCCTGATCCTCGGGCAATCTCGACCAGGGCAGAAACTGAGACCGCGCCACATGAATGGCAACAATGTCAGCGTTTGCTCTGGCGGCGATGCGCGCCACCGCACGGAACAGGCGCAATTCACGCGCGTCAGGCTCAACGGTCTGTGGAAAGTAGACCGCCAGCCGGCCATTGCCTTTCAGATGCCGCACCAGCCTGCGGCTGACAAAGACCTGAGTGGCGTTGAAGGTTATGGTGCGGGCAAGAGCCCGGTAAGGTTCAAGCCAGCTGGACGTTGCAGAAACTTCATCCAGGATATGCAGCGTATCGTCCGGCAACAGCGCCAGCATGAGCGCCGGGTCCATCTGGGACTGATGTGCGATGGCATAGATGACGGGCGCTTCCGCCTTTCGCGCCTTGCGCATCCGCCCGTCCGACACGCGCCAGATCAGCTTCAAGGGCAGATAGAGTATGGCCTGGCGCAGAGAAATGCCGAGGCGATAGGTCTGCGTCAGGGCGCCGACCAGATAGGCGGCGACGGCAACGGCCAGCACAAGAACGACAGTAGACAGACAAATTCTCCGGGTTGATGAGGGCAAGACCGCAACGCGCTGCAAGCCTAGTTGGCTCGCGCCGGGCGTCAATCCATCCGATGAAATGAATTGCCAAGGCCGTGGCGGCAAGCCGCAGGCTTGACCCGTACCTTGCAATTGGCGGCTCCAGCCGCGAAACCATACTCTTGGCCCGTATTTCCGTAGTGGATGGAGACCAATACGTATGACACTGCCTCAAATGCTCGCTGTCAGCATCATCGGTGCGATGATGATCGCCTTCATCTGGGGCCGCTTGCGCTACGATCTGATTGCCTGCCTGGCGCTGCTGGCGTCTGTTGCTGCGGGCACCGTTACGTATCGAAACGCGTTTTCAGGTTTTAGCGATGACATTGTCATCATTGTCGGATCGGCGCTGCTGGTCAGTTCGGCGGTGCAGCGATCCGGCATCATGGAAGTTGCGATTCGCAAGTATCTGCCGAATCTCACCGGTGTGCGGGCGCAGCTTGTCGTTCTGGTTGGCATCGTCACCGTTCTGTCGGCGATTGTAAAAAACATTGGCGCGCTCGCCATCATGATGCCGATTGCATTCCAGTTTGCCCGGCGATCTCGTGTCTCGCCTTCGGTTTTTTTGATGCCGATGGCGTTTGGCTCGCTGCTTGGCGGTTTGATGACCCTGGTTGGCACGTCGCCCAACATCATCGTTTCGCGCATGCGCGAGGAGCTGGGCGGCGCGCCTTTTGCGATGTTCGATTTTACACCCGTGGGCGCTACGCTTGCCTTGACCGGCCTGATTTTCCTCACCGCATTCTATTGGCTCGTTCCCCAGCGTTCACGCGAGACGGCATCGCTGCATGACGCCATCGACATCAAGAACTACATTTCAGAGGGTCGCGTCGTGGCCGAATCGACCGTTGTCGGCAAGACGATTGGCCAGTTGCTCAAGCTTGGCGACGGCGGCGCAACCGTTACTTCGGTGATCCGGGCCGGTGGTCTGCGCATCGCGCCATTGCCGGACGCCGTGCTGCGTGAAAATGACATCGTGCTGCTCGAAGGCGATCCTGACGCGCTCGACAAGATCACGTCCGGCGGCAAATTGCAGATGTCCGGGGGCAGGGTGGTCAAGGGTGCCAATCCGCGTGTCGAGATCGGTGCGGTCGAGGCGGTGATCGGCGAGAACTCATTTCTTGTGGGGCTGACAGCCGAACGCCTTAGCCTGCATGACAGGTTCGACGTCAATCTCCTGGCTATCAGCCGGCGCGGCCAGCGGATTACCGAGCGTCTGCGCGAGGTGGTGTTCCGTCCCGGCGACGTCATCGTGCTGCAAGGCGTGCGCAACCGGCTGCCGGAGGTTCTGGTGCAACTCGGCAGCTTGCCGCTGGCGGAACGCCCGATCAAGCTCGGATCGGTGCGCAACTGGCTTGTGCCGGTGGCCGTCCTGGGTGGAGCGATGGCGCTGACGGCGCTGTCGATCCTGCCGGTCGCATTGGCTTTCTTTGCTGCAGCGGTCTTGATGGTGCTGTTCAAGGCAATCCCGATCCGGGAAGTCTATAGCGCAATTGACGGGCCGATCCTCGTCATGCTCGCCGCGCTGATCCCCGTATCGGATTCGCTGCGCTCAACCGGCGTGACCGACATCGCCTCAGAGTGGCTGGCTGGCTTGGCGATGACGATGCCCGGCTGGGGCGCGCTGGCGTTGATTATGGTGGCGGCAATGGCGGTGACGCCGTTCCTTAACAATGCTGCGACGGTGCTGGTCATGGCTCCGATTGCTGCCGGATTCGCAACGACGCTCGGCTTCAGGCCGGAAGCGTTTCTGATGGCGGTTGCAATCGGCGCAGGCAGCGACTTTCTGACGCCGATCGGTCATCAGTCGAACACGCTGGTCATGGGGCCGGGCGGCTACAGGTTTTCCGACTACCCGCGTCTTGGTTTGCCGCTGTCCATACTGGTGGTGCTGGTCGGCGTGCCGATGTTGCAGATCGTGTGGCCCCTGAACTGAGATGACCTGAACTGAACTGAGTTGAAGGAGAACCTTGCCGTTCCTTCACCGACGGTGGATAAGGCAGCATCAATTCAAGGAGGGACTACCCATGACTATCCGCCGCATCGAGCCAGGCCCGCGCATGAGCCAGGCTGTCGTTCATGGCAACACTGTCTATCTCGCCGGCCAGGTTGGCGCGCCGGGCAAGAGCGTCGCCGATCAGACCAAGGCGATTCTGAAAGGAATCGACCGTTTGCTGAAGCTTGCGGGTTCGGACAAGTCAAAGATCCTGTCAGCCCAGATCTGGCTCGACGACATGCGTGACTTTGCCGAGATGAACTCGGTTTGGGACAGCTGGGTTGACAAGGAAAATGCGCCGGCCCGCGCAACCGGCGAAGCAGCACTGGCTACCCCCGAATACAAGGTCGAGATCATCATCGTGGCTGCTGTTTGAGCGTAACCCGCGCACTCTTCATCTGCACTGCAAACCGCCTGCGCAGCCCCACGGCTGAGCAGGTTTTTGCAGACTGGCCGAATGTCGAAACCGACTCGGCCGGTCTGTCGCCCAGCGCAATCACGGTGCTGTCGACTGAACAGATCGACTGGGCGACGGTGATTTTTGTGATGGAAAAGGCGCACCGCAACAAGCTGTCGAAGCGCTATCGCAGCAGCCTGAACGGCAAGCGGGTGATCTGCCTCGACATTCCTGATGACTACGAGTTCATGGACCCGGCCCTGGTCCGATTGCTCGAAACCAAGGTGGGGCCATTCCTGCGGTAGGCGCTCAGGCCGCTTGATATTGCGGCGTTGACGCAAGATAGCGGCCGAACGCGTCTGCGTTGGGCGGTGTCAGGTTTTCGGCAAGCGGATTGCGCTTGCGTTCCTTGGCGCCCATGTCGTCGAGCAACTCGTCGAGATGCTTGAAATGGTAGGGGGCTACGCAGAGCCCGCCATAGACGCCCGCAGCTGGCCGCTCGCCGCGCTTCCACTTCAACATCATCTCGATGTTCTCGTTCATCTGCGCGGCGCTCGGCTGCTTGGCGAGCTGGCCGTCGGCATAGCGAACCAGCCAGTTGGCCGCCATTTCCGACGTCAGCACCGAGGCAAAGGACGAGTTGAACCCGACAAAGCCCATTTCCGGCAAATCGGGATTGGCGATGATGCGGTAGAGACGATATTGGCCATCCGGCTCGATCAGCTTGTCCTGAAATTCCTTAGGCAGGAACGGAACGCCGAGCTTCCAGCCCGTCGCCAGCACAGCCATGTCTGACGCGACACGCTCGCCGCCGGTCAATACGATTTTGCCAGGCTCATAATGATCGATCGACCCCTTGATCGCCTTGATGCGCCCGTCAGCGATCATATCGAACAGACCTGGCGTCACGATCGGCACCGAGCAGTTGAGATTTGTTTCGATCGGATGGTCAGGGCGCAGGCCGGTCTTGCCAAACTTGCACTGGATCGACAGCAGGCTTTCCAGCGCCCGCCAATTGGCCCAGATGAACGGTTTGGCAATGGCGTGATTGAACTTTTGCATCGGCGTCTGCGCCCAGGCAGGGAACATGTTCTCCTGCGCGCGGACGTAGAGGATGCGCTTGAAGTTGATCAGGCCGCCGATGAAATAGGGCACGCGCCAGACGCTTTCGCGATAGACGATGGTCGAGGATTTCGCCCCGGCCTTGACCGCATTGACCGCAATGTCGGTGGCCGATTTCGAAAAACCGAGTACCAGCACATCCTTGCCGGCGAGCGTTGCCGGATCCGTATATTCCGACGAATGCAGGATCTGGCCGCCGTGATCGCGGAATTCAGCTGCGCCGGGAAAATCAGGCGTGTTCTTGTCACTGAACTGGCCGGTGCACACGGCGACGAAGTCAAAATCTTCCTTTGCCGGGGCCTTGCCATTGTCCGACAGGGTCACGGTCCAGCCGGGAGCACCGTCGGCGCGCCGGTTGACGGTTTCAACCTTGGTGTTGAACCGGATCAGCGGCATCAACCCGTTGTCGCGGGCATACTCGGCCAGATAGGCATGTACCTGCGGCCCCTTGGGCCATTCCGGATAGGAATTTGGCATTGCCTTACCGGTGTAGCGGTAGAGATCCTTGGGGCTCTGGGTCTGCACGTCAGGATAGGAGCGGGACGGCTCCCAGACGCCTCCCAGCCCGTGGCTGCGCTCGATGACGGTCACGTCGTGACCGCGCTGCTTGAAGGCAAGCGCAGAGGCGAGCCCGCTCACGCCCGCGCCGATGACGCAGACTTTCTTCCTGTCGACCATGTCTTGTCCTCCCGACGGATGCACGGCCCCGTCCGCGCCCGGCAATGCCGGGCGGCGCGAAGCAAGGCCGTGCGTGTTTCCGGTTAGTCGTTGGCTTCGGGCGGCAGGAAGTCGACCTCGTGCAGGGCCGATACCTTCACCACTTCGGCGGGATCGCTGAGATTGTCGAGCTTCTTGAACAGGTCCTCGAGCTTGCCTGCCGGGGACACCCAGAACAGGGCGCGGCAAGGCTTGTCGGACTTGTTGAAATAGCCATGCGGGATGCCGCGCGGCATGCGCACCAGGTCGCCAGCTTTGGCCTTCACCCACTTGCCGTCAAGCTTGAGGTCAAGCTCGCCTTCCTGCACCAGAATGAACTCGTCCTGAGTGGGGTGGATATGGACTGGCACAAACTGGCCCGGGTCGCTGTTGGTTTCGAACGCAAAGGCCGATTCGGTGATCGCCTTCGGATAGTAGGTCTGGCCCAGAATGTTCCAGGTCGTCCCCTGAAAGCCCGTGCCGTTTTCGGTAATGCCCTTGGCGAGCGCTCCTGCCATGATGTCCTCCCCTGGTGTTTTGTGAAGGCGCAACCTCCAGCGCCCTGCATCGCCAGACATTTTGAACAAGGCTGGCTTCGCGTCTATCCGGATGGCGAAGCGACTATCCGAAAAACGAAAACAAATTGCCGCTGCGGCGCACCGACGCAGAAACCCGTTGGGCGCGAAGCAGCCGTTTGCTACTGTTTAGGGCATGCAAGCTGCATTCGGTGCCCAAACTGCGGTTCCACTGTCCAGTCACATCCTGTTCCAGTCAGACGATCTCGACTGCGCCAGGGAGCGGGTCGCGCAGAAATTCTGCCGCCACAGGCTCGACA
>DAINRF010000056.1:0-19318 GCA_036742015.1 Mesorhizobium sp. | reverse complement strand
TCGGTCGCCGAATAGATCTGTTCTCCGTCGGCCTTGAGCCAGCCGTCGGCGATGCCCATGACCAGACGGCCGCGGGTGACGCGCTTGAAGTCAACGCCATATTCGACGCGCTTTACCTTGGGCGTGACCATGCCCTTGAACTTGACCTCGCCGGTGGCCACCGCCATGCCCTTGCCGGGCTCGCCCAGCCAGCCGAGATAGAAACCAGTGAGTTGCCACAATGCGTCGAGGCCGAGGCAACCTGGCATGATCGGATTGTCGATGAAATGGCAGGGAAAGAACCAGAGATCGCGGTGAATGGCGAAATCGGCGCGGATATAACCCTTGTCAAACGCGCCGCCGGTTTCGCTGATATCGGTGATGCGGTCGAACATCAGCATTGGCGGATAGGGCAATTGCGCATTGCCGGGGCCAAACAGTTCACCCTTGGCGCAGGCCAGCAGGTCCGCATATTCGTAGCTTGACTTCCGGTCGGCCATCCATCTCCCCTAGTCGTTGCCGGCGGCAAAGGGCGCATGTTCGATCACGCACCGTTTCACCCGGTAATGTTTGCTACCGCTTATCTTGCGGCCTGTGCGCGGTCAATGCGCGGCTTGATCCGTCATCAGTGACCGAATATATGCTGAAAGCAAGGCAATGAACGCGGGATGCGGCGCAAACCGGGTTATTGCGTAACGGGTGCGGAGATAATGGGCTCACCGACAGCCGGCGAAAGCCGCGAAGCAGAAGGCAAGGTGCGGGCTGCAGGGCTGCGGCCGACGCGCCAGCGCGTTTCGCTCGCTTCACTGCTGTTTGCCAAAGGCGACCGTCACCTGACCGCCGAAGACCTGCATGAAGAGGCGATGGGCGCGGGCGTCGCCGTGTCGCTGGCGACCGTCTACAACACGCTGCATCAGTTTACTGAAGCGGGCATGCTGCGCATTCTGGCGGTCGAGGGCGCACGCACCTATTTCGACACCAATACGTCGGATCACCACCATTTCTATGTGGAAGGCGAGAACCTGGTGCTGGATATTGATACCGGCGGGGTTTGCGTCAGCAATGTGCCCGAACCGCCGCCGGGCATGGAAATCGCCAATATCGATATCGTGATCCGCCTGCGCCCCAAGCGCTGAGGCCGGAAAGACGGTCTAATCGTCGAACGTCTCGTCGGGATATGCGCCCCAGATGAGCGACTGCTGCACATAACCCCAATAACTGCCAAAGCGCATTTCGCACCATTGACCGTCGCATTGTTCGATCATGCCGATGGCGCCCGGCTCAACCGTGGCGACAAGGCGGGATTTGGGATCAGGGTCGCGGGTCAAGGTGATCGCGGCTTCTTCCTTACCCTTGAACCAGGGGGCTGCGATGCCGCTGCGCTTGCCCGACAGCAGCGATTGATTGATCCAGCCTTCAGTGCCTTCCGAATCACGGATGCGCCGCCAATTGTCATATTCCTGAATGATTTCCACCGGCAGACCGGACTTCATATACATCCACTCGACCGGATAGTTGCGGCCCGGACCAACGCGCAGATTGACGCGGCCGGACTTCAGCGTGACAAAACGGGGAATGGGCAGGCCACTCTTGTTAGGGCCAACCGCCTGGGCGGATGCCTGGCTCACCAGTGGCGTTGCTGTCTGGAAAATGCCCAGGACAAATGCGCCAAGAGCGGCACGACAGGCCAGACTCACCCAGTTGATACGCGGCACGCGACATACTCCTTGAACTCAAGGCTGAACCAACACACCGGCCAGCCGCCCCTTTTTCTTTGTCATGCCTCTCCGGGCTTGTTAGAGAGTGGCGAGACTGGGGCATCTACAATGTCGCCTGTCTTGGTTAAGGAGCCCTCAACAGAATGGGGGTCCTGTCGAATGACGAGGAAAGAATGAAGGGCAAGAAGAAACCTCTGGTCGTCATTACGCGCAAATTGCCCGATCCGGTGGAAACCCGGATGCGCGAATTGTTCGACGCGAGGCTGAACGTCGACGATCAACCGATGACCCAGGCCGAGCTGGTCGCCGCCATGCAGGAAGCCGATGTGCTGGTGCCAACCATCACAGACCGGATCGATGCGGATCTGATTGCGCAGGCCGGCCCGAACCTGAAGCTGATCGCGAGTTTTTCGAACGGCGTCGACCATGTCGACGTTACAGCCGCCCAGAAGAAGGGCATTACAGTCACCAATACGCCCAACGTCCTGAACGAGGACACAGCCGACATGACGCTGGCGCTGATGCTGGCGGTGCCACGGCGGCTGGTGGAAGGCGCCTCGCTGCTGAAGGGCGACGGCAAATGGGCCGGCTGGTCGCCGACCTGGATGCTTGGCCACCGCATCTGGGGCAAACGCCTCGGCATTGTCGGCATGGGACGCATCGGCACGGCAGTGGCTCGGCGCGCCAAGGCCTTCGGCCTCGCAATCCACTATCACAACCGCCGGAAGGTCTCGCCTGCCGTTGAAGAAGAGCTTGAGGCAACCTACTGGGAAAGCCTCGACCAGATGCTGGCACGCGTCGACATCGTGTCGGTGAACTGCCCGTCGACGCCGGCGACGTTCCATCTTCTGTCGGCGCGGCGGCTCGCGCTGATGCAGCCAAATGCCTATGTCGTGAATACGGCGCGCGGCGAGATCATCGACGTAGCGGCGCTGATCAAGCAGATCGAACAGGGCAAGCTGGCGGGCGCAGGGCTCGACGTGTTCGCGCATGAACCCGCTGTCAACGCCAAGCTGGTGAAGCTGGCGGCCAAGGGCAAGGTGGTGATCCTGCCGCATTTGGGATCGGCCACTATCGAGGGCCGCATCGACATGGGCGAGAAAGTGATCATTAACATCCGCACCTTCTTTGACGGACACCGGCCGCCAGACCGGGTGCTGCCGCTGAGGACGTAGTCGTTTCCAGCAGGAACGTGACCGCCGGTTTCCTGCCAACCCTGGCGGCCTGCTGGCATCACACAGCGCCAAAACTGGCCCGATCCGGCAGCCGGAGCAAGGTTGACACGCGCCTGTCATAGGTCCGCAATAGAGGTGGACCAAACAGGAGCGTCTGATGAAACGTATCACCCTTGCACTTTGCTCGATCTCGTTGTCGCTTTCAGGAGTGGCTCATGCCGCCGGGTTCGACATTGTGACGCTGGGCGCGCGCGGTGGCATCGAAGATGGAAACCTGAGCGCATTCCTGATCTCACCCGCTGGCGATCCCCGCGGCGTGACCTGTGACGCAGGCGCACTGGTGAATGGCCTCAAGGCAGCCGACGGCAAAGGCGCTTTCGACAATGTGACTGTGCCGGCGGATTCAGACTACACCCGCATCGGCTACATGCTGACCGAGAACGTCAAAGGCTATCTGATCTCGCATGCGCATATGGATCATATCGCCGGTCTGATCGCCGCATCGCCCGACGACAGCAAGAAGCCGATCTATGGACTGCCATCGGTCAATGCCGACATCGAGACGACCTACTTCAACTGGGACGCCTGGCCGAACTTTGGCGACAGGGGCAAGGCGCCACAGCTGAAAAAATATGCGCTGACGGATCTGAAGGCGGGCGAAAAAACCGGGCTCGCCAATACAGCAATGGGCGTGACCGCCTACCCGCTGGCGCATTCGGGCGTCGAATCAACCGCATTTCTGGTCGAAAGCGGCGACGAGGCGGTACTGTGCTTTGGCGACACCGGGCCGGACGATGTGGAGAAGTCGACCGCGATAGGCGACATCTGGACGGCTATCGCCGGCAAGGTGCGCGACAAGAAGCTGAAGGCGGTGATTGTCGAAGTATCCTATGTCAACACACAGCCTGACAAATTCCTGTTCGGACACCTGACGCCTGCCTGGCTGTTGAAGTCGTTGCGCGGGCTTGAGGAGAAGGTCGGCAAGGGCAGCTTGAAAGACCTGCCGGTGATCATCAGCCACATCAAATATTCGCTGAAAAAGGGCGAGTCGCCCCAGGACGCAATCTTGAAAGAGCTTCAGGCGGACAATGATGTCGGCGCGTCGTTCATCATTCCGGAGCAAGGAATGAAGTGGACGTTCTGAAATTTGCCAGCGCTATGCCGTAGTAAGCCAGCCTGACGCATCAACGCTGATCGTGCGTCCGGCGAAGGCCGGGTGATCAGTTTTCGGCAAGCGCAATGCAGGCGGCGCAGACCAGCCCATTTCACGCGCCACGATGAGCCCGAGCAGCAGGATTGCGTCGGGCTCGTCGAGCACAAGAGCCGCAGGCGCATTGCCGTTGTGAACCAGTTCCATCAGCACCGCCGACGCCGAAGACGAGCCGATTGTGCCGGGCAGGAACAGAACCCTGCCCGCAATTGTCTGACCATGTTGCGGATGCCGGACATCGGCGATGCGCCCGGTCTTCGGATCGACACCGCCCCAAAAGGAAATCGGGCGATCAAGCACCAGCGTTTCGCCGGACGAGGTCTCGCCCTCAACCAGCACGTCGCACCGGATCGAGATCATGCCGCCCTCACTGCAAAGACGGCACGGCCGGCGACAGCGCTTTCAACACAGTCGGCCAGCGAACCGTAAAGCACTGCATAGCCGGTGTTGCCGGGCGCATATTGGGCGAACTTTCCCGAATTGGTCATCAGTATGCCCGATGCATTGTCTGGCAGCATGGGGGTGACGACGACGCAGGTGTCGGCGACGATGGTGACGCCGGACACGCGCAACGGCTCGAGCAGGCCGCGCCGTTCGATCTCAGCCAGCGCGTGGCGGCCGGTGCACGCATAGAACGGCACGGCAACCTTGCGGCCGGCCAGAAGGGCGGCGAGTTGCGCAAACTCGGCTGGCGACAGGTGCGGACTGCCGATGGCAACCGCGTCGATGACATCCGGACGCTCGGCGGTCGACAGCCGCGCCTGCGCATCGGCGGCCATTGCAGGCGAGACCTTGATCGTGCGCACTGGCGCCTCTCCCCCAAGCGCAGTGGCGAGATCTGACGCTTCTGGAGTGACGCCGGCGATGTGAAACAGACCGACGGCGCCGGTGGACGCGGACGCCGCGCCAAATGCTTTCAGCGCATCGTCGCCCGGATGCGAGGTGATGCCCGAGACCACGCCGATGTCTGGCCCGGCCTCCCGGCCGATAAGACTGCCTAGCACCGGCCAGACGATTTCGGAGGCGAGAAAGTCCGGATCAAGGCCGCTCACGTCAAACACCAGACTGGCACGCCGATTTGCCGGCTGGTGCAGGCCGTAGTCGGGGGCGACGCCGGAGATGGCGCAGGCAATGTCGAGAAAGTCGCCATAGCGATTGGTGCGCGCGCCGAGCACCGAATTGCAGAACACAACCGCGTTGGATTCGCCCCATGCGACGTCCGTTCCCTTAGCCGGGCGGTGCCCTGCCTGATAGGGCGCGCAGGTCCAGGTGGGCTCACAACCCAGCTTGCGGTAAGCGTCCATCATGCGGCGCGCCATCGCCCGTTCATGCGGCGGCAGGCGGTCGCGCGAGCAACCGGTCAGATCAAGGGCACCGACATTCAGCGTTGCGCGCACGGCAAGCTTTGCACCACCATCGACCAGACGCTCGGCAAACAGTGTGCCGGAATCGCCGTGATAGAGCGCGCCGTCAATATGGGCCGACGCAATGGGGATGAGGCGCGGCGCGCCAAGCAGGCTGGCTGCGTCTGCGACGATGCGCATCGCCATGCCGGCGCCATCCTGCCGGGAGGCGATGTCACGCTGGGCGGCGTTCAGCTCAAGCGCCATCGGCTAACCATCCCTGCGGCGCGAATAGCGGATGGTGTCAAAGCGGGCAGCAAGCGCATCGTAGAGCAGCAGGCGGCCAATCAGCGGCTCACCGATGCCGGTGATCAGCTTGATCACCTCCATAGCCTGCAAGGTTCCAATGACGCCGGTGAGCGCGCCGACAACGCCAGCGACCGCGCAGGACGGCACAAGCCCGGCTGGTGGCGGCTCGGGGAACAGGTCACGAAACGACGGATTGGGTTTGCCATCGGCGTTGCTGGCGAACGGCACAAGCACTGTGACAGAGCCGTCGAAGCGCCCGACCGCGCCGGTGACCAGCGGCTTTTCCAGACGTTCACAAGTGTCAGCCAAGAGAAAACGGGTTTCGAAATTGTCTGACCCGTCCACCACCAGATCGTAGCCGCCGATAAGTTCTTCGGCATTGGCCGCGTCGAGCCGCAAGGCATGAGCCTCGACCACGACATGCGGATTGATCCGCGCAATCTGATGCGCAGCGCTTTCGGTCTTCGGAGCGCCGACGCGTTGGGTCTCGTGAATGATTTGACGCTGGAGATTTGACAAAGACACAACGTCGTCGTCGGCAATGCCGACGCAGCCGACACCGGCGGCAGCAAGATAGAGCAACACCGGAGCGCCCAATGCGCCAGCGCCAACAACCAGCACCCTCGCCTGCTTCAGCCGCCGCTGGCCGACGCCGCCGATCTCCGGCAAGACAATGTGGCGCGCATAACGTTCCACTTCCTCATCTGTCAGTTTGGGCAGTTCGGTCACCGATTTGCACCAGTGAATTGCGCGATGGCGGCAACCGCCGTCTCAAGATTTTCATCAAGGCTGAGGCCAGACGCCTTGCGGGGCTTCAGATCGTGGTCGCCATCGGGCAGCCAGACAAGCTTTATTGCGGACGGCAGAGGATAGGCCGCAACTTCGCCGCGCGTACCAAACGGATCACGCTCGCCCTGGCAAACGAGCGACGGCACGGTCAGCTTTTCGAGATGGTCGGTGCGCAGTTTATCCGGATTGCCCGGCGGATGAAACGGATAGCCAAGGCAGATCAGGCCTGCAATCCCGCCCTTGTCATAGAGCTTCTGGGCGATCATTGACGCCATGCGGCCGCCCATCGACTTGCCGCCGATGAACAGCCGGTCCGTCTTTGGAAGCTGCGAGATGACGTCCAGATATTCGGCGATCAGGCGGTTTGCCTGAGCCGGTGGAGGACGTTTGCCTTCGCCCGTCCGGCGGGCGGCCATATAGGCAAACTCGAAGCGGGCGACGCTGATGCCGTGAGCTGCGATACGTTCAGCCACGCTGTTCATCCAGGCCGAATCCATCGGCGCGCCCGCGCCGTGGGCTAGAAGAAGGGTCGCGCCGGAGCTTTCCGGGCCATTGAAGATGAATTGCGTCATCGACAGGTCCAAATCTGAAGCCTGTCTATAGAGCCTTTTGGAGCTGCGGTCAGGCCTTTTGCGTGCGCTTGCGGCGGGCTTTGGGTTTGGCCGGAAGCGGCTGCGGATTGTCCTCTGCGAGCGGCGGTGCAGACACTGTCGGCATAGCGGCCGTCATGACACGATTACGGCCTTCCTTCTTGGCGCGGTACAGCGCGGCATCGGCATTGGCGACAAGTTCCGACGCCGAACTGGATCCGGGCGACAGGCTCGCCACGCCAAACGAGGCAGATACAGGCGCGTTATTTGGACCGCTCAACGCCTCGATGTCAGCGCGCAATTGCTCGGCCTTGTATGCGGCTGCAGCCATGTCACATCCTGGCATGACGATAATCATTTCTTCACCGCCGTATCGGCAGGCAACGTCAGACTCACGTAACCTGCCAGTCAGGACCGCAGCGGCATCGCGCAACACCGAGTCGCCCTTGGCGTGGCCGAACTGGTCGTTGAGACGCTTGAAGTGGTCGAGGTCGATCATGATGACCGATAGCGGGGTCTTCTCGCGAGCTGCGATGAGCACCGAACGCTGCAGCGAATCTTCCATGTAGCGGCGGTTGTAGAGGCCGGTCAGTGGATCGCGCAGCGCCTGGCTGCGGAGCAGCTCACGCAGGGCGATGTTGGACAACGCCAGAGACATCGCGTCGGCGATTTCAGTGGCCGTCTCGATAATTTGTTCGAGCGCCTCAGGCGGGCTGCCAGCTGGCGCGTGTATCTGGAACAGGCCGAGGATTTCGCCACGCGCGATCATCGGAATTTCGAGCGTGTCATGATGACCAACATCATGATCACAACACAGATGTCCGGCTCCTGGACGATTGATGTGACGCTTGCCGCGCTTCAGCGCCCAACAATGGCTGAGGCCGATAGCGTCGGGCAGGTTGCATTCAGCAGGGAGATTCCAGCTTGCCGAGAGAACGAGCCGGTCGCGCGAATTGTTGAAGACATAGAGCGCGCCGCCGAAGCTGGGCATCAATTCGATTGCGGTGGCGCGCAAGACTTCGTTTGAATCCGAATGATTGTTGGCGCTTTGAAGCATGTCTGTCATTTCCGACAAGCGCACGATCTTCTCGCGCTGCCGGTTTGCGTCGGCAAGCGTATTCCAGCGGGCGGCCGCCTGCCGCTTACCGGCAGTGGTCGCAAACACGAACGCCACCAGACAGATGACGCCGGAGAGCAATTGCAGGATTGTCACCGCATTGGCGGCATAACCCAGCTTGCCAGACAAAGTTGAATATTTCGCCTCGCCGGTTTCAAGTTCGGCGCGGAACGTCGATATTAAGTTCTGGACGGTCGCGTTGACATTGTCGTTTGCGTAGATCGTTCGGGCAATATCGCCTTGGTCATTCTCCAGCGCAGCGACAATGCGCGACCAGGAAGATTTGAGACCCTTGAGGATGCCTGCCGACGGCGCCTCGCTGCCGTTCACGAGAATCACGTGCGGAAAGCTCTCCGCTGGCTGGGCCGACAGCCGCGCCAGTGATTCGACATAGTTCATGCTGTTGATGCGTTTGTCTGGCCGCGCGAGCCCATTCATCACGCTGAGCTCGGTTTCAAGCAGATGGTGACGGGTCGTTCGCATATCCGCCATTGCCTTGCGCAGCTGCTCTATCTGGCCCGTATAGCTGCGTGTCAGAAAGAATGCGCCGACAACCGACAGGGTCATCGCGACAATCAAGCTGATCGCCAGAGCCGAGACGACGTTGCGAATCCGTTCGGACCGCCGCTCGTCAGATGTTCTTGCAGATTGATGAGGCATCAGAGGGTAAGTGGCCTAACTACACAATGGTCCAGCGAATTCATTACGCATCTTAGGTTTCATTCCCGTCAAAGCGGATGGTTAGCCGGGGGTAAATGCCGCATCTGGAGCGTCGCGCTTGTAATCCATGCCGATCCGTTGCAACTGCGGCGGCAGATAACGAGGACTTCCCATGGCCGTCATCTCGCGCAAGATCCCTGCCCCCGACCTGGTTCAGGTCAGCCGGGCGCTGATCTCGGTTTCCGACAAAACCGGGCTGATCGACTTTGCCCGGGAGCTTACGCGACACGGCGTCGAGATCGTATCGACTGGCGGCACCCGCAAGGCGATCGAGGATGCCGGGATTGCGGTGATCGATGTGTCCCAGGTGACGGGTTTCCCCGAGATCATGGACGGCCGCGTCAAGACGCTGCATCCAAGCGTGCATGGCGGCTTGCTGGCGGTGCGCGGCGACGAGGAACACCAGAAGGCGATGCATGATCACGGCATCCGGCCGTTCGACCTGGTGGTGGTGAATCTTTACCCGTTCGAGGAGGTGCGACGCGCGGGCGGCGACTATCCGTCGACTGTCGAGAATATCGACATCGGCGGACCAGCGATGGTGCGCGCTTCGGCCAAGAACCACGCCTATGTTTCGGTGGTGACCGATCCGTCGGACTATGCGCTGGTGCTGGAAGCGATGGAGGAAAACGCCGGCTCGCTGTCCTACCAATTCCGCCAGCGGCTGGCGGCCAAGGCCTTTGCCCGCACTGCTGCCTATGACGCCGCGATCTCGGGCTGGTTCGCCGACGCGCTCGGCATCGAGCATCCGGCATGGCGCACGTTTGGCGGGCGGCTGGAACAGGTGATGCGCTATGGCGAAAATCCGCACCAGGACGCCGCATTCTACACAAACGGCGACGGCCGGCCGGGTGTGGCGAGCGCCCGCCAGGTGCAGGGCAAGCAGCTCTCTTATAACAATATCAACGATACGGATGCAGCGTTTGAGCTGGTGGCCGAATTTGATCCGGCGACGCCTGCGGTGGCGATCATCAAACACGCCAATCCGTGCGGGGTCGCAGCCGGCGCGACATTGACGGACGCATACGCCAAGGCGCTGGCATGCGATCCGGTGTCGGCGTTTGGCGGGATTGTCGCGATGAACAGGACGCTGGATGCCAAGGCAGCCGAAGAGATCGTCAAGATATTCACCGAAGTGATCATTGCGCCTGACGCGACTGATGAAGCGATTGCGATCGTCGCCGCCAAGAAAAACCTTCGCCTGCTGCTTGCAGGCAAGATGCCCGACCCGCGCGCCCCGGGGCTGACGGTGAGGTCGGTCGCTGGCGGACTGCTGGTGCAATCACGCGATTCGGGAACCGTCGACCAGCTTGATCTCAAGGTGGTGACCAAGCGCCAGCCGACGGAAGCAGAGATGGCGGACCTGCGGTTTGCCTTCCAGGTGGCGAAGCACGTCAAATCGAACGCCATCGTCTATGTGAAGAACAGCGCGACGGTGGGCATCGGCGCAGGACAGATGAGCCGGGTCGACTCGTCGCGCATCGCCGCTCGCAAGGCGCTGGATGCGGCCGAGGCCGCCGGGCTGGCCGAGCCCGCAACAAATAGATCGGTGGTTGCGTCCGACGCATTCTTCCCGTTTGCCGACGGGCTGATGGCGGCGGTCGACGCGGGCGCAACGGCTGTGATCCAGCCGGGCGGGTCGATGAACGACCAGGCTGTGATCGATGCGGCGGACGCTGCCGGGATTGCGATGGTGTTTACCGGAATGCGCCACTTCCGGCATTAGGACCCCGTGAGGCTGGCCTGCAAATCCTGACTAAGCCGCAGCCAGCTTGTAGTCGCGGCTCTTGATCCAGGGCAGCAGCAGCCAGCCGATGACAAACAGAAGGATGATTGGCGTGACGCCAAGGCGCTGGGCGTCCTGCGCCGACAGGCCGAATGCTTCCGACGCGAACCAGGCGGTGGCGAACGCAATCGCAAACGGTGCGATGAAGGACGTGGCGCGCCCCGACAGCGCGTAGAGGCCGAAAGCCTCCGTGACCTTGTCGGCTTCAACCTGGTCGACCAGCAATGTGCGCGACGCCGCCTGAATCGAGCCGCCAGCCGCACCGATGAGAGCGCCCGCCAGATAGAACACGATGTCAGGAAGGCTCGACGTTGTGCCCGGTTCAGCGATCGTCACAAACAGGACCTGTGTCGGTGTGGTGGAGATGATGACCACGCAGCACAAGATCAGGACGATGATCGAAAATGCAATGACCGGCTTTGGCCCAAAACGCTGGTCAGCCCGGCCGCCAAGCCATGCGCCGATAGCGCCGGTCAAATTGGCCAGAATGCCAAAAATGCCGATCTTGATGATCGGCCATCCGAGCACGCCGGCGGCATAGATGCCGCCAAAGGAATAGAGCGCGTTGAGCGCATCGCGGTAGAACATCGATGAGATGAGGAACGAGAAATAGCTCTTTTGCGACGGCAGCGACCGCAGTGTCTGACCAAGCTCGGAAAGGCCCCTCCTGACCGCAGAGCCGACATCAGTGGCGGTCCGCACAACGTCTGGAGTCCACAGGAACATCGGCAGCGCGAAGACCACATACCAGATGGCGGTCAGTGGACCGGAGGCGCGATCACCCTCATGTGTAGCCGGATCGAGGCCGAACAACGGCGTTACGCCTAGCAGGGTTTTTCCGGTTTCGGGATTGGCCGAGAGGAACCCGAGCACGATGACAAGCGAGATGAGGCCGCCGATATAGCCGAGGCCCCAGGCAGAGCCCGACAGCTTGCCCAATTCCGAGCGCGGCACCAGCGTTGGCATCATCGCATTGTTGAACACAGCCGCGTATTCCATGCCGACCAGCGCCAGCACGATGCCGAGCATGGGGATGAACAGAGACGCAGCGCCGGGCGTCGCATACCAGAGCATCCAGCAGCCAATGACGCCGATGATCGAGAACAGAAAGATCCAGGGTTTTCGCGGGCCGGTCGCATCGGCAATGGCGCCGAGCATCGGCGAGGTCAGCGCAATGATCGCGCCGCCGATGCCGGCTGCATAGCCCCAATATTCCTGGCCTTGAGCCGGGTTGGCGGCGACCTTTGAGGCAAAATAGGGGGCGAAGACAAAGGTGATGATGAGCGTGTGAAACGGCTGCTGGGCGAAATCGAACAACATCCAGCCCCAGATGCCTTTGCGCGACGCACGCTTTGCGACTTCACCTGCCATGCCTCGCTCCCCCTAAGGCGTTTCGCTACAGCGCCGCGCGTCCAATTTGAAACGCAAAGGACGCTCAAGCACTTCAATCTGCTGCATCGTGCATTCGAAAAGCCAATCCGATTTTCGAATGCACGATGCAGTAGTCATAGCAGGAAGGACGGCAGGAGATAGCCGGATTCTTGCAACAGGCAGGTCCGCTGTTCCGGAGCGGCCAGGCCGCCGTGACGAACCGGTAGAACGCCAGCCGTCTCCATCGATCCGCCGTTTGCTGACGCCGAGACTGTCGCACAAGCCTTCGCGGGGATGATTGATGAGATCGACGATCAAGGCGGCGACGCTCTTGCGTGACACTTCCGTGCCCTTGAACGTCTCGTGGCGGCTGGTGGTCTCGAAAGACATTTCGTCTTTGTCAGTGAGCCAGGCCGGGCGGATCACCGTGTGGTCAAGATCATACGCCTCGATCAGATCTGCAGCCTTGCGATAAGTTTGCAGGACGGGGCCGATCATACGCTTGTTCCATTGCTGGAACTTTCCGGGCAGCTCGTCATAAATGCCGAGCGAGGTGATAGAGATCAGCCGCTTGACGACCGGCGCCGGACGATCCTTATGGCCTGTCCGGCCGTCACCTGCAAATGGTGAAAAGACCGTCACAAGGCACCCGAGATTCAACACGTTTGCGCTGCAAAAAAACGGGCGCGAACAGTTCCACCCTGCATTGCATTTGCACCGCAAGACCAGTTAGTTAGGGTCCACATCAACCGGAAATCGGCTTCCGATTTTCAGCACCGGACCAACTTCGCGAACTGCCCCTTTCTCGCGGGCGGCATAGAATACTTTTTGCCGGATTCAGGAGGAACTGCCATGGCCAAACAAGCGCGAACCTTTGTCGTCATTGGCCTCGGCGCATTCGGGACAGCAGTTGCGGCTGAACTTGCTCGATCGGGTAATCGCGTACTGGGCATCGACAGCGACGAGCGCCGCGTCACGCAGATGTCAACGACGCTCAGTTCAGCCGTCATACTGGATTCGACCGACGAACTGGCACTGCGGGAGGCCGGCGTTGAAGGTTATGACGTGGTGCTCGTCGCCATTGGCAGCGACATCCAGGCCAGCATTCTGACCACCATGAATGTGAAGATGCTTGGCGTGGAAACGATCTGGGTGAAGGCATCGAACAAGACACATCACCGGATCCTGTCAAAGCTCGGCGCTGATCGCGTGATCCTGCCGGAGCAGGAAATGGGACGGCACATTGCGCAACGGCTGAACAATCCGATTGTTCAGGACTATGTCAGTCTCGGCAATGGTTTCAGCGTCGTGAATATCGAGGTGCCTGAAAAGCTGAACGGGCGGCCGCTGAAAGCCCTGCACAAGGGCGCCGCAAACGGAATCAGGTATCTGTGCGTGATGCGCGGATCCGAGTACATGGCCTGCGACAGCCCGGACTTTGTGCTGCAGGTGGACGATACGCTGATTGTACTCGGCAAGACCCAGGAACTGCGCCGCTTCGGCGACGCACTGTAGAGCCGCGCGACGATCCATGAAACAGATTACAATTCGTCTGGTAGACCGTATCGCCCGGACACCGCCGCCGCTTATTCTGGCCGTTCTCTACGCGACGTTCATTTTCGCCGGCGCCGCCGTCCTGATGCTGCCCGTATCGCGCAATATTCCGCTGTCCTGGAGCGACGTGATCTTCACGGCAACCTCCGCCGTGACTGTGACCGGGCTTGTTGTCTTCGATGTCGGTTCAGGACTGACCTTGTTCGGACAAATGGTGCTGGCTTTCCTGATTCAGCTAGGCGGGCTGGGCCTGATGACCTTTGCCGCGCTGCTGCTCGCGGCCCTTGGCATGCCGATCGGACTTACCGGCCAGATCTATCTGCGGGATGACCTGAACCAGAATTCGATCCACCAATTGTTCAAGCTGGTGAAAACGATCTTGCTGGTCGTGCTCGCTTTCGAAATGGCAGGCGCGTTTCTGCTGGCCTTTGTCTTCGTGCCCGAGTTTGGCTTCTGGCCGGGGGTTTGGGAAGCGATCTTCCACTCCATTTCAGCTTTCAACAATGCCGGTTTCTCAACATTCAGCGCCGGGCTGGTTCCTTATGCGACCCAGCCGATCGTCAACATCGTCATCCCAGGGCTCTTCATCATTGGCGGCATCGGCTATGGCGTGCTGCAAAATGTGTTCAGCAAGAAGGGCCGCAAGGGCTGGTCGCTGCACACCAAGATCATGCTGCTGGGGACGGCTGTCCTGATCGTCTGGTCGGTGGCGATGTTTGCCCTGCTCGAGTGGGACAATCCCGGCACACTTGGTCAGTTCGACAGCATCGCCGCACGGCTGACGGTGAGCTGGTTTCAGGGCGTGACAACGCGAACCGCCGGGTTCAACACGACCGATATCGGCGCGATGCACGACAGCACCTCAATGATGTTCATTTCGCTGATGCTGATCGGCGGCGGCCCGGCATCAACTGCCGGCGGCATCAAGGTCACCACCTTTGTCGTGATGATTCTGGCGACCGCCGCCTTCTTCCGCCGGACTGAACTTCACGCGTTTGGCCGCAGCATCGGACACCAACAGGTGCTGAAAGTCATGGCGCTGACCGCGATCAGCGTTGTCGTTGTCTTTATCGCGGTGTTCCTGCTGGCCGCCACGCACGAAGGACATTTCCTCAACATCTGGTTCGAAGTCGCCAGCGCATTCGGGACAGTTGGCCTGTCACGCGGATTTACGGGAGAATTGTCGGAATTCGGCCGCGGCGTGATCGTTGTTGTGATGTTCCTCGGGCGCGTCGGGCCGCTGACACTCGGCTTCTTCCTGGCGACGCAATCAACGCCGCGGGTTCGTTTTCCCGCTGGCGTCATCCATCTTGGCTAAAGCCTTTCAGGTCCAAATGGAATCGTTCTGCCGGAGGGGATTTGGGCCAAGTCCGAAACCGGATGGACTTGACCCAAATCCACCCGGCCCACCGGTCGCCCCCCCCCGCCTGCGACGCGGACAAGGCCGACCGGCAGACTATTCTGGTTGGGTTTGCCGAAGGCAACCCAAATGGGTTTCCCGCTGGCGGACGCCCGCTACGTCAGCCGGATTTGGCCGGGCCACCAGCCCGTCCTTCACCGCCTTCCTTGCGGTTCGCCTCGCCATCGAGGAAACAGAACCGTTTCCATTTGAACCTGAAAGGCTCTTGAGCACCGGACGGGGATTACGCCCCCGCGGCGTAGGCTGCGATGACCGCCATGTTGACGATGTCGGAATCCTTGGCGTTGAGCGAGACGATTTGCACCGGTTTGTTCAGGCCGACCAGCAGCGGGCCGATGACGGTGGAGCCGCCGAGTTCCTGCAGCATCTTGGTCGAGATCGAGGCCGAGTGGAAGGCCGGCATGATGAGCACATTGGCGGGGCCTGACAGGCGGCAGAACGGATATTGCCGCATCAGCCGCGCATTGAGCGCGACGTCTGCGGCCATTTCGCCGTCATATTCGAAATCGACGCGGCGCTTGTCGAGAATCTTGACCGCTTCCATGACCCGCTCGGACCGTTCGCCTTGCGGATGGCCGAAGGTGGAATAGGCGAGCATGGCGACACGCGGCTCGTAGCCCATGCGGCGGGCAAAACCTGCGGTTTCCTCGGCGATGTCGGCCAACTCCTCGGAGTTCGGCATGTCGTGCACGGCGGTGTCGGCGACCAGCACGGTGCGGCCACGGCAGAGCGCAATCGACACGCCGATGACGCGGTGGCCGGGGCGCTCGTCGATGACGCGACGCACGTCTTCCAGAACGGTCGAATAGTTGCGGGTGACGCCGGTGACGACTGCGTCGGCATCGCCGAGCGCGACCATGGTGGCGGCAAAGTGGTTGCGGTCATTGTTGATAAGGCGCTGGCAGTCGCGCAGCAGGAAACCTTTCCGCTGGAGGCGCTCGTAGAGAAAATCGGCATAGACGCCATTGCGGCGCGACAGGCGGGCATTGATGATCTCGATGCCAGCGCGGTTCAAATCGACGCCGGCGTTGCGGGCGGTTTCCTTCATCTGCTCTTCGCGGCCAACCAGAATGGCGGTGCCAAGCTTCTGGCTGACATAGGACACGGCGGCGCGCATGACCTGCTCTTCTTCGCCCTCGGCGAAGACGACGCGTTTTGGCTGGCGGCGGACGCGGTCATAGATGCGCTGCAGGGTCGACGCGATCGGATCACGGCGGGCAGACAGCTCCTGTGCGTATTTTTCAAAGTTGAGGATCGGGCGGCCGGCAACGCCGGAATCCATCGCCGCGCGCGCCACGGCGACCGGAATGGCGGAGATCAGGCGCGGATCGAACGGCACCGGGATGATGTATTGCGGGCCGAACTTCGGGCGGTTGCCCTGATAGGCGGCGGCGACATCATCGGGCACGTCTTCGCGGGCGAGATCGGCCAGCGCCTGGGCGGCGGCGACTTTCATCGCGTCATTGATGGTGGTGGCGCGCACGTCGAGCGCACCACGGAAAATGTAGGGGAAGCCGAGGACGTTGTTGACCTGGTTCGGGTAGTCAGACCGGCCCGTCGCCATGATGGCGTCGGTGCGGATCTCGGCGACTTCCTCCGGGGTGATTTCCGGGTCGGGATTGGCCATGGCGAAAATGATCGGATTCTTGGCCATCGATTTGACCATGGCTGGCGTCAGCGCGCCTTTTGCCGAAAGACCAAAGAAGATGTCTGCGCCGTCCATCGCGTCGGCGAGCGAACGCGCGTCGGTCTTGGTGGCATGGGCCGATTTCCACTGGTTCATGCCCTCGGTGCGGCCCTGATAGACGACGCCCTTGGTGTCGCAGAGGATGACGTTTTCGGGCGAGAAGCCGAGCGACTTGACCAGTTCAATACAGGCGATGCCCGCCGCGCCGGCGCCATTGCAGACCAGCTTGGCCGACTTCATGTCGCGGCCGGTGATCTGAAGCGCGTTGATGAGGCCGGCAGTGGCGATGATGGCGGTGCCGTGCTGGTCGTCATGGAAGACCGGGATGTTCATCAGTTCGCGCAGGCGCTGCTCGATGATGAAACATTCAGGAGCCTTGATGTCTTCCAGATTGATGCCGCCAAACGATGGGCCGAGTAGCTTGACGCAGTTGATGAACTCGTCGGCGTCTTCGGTGTCGACTTCGAGGTCGATGGAATCGACATCGGCGAAACGTTTGAACAGGACGGACTTGCCTTCCATGACCGGCTTGGAGGCGAGCGCGCCGAGATTGCCGAGGCCAAGAATGGCGGTGCCGTTGGTGATGACCGCAACCATGTTGCCGCGGGTGGTGTAATCATAGGCACGCGACGGGTCTTCGGCGATCGCCTTGACCGGCACGGCGACGCCCGGCGAATAGGCGAGCGAGAGGTCGCGCTGCGTCGCCATCGGCTTGGTGGGGTTGATTTCCAGCTTGCCGGGACGGCCAGTGGCGTGGAAGTCGAGGGCCTCCTGATCGGAGACCTGAGGCCCGCCTTCGCTCTTGTCCTTTTTTGGCGCCATGTTTTCCTGCCCGGTCTGTCGTTTTTTGTGGAGTGCTTCGATTAAGGCTACTCTCGCAAGCCGTAAAGCGCCAAGCAATCCGGGATCGTAATTTCATTTGAGCGGGCCGGCTTGTTCGTATCTGAACTCCTCTCACTGGCGGCAGCGGCGTGTATCGCGCTGTCGGGCATGCTGATCTCGGAGCTGAACGGCCGGGTGGATGTTGTGCGGCTGGCGCGCTGGCAGATGCTGGCGGCGTTTGCGATGACGGGCGCGGCCGCGCTCTATCTCGGCGGCGGGTTGCCCGAGATGAGCCTGCGCAATTTCGGGCTGCTGGGCCTGTCGTCGCTGTTTGGCATCATGATCGCCTCGACGACCTATTTTGCCGCGATCTACACGGCGGGGCCGCGCACCACGGCGCTGCTCTTCACACTGGCCTCGCCGTTTTCACTGCTGCTGGGGTTTCTGTTTCTGGGAGAGAGGATCACCTGGATGCAGGGCGCGGGCGTGGGACTGGTGCTGGCCGGCATATTGATGGCGGTGGGGGTCAGGCGGCGTGAGACTGTGACTGCGGTGGAAGCGCCAACGACTGCCGATACGACGGGACTGCCGGAGGAGAACGCTGCCCCGGTCAAGCCATCGGCTGTCGCGCCGCAAATCACCACGCTAGGCATAACACTCGGCGTCATCACGGCGCTTGGTCAGGCGCTGGGCAGCCTGTTTGCGCGGCCGGCGATGGAGGCAGGCGTTGACCCGGCAGCCGCAATGGCGGTGCGGTCGGGGCTGGCGGCGCTGTTTTATCTGGCACTGCTGGCCGTGCCGGCGGCGGCGCTGCACCAGCCCTACCGTTTCAGGGCAAGCGATCTGGGGATCGCCGTGTCTGCTGCGCTTTTCGGCACGGGACTTGGCATGAGCCTGTTGATGGCTGCGCTGGCGACAGGCAATGTCGGCATCGTGACGACACTTTCCTCGATGACCCCGGTGATGATCCTGCCAATGGTGTGGCTGCGCTCCGGTGTGCCGCCGATTCCTGCTGCATGGGCGGGCGCTGCGGTAGCCGTGGCGGGTACGGCGCTGATCAGTCTAGGCGGATGAAGCGCGGAGGAAGCACACCCAGACCGTGCAGCGCTTCGATTTCGCAGCCGACAATCTCGACGGCGGCAAAACTGCGCAGACTGCTTGTGAAGTAGCTCTTCCCTGTAGGAGGACGCGGCGACCCAACCGGACAGGAGAGACTTATGTCAGAATCTCGGTCAACACGAAGAATGCGAAGCGTGTAGCCGCTGCCGGGTCCAATCTCTAACATCTGACCGCTGATGAAGACGTTGCCGCCGGGAAAGTCCTTGAGGCTGAAGACAAGAACCAAAGTCGATGTCACGAACAAGACCGGCGGGATGGCGATCAGGAACAGAAGGAGCAGCAGCAGGCTCTTGCGTCGCGACATAAGGAAGTGCCGGTCCCTGTGGATGACCTCAGTTAGAGGCTACCCACGACGGCACTATGGCGGCATTCAGGACCATATGATGAATTTCTCGCGCGCTATCGCGAATTGCGATTGAAACCCAGCCGGAACTGCCGAACATCGATGCTGATGAACCATAGGGCCGACAACTCAGCGACCGTCGACATCGCATCCACGCCGGCGGCGACGCCGATGATGGAGCAATATATCGAGATCAAGGCGGCGAACCCGGACTCGATCCTGTTCTACCGCATGGGCGATTTCTACGAGATGTTCTTCGACGACGC
>DAINRF010000055.1:0-19498 GCA_036742015.1 Mesorhizobium sp. | reverse complement strand
CAGCATGGTGGAGGGGGCGCATGCCATCTCATTGTTCTTTGCCCCTGATCGCCGCCAGCACCCGGTCGGGCGTCGCCGGCAATTGCGTCACAAGAACGCCGGTGGCGTGGCGTATCGCGTTGAGGATCGCAGGGGCGGTCGGGATCAGCACATGCTCGCCCAGACCCTTGGCGCCAAACGGCCCTTCAGGGTCTGCCACCTCGACAATGATCGTCTCAATGGGCGGCACATCGCCAATCGTCGGGATCAGGTAGTCGTGCAGGTTTTCCGTGCGCCCGGGCACATATTCCTCCATCAACGCAAGCCCGATGCCCTGCGCAATGCCGCCCTCCACCTGCCCCTCGACCAGCAGCGGATTGATAGCGCGGCCGACATCATGCGCAGCGGTAATCTTGATCAGTTTCACTGTGCCCAGCGCCGTATCCACCTCCAGTTCGGCGATCTGCGCACCATAACCATAGACCGCATAGGGGTTGCCCTGCCCCTTGGCGTCGAGCTTTGTCGCGGGCGGGTCATAACTTTCTTGCGCCGAAAACGCGTAGCCGAAGCGGTCGGCTGGCATGGCGGCGAGATCAATGCGCCGGGCGCCGCCACCGACCACGAGCGTGGCCCCATCCAGCGCAATCTCTGCGCCCTCTTCCACATTGGCCGCACGCAGGATCGCGGCGCGCAAGGCCCGAGCCGCCTTTTCAGCCGCCTTGCCGGTGACATAGGTCTGGCGCGAGGCGGAGGTTTTTCCGGCATCCGGCGTCAACGCCGTGTCCGCGCCCACCAGCCGGAATTTTTGCAGCGACAGGCCAAGCGCCTCGGCGGCGATCTGGGCGATGACCGTGTTCGATCCCTGTCCGATGTCGATCGCACCCTGGTGCAGCACGACAGCGCCATCGTGCGAGATACCGATGCGAATGGTCGACGGATTGGGCAGACCGGTATTGCCGCAGCCATACCAGCACGACGCGATACCGACCCCACGGCGGATGCGCCCGCTCTTGGCATTGAACGCCTTTGCATCCGCCAGCGCCCGCATCCAGTGCGGCTGCAGCGCATCAAGGCAGGCTTCTATACCAACGCCTTCAAGTTGCTGGCCAGTGCAGGTGCGGTCGCCATCGCGCAGCGCATTCATCTGCCGGAATTTCAGCCGGTCGAGTCCAAGCTTTGTAGCCAGTTCGTCATACAGCGTCTCCTGCATGATCGTCGCCTGCGGCACACCAAAACCGCGAAAGGCGCCTGATACCGGGCCATTGGTGTGCACGGCCCGCCCAACGGCGTGGTAGTTCGGCGTCACATAAGGCCCTGACGCGTGAACCGGAACGCGATTGGCCACTGTCGGCCCCCAGCTCGAATAGGGCCCGGTGTTGAAATCGCCGTCAAACACCATGCCCGCGATCCGCCCATCGGCGTTTGCGGCAATCGTCGCGCGCATCGTGGCCGGATGGCGTTTTGTCGTCGAAGCCATCGATTCCTGTCTGCTGTAAACCAGCCGCGCCGGCCGGCCAGTCTTTAGCGCAACAAGCCCGATCAGGGGCTGCACCGATACGTCCAGCTTTGAACCGAACCCGCCGCCAGCGGATGTTGGCACAATGCGCACGCGCTCCAGCGGCAGACCGAGCACGGCGGCAGTGTCGTCGCGGTCAATCGCCGCGCTCTGGGTGCAGGCCGACACGACGAGCGTATCGCCCGCCATCCAGGCGCTGCCCGCCTCCGGCTCGATGTAGGCGTGTTCGACATAGGCGGTCCGAATCTCGCCCGTCACGACATATGGCGCTTTCGCGATTGCGGCCTCCGCATCGCCGCGCTCGACGCGCCCTTCAATCAGGATATTCCCTGCCCGATCCGGCTGGATCAGCGGCGCGTCTTTTGATCGCGCCTCAGCCGGTTCCAGCATATGCGGCAGCTGGGTCCATTTGATCGGGAAATCGGCCGGATCAAGCGCGGCAATCGCCTCGGGTTCGCCTGCAATCAGCGCAACCGCCTCACCGCGGAATTTCGCCACGCCATCAGCCAGTGCCGGCTGGTCGGCATAGGCCGGCAGCACACCAAAACGGTTGCGGCCCGGTATGTCGCGGGCGGTGAAGACGGCGGCTAGACCGGGATGGTCAGCGAGGAACGTTTGCGTGTCGCCGATCTCGAAACCTGCATGCCAATGCGGTGAGCGGATCACCAGCACTGACAAAGCATTTTCGGGCGTCAGATCGGCCCCGAAACGGTCAACGCCGGTGACTTTTTCAACGCCATCAAGCCTGAGAATGGAATGGCCAATGGCATCACCTGCATTGGAGTCGGCGCGCGGTTTCACGGCGGCAGCGTCTTCGAACCGCCAGGCGTCAACGACAGCCTCGACAATTTTGCGATAGCCGGTGCAGCGGCAGAGAACGCCACCCAGCGCATCCAGCGTCTGCTGCTCGTCCGGGTGCGGCGTTTGCGCCAGCAGGGCCGTCGCCGCCACCAGCATGCCGGGCGTGCAGATGCCGCACTGCGCCGCGCCATGCGCCAGAAACGAGGCCTGCAACGCCGACAGCTTGCCGTTGGCCAGCCCCTCGACAGTTGTCACCTGACGGCCCGCCACCTGAGCCAGCGGCGCCAGGCAGGCGCAGACCGGCTCACCATCAAGCAGTACCGTGCAAGCGCCGCAATCGCCCGCGTCGCAGCCCACCTTTGTTCCGGTCAGGCCGAGTTCGTCACGCAACACATTGGACAGGCGCGCCAGCGGGCTGGCGTCAACATTGACCGTGCCGCCATTGACGCTGAACGACGTCATGCCGCCGCCCTCCCCTTAGACCGCGCGCCGAGTGCTGCCAGCAAGGCCGACGCGACGATTTCGCGGGCTGCCGCCTGCCGGTAAGCTGCAGAGCCACGCACATCGCCAATCGGAGACAGCCCCGCGAAGTGTTCTGGTGAGAGACGTTCAACCAGGCTCGCACCGGCAGCTGCGCCAATCAGCTTCTGTTCGAGTTGCGGCAGGCGCTGCGCCACTTCCGAGCATGCACCGATGGCGACTGCGGCGGACACGATCTTTCCATCCTCGACCAACAGCCGTGCGGCGGCCATAGCAATCGAAATCACCAGATAGCGCCGCGCGCCCAGTTTTGCGAACGCGCTTGTCCCGGCCAGTGCGCGCGCCGGAATGTCGATTGCAGTCACCAGTTCATCTGCCCGCCGCGCCGTGCGCCGGTTGCCCAGAATGAATTGCTGCAATGGCAGCGACCGGACGCCGTCGGCTGATGCGAGTTCCACCAATGCATCCAGCGTCAGCAATGGCGGCACACCGTCGGCTGCGGGCGACGCGTTGCACAGATTTCCGGCAACTGTGCCGGCATTCTGGATCTGCACCGATCCAACCTCGCGCGCCGCCTGTTTCAGCCCGTCGAATGCCAGTGGCAGATCAGCCCGCAGGATCTGCGTCCAGGTCGTGCACCCGCCAATCCGCACGCCGCCGGGCGTTTGCGAAATACCGCGCAAGCCGTCCAGCGCGCTGATGTCGATGACGTTGTCGCGGATCGGCCGCGCACCTTGCGCCGGGTAAAAGTCGGTGCCGCCCGACAGCACACGCCAAGAGCCTTCGCCGATCAGCTGCAGCGCGTCGTCCAGGGTGCGTGGGCGTTCATATCTCGACAATTGACCTGCTTGCCGGGCGTCTCACATCTTGCGTCTGCAAATGATATTCGACGCCGCGCGCTTGTCAAAACATACGCGCCAGTTGACTGGCGCTGCATCGGCAGGCAACGCTTCGCCAACAGAAGGAGGAGCCCGGCATGACAGACCACGCGCTGGTTGTGATCGACGTCCAGAACGACTTTTGTCCCGGTGGCGCGCTCGCCGTCGATGGCGGTGACGAGATCATACCGATCGTCAACCGGATGATCGCCGAATATCCGCATGTGATCCTGACTCAGGACTGGCATCCGGCTGGTCATTCAAGTTTTGCCTCCAGCCATGACGGCCTGTCTCCTTTCGAGACGATCGAGATGCCCTATGGCCCACAGACCCTATGGCCCGACCATTGCGTGCAGGGCACACGCGGCGCGCTGTTTCATCCAGAACTGGTCTGGACGCGCGCCGAAATCGTCGTTCGCAAAGGTTTTCGCAGGCCGATCGATTCCTATTCGGCGTTCTTTGAGAACGACCACACGACACCGACCGGGCTTGGCGGCTATCTCAAGGAACGCGGCCTGCGCGCCGTGACAATGGTTGGTCTGGCGACCGATTTCTGCGTGGCATTTTCCGCCCTCGACGCGCGTAAGCTCGGGCTGGAGGTCACAGTGCGGCTCGAAGCGTGCCGGGCGATCAACCTCAATGGCTCGCTCGACGTCATGCTGGGCAAGATGGAAAAGGCCGGCGTGGTGCTGGAGTAGCCCGGCCTGTCCCGGGGCGGGTCCCGCTGCTTCGCAGCTCCCGCCCGTTCGACGCCTTTTGTCTTGCCACTGGCATGACAAATCCGCCTCCGGCGGACCGGCGTCTCACCCCACGCCCACATATTTCTTCACCAGCGCAGGGTCAGCGCGCAGGGCGTCGATCCCGACCGTATCGCGCACGCGGCCGTTTTCCATGAACACGACACGATCTGCCACAGGCAGGACAGCGTCGACGCGTTGCTCCACCAGTATCGTCGATACGCCTCGCGTTCTCAGTTCCGTTACCGTGTCGCGTATCCGCGCAATCATCGACGGCATCAGTCCCTCGGTCGGCTCGTCCAGCAGCAGCACGTCGGGCTCGACGCAGAGCGCGCGCGCCATTGCCAGCATCTGCTGCTCACCGCCTGACAGGGTGCCAGACCGCTGCTTCAGCCGGTCGCGCAGCACCGGAAACAGGTCCAGCACTGCCTCGCGCACGGCCTCACCGCTGTTGCGCGCATTCAGCCCGATCTGGATGTTTTCTGCCACCGTCATCTCGGCAAACAGACGTCTGCCCTGGGGCACGTAGGCGACGCCGTGCTTTGGTGCCTGCCAGGCCGGCAGCGTCGTCAGGTCGACGCCATCCTTGATGATGGAGCCGCGCTCGGCGCGCACCAGTCCCATGATCGACTTCAGCAGCGTCGTCTTGCCCGCGCCGTTGCGGCCAAGCAGGCACAGAACCTCGCCCTTTTGCAGCGCCAGCGACACGCCATGCAGCACCTGCACATCGCCATAGGCGCAGTCGAGTTCGTTGATCGTCAGCGCGTCAGTCATCAGCGCCCGTCCCCAGATAGGCGTCCTGCACTTTCACATTGGCGCGGATGGCGTCAGGTGTTCCCTGCGCCAGCACTTTTCCGAAATTCAGCACAGTGATCTGCTCGGCCAGTTGCATCACCACGTCCATGTTGTGCTCGATCAGCAGCACCGTTGCGCGCTCGCCGATCTCACGCACCAGCTTGATGAAATTCTCGATCTCGCCGTCCGAGAGGCCCTGCGTCGGCTCATCCAGGATCAGCAGGTTTGGCTCCAGCGACAGGCCCATCGCCACCTCAAGCAGGCGTTGATGGCCATAGGCCAGCGTGCCGGCTGTCTTGCCGGCTTCGTCCGCCAGTCCGACCCGTTCCAGCGCGTGCATGACGCTGGCGTCCAGTCCGCGCGACGAGACGCGCGCATGGCTCATGCGCTGCACCGGCAGCGCCACATTGTCGAACACGCTCAGGTTCGGATAGATCGAGGTGATCTGGAACGTGTAGGCGATGCCCAGACCGACGCGCTTATGTGCAGGCATGCGGGTGATGTCGCGCCCTTCAAAATTGATCTGCCCGGAACTCGGCTCGATCCGCCCGCAGATCAGGCTGACCAGCGTGGTCTTGCCCGCGCCGTTCGGGCCAATGATGGCGCGGATTTCACCCGGCATCACATCGAGATCGACATTGTCGACCGCCTTCAGCCCGCCGAACGAACGGGACAGGTTGCGCGTCGTCAGCAATGGTTTCACGGCAGCCATTTCAGCCACCTCTCACGTATCGTCCCCAAAATGCCTTTCGGGAAAAACAGCACCAGCAGCACCAGCGCCGCGCCGACTATGCCGATCTGGCTCAGGTTTGCGCCCGGAAACCAGGCGTTCAGCGCATCGTTCGACAGTTCCGCCAGATAAAACATCAGCAACGTGCCGAGCAGCGGCCCGAGCGTCGTCGCTGCGCCCCCCAGCAACACCCACAGCAACGGCAGGATCGAATATTGTATGGCGGCAAACGTCGCGCCCATATAGCCAAACAGCAGCACATAGGCTGCCCCAGCCGCCGCCGAAATCGCGCCCGAAATCACCATCGCCGACAGCTTGTTGGCGTATGTGTTGAACCCGAGCATGCGGGTGCGCTCCTCGTTCTCCCGGATCGCCACCAGCACACGGCCAAAAGGCGAACGCGCGATCACCACCGTGATCAGCAGCACGACCGACAGCAGCAGCCAGGCCGCGCCGTACCGCGTGTCGCGGTTCGTCAGGTCGATGAAGACCGAGGCGCTCTCGATGATGCGCTCGGAATGCGACAGGGTCAGACCCTCGTCGCCGCGTGTCCACTCGCCCAGCCACAATGTCATCAGGTAGCCGACCTGCGCAAACATCAGCGTCACGATCATAAAAGCGACGCCCGTCGTGCGCAGCGCCAGCAGACCGATCACCAGCGCCAGCAGCGCGCCGCATCCAATGCCGAACGCAAACGATGGCACCACGTGCCAGCCGAAATGATAGATCGGCAAACCCGCCCCATAGAGCCCGGCAGCGAAGAACATCGCGTGGCCGAGCGACAGTAGGCCGGCATAGCCAAACAGGATGTTGTAGCCCATCGCAAAACAGGCCAGCACCATGACGCGCGCGATGATGCCGTGATGGTAGTCGGGCAGTACATATTGCGCCGCCCAAAGTGCAGCAATCACTGCGATGTGCAGCGTCCAGACCGGAATGGCGCGGTTTGATCCGTTCATCGCGCCGCCGCCCCGAACAGGCCCTGCGGGCGGAACACCAGCACCATCGCAACCAGCAGCGTCGCCAGCATCTTTGCCAGCGTCGGCGAAAAGAACATCGAGATAATACCGTCAGACAGGCCGATGATGAGCGCGGCCACCAGCGTGCCGCGCAGCGAACCCAGCCCGCCGATGATGACGACGATGAATGACAGCAGCAGCGGGTCGCCACCCATCAGGTAATGCGCCTGCTGGATCGGCACGATCAGCACAGCAGCCACCGCCGCCAGCATGGCCCCGAGCGCAAACACGCCCGCATAGACCCGGTCGACCGGAATGCCGAACGCCTGCGCCGTCTCGCTGTCATACTGCGTCGCGCGCATCACCAGACCGATGCGGGTGCGCGTCAGCACCAGCCATGTGCCGGCCAGCAGAACCAGCGATGCGCCGATCACCGCCAGCTTGTAGCCGGAATATCCGAACCAGGGCAGCAGAACGCGATAGTTGAACGGCGGCGGCACCGGCCGCGCGTCTGGCCCGAAAAAGGTCAGGGCCGCCTGCTGCAAGATGTAGAGCAGACCGATCGTGGCGACGATTGTCGCCTCGGGATTGTAGTTCAGCCGCCGCAGCACCAGCCGTTCAGACGCAAAGGCAATCGCACCCACAACAAGCGGGCTCAGCGCCAGCGCCAGCAGGAAACCCAGCGCCGGATTGCCGCTGACCATCGTCGAGAAAAACCAGGCCAGCACCGCGCCCAGCATGAAGAACTCGCCATGCGCCACATTGACGATGCGCATGACGCCAAACACCAGCGACAGGCCAAGCGCCATTAGCGCCAGCACCGCCGCCATGACCAGGCCTTCAAGCGAGGCGAGAAGAAGGTGCGGACCGAAGGACATCAGCTATCGTCCTCATCGGCGCTGTCGGCCTCCGGCGGCCATTGGCGCGCGGTGTGGATGACTCGCAGGATCGTGACGGCGTCTTCCGTCACTTGATAGACGATCTTGTCGCTCGGGTGAGGGATGGCCTCGCGCGTTCCCACAATTGCTCCGGTCCGTCCCATGTGCGGCTGCCCAGCCAGATGCTCAGCAGTCGCTTCGATACGGCTCCTTATTCGCTTTGCTGCGGGTGGGTTGTCAAACCAGATGTATTCGATGATGCCGCCGAGATCGTTTTTAGCGGCGGTCGTCCAGACCAGCCTCACTCGGCAGCCTCTCGGCCTTTGCGTTCAAGCGCAGCTATCCGGCGATCCATCTCGGCCTGGACGTCTTCATGGCTGTGGACCCGGCCCGCCGCGATGTCGGCACGCGCCTTGTCCACCTTCTTCTGCAACCAGGCGACATATTGCCGGTCCTGGGCGACGTAATCGCGCATCATCTCGCGCACGATCTGCGAGGCGGGCCGGTCAGCAGCAGCAGCAGCCTTCATGAAGGCGTCGCGCAGTTCCGGTTCCAGTTTCATCGTGAACACGGCTTCCTTGGCCATGGCCGATCTCCAGCAAAAAGATACAGACAACGTATATACGTCGTCAGTATCAATCAAGCGCTCAGCGCGCCCTCTCGGCCAACAAACCGGTCCGGATCAGACGAGTTGAAACCCGCTATTTACAACTACTCTCATCCGAACTCACAGCGGCTGGGTCGTGTAATCGCCCTCCGGCTCATACAGCCCATCCTCGATCGAGGTCGTGTGCACGACATTAAGCCTGCCGCCCTCGACTTTGGAGATGTTCTGCGACCCAAAGCATTGATGGATCTTGCCATTGAAGGTCTTTGCGCCCTGCGGGTGCTCCGGTCCTGCGGCAAAATCGGTCAGCGCTTCGGTCGCCTCCACCAGCTTGGCGCGGTCCTGCGGCCCCTGATAGCCGGCAGCTTCCATCGCCTGCTTGATGACGTAGAGCGTTTCCCAGCAGCCGAACATGTGGGCGGCGGTCGAGACATCCTTGGCGTCGTTGACCGACGCGCCATTGTCGTCGATGCCAACGGCGGCGCGATAGGCCTTCATGGCGTCGCTGTCGTTGGGCTGGGCATAGCGCGGCGCGCCTTCCCAGAAATGGCTGCCATCGAGGAATTCCAGGCCCGGCGAATTGATGTCGACGGCTTCGAGCGAGTCGATGAAGCCAAACAGCTGCGGGCCGCCTGACCCGAAGAACTCGCCCATTTCCTTGACAAAAGTCAGCACCGCCGGACCGATCATCACATGATAGATGACATCCGTGTCGGCGGGGATCTGCGGAAAGTATTTGGTGAAGGAGGTTTCCGTCGGCGGGATCGCAATCTGCTTGATGACCTCAGCGCCTTGAGCCTTGAGCGCAGGAGGCAGGTAATCGCGGTGATCGTAGCCAAAGGCATAGTCAGGGAAAATCTGCGTCACCTTCTTGCCGGCATTGGCCGCAATCCACGGCGCTGTCGACTGGATCTGGCTCTTCACATCGGTGATGCCCGGTTGAAACACATAGCGGTTGAGCTTTGTCGAGGCCACGTGATGGCCTTCCGACACGACATAATACGGAACCTTGAGTTCGCCAGCGACCGGCGCCGACGCGGCGACAACATGGCTGAACAGCGTTCCATAGACGACATCGACCTTGTGCTGGGTGGCCAGCTTTTCCACCACTTCGGGGCCGCGCTTGGCGTCCGTGCCGTCGTCTTCGGTGATGATCTCGATCGGACGGCCATTGATGCCGCCGGCATCGTTGATCGCCTTGGCCGCAGCTGCGGTCGTGCGTTCATACCAGCGGCCATAGGATGCGCCGATGCCGGTGCGGTGGGCCTGGAAACCGATCTTGACCGGGGCCGAGGACTGCGCCTGCGCATAACGCACAAAGCCCGGTCCGGCCATCACGGCAGACGTCGCCGCCAGCCCCTTCAACGCCGACCGGCGGCTGACGGATTTTCTCAGGAAGCTGATCGTCCTGGAGGTATCGGACATGGCGGTTCCCCTATGTTTGAAAATGGTTGCCGGACACTAAGCTCTTCAGGCCCGGATGGAAACGGATTTCATGCGCCGGTCGGCGTCGACAGCAGCCATAGCCCGAGAACCGTGTATCCGACCATCAGAACTGTCAGCGGGATCTGGCTTCGCATCGCCGCACGCGGATCGTCATGAAGCCGCGCGGCCAGCGCATGCGCCACCACCACCGCCAGCACATGGCCCAGCACGATGGCGCCTGCCTGAAGGTTCCACAGCACCCAGGCTGAATCCGGCCCCATCACAACCCCGGCCGAAACATGAAGATCTGCGGTGCCAAACAGGTTCCAGCCACGCGCGAACGGATCAGAGATCGCAACCAGTGCATATTGGCCGTTGACCAGCAGCGCAGTCAGGTAGTGGGCGAAGTGATAAGCAAGCGCAATCGGCGCGATTGACCAGACCAGCAGCCCCGCTGCGCGGCGAAATCCGGCTGTGCCGCCAGACAGTTTTTCGCCTGACCAGACACATATGAGAAAAGCACCAGTCAGGGTGGCGGCGGCGAGGAACAGGCCTGCCGTGTTTTCAGCCATCACCACTGACCGTCCCGGAAACTCCAGCGGATTGACACCGATCCTGCCCAGCCACCAGAAGGTGCGCATCAACCCGTCAAACGACACCGACGCCAGGGCCATCAAAAGAAAGGCCACGCCGGTCATCGGCAATGGCGGCGCCTTCAGCAATCGTGCGCCCGGCAAGCACAAGGACAGACGGAACCCGCCGCCGTCACGCCGTGCATCGATGACCGAGAGCTGCGAAATGATCCGGAAAAACACCGAAAAGCACTCTCCGGTCCGGGACCAGCGCCCATGCCCGACGATCAGCATGGCTGCAAGATTGATGAACCAATAGGCCGACACGACAATCGCAAGCCGGTAAGGATCATCGGGTGCGGGATAGACCAATTCGAACCATGCGAAGGCGGCAAACTGGACGATGGCAGGGAGGTAGGACATGCGATCCATTCGCGCGTCTGCGGCCTGCCTGCCCGCGCCCCCAATCAGCCGCATCACAGCATACCAGGGATCAACCAGCCGGAAGAGATTGCCAAACACGCCACATGCAAGCGTCAAGCCGACCCAGAACAGCGTCCAGATCGTCAATGGCAGCGGATTCGACAGTGGATCACGGCTGCCAATCAGCCCGGTCGCCACCAGCACAAGAAGCGCCAGAAACGACAGCGCGCTGGTGACAGGCCTCGGATCGAATCCGAGGCGAAACAGCGGCAGCCTCCGCGCCGCCAGTCCAGCCAGCGCGTCCGGTTTCAGCGCCACCAGCGCCAGAAAACTCACAGCAACAGCTACCGCCCCGCCAATGATGTAGTGCCCGGTCGGCAGCAGCAGCACAAAGCCCCTGTCGGACGCATGCGCAAGCGCCCTGTTGGGAGCCGCCACCAGGGCGACAATCGACAACAGAACCGGCAGTCGGGTCAGCATGCGCATGACCGTCCATAGACCCGAGACGGGCAATCTGCGCAAGCAGCGCGATGCGCCTCTGGCGCAACGACAATATTTCCCCGCCGCTTTCCGTCCCGGACATTTTCGCGCTAGGAATGCGTCCGACGTCCGGAGCCCGACAGCATGCCCAGCAGAACCGACATCGCCCAGCGGGTCTATGACCACACTTGGAAGCTCGACCCGATCGTGCGCTCGCTGCTCGACACCGACTTTTACAAATTGCTGATGCTGCAGATGATTTGGGGCGTCTATCCAAAGGTTGACGCGACATTCCAGCTGATCAACCGCGCTACCAAATACCGCCTTGCCGAGGAGATCGACATTGACGAATTGCGCGAGCAGCTCGACCACGCGCGCACCGTCCGCTTCTCCAAGAAGGAGATGATCTGGTTGGCCGGTAACTCGTTTTATGGCCGAAAGCAGATTTTCCAGCCGGAATTTCTCGACTGGCTGAAGGACTTTCAGCTGCCTGAATATGAACTGGCGCGCAAGGATGGCCAATTTGAACTCACCTTCCACGGGCGCTGGATGGAAACGTCGATGTGGGAAATTCCGGCGCTGACCATCATCAACGAATTGCGCTCGCGCGCGGCGATGAAAACCCTCGGGCCGTTCTCGCTCGACGTGCTCTATGCGCGGGCCAAGGCAAAGCTCTGGGACAAGGTCGAGCGGCTGCGCGAGCTGCCTGACCTGCGCATTTCCGATTTTGGCACTCGCCGCCGCCACTCGTTCCTGTGGCAGCGCTGGTGCGTCGAGGCGCTCAAGGAAGGTTTGAGCGATGCGTTCACCGGCACCAGTAATGTCAAGCTTGCCATGGACACCGACCTCGAAGCGCTGGGCACCAATGCGCACGAATTGCCAATGGTGCTGGCAGCGCTCGCCAACACCGACGAGGAGCTGCACAAGGCGCCCTATCAGGTGCTGCGCGACTGGCAGAAATATTACGGCGGCAACCTGCTGATCGTGCTGCCCGACGCGTTTGGAACCGCCGCCTTCCTGCGCGATGCGCCGGACTGGGTCGCCGACTGGACCGGCTTCCGCCCCGACAGCGCGCCTGCCATCGAGGGCGGCGAACGCATCATCGAATGGTGGAAGCAAAAGGGCCGCGACCCGCGCGAGAAGCTGTTGATCTTCTCTGACGGGCTCGACGTCGACACGATCATTTCCGCCTATCACCATTTTACCGGCAAGGTGCGCATGGCCTTTGGCTGGGGCACCAACCTGACCAATGATTTCGAAGGCTGCGCGCCGACCGATATCGGCGGCCTCAACGCCATTTCGCTGGTCTGCAAGGTGGTCGAGGCCAATGGCCGCCCGGCGGTCAAGCTCTCTGACAATCCTCTGAAAGCCACAGGCAAGAAGAGCGAGATCAAACGCTACATGAAGGTGTTTGGCACCGAAGGCTTTACCGAAATCGGCATCCGGGTGTGATCGGGCATCAGTCCTGTCTCTTGGTTCTGGCGAAAAGTATCATTAAATGATATTCGAGTTATGGCAGGAGGCTCAGGGATGGCGTCGAGCTACACTATTGGCAGCAGATACGAAGACCTTGTGAAATCACTGGTCACCAGCGGCCGTTACGCCAGCGCAAGCGAGGTGATCCGCGACGGCCTCCGCCTGCTTGAAGCGCGTGAAATGCAGCAGCAGGCAAAACTGGAGGCTTTGCGAGCATCCATTCTTGTTGGCGTTGATAGCGGCCCGGGAATTCCAGCTGATTCTGTCTTTTCTGAACTCGAGGAACGGTATTCAGACCACGGACGCGACTGATGCCGTCGGTCACATTCTCGCCCGCCGCCCGGCAGGACCTGAAGGACATCGGCGACTTCATCGCCAGCGATAGTCCGGCAGCGGCGCGCCCGGGAAGGTCGGCTGTCAGGAAGCGATGCAGCCTGCTTGCAGACACACCATTGTCTGGACGGCAAAGGCCGGAATTGCACGCGCAATTGCGATCTGTTCTGGTCTGGAAATACGTCATTTTCTACACAGCCGACAGCCAGAGGATTCGCATCGAACGCATTCTTCATGGCGCACGCGACATCGACAGCGTCATCGAGGACTTCGAATCCAATTGACGAATGTAATAACATAACATATCCCTCCGCACCTGAGAGGGATCGATGGCCGACGCCTGCGTGACATTTTCCGACCTGACGCTTGGCTATGCCAGCCACGCCGCCGTGCACCACCTGTCGGGCGAGTTCGCCGCAGGTTCGCTCACCGCCATCATCGGCGCCAATGGCTCCGGCAAGTCGACGTTGCTGAAGGGCATCGCCGGCATCCTGTCTCCCCTGTCAGGCAAGCTGGCCATCGCGCCCGGCAAGCGCGTTGCGTTCCTCGCCCAGCGGTCGGAGATCGACCTGCATTTTCCTGCCCAGGTGCGCGATCTTGTGTCGCTTGGCCTGTGGCAGCGGCGCGGCCTGTTTGGCCGCATTTCTACCGGCGACAAGGCAAAGGTGGCCGCAGCCATCGAGGCTGTTGGCCTGACCGGTTTTGAGGATCGGGATCTCGACACGCTTTCCGGCGGCCAGATGCAACGCGCGCTGTTTGCGCGCGTCATCGTGCAGGACGCCGACCTCATCCTACTCGACGAACCGTTCAATCATGTCGACGCCAAGACCGTCGCCGACCTGCTCGGCCTGATCCGCCACTGGCATGGCGAGGGCCGCACCGTTGTCGTCGTCGCACATGATCTCGAGCTTGTCCGCGCCGTCTTCCCGCAAACCCTGCTTCTGGCCCGCCGCGCCATTGCATGGGGACCGACTGCCGAGGTGCTGACCGAGGCCAATCTGCGTCAGGCCAGTCATTTTTCCGAAGCCTGGCGCGACGACGCACCCTGGTGCGAACCTTCGTCCGGCCACGATCATCATCACCATGGCGGGCACGACCACCACGATCATGACCACCATGGGCACGACCATCGCCACGGGGCAGCGGCATGAGCCTCTACGCCATCCTGATCGAGCCGTTTGTGCAATACAGCTTCATGCAGCGGGCGCTTGGAGGGCTGGTGCTGCTGGCGCTGTCGTCCTGCCCGGTCGGCGTTTTTCTTATGCTGCGGCGCATGAGCCTGGCAGGCGACGCGATGGCGCATGCAGTGCTGCCGGGCGTTGCCGTCGGCTTCCTGCTCTACGGGCTCGACATCGTTCCCATGACAATCGGCGGCCTCATCGCCGGCGCGCTCGTGGCGACCGGGGCCGGCGCCGTGTCGCGCTACACCGCCCAGCGCGAAGACGCGTCGATGGCCGCCTTCTACCTCATCTCGCTTGCCGCCGGCGTCACCATCATCTCGCTGCGCGGCTCGCCGGTCGACCTGATGCAGGTTCTGTTCGGCTCGGTCCTGTCGCTCGACAATGCGGCGCTGACCCTGCTGGCGGTCAACCTCGCCGCCACCGCCATTTTGATGTTCGTGTTCTGGCGGGCGCTCGTCGCCGAATGTCTCGACCCGCTGTTCCTGCGCTCGGTCGGCGGGCCGGGCGGAGCCGCCCACTTCGTCTTCCTTGGCCTTGTCGTTCTCAATCTGGTTGGCGGGTTTCAGGCGCTCGGCACCCTGCTGTGCGTCGGGCTGATGATCCTGCCCGCCGCTGCCGCCCGCTTCTGGACCAACCGGCTCGTCCCGATGATGGCAATCGCCGTCGCCATCGGCATCGTCTCCAGCGCGAGCGGCCTGCTGGTCTCGTTCCACACCGCGTCGCCGTCCGGCCCGGCCATCGTGCTCTGCGCCGGGCTCGCCTATCTGATTTCGCTCGCCGCCGCGCCTCGCGGCGTCCTGATGACACGGCTCCGGCCGCACCGCCACCGCACCGCCTGTCCAGCAGGAGCTCATCATGACCCGTAGCATTCTCGCCACGCTTGCCGTGGCGTCCCTCCCGTTCGCCTTGCCAGCCGCCGCGCAGGACAGACTGGACGTTGTCGCCTCGTTCTCGATCATCGGCGATTTCGCGCAGCAGGTCGGCGGCGGCCGCATCACCTTGAACGTTCTCGTCGGACCCGACAGCGACGTCCATTCCTATGAGCCGAAACCGCAGGACGCCGCTGCGCTTTCCAGCGCAAAGGTTATCCTCGCCAATGGTGCGCATTTCGAAGGTTTTCTGCCCCGCCTTGTCGAGGCCAGCGGCAACAAGATTGCCATCACCAACCTCATCGACGGCGTCACCCTGCTCGAAGCAGGCGAGCACGAACATGAAGCCGGCCATGCCCACGGCAACGACGAGCACGACCCGCACGCCTTCCAGTCGCCTGCCAATGCGGTCATCTATATTGGCAATATCGCCAAGGCGTTCTGCGACGCCGACGCCGCCGGCTGCGCGGCCTACAAGGCCAATGCAGCGCGCTACATCCAGTCCCTGCATGAACTCGACACGGCGATGAAAGCCGAAATCGCCGCCGTGCCGGCAGACCGCCGCTCTGTCATCACCTCGCACGACGCTTTCGCCTATTTCGGCCAGGCCTACGGCATCGCCTTCCACGCCGCCGAAGGCGTCGCCACCCACGCTGCGCCGTCGGCTGCGGACGTCGCCAAACTCATCGACCAGGCACGCGAGGACAAGGCCGCCGCCATCTTTGTCGAAAACATCGCCAACCCAAAACTGGTCGAACAGATCGCGCGCGAAACCGGCCTGCCGCTTGGCGGCACGCTTTATTCCGACGCGCTTACTGAACCTAACGGCCCTGCGCCGGCCTATGTCGACCTTGTGCGCCACAATATGGCAACAATCGTCAAGGCAATCAGCGCGCAATAACAGTGCGTTGACAGCGCCGTCATCTCGACCAAGATACCCTTTCCGGGGACTGGCAGGAGGACGGACATGACGAGCATCGAGGACCGGATCCGCGCCCTGCCCTGCTGGTCCGGCCCGATCGACATCACGCCGCTGCCCGGTGGCCTGTCCAACGCCAACTACCTCGTCACCGACACTGACGGCCGCCATGTCGTGCGCTTTGGCGTCGACTTTCCCTTCCATCATGTGTCGCGCGGGCGCGAGGCGATGACAGCCATCGCCGCATATGAGGCAGGCTTTGCACCGCGGGTCGAATATGCCGCGCCCGGCGTTCTCGTTACCCAATATCTTGGGGCAAAAACCTATGACGCGGCGGACGTGCGCGCCAACAGCCGCCGTGTCGCCAGACTGATGCGCCTGTTCCACGAAACCATGAGCCGTTTTGTCTCCGGCCCCGGCTTCATGTTCTGGGCGTTTCACGTCATCCGCGACTATGGCCGCACGCTGCATGCCGGCCACAGCCGGATGGTCGACCGGGTGCCGCAATTCATGCAGCTTGCCGACGAACTCGAAGCCACACAGACCGCGCTGCCGATCGTCTTCGGCCACAACGACCTGCTTCCGGCCAATTTTCTCGACGATGGCGACCAGCTCTGGCTGATCGACTTCGAATATGCCGGCTTCTCCACTGCCATGTTCGATCTCGCCGGCGTTTCCTCCAATGCCGGGTTCAGCGCAAAACAATCATCGGCGCTGCTGGCCGACTATTTCGGCGCATCGCCCGCGCCCGAAATCATCCGGGCGCATGCCGCCATGGGTGTCGCCTCGCTGCTGCGCGAGACCATGTGGTCGATGGTGTCGGAACTCTATCTCGACGCACCCGGCGCCGACTACGCCGCCTATACCGCTGAAAACCTCACCCGGCTGGACGCGGCGCTGGACGCCTACCGCTCAATCTACGGAAACCCTGCATGACCCTGCCCTCGCACGCACAGATCGTCGTCATCGGCGGTGGTATCATCGGCTGCTCCACCGCCTATCATCTGGCGCGTGACCACAAGGTCGATGTCGTTCTGCTTGAAATGGGCCAGATCACATCCGGCTCCACCTGGCACGCCGCCGGTCTCGTTGGTCAGTTGCGTTCGTCGGCCTCAATCACGCGGGTGCTGAAATATTCGGTCGAGCTCTACAAGGGACTTGAGGCCGAGACCGGGCTTGCTACCGGGTGGAAGATGTCGGGCTGCCTGCGTCTCGCCACCAATCAGGATCGCTGGACCGAGTTCAAACGCACCGCCACCACCGCGCGCAGTTTTGGCATGGAGATGCATCTGCTGTCGCCTACCGAGACCAGGGCGATGTTCCCGCTGATGGACGTGTCGGATCTCGTCGGCGCGTCCTGGCTGCCGACCGACGGACAGGCCAGCCCCTCCGATATCACCCAGTCGCTCGCCAAGGGCGCACGCATGCACGGCGCCAAACTGATCGAAAATGTCCGCGTCACCGGCTTTGAGATGGCGGGCGACCGCATCGTCGCGGTCAAGACCGATCACGGCGACATAGCCTGCGAAAAAATCGTCAACTGCGCCGGCCAATGGGCGCGGCAGGTCGGTCAAATGGCGAATATCAATGTGCCGCTGCAGCCAGTCAAACACCAATACATCATCACCGAAAAGATCCCCGGCCTCGCGACTGACGCCCCGACCATCCGCGATCCCGACCGGCTGACCTATTTCAAGGAAGAGGTCGGCGGCCTTGTCTTTGGCGGCTATGAGCCGAACCCTCAGGCGTGGATGACAGGCGACGTTCCGAACGACTGGCAGTTCCGTCTGTTCGACGATGATTACGACCATTTCGAGCAGCATATGGCGCAAGCCATCGAACGCATTCCTGCTCTCGCTGACGTCGGCGTCAAGCAGATGATCAACGGTCCCGAAAGCTTTACGCCCGACGGCAATTTTATCCTCGGCGTCGCGCCCGGCTGCGCCAACATGTTTGTCGGCGCCGGCTTCAACGCGTTCGGCATTGCGTCGGGCGGCGGGGCTGGCTGGGTGCTGGCTGAATGGGCCGTCCGTGGCGAAGCGCCACTCGATCTCTGGGTGGTCGACATCCGCCGCTTTTCGGACATGCACCGCGACCGCGACTGGGTGCGCGACCGAACGCTCGAAGCCTATGGAAAACATTACACGGTCGCCTTCCCGCATGAGGAATATCAAAGCGGGCGGCCACGCATCGTCTCGCCCCTCTACGAACGTCTCCAATCCCACCGCGCCGTCTTTGGCTCAAAACTTGGCTGGGAACGGCCAAACTGGTTTGCGAGGCCCCAGGACGAGGCGCGCGACATCTATTCGATGGGGCGGCAGAACTGGTTCGAGGCGGTCGGCGACGAACACCGTCTGGTGCGCGAGGCGGTCGGCGTATTCGACCAATCGTCCTTCGCCAAATATGAAGTGACCGGCCCGGACGCAGAACGTGCGCTCGACTTTATTTGCGCCAACGACGTTTCCAAACCCGCCGGACGGCTGACCTATACGCAATTGCTCAATTCGCGCGGCGGCATCGAGGCTGACCTGACCGTGGCGCGGCTCGCAAAAGACCGGTTCTATATCGTCACTGGCACCGGCTTCCGCACCCATGATTTCGGCTGGATCAAGGACCATATTGCTTCCGATTTGGATGTTTCGCTGACCGACGTCACCGAGCAATTCGGCACGTTGTCCTTGATGGGGCCGCGCGCCCGCGACGTGCTCGCCGCCGTCACCGATGCGGACGTCTCCAATGCCGCCTTTCCGTTCGGCCATGTGCGGGAGATCACTATCGCCGAGCACAAGGTCCGTGCCCTGCGCATCACCTATGTCGGCGAACTCGGCTGGGAGCTGCATGTTCCCATCAACGCCACCGGCGACGTGTTCGACGCCTTGATGAAAACTGGTGCGCCGTTCGGGATCAAACCCACCGGCTATCGCGCGATTGAATCTCTGCGGCTCGAAAAGGGCTACCGCGCCTGGGGGTCCGACATCACGCCCAACGACACGCCTTTCGAAGCCGGGCTTGGCTGGGCGGTCAAGCTCAAATCCAATCGCGATTTTTTGGGCCGCACCGCGCTGCAAGCCGTCGGCGGCAAACCGCTCACCAAACGCCTCGTCTGCCTGACCGCTGACGACCCCACAATCGTCCTCGTCGGGCGCGAGACCATCCTGCGGAACGGACAGGCCGTCGGCTATCTCTCGTCCGGCGGCTTTGGCTACACCGTCGGCCTGCCCATCGGCTACGGCTATGTGCGCAACGCCGATGGCGTGAGCGACGAGTTTCTCACCTCAGGCACCTATGAGCTTGTCGTGGCGACTGAAGCCACACCCGCAAAACTGCATCTCGGGCCGCTGTATGATCCGGGCAATGCGCGGGTGAAGGGGTGAGGGGCGGCTTCCCCTCCCCCTTGCGGGGGGCCGCGAAGCGAGCTGGGAGGGATAACCTTCCCGACTACGCCCCCTCCACCATGCTT
>DAINRF010000054.1:0-19554 GCA_036742015.1 Mesorhizobium sp. | reverse complement strand
GAGGGGAAACCCTCAGGCGATTTCCGGCCCAGTCATCCGGGTAGGTTGCATCAGGTGCGCAGCAATGCGGGCCGCAGATGAATGGCCACCACGTCTTTGGCCCGCAAGGGCGAAGGGCCATACAGAACCCGGCTTACAGACCGGCTGGCACTTTAGAGCCCGTTTTGATTCCCGTGAGGGTCCTGCATCGTGCTTTTGAAAATCGGAATCGATTTTCAAAAGCACGATGCAGCAGAATCAATGTGTTAGAGCGTCCTTTGCGCGTCCAATTGGACGCGCGGCGCTCTAGCCTGCAAATGGCTCTTTTCTGCGCTTCGGTGCTCACGTATTTCATATACGCTCCGCTCCGATGCTCGAAAATCACCATTTTCGCCTCAGCCTGACGGTTTCAAAACAAACTCGTAGATTTCAAGCTGTTGCACGGAACGGCTGCGAATTTGAATCATGGCGCTGCCAAAATGATTCAAACATCTGCGGTAGTGTGGCTGTCTGCAGACCTATTCCAGCACTACGCCTTCAGCCGCGCCGTGGTCTGTGCGCTTGTCATAATCTTCATCGGCGCGGTTGGCCTTATGGATCAGCTTTGTGGCGGCTTCATTGGCCTTGTCTTCTATCTCATCGCAGGACCCTTTGATCGTAAAGGTGCTGAGCATCCGATAGATGTCTTCAGCGGCCTGGGCGCCATGGCGGGCGTGGGTGCGCTCGTGCGCCATCAGGAGTGCGCTATAGGCCCACCATTTCTGCAACGTATCGGCTGGTACGCCGTTTTCTGATGCGAGACGGGGGAAGCTCGTCTCTACTCGAAGCGTCACGTTGACATTGCTCAATGTGCAGGTCTGACCCTGCTGGTTCCAGCGATAGCGCCAGTCGACCCACCATTTGGCTTCGGCGTCAAAGCCCTTCACCGGCGTGTTGGCGTCCATGCTTTTGCGAAGTTCCGGGAGTGTTGTGCCGTTAACGTCATACCAGATGATCTTGTCTTCCAGCACGGTGACGTCGGCCCGCGCCGCCATGGTCATTGCCAGGGATACGGCGAGGGGAAGGGCCGAGAGTTTGAAGCTGAACATCATTGTTGCGGACGCTGGCAAATTTCTTGCGACGGTAGATGGGCAGGAACCGCACTGCAACGGGACAACTGCGTCCTAAACACTTCGTTAGCCTTAATGGCCGATAAAGGAAGCGAGGGGAAAACGGCCGTCAGTTGGAGACCAGAAAACCCGCAATGTGTGACCCTTTCCCTTTGACGCCCATAATGTCCCATGTTATCCCATGAGCTCAATCAGGATCTGGTGCTGGTCGCGGGTATCGCGTGTTGCGCAGGAGGGGCCGGTGAGGCCGCTCGCAACGGCGCGGTGCGTTCCGGCGTTGGCCTGAGGGTTGAGTTTCGGCGTGAACATGCCGGTGGGGCTGTTGTGAGAGGCGTATCGGGTCTGGCGTTTGATGGACCGTTTTCTGTCGAGTTCAGTGAACCGGGTAGACGCGAAAGGACGGGTTTCCGTGCCCGGACCGTTCCGGAATCTGGCGGCAAAACGGGGGTATCAGGATCTCTATGCGCTGAGGGCGCTGGAAGAGCCTGCGCTCAATGTCGGAGGGCCGGACCTGCTCGACCTCTACGAGCGGCGGCTGGCGGTGCAAGATCCGTTTCTGCAGACGGCGGACGACATGAGCGCCTATCTGCATGGCGACGGAATGTTTTTGAGGCTGGACGGGGACGGGCGGATTACGATCACCGAGCAGATACGCGAGTTTACCGGCCTGACGAACGAGGTCGGGTTTCTGGGCCGCGGCCAGTTTTTCCAGATCTGGGAACCGGACGCGATGAACCGCTACATGGCCGATGTGCGCCAGCGAATGCTGGCGTTTCGAAAAGCGGCAGCGCTGCGGCCGACGCAAGGAATTCCGGAATGATGGCGGGCGCCGGCGACATTGATGCCGGTGGCGGACCTGCCCGCCACATTCCGGTGCTTCTGGATGAAGTGCTGGCGGCGGTGTCGCCAAAACCCGGCATGCGGATTGTTGACGGCACCTTTGGGGCAGGCGGCTATACACGCGCGTTTCTGGAGGCCGGAGCCGATGTCATCGGCATCGACCGCGACCCTGACGCGATAGCTGCCGGGCAGGCGATGGTTGCTGCTTCTGGCGGGCGGCTTGAGCTGGTGCATGGCCCGTTCTCGGAACTTGACGCCTATGCGGACGGTCTTGTTGACGCGGTGGTGCTCGATATCGGCGTCTCGTCGATGCAGATCGATCAGGGCGAGCGCGGCTTTTCCTTCCGTCATGACGGGCCGCTCGACATGCGCATGGGCCAGGCGGGACCAAGCGCTGCCGATGTGGTCAACAGTTTCAAGGCGGGCGACCTGACCCGCATTTTTGGCCTGCTGGGCGAAGAGCGGCATGCAGGACGCATTGCGCGGATGATCGAGCGCAAGCGCGAGACGCGGCCGTTTGAGCGAACGCTGGAACTGGCGGACGCAATCGAACTGACGGTCGGCAAGAATCCGAAAGACCGCATTCATCCGGCGACGCGCGTGTTTCAGGCGCTTCGCATCTTCGTCAATGACGAACTGGGCGAACTGGCTCAGGCGCTGCTGGCCGCAGAACGTGCGCTGAAGCCGGGCGGACGGCTGGCAGTGGTGACGTTCCATTCGCTGGAAGACCGGATCGTCAAGACATTTCTGGCTGAACGCTCCGGCCGCACCGGTGGCGGATCGCGGCATCTGCCGCAGGTGGCGGCGGTTGTGCCGGTGTTCGAGCGGCCTGACGCTGTGGCCGCCGCATCGGCGCAAGAAGCCGAGCGCAATCCGCGGGCGCGGTCGGCCAAGCTCAGGGCTGCGACACGTACGGCGGCGCCCGCGCGCCGTGGCAGCCTGGCTGATTTCGGCCTGCCAAAGCTTCCCGACATTTTTTCGACTGCTGAAAGGTAAGTGCCGTGTTTCGTACAGCAGATATCGTCCTCATTGCCGCCATGGTCTCGGCCGCCGCCTTTACCTACACGACCAAGCACAAGGTCGAGGCGCAGCTGGCCGAAGTGCGCAAGATCGAAGGAAAGATCCGGTTTGAAGAGGACACGCTGACGATCCTCAAGGCGGACTGGAGCCTGCTGACCCAGCCGGCGCGGCTGCAGAAGCTGACCGAGATCTATCAGAACGAACTGGAACTTGCGCCGCTCGAGGCGAGGCAGATCGTCAATGCGGACGAGCTGCCGGCGCGGCCTGTCGAGATCGAAGAGATCATCGCCAAGCCGGGGCAGGGGCTGGCGCACGGCAATACCGACAAGATGACGACGAGTGGAGTGGTGCAATGATCGCACGGTTCATCAAGCGCAAGGCAGTCCCGGCCGGGCAGACGCCGATCGTCGTCAATGCCAGCCGGATGTCGCATGGCGACCGCACCAAGACGCGCATCGCCATGACAACCGCGATCTTTCTCGGCATCTATGGAGTGATCGGCGGGCGGCTTGTGTATCTCGGCATTCAGGACCCGATGACCACCGCAACGCCTGGCGCACGTGTGCTGGCGGCGCGTCCGGACATTGTCGACCGTAATGGCGAGGTGCTGGCGACCGACATCAAGACAGCTTCGCTCTATGCCGAACCGCGCAATATCGTCGATGCCGACGAGGCGCTGGAACTGCTTTCATCCGTGCTGCCGGACCTTGATCCGGAAACAACCTTCAACAAGCTCAAGAGCGGTACCGGTTTTGTGTGGCTGCGGCGACAGCTGACCCCGGCCCAACAGGCCGAGATCATGGCGCTGGGACTGCCAGGCATCGGCTTCCGCACCGAAATCAAACGGTTCTATCCGGGCGGTCCGACGGCGTCTCATATCCTTGGTCTGGTCAATATCGACAACCAGGGAATTGCCGGGCTTGAACGCTGGATCGACAATCAGGGGCTGGCCGACCTGCGCGCCACAGGCCTTGCGACGGCTGCAAACCTTGCGCCGGTGAAGACGACGCTTGATCTTCGCGTGCAGCATATTGTGCGCGATGAACTGGCGACAGCCATGCAGAAATATCATGCAATTGCCGCAGGGGCCGTGGTGTTGAACGCCAAGACCGGCGAAATCGTCGCGATGGCGTCGCTGCCGGACTTTGATCCGAACACGGCCGCGGGCGCTCACGACAAGGACAAATTCAACCGGATGACCGCTGGCACGTTCGAAATGGGCTCGACGATCAAGAGCTTCACGACGGCGATGGCCCTTGATTCCGGCAAGGTCAACATGAACAGCAAGTTCGATGCGACGCGGCCGATCACCATTGGCCGCCAGACCATCCGCGACTTTCACGGCAAGGGCAGGGTGCTGACTGTCCCGGAAGTCTTCATCTATTCGTCAAATATCGGCTCGGCGCGCGAGGCAGATGTTGTCGGCATCGAGGGTCACCGCGAATTTCTGAAGCGGATGGGCCTGCTTGACAAAATGAAGATCGAACTGCCGGAAGTGCGAACACCGACTGAACCAAAAGTTTGGAAGAAGGTCCACTCGATTACGATCTCGTTTGGTCATGGGATGACCACAACGCCGCTGCAGACGGCGGTGGCGGCGGCGGCGCTGATGAATGGCGGCAAGCTGTTTGACCCGACCTTGATGCCGCGCACGGCCAAGGAAGCTTCCGAGAATGGCAAACAGGTCATCAACGAGAAGACCAGCAATGACATGCGCTATCTCTATAGGCTGAATGCCGAAAAGGGGTCGGGCAAGCGCGCCGAAGTTCCTGGCTACCGCGTCGGTGGCAAGACTGGCACTGCCGAAAAAGTGGTCAACGGACGCTATTCCACCGACAAACGGTTCAACGCGTTCCTCGCCGCCTTCCCGATGGACGATCCGCAATACATCGTTTTGTCGATTATCGACGAGCCAAAACCCGAAAAACCCGGTATGGGCGCAACCGCAGGCATAAATGCAGCACCGATTGTAGCGGGTATCATCCGCAGATCAGCCTCATTCCTTGGCGTAAAGCCGGAATTCGGCCATGAAAGTGGTGCGATGCTGGTGTCATACCAGTGATTCTTGCGGGCAGCCTGGGGGGCGGTCCGGTCAAGGGGGACAATGAGACTCAGGGATTTCAACGGGATTCTCCCGATTGGAGACGACACAAACGGTGACGTTAACGTAAGCGGCGTCAGCGCGGATTCGCGCGCGGTCCAGGCAGGCCTGATCTTTGTTGCGCTGGCTGGTTCCAAGATCGACGGGTCGATGTTTGCAGCTGATGCGGCAGCGCGTGGCGCGGCCGCCATTGTGGCCGCGCCCGATGCCGCTCTGGGTGATGTATCCATTCCCGTGCTGCGGGTGGCCGATCCCCGGCGGGCGCTGTCACTGATCGCAGCGCGGATCTATTCCGGCCAGCCCGAGATCATGGCGGCTGTGACCGGCACCAGCGGCAAGACGTCCGTTGTCTCGTTCATCCGCCAGATTTGGGAAAAGGCCGGCTATGCTGCTGCGTCGATCGGTACAACGGGCGTGGTGGCGCCTGGCCGCAACGACTATGGAACGCTGACGACCCCTGATCCGGTGGCGCTGCACCGATTGCTGTCCGAACTGGCGGCGGGCGGGGTGACGCATGCCGCGATGGAGGCCTCATCGCACGGTCTCGACCAGCGGCGTCTCGATGGCGTCAGGCTGTCGGCTGCCGGCTTCACCAATCTTGGCCGCGACCACATGGACTATCACCCGACGGTGGAAGACTATCACCGGGCCAAGCTCAGGCTATTTGATACGCTGATGAAAAAGGGTGCGCCGGCGGTGATCTTTTCCGATGACCCATGGGCTGAGCCGACCGAAAATGCGGCGCGCAAGGCGGGTCTGGAGGTTCTGACCGTTGGCCGCAAGGGCAATTTCCTGACGCTGAAGCGGCTGGAGCATGAGCGCAACCGCCAGCGCGCCGAGATATTGGCGGGCGGCGAGCTGTTTGAAGTCGATCTGCCGCTGGCGGGCGAATTCCAGATGTCGAATGCGCTGGTGGCCGCCGGGATCGCGATTTCGACAGGCACGCGCATCGCTACAACCATGTCTGCGCTGGAAAAGCTCACGGGCGCGCCTGGCCGGCTGGAGCTCGTCGGATCAACGCATGGCGGTGCGCCGGTCTATGTCGACTATGCGCACAAGCCGGAGGCGCTGGAAAACGTGCTGCAGGCAGTGCGGCCCTATACGACCGGCAAGGTGATGGTTGTATTTGGCTGCGGCGGTGATCGCGACAAAGGCAAGCGGCCGATCATGGGCGGGATTGCAACGCGGCTGGCCGACGTCACCATCGTCACCGACGACAATCCGCGTTCGGAAGTGCCCGCGACTATCCGCGCCGAGATCATGGCCAATGCGCCCGGCGCAATCGAGATCGGCGACCGCCGTGAGGCTATCCGCTACGCGGTTGGCCTGCTTGGTGCAGGCGATAGCCTTATCGTGGCAGGCAAAGGCCATGAAGAAGGTCAGATGATCGGCGGCGTCAATCATCCGTTCTCGGACCACGCGGAAGTGCGTGCGGCGCTTGAGGCGCGGGCATGAGTGAGCATTTGTGGCGTTCGGAAGATCTGGTTGCCGCCTTGTCGGGGCGTCCAGTGGGCAATCTGCCGGCCGGCATTACCGGCATTTCGATCGACAGCCGGTCGCTGACGCCTGGCGAGGCGTTTTTTGCAATCAAGGGCGACATTCACGACGGTCATGATTTTGCGACGGCGGCCGTGAAGGCTGGAGCTGGACTTCTGGTCGTGGCTGAAGGCAAGCTGCCGGCGCTGGGGCGGATCACCACGCCGCTGATCGTTGTTGACGATGTGCTGGCGGCGCTGACCCGGCTGGCGAAGGCTGCACGCGCCCGGTCCAAGGCAAAGATCATCGCGGTAACCGGCTCTGCCGGAAAGACGACGACCAAGGAGGCGCTACGCCACACGCTGTCGGCAGTCGGCAAGGTGCATGCGTCGGACAAATCGTTCAACAATCACTGGGGCGTGCCGCTATCGCTGGCGCGGATGCCTGACGACGCGCAATACGCGATCTTCGAGATCGGCATGAACCATGCCGACGAGATCCGCCCGCTGGTCAAGATGGTCCGGCCGCATGTCGCGATTGTGACCTTGATAGCAGCCGCACATCTCGGTCACTTCCGTGGTCTTGACGATATTGCGCGCGCCAAGGCAGAAATTTTTGAGGGGCTCGAAAAGAACGGCCACGCGCTGATCAACAGAGATGATGCGCGCTACAAGATACTGGAAAAGCTGGCCAAGGAGGCTGGCATCAAGAACATTCACGGGTTTGGCGAAAACGCCAAGGCCGAGTTCCGGCTGTTGAAATATTCACCGGCGGCGGACCACTCGACCATTTCAGCGATGATCGGCAATACCGAGGTGGTGGCGCGCATTGGCGTGCCAGGCCGTCACATCGCCCAGAACGCATTGGCGGTGCTTGGCGCGGCCAAGCTGGCAGGCGCTGAAGTCGCCCGCGTTGCGGTGGCGCTTGGCGACCTGGAGGCCGAAGGCGGGCGTGGCCGACGCTATCGGCTTGCCAAGAACATCACCCTGATCGACGAGAGTTACAACGCCAATACTGCGTCGATGAAGGCCGCGCTTGATTTGCTCGACCAGACGCCGGTGGCTGACAAGGGCCGCCGTATTGCCGTGCTCGGCGACATGCGGGAGCTTGGCAGCCACTCCGCCAAGCTGCACGCCAGTCTGGCGGCGATGATTGAACCAACGAAGATCGATCAGGTCTATCTCGGCGGACCGGAGATGGCGGCGCTGGCTGCTGTCTTGCCGCCCGAGCGGCTCGCCGGACATCTGCCGGACGCCGAGGCGCTGAATCCTGTGTTGCTGGCGGCGCTGCAGCCTGGCGACACCGTGATGATCAAGTCCTCGAACGGCATGGGTTTTTCCAGGCTGGTCGAGGCGATCCGGACGAAATTTCCTGCTGACGGCGAAACGAAAGCCGGCGCATGACAAGCAATTCTGCCACCCACGAGGCCGCATGCTGATCTACCTCACCGCCTTTGCGGACCACATTTCGGCGTTCAACGTCTTTCGCTACATCACCTTCCGCGTTGGCGGGGCGCTGATAACAGCCGCGTTGCTGACATTCATGTTTGGTCCTTCGATCATCAATTCATTGCGCATTCGTCAGGGCAAGGGACAGCCGATCCGGGCAGACGGGCCGCAGACCCATTTCAAGAAGGCCGGCACGCCGACCATGGGTGGGCTGATCATCATGACCGGCATTGTCGGCTCGTCATTGCTGTGGGCGAATCTCTCCAGCGTCTACGTCTGGGTCGTGCTGTTCGTTTCAGTCTCGTTTGGCGCAATCGGCTTCTATGACGACTACATGAAGGTGACGAAACAGTCGCATCTGGGTGTTTCGGGCAAGGTGCGTCTGGCGATCGAATTTCTGGTCGCAGGTATCGCCACCTATGCGATCATGCGGGCAGGACAGGCGCCGTTCTCGTCGTCGCTGACGTTCCCGTTCGTCAAAGACTTCATCGTCAATCTGGGCTGGTTCTTCATACCGTTCGGCGCGCTGGTGATGGTGGGCGCGGGCAATGCGGTGAACCTGACCGATGGTCTCGATGGGTTGGCCATCGTGCCTGTCATGATTGCGGCAGCTTCGTTTGGGGTGATCGCCTATCTGGCCGGTAACGCGGTTTTTGCCGACTATTTGCAGATCCACTTTACCCCGGGCACAGGCGAACTGGCCGTCGTGCTGGGCGCTGTGATCGGTGCAGGGCTTGGCTTTCTCTGGTTCAATGCGCCGCCGGCGGCCATCTTCATGGGCGACACGGGCTCACTGGCGCTTGGCGGCCTGATCGGCTCGATTGCAGTCGCGACCAAGCACGAGATCGTGCTGGCGATCATCGGCGGCCTGTTCGTGATGGAAGCGATGTCGGTCATCATCCAGGTCGGCTATTTCAAGCTGACGGGCAAGCGGGTGTTTCTGATGGCCCCGATCCACCACCACTTTGAAAAACTCGGCTGGACCGAAAGCCAGGTTGTGATCCGCTTCTGGATCATTGCCGTGATCCTGGCGCTGGTCGGCCTGTCGACGCTGAAGCTCAGATGATCCCGGCCTCGACTTTTGCTGGCAAACGTGTCGCCCTGTTTGGTCTTGGCGGCTCGGGCATTGCAACGGCGCTTGCACTTGTTGAAGGCGGAGCGGACGTAACCGCCTGGGACGACAACCCCGACAGTGTTGCAAGAGCGCGTCGCGAAGGCATCAAGGTTGCTGATCTGCGTGACGTTGATTGGGCAGGATTCGTTTCGTTTGTGCTGTCGCCGGGCGTGCCGCTGACGCATCCGAAGCCGCACTGGACTGTCGATCTGGCGCGGGGCGCGGGCGTCGAGATCATCGGCGATGTCGAACTGTTTGCACGCGAGCGCCGGACGCGGGCGCCAACGTCGCCGTTCATCGCGATTACCGGCACCAATGGCAAGTCGACCACAACGGCGCTGACGGCGCATCTGCTGGCCTCTGCCGGGCTCGACACACAGATGGGCGGCAATATCGGCCGCGCCGTGATGACGCTCGATCCGCCAGAGCCTCAGCGGCACTATGTCGTCGAATGTTCGTCCTATCAGATCGACCTTGCGCCCTCGCTCAATCCGACTGCCGGCGTGCTGCTGAACCTGACGCCAGATCACCTCGACCGGCATGGCACCATGCAGCACTATGCGTCGATCAAGGAACGGCTGGTGGCGGGCAGCGAGACGGCGATTGTCGCCGTTGATGATATTTTCTGCGCCGAGATAGCCGACCGGCTGGAACGTGCAGGGAAGGACGTGATCCGCATTTCGAAGCGGCTGGCGTTGACCGATGGCTTTTTCGCTGACGGCTCGTCGCTGATGCTGGCCAAGGGCGGCAAATATTCGCGTGTCGCGTCGCTGGAAGGCGTCGGTTCGCTGCGCGGTCAGCACAATGCCCAGAATGCTCTGGCTGCGATTGCTGCATGCCTGCGTGTCGGCATGTCTTTGCCGGCCATCCAGTCTGGCCTCAACAGTTTTCCGGGCCTTGTGCACCGCATGCAGCAGGTTGGCCGCAAGGACAATGTACTGTTCGTCAACGATTCGAAGGCGACCAATGCCGAAGCGGCGGCGCCTGCATTGTCGAGTTTCCCGCGTATCTACTGGATTGCGGGCGGGCTGGCGAAAGAGGGCGGTATAGAGTCATTGCGCCCGTTCTTTCCGCGCATTGCGCGCGCTTATCTGATTGGCGAGGCTGCACCGGCATTTTCGGCGACGCTGGGCACGGCTGTGCCTTACGAAATCTCAGGGACGCTTGCCGCGGCGGTCGCGCATGCTGCGGCGGATGCAGCGCGCGACAATGCCGGCGAAGCCGTGGTGTTGCTATCGCCTGCCTGCGCCAGTTTCGACCAGTTCAAGAATTTCGAAGTCCGTGGCGATGCATTCCGCGCCGCGGTGCTGGCTCTGGATGGGATCGAGCCAAGTTGACGTCTCGAACTGCCTGTTCAAACGGGCGTGAGGATTGGCGGTGATGCAGCGGTGCAGAAGAAAGAACGATGCGGGCGATGCTTCACCGCGAGGGGTAGCGGGATGGTTAACAGTTCCTTCGTTTTCGCTTTGTATATCCGGTGATGCGTCCGCGCTCAGGAGCCTGAAATGACCAGCCGCACAGACCGTGGACCCGTATCGACCTGGTGGTGGACAATCGACCGCTGGTTCCTTGCCTCTTTCCTTTCTCTGATGGTGCTTGGCATTGTGCTGTCGTTTGCGGCGAGCCCGGCAGTGGCCGAGCGCATCGGGCTGGAAGAGTTCCATTTTGTCACGCGCCAGATCGTGTTCATGCTGCCGGCCATCGGCGTGATGCTGGCTGTATCGTTCCTCGACCAGAGGCAGGTCAGACGGCTGGCGGCGATCATGCTTGTGGTGATGATCGTGGCGATGGTGCTGACGCTGTTCATCGGCGTTGAGGTGAAGGGCTCGCGGCGCTGGATTTCGCTTGCCGGCGTTTCTTTGCAGCCATCTGAATTCCTCAAGCCGGCGTTTGTCGTGATCTGCGCCTGGCTGTTTGCAGAGCACGCCAGACAGCCGGAAATTCCCGGAAATCTGTTTGCGATCATGCTGGTCGGGCTGGTGGTGACGCTGCTGGTGGCGCAGCCGGACCTTGGCCAGACCATGCTGGTGACCGCGACCTGGGCGGCGATGTTTTTCATGGCTGGCATGCCGTGGCTGTGGATCGTTCTGTTTGGCGCGATTGGTGTGACCGGAGCGTTTGCCGCATACACGTTCTTCCCGCATGTGGCGGGCCGCATCGACCGGTTCCTGACGGGCGAGGGCGACAATTTCCAGACCGAAACCGGCCGTGAGGCGATCATCAATGGCGGCTGGTTTGGCCGGGGGCCGGGCGAGGGCACGGCAAAGCGCATCCTGCCCGACAGCCACACCGACTTCATCTTCTCGGTGGCCGGTGAAGAGTTTGGCATCATCGTGTGTATGCTGCTGGTCGGGCTGTTCGCCTTCATCGTACTGCGCGGGCTGGCGATTGCGCTGCGCGAGCGCGATGAGTTTACCCGCCTGGCCGTGTCCGGACTGGTGATCCTTTTCGGGTTGCAATCGATCATCAATATCGGTGTGAATCTGCAATTGCTGCCGGCCAAGGGCATGACGCTGCCGTTCATTTCCTATGGCGGCTCGTCGCTGATCGCGATGGCCATCTCGATGGGCATGGTGCTGGCGCTGACCCGCACGCGGCCAGAATCGCGCCAGACGTCGCGCCTGCGCTATGATGAGCATATCCTGCCGGCGGAGTAGATCGTGTCAAAAGGCGTAATCTTGGTGAGTGCCGGCGGCACTGGCGGGCACCTGTTTCCGGCCGAGGCGCTGGCGCACGAACTGATTGCACGCGGCTGGGAGGTGCATCTGGCGACAGATGACCGCGCCGAGCGGTTTGCGGGCAAATTCCCGGCGGCAAAAATCCACCAGATCCAGTCGGCGACAATCGGAGGCAAGAACCCGCTTGCTCTCATCCGTACCTTCTGGCGAATCTGGGGCGGTTTCAGACAAGCATCGGCGGTGATCGGAGAAATTAGCCCGAAGGCTGTCGTGGGGTTCGGCGGCTATCCGACCTTGCCACCGCTTTATGCTGCGACGCGACGCAACGTGCCGACACTTATCCATGAGCAAAACGCGGTGATGGGCCGCGCCAACAAGGCGCTGGCAGGACGCGTCAATGCGGTGGCCGGCGGATTTCTGACCAGGGAAACCTCAAGCGTCCCGGACAAGACGGTGGTCACCGGCAATCCGGTGCGCCCGGCAGTCATCGAAGCCGCAAAGTCCGCCTACAAGATATCAGGTGAGGGCGAGCCGTTTCATCTGCTGGTGTTTGGCGGTAGCCAGGGCGCACAGTTCTTTTCAGAGGCGGTGCCGGCGGCAATCGCATTGCTTGGACCAGACCTGCGCAAGCGGCTGCGTGTCGTGCAGCAGGCGCGCAAGGACGATGAGGCAGCGGTGCGTGCGGCCTATGCAAAGCTCGGCATTGAGGCAGACGTCGCGCCGTTCTTTGGCGATCTGGCCGAACGGATGGCAAAGGCCAATCTGGTGATCTCGCGCTCGGGCGCGTCGACAGTCTCGGAAATCGCCGTCATTGGCCGCCCAGCCATTCTTGTTCCATATCCACATGCGCTGGATCATGACCAGGCGGCCAACGCGGCGGCACTTGAGAAGGTGGGAGGCTGCGAGGTGGCTCCGCAGGCGTCGCTGACGCCAGACGTGCTGGCGGGCATGCTCGCGGCTTATGTGAATGATCCGGCGCTGGGCGCAAAGATGGCGGCGGCGGCGCGAAGCGTAGGAATGCCAAATGCGGCGCAGTTGCTCGCAGACCTTGCAGAGGCTATTGCGTCAGGCATGAGCGTCCAAGATTTCAAAGAAGGCAACCGCGCATGAAGATGCCGCATTCAATTGGCCTGGTGCATTTCATCGGCATCGGTGGCATCGGCATGAGCGGCATTGCCGAAGTGCTGCATAACCTTGGCTACAAGGTGCAGGGCTCGGATCAGGCTGACAGCGCCAATGTGCAGCGGCTGCGCGACAAGGGCATCGAGTGCTTTGTCGGCCACAAGGCTGAGAACCTCGGTAATGCAGAGGTGGTTGTCGTCTCGACTGCAATCAAGAAGAGCAATCCGGAGCTAGCGGCGGCGCGCGAAAAGCTGCTGCCGATCGTGCGCCGCGCCGAAATGCTGGCGGAGCTGATGCGCTTCCGTCAGGCGATCGCCATTGGCGGCACGCATGGCAAGACGACCACGACCTCGATGGTCGCGACGCTGCTGGAAGCCGGCGAACTGGACCCGACCGTGGTCAATGGCGGCATTATCAACGCCTATGGCACCAATGCACGCATGGGCGCTGGCGACTGGATGGTGGTTGAGGCCGATGAAAGCGACGGCACCTTCCTGAAGCTGCCGGCGGATATTGCGGTTGTGACCAATATCGACCCCGAACATCTCGACCACTATGGCAGCTTCGACAAGGTGCGCGACGCGTTTGCCCAGTTTGTCGAAAACGTGCCGTTCTACGGTTTTGGCGTGATGTGCATCGACCATCCGGAAGTGCAGGCGCTGGTGAGCCGTATCGAGGACCGCCGCGTGGTGACCTATGGCGAGAACCCGCAGGCCGACGTGCGCTTTTCCAACCATCGGATGGATGGGGCGGTGTCGGAGTTTGACGTTGAAATCCGCGACCGCAAGACCGGCACGGTGACGACGCTGAGCGACCTGCGCCTGCCAATGCCTGGCCGGCATAATGTTTCCAATGCGACCGCAGCAATTGCTGTCGCGCATGAGCTTGGCATTTCCGAGAATGCGATCAAGGCCGGGTTAGCCGGTTTTGGCGGCGTCAAGCGGCGCTTTACGCATACAGGATCCTGGCACGGCGTTGAGATCTTTGACGATTACGGCCACCATCCGGTGGAGATCCGGGCCGTGCTGAAGGCGGCGCGCGATTCGACCAAGGGCCGTGTCATCGCCATTGCCCAGCCGCACCGGTTTACCCGGCTGCGCGACCTGTTTGACGACTTCGCGTCATGCTTCAATGATGCTGATACGGTCATGGTTGCGCCGGTCTATACAGCAGGCGAAGACCCGATCGAAGGCGTCACGTCTGAGACGCTGGTGTCGCGCATCCGCTCGGGTGGCCACCGCGACGCCCGTTATGTCTCACGGCCAGACGCCATTGCTCCGATTGTGAGGGAATTGGCGAAACCTGGTGATTTTGTTGTGTTTCTTGGCGCTGGAAACATTACCCAATGGGCCTACGCCCTGCCGAAGGAATTAGCCAGCGACACGGACGCAGCCAAGGGATGAGTGGCGCCGATCTGCTGAAGAAGCTCGAGGGACGGCTTGACCGCGTGCGTGGGCGGCTGATGCCTGACGCTGAAATGGACAAGTTCATCTGGTTCCGCGCCGGCGGTCAGGCGCAGGTGCTGTTCCAGCCAGCTGACGAGGAAGATCTTGCCGCATTCATGCGGGCAGTGCCCGATGATATTCCTGTACTGCCGGTCGGTGTCGGTTCGAACCTGCTGGTGCGCGAAGGCGGTATTCCGGGTTTTGTCGTTCGTCTCTCGGCCAAGGGATTTGGCGAGACCAGCCAGATCGGCGAGACGCGTATCCGTTCGGGCGCAGCCGTACCTGATAAGCGGGTGGCAGCGCTGGCGCATGAGGCTGGCATTGGCGGGTTCCATTTCTACCACGGCATTCCCGGCGCCATCGGCGGCGCACTGCGGATGAATGCGGGCGCCAACGGCGTCGAGACGCGCGAACGGGTTGTCGAAGTGCGGGCGATCGACCGCAAGGGCGACCTGCATGTGCTGTCAAACGCCGATATGGGTTATTCTTACCGGAGTTCGTCCGCGTCGAAGGACCTCGTGTTTACCTTTGCCGAGTTTGAAGGCCCGCTTGCGGACCGGGGCGAGATCAAGGCGGCGATGGACGCGGTGCAGACCCATCGCGAAACCGTGCAGCCGATCAAGGAAAAGACCGGCGGTTCGACCTTTAAGAACCCGCCCGGCACGTCGGCCTGGAAAGAGATCGACAAGGCCGGCGGACGAGGCCTGATGATCGGCGGCGCACAGATGAGTCCGATGCATTGCAATTTCATGATCAATACCGGGAACGCAACTGGATATGATCTTGAATTTCTTGGTGAAACGGTGCGCAGTCGCGTGCTGGAAAGCTCCGGCATCCGGCTCGAATGGGAAATCAAGCGCCTTGGGTTGTTCAAGCCTGGCCGCGAAGTTGACGAGTTTCTCGGCCAGCTGCTTTAGGAGCCCGTTTGGAAATTCGTGAGGCTGGCCTGCAAATGGCGCTTTTCTGCACTTCGGTGCTCACGTATTTCACATACGCTCCGCTCCGATACTCGAAAATTGCCATTTTCGGCTCAGCCTGAGGATTTCGAAACAGGCTCCAGGCACCATCTCGCTGTTCTCGACTGAGTCCAAAATGCCACGCCGCTGCGAACATGCAGGTTCGGCGCAAGCTCCGTACGATTTGATGATTGTCAGGGAATCGAAGCTCTGATTCCCTGGCGTTGAACGTTTCCAGATTTGTGAGTCGCGTACGCGTAAGGCGCGTATCGGCCTTGAGGAGAACTCAAGGGAGGCTCGGATTTCGATTCCTGAAACGTCATGGCAATTGCTGGCGAAAAGGACAGTCGGGAAATGAACGGCAAGCACGTCGCCGTCTTGATGGGTGGGCTGTCGTCGGAGCGCCCGGTTTCGCTGTCTTCCGGCAAGGCCTGTGCGGACGAGCTGGAGGCTGCCGGTTACCGGGTGAGCCGCGTCGATGTCGGCCGGGATGTCGCCTCCGTGCTGGCCGAGCTAAAGCCTGACGTCGCGTTCAATGCTCTGCATGGCCCGTTTGGCGAGGATGGCGCGATTCAGGGCGTGCTGGAATATTTGCAGATCCCCTACACCCATTCCGGCGTGCTGGCGTCGGCGCTGGCGATGAACAAGGAGCAGGCCAAGCGGATCGCCAAGACAAAGGGAATTCCTGTCGCTGAATCGAAGGTGATGAGCCGTTTCAATATCGGCTCAAAGCACCCGATGGCGCCGCCTTACGTGGTGAAGCCGGTCTGCGAGGGGTCGAGTTTTGGCGTCGTCATCGTCAAGGAGGACCAGGCCCATCCACCGCAGGTGATCGGCTCATCCGAATGGCGTTATGGCGATCAGGTCATGGTGGAGCGGTTTGTCCATGGCCGCGAGCTGACCTGCGCGGTGATGGGCGATGTCGCGCTCGGCGTCTGCGAGATCATTCCGGTCGGCCATTCCTTCTACGATTATGACTCAAAATATGTGAAGGGCGGATCAAAACACGAAATCCCTGCAAAAATTTCACCAAATATTTACCAAAAAATTCAGACATTGGCTCTCAAGGCTCATGAAGCAATCGGCTGCCGGGGAGTGTCCCGTTCTGACTTTCGTTACGACGACCGCCACTCCGAAAATGGCGAGGTCGTCTGGCTCGAAGTCAATACGCAGCCAGGCATGACGCCGACGTCGCTTGTCCCAGAAATCGCGCTCCATGCGGGGCACAATTTCGGCGAGCTGTTGAGTTGGATGGTGGAGGACGCATCGTGTTCGCGTTGATCCGGCGTATCAGTGGCGGTAGGGCAGCCCATACGGGCCGCAGCTCCTCGTCCCATGGGGGCGAGGGTTTTGTGCTTCCGCGCCCGCTGCGCAAGCCGGCGCGTATGCTGGGGCACATCTTTGCAGGCGATGTGACGCCGCCGCGCTTTGCAGCGACGATCCTCACGGCCGCATATCTGTCTGCTGCCGGGATTTACGGCATGGTTCTGGGTGGCCACACCGACGCGGTGGTTCAGGCGCTGACTGCCCGCAGCGGGTTCGCCATCGAAGATGTTCGAATGGCGGGCAACAAGGAGACGTCTGAAATCGACGTGCTCGACAAGCTGGAGTTGAATGGCTGGACGTCGCTGATCGGTTTCAATGCCGAAGAAGCGCGCCAGCGAATTGCGCAGCTGCCTTGGATCGATAAGGTTTCGGTCCGCAAGATTTACCCCGATGCTATCGAGATTTCGATCACGGAAAAGAAACCGCTGGCGATCTGGCAACATGGCCGCGAATTGTCTCTGATCGGGGCCGATGGCCAGCGGATCGTACCGTTCCGCCATGAACGCTATGCGACGCTGCCTTTGTTCATCGGCGAGGGTGCGAACGAGCTTGCATCCGAGTTCTCGGCAGAGATCGCCAAGACGCCGGGCCTGGCTTCGCGGGTGAAGGCTTACATCCGCATTGCCGACCGCCGCTGGGACCTTCGTCTCGAAAATGGCGTGACGATCAAGTTGCCGGAGCATGGCGAGGAAGCGGCAATTCAGGAGATTGCAGCGCTTGACGACGAGCAGGGCATCCTGTCGCGTGATCTCGCTGCGGTCGACCTGCGGGTCGAAGACCGGATCGTGGTCAAGCTGACGCCGGAGGCTGCGGTGCGCCGCGCCGCAGCCTTGACAGAACAGCAGCGCAAATCGAGCCGGCCAGGAAACCCGACATGAGCTGGCTCAGCAATTCCACTGCAAGTCCGGTTCGCAAATCGAGCGTCGTAACGGTGCTCGATATCGGGTCGTCGAAAGTGTGCTGCATCATCGCCAAGTTGAAGCCGCGCGAAGAGACTGCGCGCTTGCCCGGCCGCACCCATCAGGTTCAGGTTATCGGCATTGGGCACCAGAAATCGCAAGGCGTGAAGGGCGGCATGATCGTCGACCTCGACAAGGCCGAACAGGCTATCCGCCTGGCTGTGGATGCGGCCGAACGGATGGCAGGACTGACTGTCGAGTCATTGGTCTGCAACGTTTCGGCGGGGCGGCTGAAGAGCTCTACCGTTGAGGCCTCGATCAATCTGGGCGGCCACGAAGTAGAGGCCTCCGACATCAAACGGGTCCTGGCGGCTGGATCGCGGCAGGCGCTGCAGTCCGAGCGCGACATCGTGCATTCGCTGGCAGTCGGCTTCTCGCTCGACGGTGAGCGCGGCGTGCGTGATCCGCGCGGCATGATCGGCGACATGCTCGGTGTGGATATGCATGTGCTGACCGGTGACGTCGCGCCGCTGCGCAATCTCGAACTGTGCATCAATCGCGCGCACCTGTCGGTCGAGCGGCGCGTGGCGACGCCTTATGCAAGCGCATTGGCTGCGCTGGTGGACGACGAAGCCGAGATGGGCGCAGCCTGCATCGACATGGGCGGCGGCACGACAACCATTTCGGTGTTCTCCGAAGGCAAGTTTGTTTTTGCCGACGCCATTCCAGTCGGCGGCATTCATGTGACGCAGGACCTGGCGCGCGGCCTCTCGGCCCGGATTGAAGACGCCGAGCGTCTGAAGGTCATGCATGGCTCGGCAATGCAGATGGCGGCGGATGACCGCGACATCGTTACCGTGGCGGCGCTTGGCAGCGACGACAATGACGTGCCGTTGCAAATTCCCCGCGCGGTAACGAGCAGAATCATTCGCGCCCGCGTCGACGAGACGCTGGAAATGGTGCGCGACCGGTTGAACCGTTCGGGTTTTGGCAATGTGGTGGGCAAACGGGTCGTGCTGACGGGTGGCGCCAGCCAGCTGACCGGGCTGCCGGATGCGGCGCGCCGGATACTCGGGCGTAATGTGCGTATCGGCCGGCCTCTGGGCATTGCCGGTCTGCCGGAAGCGGCCAAGGGACCGGCTTTCTCGGCAGTCGTTGGATTGATGATCTACCCGCAGGTTGCGGGATTTGAGAGCAGGCGTGTGAGTGCGGGTCTTGGCGTCAAGGCGACCGGAACGGGCGGCAGGCTACAGCGAATGTCTCAGTGGATCAGGGACAGTTTCTGAATTTGGGCGGCAGCCCGGAACAATCAGCCGCTTGGCGAGGCGGCGAGAAAGGCAAAGGACGAAGACCATGACGATCAATCTGCAGAAGCCAGACATCACAGAACTTAAGCCCCGCATTACCGTTTTTGGCGTCGGCGGCGGCGGCGGCAACGCCGTGAACAACATGATCTCGGCGGGCCTGCGGGGCGTCGAGTTCGTGGTTGCAAATACCGACGCCCAGGCGCTGACGATGTCGAAGGCCGAGCGCATCATCCAGCTTGGCGCGCATGTCACCGAAGGTCTTGGCGCGGGATCGCAGCCTGAAGTCGGACGGGCGGCCGCCGAAGAGTGCATCGACGAGATCATCGATCATCTGGCCGGCACCCATATGTGCTTTGTCACCGCAGGCATGGGCGGCGGCACCGGTTCGGGTGCTGCTCCCGTTGTTGCCCGCGCCGCACGCGAAAAAGGCATCCTGACCGTTGGCGTCGTGACCAAGCCTTTCCACTTTGAGGGTCAGCGCCGCATGAAGACGGCGGAAGCGGCGATCGAAGACCTGATGAAGAGCGTAGACACGCTTATTGTCATTCCGAACCAGAACCTGTTCCGTATCGCCAATGACAAGACGACCTTTGCCGACGCGTTCGCCATGGCCGACCAGGTTCTGTATTCGGGCGTGGCCTGCATCACCGACCTGATGGTCAAGGAAGGCCTGATCAACCTCGACTTCGCCGACGTGCGTTCGGTGATGCGCGAGATGGGCAAGGCGATGATGG
>DAINRF010000053.1:0-22793 GCA_036742015.1 Mesorhizobium sp. | reverse complement strand
CGTAGATTTCTTCGTCCGACTCGACGATCAGGTCGTTGTCGATGCCGATCTCGCCAAACTCGTTGACGATGACCGCATATTTGCGGCCGTGGTTTTCCGACAGGATACGGTTGAGCAGGGTAGTCTTGCCCGAACCGAGATAGCCGGTGAGCACGGTGACGGGAATTTGCTGATTGGCTTCTGGCATTGGTCTCGAGCCTGATTGATGAGGTTGGGGCTGATATAGGACGTTGGCTGGCCGATTGCACCTGCCGGCGTTGCAAAGCAGTTTCGCGTTGCTGTCATGCGCCTGAAATATTCCTCTGCAAAAAGGCGCTGATCGAATAGGGTTGCCGGCAAAGCAAACTGCAAACCATGTTGGACAAAGCGATGGCCAAGGCAGGCAAGAAGGACACTATGGCGCGGTTGCAGTCGGCGGCGCGGCTGTCGCGCACGGCGCTGGCGTCCAGACTTTTGTCGCACGGGTTCTATGCCGGCCAGGACCAGATCATGATGGCGCTGGACCGCGAGAACGGCCAGACGCCGGGCCAGCTCGCCACCAGGCTGGGTGTGCGCCCGCCCACCATTACCAAGACGATCAACCGCCTGCAGGTGCAGGGCGTGCTGGAGAAACGGTCATCAGACAGCGATGCACGCCAGTCGCATATCTTTCTGACCGAAACGGGCTCGCAAGCGATCCGGGCGATCGAGAAATCGGTGCGCAAGACCGAGAAGCTGGCGCTGAAAGGTCTCGACAAGAAGGACGTCAAGACGCTGTCAAAATTGCTGGCAAAGATTGAGGACAACCTGTCCGACCTCGATATGGCGAGCGCCGACGAGGACGAGGCCGACGAAGGCTGATCCTGCCCTGATCTGCATCGAACCTATGCAATCTAATCAATTGCGGTTTACATCGGGTAGCGTCATGGGTGAGACAGACCCATCCTTTCCGTGCGACACGGTCCGTTGACGAACAATACTCCCGCAACTGAACAGCCGACATCAGCCATGGCAATCAGCCTGGTGCTGACAAGCTGCCTGCTGTTCTCCCTGCTCGATGCGTCGGCGAAATATCTGGTGCTGGGCGGCATGTCGGCGCCATTTGTTGTCTGGGTGCGTTTTGCCGTGCATCTGGTTCTGGCGTTCATCCTGCTGCGCGGCTGGTCGAACAAGCGGCTCTACTCCTATGCCAGCCTGCCAAAGCAGATCCTGCGCGGCTGCTGTCTGTTTGGTTCGACGATCTTCAACTTTCTGGCGCTGAAGACGCTGCCGCTGGCGGATGCAATTACGATCTTGTTCTTCGCGCCAATGGTCATCACGGCGCTTGCGGGTCCCCTGCTTGGCGAATGGGCCGGCTGGCGGCGGTGGCTGGCGATCGGCGTTGGAATGGTTGGTGTGGTCATCGTCACACGGCCAGGACTGGGCCATGTCGGCATTGGCCATTTCTACGCACTTCTCTCCGTCTTCAGCTATTGCTTCTACGTCATCATGACCCGTGCGATGAGCCAGACGGAAACGTCAGAAAGCCTGATCTTCTATTCGGCGCTGACGCCGGTCGTGCTGTTTTCGCCTTCAATACCGCTGGCGGCCTCGGTGCCGCCTGATCTTGTGTCCTGGATCCTGCTGATCGGGCTCGGCATTTTTGGCGGAGCGGGCCACTGGCTGGTGATCCAGGCCTACAAGCGCGCGACTGTGTCGGCGCTGGCCCCTTATCCCTATTCGCAGATCGTCTATGCGGTGGCGCTCGGCTATTTCGTCTTTGGCGATGTGCCGGACCGCTACACGATCATTGGCGCGGCGATCATCATCGGCAGCGGCCTCTACATCGTGCGGCGCGAACAGGTCTTGCGCAAGGCCAGCTACAGCGAGCCCAATGCCGAAGCGCAGGATCTTGCAAAAAAGCTTTGATTTCCGCTGCCCGGCTGCTTAAACAATTTAAATATTTGAAATTGTGTGAGGCGGGGACCTGGCCCAAAAGATCAAGCTCTCGACGATTGCCGACGCGCTTGGCGTGTCAACCGCCACTGTGTCGCTGGCTTTGCGCGACAGCCCGCTGGTGGCTGATGCAACTCGTGACCGGATCAAAGATCACGCCCGCGAAATTGGCTATATCTACAATCGCCGCGCCGCCAGTCTGCGCACATCGCGGTCGGGCATTGTCGGGGTCGTGGTACACGACATCATGAACCCGTTCTTTGCCGAAATCCTCAAGTCGATCGAGCGTGAACTCGACCGCAGCCGCCAGACATTCATCCTGTCCAATCACTATGATGACCTGGAAAAACAGCGCACCTTCATTGACACGCTGCTTCAGCTGGGCGCTGACGGGGTCATCATGTCCCCCGCGATTGGGACGCCGAGGGAAGACATCAACATGGCCGAAGACAATGGTCTTCCTGTGGTGCTGATTGCCCGCTCGGTCGAAGGTGCGCGGGCGCCGGTCTATCGTGGCGATGACGCGTTCGGCATCGGGCTGGCGACCAATCACCTGATTTCGCTCGGCCACCGCCGAATTGTCATGATCGGCGGCACCGACCAGACGTCGACCGGGCGGGATCGCTATCGCGGTTATGTGCTGGCGATGGAGAAGGCGGGGCTGACAGTTGGTCCCGACAGCCGCATTGCTGGTCCGCGCACCAAGCAGGGCGGCTTTGAAGCGGCGACCCAGTTTCTTGCGATGAAGGAACGGCCGACCGCGGCTGTGTGCTGGAACGATCTGGTGGCGATTGGTCTGATGAACGGCATTGCACGCGCTGGACTGACGCCGGGCGTCGATGTTTCGGTGACCGGCTATGACGATCTCGAAGAGGCGGAAATCGCGACGCCTGCGCTCACAACCGTGTGGAACGGCCAACGCGAGGTTGGCCGTCAGGCCGCCCGCGCCTTGCTCGACAAACTGACAGGGATTGATCCCGGCCCGGTGCACGAACTGATCCGGCCCGAACTGCATGTGCGCCAGTCGACCGGAAAACCCCAATCCTGATTTGGCTTGTCATCGGCAGGGCTACACCCTACGCGTAAGTCATGGCTTCGCTCAGCAAAATCTCGATCATGGTCCCCGGCAAACTTCACCCGCACGCAATGAAGCGGATTTCCGAGACCTTTTCCATCGTGACAATCGAGCGCGGCGATGCGTCATTGATCTCGCCCGAAATCGCCCGCGCCGTGGAGGGCATCGCGGCGATGACAGTGATTGACGCGGCGCTGATCGATGCGCTGCCGAACCTAAAGATCATCGCCAATTTTGGCGTTGGCTACGATGCGGTGGACGCCAGACATGCGGCGGCGCGCGGCGTGATGGTGACAAACACGCCAGACGTGCTGACCGAAGAAGTGGCAGACACGGCGATTGGTCTTTTGCTCAATACGCTGCGCGAATTTTATCAGGCGGAGCAGTGGCTCCGTGATGGAAGCTGGGCCGAAAAAGGGCACTACCGGTTTTCGCGGCTGACCCTGCGCGGCCGTAGCGTCGGCATCCTTGGCATGGGCCGTATCGGGCAGGCGATTGCGCGCCGCCTCGTGGGTTTCGGCGTGCCGGTCAGCTATCACAATCGCCGCAAGGTCGAGGGCGTGTCGTATCAATGGCATTCGAGCCTGCTCGACATGGCGCGCGCCGTCGACACGATCATTTCGGTTGCTCCCGGCGGTCCGTCGACAGACAAGATCGTCGGCAGGCAAGTCTTCGATGCCCTGGGTTCGAATGGTGTGTTCATCAATATCGGGCGCGGCTCGACTGTCGATGAAGATGCGCTGGTCGAGGCGCTGAAGAATGGCGTGATCGCTGCGGCCGGGCTTGATGTGTTCGACAGTGAACCGAAAGTGAGGCCAGGCATTCTGGGAGCGCCAAATACGTCGCTGCTGCCACATGTCGGTTCGGCATCGGTTGCGACCCGGGAAGCGATGGCGGACCTCGTGGTCGACAATCTTGTGTCGTGGTTCCGTGAAGGCAGACCGATTACACCGGTGCCGGAGACAGCATCGGTCAAATCCTAACGTTTCGTTAACCAGGCTTCGATTATTCAGAATCAAATTCTGGAGATCGAACATGCGCGGGCTGTTGCTGGTGGGTGCTGTCACGGTAGGCATGGCTGCGCTTGCGAGCGGTGAGACGCCTCCGCCAGACCTGCCGCAGTCATTGGCGGCAAATGTCGCTGGTCAAACGTTCCGGCTTGTCAGCGGCGAAGCCGTCTGTTCAATCCATCGAGGCGCCGCGGACGTCACCGGCGTGTCGCGCATTGCGCTTGACAATGGTTGCAGCTCCGCCTTGCCGATCCTGGCGCGCGCCGACAGCTGGCGCGACAACGCCGACGGTTCGATCAGCCTGATCGGTAAAGAGGGCCGGCCGGTGCTTGAATTTGCTCCGGCCGACGGCGAAGGATACGAATCTTTCGGCACCGGCTCGCCGCTGGCGTCTTTGCGTCAGACGGACTGATTACTATTCCGCTGCCGCGCGCAGGCCAAGCCGGGCCGCACGGTGCGCGCGCGCTGCTTCGCCAAACGCCCTGAATATCTGGCCGGACGCGTCGTCGGTCTTTGCCCAGTATTCGGGGTGCCACTGTACGCCGACCGCGAAAGCCTTGGAGTCCTTGACCGACACGGCTTCAACGGTGCCGTCTTCGGCGACTGCCTCGATGATCAGGTTCGCACCGACCTTGCCGACGGCCTGCCGGTGCACCGAATTGACCGGAATTTCACCCGCACCAAATACACCAGCCAGGCATGAGCCCGGTTTTATCGTGACTTTCTGACGGATCGCAAAGCGCACGTCCTGATCGTCGCTGACCGGTGCGCGATGGTCGATGCGGCCTTCCATGTCCTGCACTTCGGTCAACAAGGTGCCGCCGAGTGCGACGTTCATTTCCTGAATACCGCGGCAGATCGCGAGCAACGGCACGCCGCGCTCAACGGCCGCGCGTATCAGGGGCAGGGTTGTCGCGTCACGGTCCGGGTCATAAGGCCCGTTCGCCTCACCTGCCTCGCCGCCATACAGCGAGGGATGCACGTTTGACTTGGAGCCCGTCATCATCACGCCGTCGACGTTCGACAGCAATTCATCAAGATCAAGCCTGTCGCCAAATGAAGGGACCAGTACCGGGAAGACATTGGCCACGGAAATGGCGGCGTCGAGATATTGGCGCGGTGCGGCGTGCCAAGTGTAATTCTCGAACTGGCGGACATCAGTTGATACGGCGACAAGCGGCTGGGTCATTCGAAACGGCCTTGTTGTTTGCGCATGATGTAGACCCATTGCCGGAAAATTCCAACGCCCCGACGACGATCTGCCCGCCGTGCGATTGGTCCAGCAGACACCGTACAAGTACGGCATGACCAAACGTGAACCCCGTCTTTGTGGACAGGCGCGCCACAGCGTGTATTTATCCGGGTCCGGACCGGGAGGATCGCGTGGTTTCCAACGCGTGGCCATGCAAGAGATCCGTCCAGATTGCATTGAGGAGAAATCAGTTGGATCGCAGATCGTTTATCACCAAGGCCGGCCTCGCCGGCACCGCGGCCGCAGCAGCCACCACCCTGGCCGCACCGGCTATCGCGCAGTCGACGCCAAAGATCACCTGGCGCATGACCTCGTCGTTCCCGAAGTCGCTCGACACCATTTATGGCGGCGCCGAAGTGCTGTCGAAGATGCTGTCTGAAGCAACCGACGGCAACTTCACCATCCAGCCGTTCGCAGCTGGCGAAATCGTTCCAGGCCTGCAGGCAGCTGACGCCACCATCGCCGGCACGGTCGAGTCCTGCCATACGGTTTCCTATTACTACTGGGGCAAGAACCCGACCTGGGCACTCGGCGCAGCTGTTCCGTTCGCGCTCAATGCGCGCGGCATGAATGCCTGGCACTACCATGGCGGCGGCATCGACCTGTTCAACGAATTCCTCGGCGCACAGGGTCTCTATGGCCTGCCGGGCGGCAATACAGGCGTGCAGATGGGCGGCTGGTTCCGCAAGGAGATCAACACGGTCGCCGATCTGCAGGGCCTGAAGATGCGCATCGGCGGTTTCGCCGGCAAGGTTGTCGAGAAGCTCGGCGTCGTGCCGCAGCAGATCGCCGGCGGCGACATCTATCCGTCGCTCGAAAAGGGCACGATCGACGCTGCTGAATGGGTCGGCCCATATGACGACGAAAAGCTCGGTTTCCAGAAAGTGGCGCCGTACTACTACTATCCGGGCTGGTGGGAAGGCGGACCGACCGTCCACTTCCTGTTCAACAAGGCCAAGTTCGAAGAACTGCCGAAGAACTACCAGTCGCTGCTGCGCACTGCCGCACAGGCCGCAGACGCGGACATGCTGCAGAAATACGACTACAAGAACCCGACCGCCATCAAGAGCCTGGTCGCGAACGGCGCACAGCTGCGTCCGTTCAGCCAGGAGATCCTTTCGGCCTGCTACGACAAGGCACAGGAGGTCTACGCCGAGATGGAAGCAGGCAATGCCGAGTTCAAGAAGATCTGGGATTCCATCAAGGCGTTCCGTAACGATCACTACCTGAACATGCAGATTGCCGAATACAATTACGACACGTTCATGATGATCCAGCAGCGCGGCAACAAGCTGTAAGCTACTGGCGTCTTTGAAGATTGATGAGCCCGGGGCCGAAAGACCCCGGGCTTTTCTTTTGGAGATTGCATTCCCTTGGGTAAGATTGCTGGACAGATCGCAAACCAAATGATTGAGTTCGCGCGTCACCAAGAGCGGGCACTGGGAGCCCGCCGACAATCACTGATCCACCAAGGGAGGACACCAATGGATCGCCGATCTTTTCTCACCAAGGCCGGCCTAGCCGGCGCGGGGGCGACAGCGCTCGCCTCGCCTGCAATTGCGCAAAGTGCGCCAAAGGTAACATGGCGCTGCACTTCTTCGTTCCCCAAGGCGCTCGACACCATCTATGGCGCTGCCGAAACGATGGCCAAATATGTCAACGAGGCTTCCGATGGAAACTTCCAGATTCAGGTCTTTGCAGCAGGCGAAATCGTACCTGGCTTGCAGGCAGCGGATGCTGCGGCGGCCGGCACTGTCGAAATGTGCCACACGGCGTCCTACTATTTCTGGGGCAAGGATCCGACCTATGCGCTGGCGACCAACGTGCCGTTCGCGCTCAACAACCGGCAGATGAACGCCTGGATCTATCATACCGGCGGCGAGGCTCTGCTCAATGAGTTCTATGCGACGCAGGGACTTTACGGCCTGGCTTGCGGCAATACCGGCGCTCAAATGGGCGGCTGGTATCGCAAGGAGATCAATACGCTCGAAGACCTCAAGGGGCTGAAGATGCGTATCGGCGGCTTTGCCGGCAAGATCATGGAAAAGCTTGGCGTTGTGCCGCAGCAGATCGCCGGCGGTGACATCTATCCGTCGCTGGAAAAGGGTACAATCGACGCGGCCGAATGGGTTGGCCCGTATGACGATGAAAAGCTCGGCTTCTACAAGGTCGCCAAATACTACAACTATCCCGGTTTCTGGGAAGGCGGCCCGACGCTGCATGCGCTGTTCAACCTCGCCAAGTTCAACGAATTGCCGAAGAACTACCAGACGCTGCTGCATGCAGCCTGCCAGGCGGCGAATTGCGACATGATGGCCAACTACGACGCCAAGAACCCGGCGGCGCTCCGCCGTCTGGTGGCAGGCGGCGCGGTGCTCAAGCCGTTCAGCCAGGAAATCCTGTCGGCAGCGTTTGATGCTGCGCAGGCCACCTACGCCGAGATCAGCGCGACCAACGCCATGTTCAAGAAAATCCACGACAGCCAGGCCGCCTATCTCAAGGACGCCTATCTGTGGGCGCAGATCTCTGAATACACCTATGACACGTTCATGATGATGCAGCAGCGCGCCAACAAGCTCTGATCGTCAATAAAGAAGAAAACCCCGGAGCGGCGACGCTCCGGGGTTTTTTGTTGTCTGCTCTGGTCAGCCGCCTCACATCTTTGGCGGCTGCGACAGATCGTTTGATGGCGCGGCCGGTTGAGCTGGCGCCGGGGCTGCCAGTCCCGGCGGCGGCGCGTTCAGGTTGATTGCAGGCGCAGCCGGCTGGGCCGGAGCGCCAAGGCCCGGCGGTGGTGAGCCAAGCCCGCCGGGAGCCGGCGCTGCACCCGGCGTTGCAGGCGCTGGCGATCCGCCAATTGGCGGCAGGCCGAACGACGGTACACCCAATCCATTGTCCTGGCCGCCAAAGCCTGGCACCTGGATCTGGATCGTGTTCGGATCGACCTGCGGGCCGGTGTCCTTGTAGCGCATCACCATCTGCGGGAACATGATGAGGATGGCGACCATGATGCACTGGATCAGCACGAACGGCACTGCCCCCCAATAGATCTGACCGGTTGTCACCGGCGCGATCTGTTTGCTCGTCACCTTGTCGATATAGGGCACGCGCGCTGCAACCGATCTTAGATAGAACAGCGCAAACCCAAAGGGCGGATGCATGAACGAGGTCTGCATGTTGACGCCCAGCAATACGCCGAACCAGATCAGGTCGATGTCCAGCTTGGCTGCTGCAGGGGCCAGCAACGGCACGATGATGAATGCCAGCTCGAAGAAGTCGAGGAAGAAGGCAAGGAAGAACACCAGCACGTTGACTGCGATCAAGAAGCCCGTCTGGCCGCCAGGCAGCGACACCAGAAGGTGCTCGACCCAGAGATGGCCGTTGACGCCATAGAAGGTCAGCGAGAACACGCGCGCGCCGATCAGGATGAACATGACGAAGGCTGACAGGCGGGTGGTTGCTGCTAGCGCCTGCTTGACTACGTCCAGCGTCAGCCTGCCCTTGGCGGCGGCCATGATAATAGCGCCGACTGCGCCCATCGCGCCGCCTTCGGTCGGCGTTGCGATGCCGAGGAAGATGGTGCCGAGCACGAGGAAGATCAGCGCCAGCGGCGGGATCAGCACGATGATGACCTGCTGGGCAAGCCGCGACATGAGGCCGAGACCCATTCCTTTGTCCGCCAGCGCCACCACATAGATGACCACAATGCCAACGCAGGCGCCGAGAATGTCGGCATTTTCACCCTGTGTCGGCGAGAGCCAGACATGTGCGCCGTAGGCAATTGCCCCGGCTGCCGCCAGGGCGACGAACAGACTGGTGACACCCGAACCCAAAGTGCGGGCTTCGACAGGCAAAGCCGGCATCGACTTTGGCCGGATGATCGACATCAGCAAGATGTAGCTCATGTAGATGCCGGTCAGGACCAGACCCGGGACCAGCGCGCCGGAATACATGTCGCCAACCGAGCGGCCGAGCTGGTCGGCGAGCACGATCAGAACGAGCGAAGGCGGGATGATCTGGGCCAAGGTGCCGGATGCTGCGATGACACCTGATGCGACACGGCGGTCGTAGCCGTAGCGCAGCATGATCGGCAACGAGATGAGGCCCATGGCGATGACGGAGGCCGCCACGACGCCGGTGGTGGCTGCCAGCAGCGCGCCGACAAAGATGACCGCGTAAGCAAGACCGCCACGGATAGGCCCGAACAGCTGGCCGACCGTGTCGAGCAGGTCTTCGGCCATGCCAGACCGCTCAAGCACAATGCCCATGAATGTAAAGAACGGGATTGCCAGCAGCGTTTCGTTGGCCATGACGCCGCCATAGAAGCGTTCCGGCAAGGCGTAGAGAAGAGGCCACGACAGCGAGATCGTGCCGTTTGACAGTGGAGCAAGCTCCACGCCGATGACGAAGAACAGCAGGCCGTTTGCAGCCAGCGCAAAGGCGACCGGGTAACCGATCAGCAGAAAGACGATCAGGGAGCAGAACATGATCGGGGCCATGTTCTGGGCGATGAACTCCATCATTTGCTGAGCTCCCCGGCCAGAGCCTTGCCTTGAAGTTCAGCTGAATCATGCGCCGACACGAAGGGGTTCGGGTCCTCGATGACACCGCGCATGATCGCAATCTTCTTGATGATTTCGGAAATGCCCTGCAGCCCGAGAAGGATGAAGCCGAGCAGCAGCATCAGCTTGGCCGGCCAGATGATGAGGCCGCCGGCATTGGTCGACACTTCACCGGACCGGAACGACAGCAGGAAATAGGGGACAAAATAGTAGATCATCAGGCAGACGAACGGCATCAGGAAGAACAGGTGCCCGAGCAGGTCGATCCAGTGCTGAACCCGGCGCGACCAGAGACCGTAGATGATGTCGATGCGGATGTGTTCGTTCTGCCGCAGCGTGTAGGCGGCGGCGAGCAGAAAGGCCGCGCCATAAAGATACCATTGCGCTTCAAGCCATGCGTTGGACGACATGTTCATCGTCTTGCGCACAACCGCATTTACCGCGCTAATGATGATCGACACAAGGATGAGCCAGCCAACGGCCTTGCCAATAACCTCGTTGAATCGATCAATCAGGCGCGAGAGCCCGAGCAGCCCCGCCATCTGGATTCCTCCCTTGTGGTTCAGCACCGCCGCTTGCCGGTCTGATGCCGAACGTCCCAAACCACTTGCCTGCGCCTGACGGCGCGACAAAACCGCCGCAAAAGCGACGCCGGGACGCTGCTTAGCAGCTTTGAATGAAATGCAACAGGACAGTAAAATCACTTTGTCGATGGCGCGCGGCAGTCGAAATTTCGTAAGAAATCTCAGCTTTCGCGGGGTGGGCGCAGAACAAAGATTGCGATCAGCGCCGAGAAGACCGCTGCATCGCGCCATTCGGACGGGAAATACCCGGACCAGAGGGATTCGGCGATGCCGATGGCAAATGCGCCGGCGGCAGCGGCGAGTGGTGTGCGTCCAAATCCGAAGGCGGCGACAAATAGAACCTTGAGGCCGAAGAACAGGCCGGTCTCGAACGAGATATTGCCGTAGTGGACCGCCGCCAGCACACCGGCGCATGCCGCAAACAGCCCGCTGATGACTGCCGATGCCCGGAACATACGGCTGGTGTTGACGCCGCACATGGAGGCGGCCAACGGGTCGTCGCAGGTTGCGCGCCAGAACCTGCCGAACCGGGACTGGTTCATGAACAGTGTTCCGGCCGTCAGCACGGCAATGGCGATCAGGGTGTTGACGATCTGAACCTGCGTCAGCGTGACCGGAAAATTTCCATCGCGCCAGAAGGTGATCGTGGCCGCCGACAGAGGCGGTAGCCACAGATCGCGGTTGCCGAATGCAAAGCGGCCCATTTCCCCAAGAACGACGGCTATGCCGAGCGTGGCAACGATGACGGCATTCGGCGCATGGCGAGCGAGTGGTTCGGTGACCGAGCGCCCGGCAACATAGGCGGCAAAGCCGCCCATCATCAAGGCGACCGCTGTGCCGAAGGCAATCGTCAGCGGCAGGATCAGCCAAAGGACGAGCCACGCGTAAGTCGCTGCAAGGATTATCACCTGACCGCCAAGCGCAAACAGCGCGCCATGCGCCAGGTTGGCGCGGTTGAGAAGGCCGTTGGAAATGGCGTAGCCGAATGCGAGCAACGCATAGAGCGCCCCGATGTGCAGGCCGTTGAGGATCTGCTGCGCGAAATAGGCCATTGGTTTGTGAGTTGAGCCCGCCCGGAGGACCTTGTAGCGTGATCCAGTCGATTGGAGCAGGGCCAATGCCGACGAAATTGCTTGTGGCTTTTGGCGCCAGATCGCTGGTTGCGGTGGTTCTTGGCGTTTTGGCCATTGCCGTCACCGGCTGCCGCGACACGGGCCGAGATGGCGCACTGTTCGAGATCGCAGGAAAGCTGTTTGTCTTCAACTACAGGGTCGCCACCGCGACCTATCTGGTCAACCTGAAGCAAGTCGCGCCGCTGCCCGACGGGCTGGTGGCGGTCGCAAGTTTCGAAGATCCGGCGGGCGGAGAGCCAATCGTGGTCCGGCAGAAGGTGTGGCCGACGCTCGACAAGACAGTAATGGAAAGCCCGCCAGTGCGATGCATCTACAAGGGTGTGCCGTATCACGTGTCGATCAAAATCGAGGGCGACGACGGAACGGTTCGCCAGACACTCGAAGTGACGTTGACGTCAAATGCCGACCAGTCTGTGCTGCCGGACAAGCCTCTGGTCGTTGGCCCTGCCTATACGCCGAATCCCGAACTTGACGGCATGCCGCCGGGCAAAATCGGCGTGACCAACAGGGCGGACTGTCCGCCGCGGCCAACCGACGGCTGATCTGCCTTTCCCCAACGGCTGGAATATGGCTGGCGAAAGTGTTTGACCTGGCCCGGCTTGATTGGAACACTGCGGTTGGAGGATGGTGCGCCAGTCAATGGTTGCGCCAGCGAGAACTGCAATGACGCTGCACAACGTATCGCTCGACGACAAGTTCGATCTGTCGAAGGAGCGCATTTTCATTTCGGGTGCGCAGGCCATTGTGCGCATGTTGCTGATGCAGCGTGAACGTGACCGGCGCGCCGGGCTTGATACGGCGGGTTTCATCTCCGGCTATCGCGGTTCGCCGCTTGGCGGACTTGACCAGCAACTCTGGAAAGCCAAGCGCGAACTAGCTGCATCGAACATTGTCTTCCAGCCCGGACTCAACGAAGAACTTGCCGCCACCGCCTGCTGGGGATCGCAGCAGACTGAGCTGCTCGGCGAGGGCAAACACGACGGCGTGTTTTCCGTCTGGTATGGCAAGGGGCCGGGCGTTGACCGTTCAGGCGACGTGTTCCGCCACGCCAATCTGGCAGGCACTTCAAAGAATGGTGGCGTTCTGGCGCTGATGGGTGACGACCATACCGCCGAATCGTCGACAAATGCACACGCCACCGAATTTCTGTTCGTCGACACGATGATGCCGATCCTCAATCCGGCCGGTGTCCAGGAGTTTGTCGACTACGGCCTCTATGGTTTTGCCATGTCGCGGTTTGCCGGCGTGTGGAGCGCCATGAAATGCGTCAAAGACAACATTGAAGCGACCGCCTCTGTGGATGTTTCGCTTGACCGGCTGAACATCGTCTATCCCGAGATCGACCTGCCGCCGGGTGGCCTCAACATTCGCCACGAGCTCGATCAGATGGGGCAGGAGGCGCGGCTGCATGAATTCAAGCGCGCTGCAGCAGCCGCTTTCATCCGCGCCAACGGGCTGAACCGCATCGTCTACAAGGGCGGCTCGCAGGCCAGGATCGGCATTATCACTGTCGGCAAGTCATTTCTCGATGTCAGGCAGGCGCTCGACGACATCGGCATCGATGAAAAAAAGGCCAACCAGATCGGCCTGCGCCTGTTCAAGGTCGCCGCGCCCTGGCCGCTCGACTTCGAGCATATCCGCGAGTTTGCGCGTGGGCTGCAGACCATCATTGTTGTCGAGGAAAAGCGTTCGCTGATCGAAGTGCAGGTCAAGGAAGACCTTTATGGCGCAAAAGACCAGCCGGCGGTCATCGGCAAGAAGGATGAACGCGGCGCATGGCTGTTTCCGGCAAAGGGCGCGCTTGACCCGAACGACATCGCCATTGCCATCGGTGAGCGGGTGTTGAAGACGATTGGCCGCAACGAGGAGATTTCGGCGCGCGTGAAGCAATTGCGCCAATACCAGGCGATGCTGGCAGACACCAAGGATGTGGCAAACCGCACACCCTATTTCTGTTCGGGCTGCCCACATAATTCGTCGACCAAGGTGCCGGAGGGGTCGCTGGCGGCGGCGGGCATCGGTTGCCATTTCATGTCGCTGTGGATGGACCGCAAGACCGTCGGGTTTACCGCGATGGGTGGAGAGGGCGCTCAATGGGTGGGGCAGGCGCCGTTCTCGAAACGTAACCACATCTTCCAGAATCTGGGTGACGGCACCTACAATCATTCCGGGTCGCTGGCGATCCGGTTTGCGCATGCGTCGAACGCCAACATCACCTACAAGATCCTCTACAATGACGCGGTGGCGATGACTGGCGGTCAGCCGCATGAGGGCGGGCTGAAGTCGGACCAGATCGCGCGGCAGGTGCGCGCCGAGGGCGTCGAGCGTATTGCGATCGTCACCGACGAGCCGGAAAAATATGCCGGCGTCGCCGAATTTCCGCCGGGCGCAACCATTCACCATCGCGATGATCTCGACGCGGTGCAGCGCGAATTGCGCGAGGTGCCGGGTGTGTCGGTTCTGCTCTATGACCAGACCTGCGCAGCCGAAAAACGCCGCCGCCGCAAGCGCGGTACATTTCCGGATCCTGACAAGCGCATCATCATCAATGAGCTGGTGTGCGAAGGTTGCGGTGATTGCGGGGTGAAGTCGAACTGCGTTTCGGTGCAGCCGGTTGAGACCGAGTTTGGCCGCAAGCGGCGCATCGACCAGTCGAGCTGCAACAAGGACTTTTCCTGCGTCAACGGGTTCTGCCCGTCCTTCGTCACCGTGCATGGCGCGAAGCTGAAAAAGGCGACCGGCATTGCCGGCGGCGGCGACCCGCTGGCTGGCGTGCCTGAGCCAAAACTGTTCGAGCTGACCCATGCCGGCTGGTCATCGATCATTGACGGCATTGGCGGCACCGGCGTCGTCACCATCGGTGCGGTGCTTGGCATGGCCGCGCATTTGGAGGGCAAGGGCTGCGGCATGATCGATATGGCTGGCCTGGCGCAGAAGGGTGGGGCGGTGTTCAGCCATGTCCGCATCGCGCCAACGCCTGAGGACATCAATGCGATCCGTGTCTCGGCCGGCAAAGCCGACCTGATCCTGGGCTGCGACCTTGTCGTGTCCGGCTCGAAAAAGATCCTGGCCGCCACACAGGAGGGCAAGACGATCTTTGTCGCCAACACCGCCGAAGTGATGCCAGGCGACTTTGCCCGCAATGCCGATTTTTCCCTGCCCACGGAACGGTTGAAGAAGGCGATCCGTCAGGCGGTCGGCGACGAGCAGGCGTTCTTCTTTGACGCGACCTCGACGGCTTCTGCGCTGTTCGGCAACTCGGTCGGCGCCAACATGTTCATGCTGGGCTTTGCTTATCAGCATGGCGGCCTGCCGGTCTCTGCGGAAGCGGTCGAACGCGCCATCGAACTGAATGGCGAGGCGGTCGCCATGAATCAATCTGCATTCAGGTGGGGCCGCCGCGCCGCGCATGAGCCTGATGCCGTGCGTGCGCTGGTCGACGCGGCGCGTGGACCGGCCAAGAAAGCACTCGCATCGTCGCTCGATGAGCTTGTTGCGACTCGTGCCGATTTTCTGACCGGATACCAGAACGCCGCCTATGCTCGCCGCTATGTTGACCGCATAGAGCGTCTCGCCGCAGCCGAGCGTCGCTCGACTGGTGGCGAGACGCCGGTCGCTCTCGCCGCCGCGCGCTATCTGTTCAAGATGATGGCGATCAAGGACGAATATGAGGTTGCGCGCCTCTACACCGGGGCGGCCTTCAGCAGGCAACTGGACAATCAGTTCGAGAGCTTTGGCCGGCTTGAGTTTCACCTGGCGCCGCCGATCCTTGGCCGAAAGGGCAGCGACGGCAGCGCGCGCAAGTCAACTTTTGGTCCCTGGATGATGAAGGGGTTTTCGGTGCTGGCGGCGCTGAGAGGCCTGCGAGGTGGTCTGTTCGATATTTTTGGATATACGGCGGAGCGGCGGATGGAGCGCAAATGGCTGGCGCAATACGAAGCCGATCTCGATTTGATCGAAGCGCGGCTCAGTTTTGCAGACGCTGACGCTGCGATTGCGCTTGCTTCAGTTCCGGAACTGATCCGTGGCTACGGACATGTGCGGATGGCCAGTGCTGCACGTGCCGGAAATGAACGTGAGCGATTGATTGATCGGATCAATAGCCGCTCATCCAAGCCGGAACTTGCAGCGGCAGAGTAGCGAAAAAGAACTCCCCAGTCTGGCGATCCGGGGGGGTGAAATTGGCTGTTCGCGTAATGTCAGTGGCCAAATTGTGGCGTTCATAAGCTTTTCTTAATGAGGCTCGGTCATTTTGCACCGTGAGGCGCCGCGATTTCGGAGCCATGTGGTTTTAGGTTTTGATCTATGGCGCGGGAATCGTCCAAGACACTTCCTGCCGAAGTTTATGTCCCTTTCGTCCAATCTCTATATTCGGACGGACATATTCTGGTGCTTGGCGGATTGATGCAGGGGGCAACCTCCCTGGTCGTGTATCTGCACAACGGCAGGCCGATTTATCTTTTTCTGGCGCTGGCGCTGCTGGCTGCGGGGACGTTCCGGTATTTCGGCATCAAACGGCGGCAGAATCTTGCGCCAATATCAGTTGCAGAAGCCCGGCAGTGGGAAAAGAACTATCTGCTACGTGGCGCGGCGCAGGGCGCCTTGCTTGGTTTCTACTGTTTTGTTGCCCTGTATCTGTCGCGTGACTCGCTAGCCGAGATTGCAGCAACGTGCGTGACGCTTGCCAGCGCGGTCGCCATTGTGGGCCGCAACTATGCTTCAACGCGTATGGTGCTCATCCTCGCTGCGACCATGACACTGCCGATCTCGTTGGCTCTGATCCTGCGTGGCGACTGGGCCAGCATTGTCATCGGCATTTTGTTCGCGCCCTTTTTCTGGACCATTGTCCAGATGGCGGCTCGTGTGCGCGAAACGTTCGTTTCAGTCATTTTCGAGAAGAAGAAGGCAAGCAGCCTTGCGCATCGCTTTGACCGCGCACTCAACACGATGTCGTCTGGCCTCGTGATGTTTGGCGCTGACGGCAAGGTGGCTGTCGCCAATGCCGAAGCCGCGAGCATTTTTGGCATGACAAATCCTGACCGGCTGTTTGGCCGCTCACTGCATGCCCTGCTGATGCGCGGTGCTGTTGCCGGCGTGTTGACGCGCGCTGACGCGCTCTTTGTTGAAAAGCAGCTGACACAGGCATTTCATGAAGGCCGCGGCGGCAAACTTGTCGTCGGGCTGAAAGACGGCCGTTATCTTGAATTCAGCGCCACGGGCGGTCGCGATGACCTGGGCGTGCTGACTTTCGAAGATGTGACTGCGCGTGTCGAGTCGGAAGAGCAGATCCGTTACATGGCCCGGTTTGACAGCCAGACCGACTTGCCGAACCGCGCTCATTTCCATGAGATTGTGGCTGAGGCGCAGACCAAAGGCGATGCGAGCCGCGCCTGTGCGCTGGCGGTCATTGACCTTGATGACTTCAAGGCGATCAACGATACACTTGGTCACCCGGTTGGCGATGGCCTGATCCGGACAATTGCACAGCGGCTCACCACAAGGGTACGCAACGGCGTGATCGTCAGCCGGTTCGGCGGAGACGAGTTCATGGTCTATTTCGATGACGTGGCAGACCAGGACGCGTTGCAGTTCGAGATCGATGCCATCCTCGAGCTGATGAACGAAACCGTGGTGTTTGCCGGCAATTCGCTGCACGTCAAGGCGAGCATCGGCGCAGTGATGGGGCGTGTGTGCGACCTCGATGTCGATGTGATGATGGTTAAGGCAGACCTGGCGCTTTATCGCGCCAAGGAACGTGGCAAGAATCAGTGGCAGCTGTTTGAAGCCGAGATGGACGCAGAGTTCCGCCACAAGCAGATGCTCAAGGTCGACCTCTTGGAGGCTATCGAGCAAAAGTCGCTGCGACTTGTCTATCAGCCGATTGTTGCTCTCGACACAATGCGCATCTCCGGCTGCGAAGCCTTGTGCCGCTGGAACCACAGCGAGTTGGGGCCGATCTCGCCTGCGGTCTTTATTCCGCTGGCCGAGGAGATGGGCATTATCTCCGACATCAGCGTCTTCGTGCTGGAAGCAGCAACGCTGGAATGTGCGAAATGGCCGGCCCAGCTTGATGTTTCGGTCAATCTGTCGGCAAAGGATCTTCGCGACAGGTCAATCGTCGATGTGGTGAAGGCAGCCTTGGCGCGTTCGCAACTGGCGCCTGAGAGGCTGGAGATTGAACTGACCGAGACGGCGCTGCTCGACGACAAGACTTCAACGCGTCATGTGCTTGAGGAACTGAAGTCACTCGGCGTTCGCATTGCGCTGGACGATTTTGGCACCGGCTATTCGAGCCTCAGCTATCTGCACAAGTTGCCGCTCGACAAAGTCAAGATTGATCGTTCTTTCATCGAAGATCTGACGATCAGCGAAAGGTCGCAGAAGCAGCTCAAGGGCGTTGTCGACCTCAGCCGGTCGCTTGGGATGCAGGTGACCATTGAGGGCGTTGAGACGTTTGACCAGCTGAAGCTGTTGGCGCAGGACATCAATCCTGACCTGATCCAGGGTTTTCTGTTTGGTGCGGCTCTGTCGGCGTCGGGCATTGAAACCATGTCCAACACCGTTTGGCCGTTTGCTGACGAGATTGCAGAGGCGCGCGCAATGCCGGAAGCCAAGAAAGAGGGTGTTCTGGCTGCAGTCTGAACGCGGACTCGCGATTCTGCGACCGGCGTCTTCCATGCCGTAGATGCACGTATTGACTGTTCTTTCTATCAATTTGCAACCCAAGGTTGGTGTTCGAGTTGCGCTTCTTGTTAACGTTAACGCAAAGTAAACGGTTTCCTTCGAGTTTTCGGCTATCTTAATCTTTCATTCACGCTAATTTTTCCCCGGGTGGTTACGGGGAAAAGCAGCATGAACTTGGAAGGTGGTTATTCGCGGCCTACGCGCGCGGAGCTTGGCGTATTTACTCGGGCAGCCTTTCCGTCTGATTTTGCGAAGAACGTTCTCGACCTTCTGTCTACCGTTGAATACCGGAGGTGCGACAGAGGCGAAGACATGGAAACCATGTATCGCCTGCGATATCGCTCTTACCTTGCCAGCGGCATGGTGCAGCCAAATTCATCGCGTATGGTTGAAGACCGCTATGACGAGCTGCCGAACTGCATGAACTTCGGCATTCACATTGACGGCGAGATGGTGAGCACGGTCAGATTGCATCACGTGTCTGCCGAAACGCCGGAATCGCCGACTGCAACTGTCTTCGGCGACATTCTTGGGGACCGTATTGGCGCTGGCCAGACCTTTATCGATCCCACCCGGTTTGCGGCGGATCCATTTGCGACCCACCAATATCCATATTTGCCATATGTCACATTGCGCCTTGCGGTGATGGCTTGTGTTCACTTTGAGCCCAGCTTCTGCCTGTCGACAGTGCGCCCGGATCATGCGCCGTTTTACAAGCGCATCTTTGCATCCCACCAGATCGGCAACCTGCGGGCCTTTCCGGCACTGAACTACGATGTGGTTCTCTATCAGACCGAATATGTGAAGACGATTACCGGGATCGTGCGCCGCTATCCGTTCTTCAAGTCGTCGCCTGCTGAACAACGAATGATGTTTGACAGGATTTCGGATCGCGAGCGCGAACCGCTGACCATCCTGCCAACGGCGCGCTACTATCATCTGGCCGCCTGATTTTCCCTGCATCGGTGCGACAGCACAGCACGACGGCCGCGACGCGGCCGTTTTTCTTGTCAGGGCATATGCCAGGAGCATAAGGTTTTTCAGCAATTTCTGTTCAACGGGAAGCCATGAACGGTCGCATTGACCTCTTGAATGACACGATCTGGGCGCGCGAGCTCACTGCTGGCGAGCTCGAACGGGCGCGCCGGGGACTTTCCGAGAGAACTTTTTCGCGCGGCAGCTATGTCTGTCACCGCGGCGACAAGCTCGACTACTGGACTGGTGTCGTTACGGGGCTCGTCAAGATCAGCGCCATCTCGGTCACCGGCAAGGCCATGACATTTGCCGGCATCGGGGCAGGTGGCTGGTTTGGCGAAGGCTCGGTTCTTAAAGACGAGCCGCGCCGATACGACCTCGTGGCGCTCGGCGATACCCGGCTGGCGCTGCTGTCGCGGCCGGTATTCATGTGGCTTTATGAAAACAGTGTTGGCTTCAACCGCTATCTGGTTCGCCAGTTGAACGAGCGGATGGGGCAGTTTATCGCAACAATCGAATATGACCGGATCCTCAGCCCCAAGGCGCGTGTGGCCCGGCATCTGTCCTGGCTTTTCAACCCGGTTCTTTATCCCGATGCGGGATCGGCCATCGAGATCGGGCAGGAGGAGCTGGGCCTGTTGGCGGCGCTGTCCCGGCCCGTGGTTTCCAAGTCCCTGCAGGCGCTGGAGGCGGAAGGTCTGCTAAGTGTCGAGCACGGGCGGATCGTTGTTCACGACCTCGACAAGCTACGGGACTACGAAGAAGAGTAAGAGTTGCGGCGAAAAGCACTCGCTCTCACGCCCCAGCTTAAATGACAATCAGGGTTTTGTCTGTCAAGCGGCGTGTTGCGCTTGATCTGCTAACGTGAAACTTTCCGTTGTGAGGAACACAACCGGACGATGCATTCGTTCGCCGCCATCATCCCAAAGGCTGATTGAAGTGCGGCGCCGACAGGTAAAAAGTCCGGCAAGCGTCCAACGAGGCGCGGGAGGAGACTAACGGGATGGTTGCGACGGCAAACGCCGCCGACAGGCAGCTTGATACCTTTCCGAAGTATCTGCTTCTTAACGCAGAGCGCTTCGCCGGGCGTCCGGCAATGCGTCACAAGGATTTCGGCATCTGGCAGACCTGGACCTGGGCAGAACAGCTTGAGGAAGTGCGGGAGTTTGCGCTTGGATTGCAGACGCTGGGGCTTAAGCATGGCCAGCGTATCGCCGTCATCGGTTCCAATCGTCCCCGGCTTTACTGGACTATTGCCGCAGCCCAGTCGCTCGGCGCCGTGCCGGTGCCGGTCTATGCAGACGCTGTGGCCGAAGAGCTGGCCTATGTGCTTGAACATGCGGAAGTGCGGTTTGCTGTTGTTCAGGACCAGGAGCAAGTCGACAAGATCCAGTCTTTTGCCGAAAAGCTGCCGACGCTTGAACAGATTATCTATGACGAGCCACGTGGCCTGAACGATTACGATCATGCCCAGCTCAACAGCTTTGAGGACATCCAGGCACGTGGCCGCGATGCGGCAAAGGCCAATTCGACGCTAGCCGGAAAGTGGGCCGAGACAATTCGAACCGCCAGTGGCGATGACATCTCTGTCATGCTCTACACATCAGGCACTACGGGCCGCTCAAAGGGCGTGATGCTGACTGCAAAGGGCTCGGTCAATGCAGCCTACGACACGGTGCAGTTTGACCGGCTGACGGTCGATGACAGTGTTCTGGCCTACCTGCCGCTCGCCTGGGTTGGCGATCACTATCTGAATTATGCCCAGAGCTACATTGCCGGCTTCTCGATGAACTGCCCGGAAAGCGCGGAGACGGTTCAACAGGACCTGCGCGACATTGCGCCAAGCTTCTATTTTGCCCCGCCGCGTGTGTTTGAGGGGCTTCTGACCCGCGTAACCATCCGCATGGAGGACGCCGGTCGTCTCAAGCGCTGGATGTTCAACCACTATGTCGGCGTCGCCAAAAAATATGGCGAGGCCATTCTGGAAGGCCGGTCCGTGCCGCTTGGCGGCCGCATATCCTATGCGCTGGGCAACATACTGGTCTACGGCCCTCTGAAAAACGTGCTCGGCTTCTCCAATATCCGTGTCGCCTACACTGCTGGCGAAGCGATCGGCGCAGACCTGTTCTCGTTTTTCCGCTCACTCGGCATCAATCTGAAGCAGCTCTACGGCCAGACCGAAGCTTTCCTCTATGTGACGGTGCAGAAGGATGGCGCAGTGCGCGCCGATACGGTTGGTCCAGCAGCGCCCAACACCGAAATCCGCATCGCCGGCAATGGCGAAGTCCAGTTCAAGTCGCCGGGCATGTTCAAGGGCTACTACAAGGCTGATGAGGCTACCGCCGAGACGCTGACCGAGGACGGTTTTGTCAAGACTGGTGACGCCGGCTTCTTTGAGAAGGACGGCCAGCTGCGCATCATCGACCGAGCCAAAGATGTCGGCAAGCTGAGGTCGGGCGCGCTGTTTGCGCCGAAATACATCGAGAACATCCTGAAATTCTTCCCCAACATCAAGGAAGCGGTGGCGTTCGGCGACGGTCAGGATTTTGTCACCGCCTTCATCAATATCGACCTGCAGGCGGTAGGGAACTGGGCCGAACGCAACAACATCGCCTATGCGTCCTATCAGGAATTGGCCGGACACCCGGACGTCTACAAGATCATTGCCGGCCATGTCGACGAGACCAACAAACGCCTTGCTGCCGAGCCGATGATGGCCGGCGCGCAGATCAGCCGGTTCCTGGTGCTGCACAAGGAGCTCGACGCTGACGATGGCGAACTGACCCGCACGCAGAAGGTGCGCCGCGCCTTTGTTGCTGAGCGTTACGCGCCCCTGATCGAGGCCCTGTATGACGGGTCGAAAGAAAAATTCGTCGAGACGGAAGTCACCTATGAGGACGGCCGCAAAGGCCGCATTCGCGCCACCGTGCAGATTGCCGACGCAAAAACTGTCCCGGTCGCGCCGTCGCCCATGCGGGAGGCCGCAGAATGAACCAGGCGATTGACCATTCCCAATTGGTTGCGATGGATGACGGGCTGAGGCCCGGCGACGTGCTGCTCGACATCCAGAACGTGTCGCTGTCGTTCGGCGGCGTGAAGGCGATCACCGACATTTCCTTCAACATCCTCAAGGGTGAAATCCGCGCCATCATTGGCCCCAACGGCGCTGGGAAGACCTCGATGCTCAATGTCATCAACGGGTTTTACCGGCCGCAGGTCGGCACGATCATTTTCCGTGGCAAGGAACGCAAGCGGATGAAACCACACGAGGCAGTGGGGCAGGGCATCGCGCGCACTTTCCAGAATGTCGCGCTGTTCAAGGGCATGTCCACGCTCGACAACATCATGACCGGGCGCTCGGTTCACATGAACCGCGGCATTGGCTGGCAAATGCTGTGGCATGGGCCGGCACTGGCGGAAGAGATCGAACATCGCCAGAAGGTCGAAGAAATCATCGACTTCCTCGAAATCCAGCACATCCGCCGCACGCCTGTGGGCAAGTTGCCCTACGGATTGCAAAAGCGCGTCGAACTTGGCCGGGCGCTGGCCATGGAGCCGTCGCTGCTGCTGCTCGACGAGCCGATGGCCGGCATGAACCTCGAGG
>DAINRF010000052.1:0-22867 GCA_036742015.1 Mesorhizobium sp. | reverse complement strand
CGCTGCAACCGGTGCCAGACTGGATGATAACCGAGACAAAAGACGACGATCCGCCTGAAGGCTGATCAAGCTAGGCCAAAAGCTTCGCCAGTAAGCTTTACCCACGCTCAGACAATCTCAAAGGAAAAATCTGATGTTTGACAACGCAACGGTTGCGGCCGTGGCGGCTATTGCCGCGCGGGTGAAAGTTGAGCCTGGATGCTCATTGCGACGATGAACGCGGCCTAGCGGCCAGAGCGAACGCGGACTGCTCCGCACAATCTTGAAAGGACGGACATGAAACTTGTCGCCAACTGGCGGCGCGTGCTGACGCGCGCCTGGAGCGTGCGCCTGATGGCGCTCGCCTTTGCCTTGACCGTCGCCGAAGTGGCGCTGCCGCTGCTCGATGGTCTGCTGCCGATCCCGCCCGGCACCTTTGCGGTGCTGACCGGGCTCGCCACCGCCGGCGCGTTTGTCGCGCGCCTCGTCGCGCAAAACGATGTCGGAGACAATAATTCATGAGCAAGTCCAGGAGCAGGTTGCGCGTCGGCGCAAAAGGCGCGTTGACGGTCGCCGGCATTTTTGCGGTCGGTCTGGTTGGCGGCTATGAAGGTCTGCGGCTGACGGCCTATCGCGATATTGTCGGCGTGCCGACCGTGTGTTTTGGTGAGACGCGCGGCGTCAAGATGGGCGACCGCTACACGGTCGACGAATGCCGCGAAATGCTGGGTGACGGGCTGGTCGAGTTTGAGACCAGCATACGCAAATGTCTTGTCTCGCCGGATCTGATCCCGGCCAAGACCTATGTCGCCATGTTGTCGCTCAGTTACAATATCGGCATCGGCGCGTTCTGCCGCTCGACCGTTGCGCGCCGCGCCAATGCGGGCGACCTGCGCGGGGCCTGCGAAGCTTTCCTGATGTGGAACAAGGCCGGTGGCCGCGTCATCAAGGGGCTGGCGCGGCGGCGCGCCGAAGAGCGCACCATCTGTCTGGCGGATCTGAAATGACCGCCGCGCTGGCCGTCTGGCGCGTGCTGCGCCCGATCCTGACCTTTGGCGTGACGCTGCCGGTCTGGCTGTTTATGGCCGCAGGCGTCTGGCTGTGGTGGGACAAGACCAGTGCTGTGCGTCAGGCCGTCGACACCGCTGTCGTCAAACTGGTCGACGGCGCCGAACTTGAAGCTGCGCGGGCCGAACTCGCGGCCATGCGCGCGATCAATGAACGCCGCGACGCAGAGGCCGCAGCCGACCGCGCCGCGCTGCGCAGCTTTGCCGAACTTCTCGCCAATGCTGATGACGAAAGCCAGGCCCAGGCCGACTACATCGACCGATTGGAGCGGTCGCCCGTCAATCCACGCTGCGAGATCGATCAACCGCTGTTCGACAGGGTGACACGTCCATGATTGCTCGAACCCTTTGCCTCGTTGCCGTCCTTGCCGTGGGCGCGTGCGCCGACCGGCGAATTGAGCGGCGGCTGGCCGAAGCCGAAAAGACAAAGGTCGAGGCTGGGCTGGTCGGCGAGGCGCTGAATGTCACGCCGCTGCCGGACCTGCCGGCTGACTGCCGCAAGCAGGAACCCGCTGGCGTCCGGCTCGGCCAGCGGCTCGATGTCGCGGTGCTGACCGTCGACGCGGCGCGCCGCCGCGCCAATGCGCGGGTCACCCGCTGCGCCGGATTTTACGATGATGTGAAAGCAGGGAGAAGGGGACCGACATGAAACATCGCATGGTTCTGCCATTCAGTTTTGCCTCACGCGCCGCGTCGGCGGCGGCGCCGCCTGGCGCTCCGGCAGGGCGGGCCACGCGGCCCGGCGGCCGGTCGGCCTTGCGACCTGCGGTCGTGGGAGCAATCCTAATTGCGTTCGCATTGTTCTGCCTGCTGATGATGGCGCAACTGGCGCGGGCGCAGACGCATATTGCCTGTGCGCCGCTGCCCGACATGCTGGAGAGGCTGCGGCAAGAATTTGCCGAGCACCAGATCGTGCGGTTTGGCGGCGGGCAAGGCGAATTTGTCCTGACTCGGGCCGACGACGGCAGTTGGACGCTGGTGCGGGTGATTGGCGAAACCGGTTGCATCGTCGCCGCCGGCGCGAAATCGATCATTGATCGCGGGGTGTGACGATGACGCTGGTGCCGGAACCGACAAAGACGTTTTTCCAGCAGTTCGGCTCGATGGTCAATTTTGCTGTCAGCCTGTTCTCCCTGGTGACGCTGCTGGTCAGCGGCTCGATTCTCTACGCTGAAACGCAGCGCAACATTGCCGATAACAAGAAGAGCGTCGACCGGCTCGAAAACCATTTGGTGGCACTGACTGGCCGTGTCGACCAGCTGACGGCCGACCGCGACAATCACAAATTTCGCCTCGATGTGGCCGAGCGAACGATTGTTGACCGGAATGTAGCGGCGGCACGAACTGACGAAAAACTGACCACTCTGCTGACCGATGTCGGTATCATCAAGAGTCAGGTAAGCGAATTGAACAGCCGCAGCCGCTTGCCGGAAGGCGGGCCACCGCACGAGCTGCGATAGCGTCTCGATCGAGTTTATCATTCGCAAGTATCCCGCCTTGTGGCGGCGATCCGCGCCGGACGGCGTCCGGCTCCCGTTTCATGGAGATGACGAGATGGGAATTCGTGCAAAAATGCGACTAGAAAACGTGTTCGCGCAGGCGTGGGGCGGCGCAAAAGCCATCTTTCGTTGCGAATATGACCAGAAGGTCGCCGAAGACATTTCATTTCAGAAGGCAACGCCGTCCGGCCATGCCGAATTTCAGATCGACAATCCGAAGGCTGCCGAACAGCTTGTGATCGGCAAGAGCTACTACGTCGATTTCACTCCTGTTCCGGACGCATCGCCGACAACTTAGCCGAGCACGTCTTCGAGACCCCGGCCAAAAATCCTCCCGGCGTCGACAACCTGCCCCGCTAGCCGAAAGGCTGGCGGGGCTATTTTGCGTTTGTGGGACAACGAAAATGACAAGGTGATCGGTTCGCGATTCACTTGTGCCAAGTGCGGCAAGCGTGGTGCGTCCATGACTGTCTCGACCGGCGCGCATTTCAGTGATCCGTATCTGTCGGCGCGCGGACGCTGACTAGTCGAGCCAGCCCGCACCTTTTTGCGAGTCCTATTTTGATACCAAATGAGATACCTACAAAATTCGTTTGCGGCTAACTTGTTGCGAACACTAGTGTCGTCAAACGTGCGGGTGCTTCTCGACCGCACCATTCTCTTCTCCCTTGATGTAAGAATTCGTCATTTGCGGCTTCGGCCCGCAGGTGACGCGGCATGCTTAAACGCCGCCGCAAACGATTGCGTTTTTGCGGCGTATTTGGTTTGGCTTTGCTGTCCAAACCGGGCTAAGTCACCATAATTCAGTATTGATTTGTCGCGGAGGCGTCCTTGGCGGAGATGGACGACAATAGGCCCCAGAAGGCTGACAGCCAGGCCGACATCTACGGCGAGGATGGCGCTATCCGGGCGTCCTATCTGGCGCATATCGGCGCGGCGATTGCCGCCCGCGATGTGTCCGCGCTCAAGAACGATATCGATGACCTACACCAGTCCGAACTGGGCGACCTGATCGAGGCACTGCAGCCCGATCAGCGAATGACGCTGGTTAATCTGCTCGGGCGCGACTTCGACTTTGCGGCTTTGACCGAGATCGATGATTCGATTCGCGAAGACATCGTCGATTCCATACCCAACGAGCAGATCGCCGAAGCCGTCCAGGACCTCGATTCCGACGACGCGGTCTACATTCTCGAAGACCTGGATCAGGAAGACCAGGACGAGATCCTGTCCAAACTTCCGTTTACCGAACGCATCAGGCTGCGCCGCGCTCTGGACTATCCGGAAGAGACCGCCGGCCGGCGCATGCAGACCGAGTTTGTCGCCGTGCCGCCGTTCTGGTCGGTCGGGCAGACCATCGACTACCTGCGCGAAGACCAGAATCTGCCCGACGATTTCAGCCAGATTTTTGTCATCGACCCGACCTTCAAGCTGCTTGGCGCAATTGACCTTGATCGCCTGTTGCGCACCCAGCGTCCGACCAAGATCGAAGAGATCATGCACGAGACGCGTCATGCGATCCCTGCCACCATGGATCAGGAAGAGGCCGCGCGCGAGTTTGAGCAATACGATCTGCTCTCCGCCGCCGTCGTTGACGAGAACGACCGGCTTGTCGGCGTATTGACCATCGACGACGTTGTCGACGTCATCCAGCAGGAAGCAGAAGAAGACTTGCTTCGCATGGGCGGTGTCGGTGACGAAGAACTGTCCGATTCCGTGCTCGCCATCTCGCGCTCGCGCGTTCCCTGGCTCATCGTCAATCTGGCGACTGCAATTCTCGCATCGCTTGTGATCGGTCTCTTCGACGCAACGATCGAACAGATGGTGGCGCTCGCCGTGCTGATGCCTATCGTCGCGTCGATGGGCGGCAATGCAGCAACACAGACGATGACGGTGACCGTTCGTGCGCTCGCAACAAAGGAGATCGATATCTACAATGCCGGCCGTGTCATAAGGCGTGAAACGGCTATCGGCATCATCAACGGATTGATATTCGCCATTCTGATCGGCATTGTCGCTGCGCTGTGGTTCAGTGATATCAATCTGGGCGGCATCATCGCCGTGGCGATGATAATCAACATGTTTGCAGCAGCACTCGCCGGTATCCTCATCCCATTGCTGCTCGACCGTTTTGACATTGATCCGGCGGTGGCATCCTCCGTATTTGTCACGACTGTGACGGATGTGGTCGGATTCTTTGCCTTCCTCGGTCTGGCGGCCTGGTGGTTCGGTATCGGCCCGCATTGACGAAGGCTTGTTGAAAACATGGACGACAGCCGGCGCAATTGACTTTTACGTAAATGCCGTGCCAACGTTCTCTGCGAATCCTGAAAACGACCGGAACAAATGGCGCGGGAACACTACACCATCACCGAACTGACGCGTGAGTTTGACATCTCGACGCGAACCCTGCGGTTCTACGAGGATGAAGGGCTGATCCAGCCGATCCGCCGTGGCCGCACCCGGCTGTTCCGCCCGTCTGATCGTCATCTGGTCAAACAGATCATGCGCGGGAAGCGCCTCGGTTTCTCGATCAACGAGATCCGCGAAATCATTCAGATGTACAATGAGCCGCCGGGGGAAGCCGGCCAGCTTAAACTTCTCATCAAGCGCATTGAGGAAAAGCGCGGCGACCTTCGCCAGAAGCGCCGTGACCTTGAAGAGACTCTGGCCGAACTCGATCAGGCCGAAGAAGGCTGCGTCGAGCGCCTCGCCGAACTTGGCGTGAAAACCTGACCTCACTACAGCGCGTCGCGCCGGACACCCGATACCCGGCGCGCAATTATCTTGTCGGATGCTGCAGTCAGGCTTCGATCGCCACTTCCAACGCCAGCTTGGCCATGTCGACCAGTGAACTTTGGCGCGCCGCAGCGTCGATTTCCTCATGCGTTACAAGGCAATCGGTCATCGTGCACACTGTCAGCGCACGGGCGTTGAATCGGGCCGCAAGCAGATAGAGCGTGGCGCATTCCATCTCGACACCCAACACGCCGGCTGCCGCCAGCGCCTGATAGTCAGCGAAACCGTTCGGGCGGTAAAAAATGTCGCTGGAGAGCATGTTGCCGACATGGCAGGGCATGCCGGCCGCGGCGGCCTTTGACGCTGCCGCTGACAGCAGTCCGTAGTCCGCGACGGGTGCGTAGGAAAAGCCGGGGAAGGCGTCGCGGATGATTGACGAGTCGGTCGTCGCCGCCTGCGCCATCACCAGATCGCGCACTTTCACTTTTGTCGTCAGACCGCCGCATGTGCCGACGCGGATCAGCGTCTTCACGCCGTAAACATTGATAAGCTCGTGCGCATAGATGCCAAGCGATGGCTGTCCCATGCCTGTCGCCTGAACCGACACGCGCTTGCCGTTGAATTCACCGGTGTAGCCGAGGCAGTTACGAACGCTGTTGACCAGCTTTGGTTTGTCGAGAAAGGTCTCGGCAATCCATTTGGCGCGCAGCGGGTCTCCTGGCAGAAGAACTGCCTCTGCATAGTCATCCTTGGCTGCGTGATTGTGCGGCGTCATGCTAGAGCCTTTCAGGTTCAAATTGAAACGGTTCTGTTTCTTCGATGGCGAGGCGAACCGCAAGGAAGTCGGCGAAGGACGGGCTGGTGGCCCGGCCAAGTCCGGCTGACGTTGCGGATGCCCGCCAGCGAGAAACCCTTCGGGCCGGGCGCATTCGGGCCCAATCCTTCGGGCTCCGGACTTGGCCGGGCCACCAGCCCGCCCTTTGCCGGACCCCTCGACCTTCGCCCGAATGCCCGCCGGCAGAACGATTCCATTTGGACCTGAAAGGCTCTAAATCCACCTTCGAACTTTCTTTGAGTAGTCCCGATACCGTTTGCCGAAGCGCAGCGCCAGATGTGCTTCTTCGGGTTCTATCGCCAGTTTCCGGATTGCAAACGCAGCGGCCAGCGCGACCGGCAGGAACCAGAGGTTTGATGTGATCAGCCCGATGCCGAACAACAGCGTCACATAAGCGAGGTAAATGGGGTTCCGGCTGATCGCAAATGGACCGTCTGACACCAGATGTTCGGACGCGCGCGTCGGCATCACGGTCGTCTTGTGGCGGATCATCGTTCGCACCGAAAGCACCGCAATGACAATCGCTCCAGCGGCAAGAAGCCAGCCTATGGCAAAAACCACATCAGAAAAGGGAGGTGGCAGCCAAGGCAAAGCGATCCATTGACCAAGCCCGGCAGCCAACGCCGCTGCCACGATGAAAACAAGCGGCGGCCATGGGATGTGGGCCGGTCTGTCGCTGCGGTCTGTCATTGGCTTCCGGTATTGGTCATGGTCTCTGCGGCTTCAGTACAGACCAGCACATTTTCCTGCAGCCTGTCACGAAATTCCTCGCTCTGGCTGGCGGCAAATGCCTCATCAAGCTTGCCGTCCGACTGAAGTCCGTCAGCAACACATCCACAATAGGCCGTACAGAACGCTTGTGGCTGCTCGGTCAGACAGCTTGTTTCGCACGCCTGCATGAAGGCCGGCTTCCGGTCTTGTGGCGGCGGTCCGATTACCTGAGACGCCAGCCAGACGATCGAGATCAGCGCTGGCTGGTGGATCAGGTAGAAGGCGAGGCTATGCCGTCCGATGAAGGCGAGCGGGTTGGACCATGCGCCGGGCGCCGCGTTACGCAAGCGCTCAAACAGGCCGAAGCGCGCAGCAAATGCCGCGAGCGCCATTCCGGCCAGCACGACGCCAAACCAGGGAAACACCGGCACGAAATCACTTGAACGGGGTCTTGCTTCAGCCAGCCCGATCCACGCCAGGGCAGGGTGGTTAAACAGCGGCGTTGACCAGAAATTGCCAACAACAACGATTGCGGCGCCGATTGCCAGCGTCAACAATGGCGGCAGGCGCAGGAACAGCAGGCCGGCTACTGTCGCAAACGCGATCTGATGCAGGATGCCGAAGAAGATATAGTTACCCGGTGTCGCAAACCATGTGGCCAGCGTGATCGCCGCAGCCGCAGCCGCCACCATCGCCAGCCTGCGCCAGTAGGACGGCCAGCGAATGCCGCCAATATGTGCAAGATACAGGCTGACACCGACGAGCAGCAGGAAGCTCGATGCAATCGAGCGCGCAAACAGCTTCCATCCGCCAACCGCCGTCATGCCGGGCGTCGCGTAGCCGAAAAACTCAAGATCCCAGGCAAAATGGTAGACCGCCATCGCAACAAGTGCGATGCCCCGTGCAACGTCTATCCAGCCGATACGCGACGATGGCTTGGCCTGTTGCGCAGTCATGCGCCACTCCTTGTTGGTGGGCTGTCCAGCCTGATCAGCGTCAGTGTTTTGCCTTCTTGCCACGCGTCGTCACCGGCGGCTTGGAAGCCAGCACCTTGTCGATGCGCCGTCCGTCCAGATCCATCACCTCAAAGCGCCAGTTCTGGATCACTATCTGATCGGCGACTTCCGGCAGCCGCCCAAACCCGTCGATCAGGAAGCCGGCCACCGTGTCATAGCTGCGCGGCTCTGGCAGAATCAAACCGAGCGCTTCCGCCATCTCGTCCGCCTGCATCCAGCCAGCGATCAGCATGGAGCCGTCTTCGCGCTTTATGATTGCAGGCTCTGGAGCGCCCTCATCGGTCGCAAAGCTGCCGACGATCGCCTCGAGAATGTCAGATGATGTGACGATACCCTGAAAATGACCGTACTCGTCATGCACCAGACCCATGTGAACTTTGGAGCGTTTCAACGTCTCGACAACATCAAGCGCATCCATCGTCTCGGGAATGACCGGGGCTTGTCGAACCATCTCCTTCAACTCGTTGGTCTTCGGGTTGCGGCCGAGATCAAGCACGTCCTTGACCCAGATTACGCCAATCACTTCGTCAGGATTGCCTTCGTGAACCGGAAAGCGTGAATGCTGGCTCTCGCGGATCAATGTCATGATCTTGCTCGGACTGTCGGTCAGATCGACGGTTTCGATCTCGAAGCGCGGCGTCATCACCTGCCGCACCGGCCGGTCGCCAAGCCGCATCACGCCTGCGATCATGTCGCGTTCGCCAGGCTCCAGCACTCCGGCGGTCTCGGCTTCGGCGACGATCGTCCGTATCTCTTCGTCCGTAACTCGTTGCTCGTTCTCTGCAGACTGGCCAAGCAAGGCCAGAACCAGTTTGCCGGACTTGTCGAGCACCCAGACAAGCGGTGCGGCGACCTTTGCGATCACCATCATTGCGGGAGCAACCGCACAAGCAATCCGTTCTGGATTCTTCAGCGCCAGTTGCTTGGGCACCAGTTCGCCGACGACGAGCGAGAGATACGTAATGCCGGTCACCACAATCGCGACCCCAACCACGCTGGCCAATTGACGCGTCGCGCCATATTCAACCAGCACCCCGGACAGCCGGTCGCCAAGCGTCGCGCCGGACACTGCGCCAGCAAGAATGCCGACCAGTGTGATGCCAATCTGCACTGATGACAGAAATCGCCCCGGATCGGCGGCGAGCGTCAATGCGCTGCGGGCGCCGCTGACGCCTCTGTCAGCCATACCTTTGAGGCGCGCCGGACGCGCCGACACGACGGCCAGCTCCGACATTGCGAGCGACCCGTTGATAAGCGTGAGAACGAGGACAAATAGAAGTTCAAGGTAAACCATTGCCGTCTCGTATCATGCCGTTCGATGGCAAACCAAGATGGTTCACTTCAGATTGTCAGTCGTGCCTGGTCGATTTCCTTGACGCGATCCTGTTGGCCAGAAGATCGCCAGGACGTTTGGCGGTGTTGCAATCGCGTGCTAGTGCGGCTTTGCAGGGTACGTAGCCGCCCCCAAATCAATCTGGAGCCAATCATGCAAAAGCGCCGCCTCGGCCGCACCGGACTTCTGGTGCCTCAAATCTGCCTCGGCACCATGACCTGGGGGGAGCAGAACACCGAATCCGAAGGCCATGCCCAGATGGATTTTGCGGTTGAGCGCGGCGTCAATTTTCTCGACGCGGCCGAACTCTACCCGATTCCGCCAAAGCCAGAGACGCAGGGGCGGACCGAGGAGATCATCGGCAACTGGATGAAGGCGCGCGGCAATCGCAGCGACATCATCGTCGCCAGCAAGGTCGTTGGCCGCACGGCCATGGATTGGTTCCGTGATGGCCGTCCCGCCCATGTCACGCGCAAAGACGTCAATTTCGCTATCGAGCGGTCGCTCAAGCGTCTGCAGACCGACTACATCGATCTTTATCAACTGCATTTCCCCGAACGGATCGTGCCTTGGGGGTCCAATCCGACCCGCGCTGGCAAATGGCCGATGGAACGGGCCGCAGACGAGACGCCGATTGGCGAAATCGTTGCGATCTTTGACGATCTGGTCAAGGCGGGAAAGATTCGCCACTACGGGCTTTCGAACGAAAGTTCCTGGGGCGTCATGCGTTTCATCGCCGAAAGCGACATGCAAAATGCCGCCCGGATCGTCTCGCTTCAAAACGCCTACAACCTCGTCAACCGCACGTTTGAAGTGAACCTGGCCGAAGTCTGCGACCGCGAGGAAGTCGGCCTGCTGGCCTATTCGCCGCTGGCGCAGGGCTATCTCACCGGCAAATACGATCATGGTCAGCGCCCGCCTGGTTCACGAACCGCTCTCTTCAACCGCGGCCAGCGCTACGAGACGGCCAACGCCGCCGAAGTGCAACTCCAGTACAATGAACTCGCTCGGTCGTTCGGCATGGAGCCCGCTCTGTTTGCCAACGCCTTTGTCTGCTCCCGGCCCTTTGTCGCGTCCAACATCATTGGCGCAACAACAATCGCCCAACTTGATGTTGCTCTTTCCTCTGCGGCAGTTAAATGGACGGAAGAGATGGAACATGCGGTCAACGCAATCCACCAACGCACAGGAAATCCGTGTCCTTGATAGGCCGGCGAATATTTCTGTTTGGACTCGCAGCTGGCGTTGCTACGCCTATATCTGCGGTCCCGATCATTCGATTGCATGCGCAGGGAGGGAATATGGCTGAACACTTGATCGTCGCGGTGTCAGCTGGCGACGCAAGCGCCGTTGCTCAGCATCTTCGCGCTGGCGCGCCAGTTGATGCCCGCGACAGCGCAAATCGCACGGCGCTGCTGGTAGCGACACGCAATGGCGCTTCAGACATTGCCCGCCTGCTCATTGAGGCCGGTGCCGATGTTAACGCCAAAGACAGCATTCGCGACACGCCGTTTCTCTATGCGGCGTCCGAAGGGCGCACCGCTATTCTGGCTGAGATCCTGGCCACTGGCCGGGCAAAGCTCGATGATACCAATCGCTACGGTGGAACGGCTCTCATCCCCGCTTGTCACCATGGCCATGTCGAAGTTGTGCGCATGCTGATCAAGGCAGGTGTGGCGCTCGACCACGTCAACAAGCTCGGTTGGACGGCGCTCATCGAGGCGGTCATTCTTGGCGATGGCGGAAAGACCTATCAGGAAATCGTTGGCGACCTGCTTGCCGCTGGTGCAAACTGGCGCATCGCCGACAAGGACGGCGTCACGCCGTTGGAACACGCCCAGCGTCACAATTTCGATGCCATCGCAGCCATGATTGCAGCAAAAGCCGGTGGCTGATACGCCTCCCGGCACATTGTGCGTCCGATCATTCAGGTCCGCCGGAGAATAGCTTATGAAGAAGTTGCTGCCGATCATCATTGCGCTGTCGATGCTGATGGTCCCCCAGTTACAGGCGCAAGAACGGCCGGCGGACACCAATCTGCTGCGTGATCTGCTGCGTGAACTGGATCAGACGCCGTCGCCTCCGCGGCGTGGCGATCCTGACCTTCCGGTTGAAACTGGCGGCAAACGCGTGCCCTTTGGCCGCAGCGAGATCCAGCTTTCGTTCGCCCCCTTGGTCAAGCAGACCGCTCCGGCGGTTGTAAATGTTTACGCGTCCGCCACGGTCGTCCAGCAGTCGCCATTTGCCAGCGACCCTTTCTTCGAAAAATTCTTTGGCGGCCGCGCAATGCCGCCACGCCAGCAGTCGTCGCTGGGCTCCGGCGTCATTGTTGATCCGTCTGGCATTGTTGTCACCAATTTCCACGTCATCCGTGGTGCAGACGAGGTCAAAGTGGCTCTGCCGGACGGCCGCGAGTTTGAAAGCAAGGTTCTGCTGAAGGATGAGCGAGTCGATCTGGCAGTTCTCAAGATCGACTCTGACGAGGAGTTTCCGACGCTTCCATTCGGCGATAGTGATGCTCTGGAAGTCGGTGATCTTGTACTGGCGATGGGCAATCCGTTTGGCGTTGGCCAGACCACGACGAGCGGCATCGTGTCGGCGCTTGCCCGCAGCAAGATTGGCATCACCGATTTCGGCTTCTTCATCCAGACGGACGCTGCCATCAATCCCGGCAATTCCGGCGGCGCTCTGATCGATATGTCAGGCCGGCTGATCGGCATCAACACGGCGATCTATTCACGTGGCGGTGGCTCCAACGGCATTGGGTTCGCCATCCCATCGAACATGGTGCGCGCCGTTGTGACGTCGGCCGAGCAGGGCAGTGACGTGTTCGAGCGGCCCTATGTCGGCGCAGGATTCGACCCGGTTACCGCCCAGATGGCCGAGGCGCTCGGCCTTGCCCGCCCGTCGGGCGCCATTGTCTCCTCAGTCGACGAAAACAGCCCCGCTTCGCGCGCCGGGATGCGTCCGGGAGACGTTGTGCTCAGAATGAATGGAGGGTTGATCGAGCATGTTGACGCTCTTGGCTACCGTCTGGCGACACAACAGATAGGTGCGACTGTCAACTTCCTGATTCTGCGTCAGGGACGTGAACGCAATGTGCGCCTGACGCTCGAACGTGCTCCCGAAGGCCAATCCGGGCCGGAAGTCGTTATCGAGGGCCGAAGCCCGTTTTCGGGCGCAAAAGTGGTCGGCCTGTCGCCGCGTACAGCGGACCGGTTTGGCTTGCCGACAAATATCAAGGGTGTGGTGACGACAGATGTTGCGCCGGGCTCGATGGCCGCCCAGGTCGGCCTGCGGCCAGGCGACATTGTGCGCGCGATCAATGGCCGGACCATAGAGACGACTGAGACGCTTCAGGCGGTTACTGCTGAACGCACACGCCGCTGGCGCTTCGCAATCGAACGCAATGGCCGCATCCTGAACCAGTCATTGTTCTATTGATGCAGCCCTTTTGACGATTGGTTCGCTCTGAATGGCTGACCTTTTCCAGTCTGAAACAGCGCCGCCGGCCCCGGCGGGCCGGCCGCTTGCCGACCGTTTGCGCCCGGCGAAGCTCGTAGATGTTGTCGGCCAGGAGCACCTGACCGGTGAGGACGGCGTACTCACGCGCATGATCCGGTCGGGCACGCTCGGATCAATGATTTTTTGGGGGCCGCCCGGCACCGGCAAGACAACCGTAGCACGGCTGCTTGCGGGACAGACATCGCTGGCTTTCGAACAGATTTCAGCGGTGTTTTCCGGCGTGGCGGACCTCAAGAAAGTATTTGATTCGGCTCGCCTGCGCCGTTCAAACGGCCGCCAGACACTTCTGTTTGTCGACGAGATCCATCGCTTCAACCGTGCTCAGCAGGACAGTTTTCTGCCTGTCATGGAAGACGGTACGGTCGTGCTGGTCGGAGCGACGACAGAGAACCCGTCGTTTGAACTCAACGCCGCTCTTTTGTCCCGCGCCCGCGTGCTGGTGTTCAAGTCGCACTCCGAAGAGAGCATTGAACAATTGCTCGCAAAGGCGGAAGCCGAGGAGGGCAAACCCCTGCCGCTCGATGCGCTGGCGCGCGCGGTGCTGGTGCGCATGGCAGATGGTGACGGACGCGCGGCGCTGACGCTTGCCGAAGAAGTGTGGCGCACTGCAAAGCCCGGGGAAGTGTTTGACGCTGATGGCCTGCAGGACGTCGTCCAGCGCCGCGCTCCGGTCTACGACAAGGGGCAGGACGGCCACTACAATCTGATCTCGGCGCTGCACAAGTCGGTGCGTGGGTCTGACCCGGATGCCGCGCTCTATTATCTGGCGCGCATGTTCGACGCTGGCGAGGACCCGCTCTATATTGGCCGCCGCCTTGTCCGGATGGCGAGCGAGGACATTGGCCTGGCCGACCCACAAGCGCTCGTCATCGCCATCGCCGCCAAAGACGCTTACGACTATCTGGGTTCGCCCGAGGGTGAACTCGCCTTTGCTGAAGCCTGCGTCTATCTCGCCACCGCACCCAAGTCGAATGGCGTCTACGTCGCCTTCAAGGCAGCCATGCGCGCCGCCAGGGAAAACGGGTCGCTTCTGCCGCCAAAGCACATTCTGAACGCGCCGACCAAGCTGATGAAGGAAGAAGACTATGGCGCAGGCTATCGCTACGACCACGACCAGCCGGACGCTTTTTCGGGTCAGGACTATTTTCCCGAAAAGATGGGACGTCAGACATTCTACGATCCGCCTGAGCGCGGTTTTGAGCGGGAGTTGAAGAAGCGCCTCGAATTCTGGTCAAAACTGCGCCGCGAACGCGGCAGTTGACGATGAATGCCGTCAGGCGCAAGACGCCCCGATGAACAACCTGCTCCTCGTCGCTGCCGGCGGCGCCATCGGCGCGTCGCTGCGGCATCTGGTGAATGTCGCTTCGCTGCGCGTCTGGGGTCCTTCGTTTCCCTGGGGGACGCTCATCGTCAATATCGCCGGGTGCTTTGCCATGGGCGTTCTGGTTGAAGTGCTGGCCCGGCGGTTCAATGCCTCGAACGAACTGCGCCTGTTCATGGCGACAGGCATTCTCGGCGGCTTCACCACCTTCTCGGCCTTCTCGCTCGACGTGGCTGTTTTGTGGGAAAAAGGCGCGTCAACGGCTGCTCTGGCCTATGTGCTTGCCAGTGTCTTGGGCGCAACCCTCGCAGTTTTTGCCGGATTGTGGCTCGCAAGGGCGATTGCCTGATGCTAAGCCGCGAGCCGAGATGAGAAGAAACAATCACTGACATGGCTGGCGTCGAACAGATCAAGGTAGATGCGGGCGAAGCCGGAATGCGGCTCGACCGCTGGTTCAAGGCACACTATCCGGGCCTCGGATTCGGTCATCTGCAAAAGCTGCTGCGCTCGGGCCAGGTGCGTGTCGATGGCGGCCGCGTCAAGGCTGACACGCGTGTCGAGCCCGGCCAGACGGTCCGCATTCCACCGCTGGAGATCGACAAGATAGGCGGCGCGCCTCTCACAGCGAAAACCATCCGGGGTCAGGACGACGGCGACGTGCTGTCAAAGATGCTGCTTTATGAAGACGACAAGGTGTTTGTCTTCAACAAGCCGGCCGGTCTGGCCGTGCAGGGCGGTTCGGGCGTCACCCGCCACGTCGACGACATGCTGGAAGCCTGGCGCAACAAGAAGGGCGAGAAGCCGCGCCTTGTGCACCGGCTCGACCGCGACACCTCCGGCGTTCTGGTGGTCGCCCGCAGCCGTCTGGCTGCGATGAAGCTGGCCGAAGCATTCCGGGCGCGCGAAACCCAAAAAACCTATTGGGCGCTGGTCAAGGGCGTGCCGCCCAAGCGCGAAGACAAGGTGTCGTCCTGGCTGGTCAAGGAGCAGACGCCAGATGGCGACCGGATGCGTGTCGCCAAACACGGCGAGAAGGGCGCGGACCATGCAGTATCGTTCTACCGGGTGATCGAGCAGGCCGCGCAGGCGCTCACATGGCTGGAGATGGAGCCCTATACCGGCCGCACCCACCAGCTGCGCGTCCACGCCGCCGCCATCGGCAATCCGATCATCGGCGACCCAAAATACTTCGAGGCCGACACCAATTGGGATTTTCCAGGCGGTCTGCAGAACCGGCTGCATCTTCACGCCCGCCGTATTGTTATTCCACACCCCGAGCGCGGTGTCATCGACGTTACTGCGCCGCTGCCGCCGCACATGGTTCAGGCCTGGAACCTGCTCGGATTTGACGAGGACAGCGCGGCGTGACGCCGTCACAAAATGCCCTCGACGGCAAGGCTGTCGCGCTGATGCTGTTCTTGACCCTGTCCTGGGGGCTGAACAGTGTGCTCGCCAAGATTTCGACCACCGGCTACGACCCGGTCTTCCTCACAGTCGCGCGCTCGGCGATTGCCGCTGCCGCCGTCTATGCCTGGTGCCTCTATCGTCGCATCAATCTGTTCGAGCACGACGGCACGCTGATCCCCGGCATTGCTGCAGGAATTTTCTTTGGCCTCGAATTTCTCGCGATGTTCATCGGTTTTGAATATTCGAGCGTCGGGCGCATATCACTGCTGGTCAACACCATGCCGTTCTTTGTGCTCGTCTGCGCCCATTATTTTCTTGGCGAGCGCATGACGCCGGCAAAGGTGGCTGGACTGGTGCTGGCGTTCATCGGCGTCGCCATCATCTTTTCCGACAAGATGCCGGTTGCCGGCGATCAGGTCTGGATCGGTGATCTGCTCGGTCTCGCGGCGGCAGTGCTTTGGGCCGCGACAACGCTGGTGATCAAGGGCACGCGCCTGACCACGGCGAGCGCCGAAAAGGTGCTGATGTATCAGCTGGTCGTCTCGGCCATCGTGATCGCGCCAATGCTGCTAACCATCGACAATCCGATCCGCGATCCAGATTGGACCTCGACAGCCGCGCTGCTGACGCAGGCCGTCTTCATTGTCGCGTTCACCTATGTGCTCTGGTTCTGGCTGATGCGCCAATATCCGGCCTCGGCACTGTCGAGTTTCACTTTCCTGACCCCTGCCTTTTCGGTTTTCGGAGGCTGGCTGATCCTGTCTGAGCCTGTAAGCTGGCGGCTCGCCCTGTCGCTGGCGATGATCGGCGCCGGCATCTATATCGTGAACCGCCCCCGGCGTACCGTGCCGCCATCTGCCTGAATGTGAACATTGACCATGCGTGAACTCCTAGCCGATCTTGAAGCCGGACAACTCCTTTCTGATCCAGACCCGGTGCGCCGTGCCCAGCTGCAGTCAAAAATCCAGCTGCCGAAACGGTTTTACAAAGACGTGTCGATCGACAAGCGTGACGGCGCGTATGCGATCCTGCTCGACGGCAGACCCGTGCGCACGCCGGGCAGGGCAGTGCTGGCATTGCCGGGCCGTGCAGCTGCACAGCTTGTCGCTGACGAATTCGCAGCCCAGAAGGACGAAATCAACCCGATGACCATGCCGGTGATGCGGCTGGCCAATTCCGTGGTCGATGGCGTTGCCAATGATCCGGGTCCGGTCGCCGACGAGATCGCCCGCTTCTCGGGCACCGACCTTTTGTTCTATCGGGCTGACAGCCCGCAGGGCCTCGTCCAGCGGCAGGCAGATGCCTGGGATCCGGTCATCGACTGGGCGAGCAAGGCGCTGGGTGAAAAGTTTGTTCTGGGTGAGGGCGTGATGCATGTCGCCCAGCCGCCAGCGACGCTTGCCGCCGTCAACAGCCATATCGGCCAGCGTGCAGAGCCGTTCCGGCTCGCCGCCATACATGTCGTCACGACATTGACCGGTTCGGCGCTCTTGGCGCTGGCGGTCGAGGCGGGCGCCGTGGACGCTGATCAGGCGTGGGCCGCCGCCCATGTCGACGAGGACTGGCAGGCCGAATTCTGGGGCTCTGACGCCGAGGCGATGAAGCGCCGGGACTACAGAAAAGCCGAGTTCGACGGCGCTGTTGTCCTCCTGAAGGCGCTCGATCAGGGCTGAGCATGGGCAGGCCCGAGACCAACGACCGTCCGCTGGACTGGTATCTGAAAGGGGTCAGGGCGTCATTTAGTCTGCCGGGACTGATCCTCTCATCCGCGTTCATCGGTTTTGCCGGGCTGGCGCGCGAGGCCGGCCTCACCGTCTATCAGGCGGTGTTCATGACTGGCATAGTGTGGGCCTTGCCCGCCAAGGTCGTGCTCATCGGTGCGATTATTGCGGGTGCGAGCCTGCCTGCGGCCGCCTTTGCCGTTGCGCTGTCATCCATCCGGCTGATGCCGATGGTCGTTTCCCTGATGCCGGAAATGCGCGGCAAGGCGACGCGGCCCTGGGTGCTTTACCTCTCATCACACTTTGTCGCCGTCACCTCCTGGGTGTTGGCGATGGATCAGTTGAAGACCGTGCCGCGAGAGATGCGCACCGCCTGGTATCTTGGCCTTGGACCGACCCTCGTCGTCGTCAACATGATCCTGGTTGCGATCGTGTTCCTGATCGCCGGCCGCTTGCCGCCGGTGGCGTCGGCTGCGCTCCTGATGCTGACGCCGATGTATTTTCTGACATCGCTTTGGGGGTCAGCGCGGGAGCGCGCGGGTCACTATGCCATGCTGCTTGGCCTTGGACTGGGCCCTTTGATGCACATTTTTGTCCCGGCCTTTGATCTGCTGCTGGCTGGCCTGATCGGCGGCGGAGGCGCGTTTGCCCTCTACATGTTCCAGCGGCGGGCAAAGCCATGACCTTCCACAGTATCGACGCCTGGTGGTGGCCCTATCTGTTCATCCTCATCGCCGGTTGGCTCGCCACCGACATGTGGCGTTTTCTCGGCGTGCTGGTTGGTGGCCGGGTCAGCGAAGAATCGCCTGCGATGGTACTGGTGCGATGTGTCGCAACCGCTCTTGTCGCGGCGGTCATCGCCAATCTGATCATCTTTCCCGGCGGCGCATTGGCGCTGACGCCTGTCTGGTTGCGCGCGGGTTCGGCAATTGCCGGCTTCGCCGCCTATCTGGCCGCGCGCAAGAGCATGATTATCGGCATTCTGGCCGCCGAGATTGTGTTGATTGGCGGCTTCCTTTTACTTGGACAAAGCTAACGCCGCGCGGATCTTGCCGGCATTCGCAGCCAGCACCTCAGGCTTTTCCATGTCGCCGGAGTGCCGCTTCAAAAGGACACCCTCGAAACGTGGAATCACATGCACATGCAGGTGAAACACAACCTGACCGCCCGCGGTCTCGTTAAATTGCTGGATCGTCACGCCGTCAGCGTCAAACGCCTTCTTCACCGCAATCGCCAGCTTTTTGGCCGTTCGGGCCACGGCCTCGAGGCTCTTGTCGTCGACATCCAGAATGTTCCGTGACGGCTTCTTGGGGATCACCAGGCAATGGCCATCGCCACGCGGCATGATGTCCATGATCGCCAGCGTGTCGTCATCTTCATAGAGCTTTTGCGCAGGCAGTTCGCCGCGCAGAATTTTTGCGAAGACATTGTTGGGATCATAGGCGTCGGACATGTCTGTTCCTCAACTTCAGGCGTGCTAACCCGGCATAAGTCCTTGGCCTGCCTATCGTCAATCAGCCAGCGGGCGGATCAGCTTTCCTGAACGGCCCATGCTCTTCCAGATAGTCACCGATTTCGGCCACCTCGCGCCGTTCCTGATCAAGGTAGTCCGATACCGCTCGCCGCAAGCCGGGATGGGCGATGTAGTGCGCCGAATGTGTCGTCACCGGCATGTAGCCGCGCGCCAGCTTGTGCTCGCCCTGCGCTCCGGCCTCCACAACGCTCAGTCCGCGCTCGATCGCAAAGTCGATCGCCTGATGGTAACAAACCTCGAAATGCAGGAAAGGATGGTCCTCGATACAGCCCCAGTTGCGGCCAAATAGGCGGTCGCCGCCTATGAAGTTGATCGCGCCTGCGATGTAGCGCCCGTTGCGCCGCGCCATCACCAGCAGCACGTCATCGGCCATCCGCTCGCCTACCATCGAGAAGAAGGTGCGGTTGAGATAGGGGCGGCCCCATTTGCGGCTGCCGGTGTCCATATAGAAGCTGAAAAAATCGTCCCAGACTGATTCCGTCAGATCCTTGCCGGTCAGCCGGTCAATGATGATGCCATGTTCCACAGCCGCAGCGCGCTCCTTGCGCAGCGCCTTGCGTTTGCGTGACGCCAGGCTGCCGAGGAAATCGTCGTAGGTCGCATAGCCATCATTGGCCCAGTGAAATTGCTGGTCGGTGCGCATCAGGTAGCCTGCGCGCTCCAGCGCCGCGATGTCCTTGTCGTCTGCAAATGTCACGTGCGCCGACGAGACGCCCAGCCTGTCTGTCAGGTTGCGCAACCCGGCGGCCAACAGGTCACGGTTTGCATCCTCGCCCTCGCGCACCAGCAGCCGAGGGCCGGTCGCCGGCGTGAAAGGCACCGACGCCTGCAGCTTGGGGTAATAGCGACCCCCTGCGCGCTCGAACGCATCCGCCCAGCCGTGGTCGAAGACATATTCGCCCTGGCTGTGCGACTTCGCGTAACACGGCACAGCGCCCACCAGCCGCCCCTCCTGATCTTCCAGTCGAAGATGATGTGGCTGCCAGCCAGACTTCGGAGACACCGTTCCGGACTTTTCCAGAATGTCTAAAAAAACATGCGAAATGAATGGGTTATATGACGTTCCAGACTCTGATTGTGAGGCGCCTGAGAAACGACTCCAATCCGCCGCGTCAAACTCGTCCATCGACGAAACGGCCTTCAGGGTCAGTGATTTTGCGGGGTCTGGGGTGGATTGCATCGGCTCAATGTGTGGTCCCGGGCCCGCCTCGGCAAGCCCGGGCCGCGTTCACGACACGGCGAGCGGATCAAATCCCTCGAATGTCATTTGGTCGGCATATTCAAACGTCCGCCGCACGGCATCCTGATCGCGCACCGTCCAGGTAATCACCGGCCAGTTCAGTTCGTCGCGGACGAAGGAGACAAAACGATTTGGCAGGTGGCCATAGTGATAGGAGGTGAATGACAGCCCGTTGGCGAGCATGGAAAAATGCTGTTCGATGTCTCGTGTGTTCTCGCCCCAGGCGGTCAACCCCGCCGGAATGCCTGCGGCCTTCTCAGGCATCTGGCGGATGATCCAGTGGTCAAACGACATGATTGCCGCTTGGCCATTGTAAGAGCGCAGCAGGTCAGCCACCCCCTCCACCAGCCCGTCATCATGGCCGGGAATGCCCTTGAGCTCGATCACCATCGGCACACGGCCGTCCACCAAATGAAGCGCTTCCTTCAGCGTTGGCGCATGATCGTCGGTGCCGCCGATCCTGAGCGCGCCCATCTCGGCCGCCGTCTTTTGCCACACCAGCCCATCCTGGCCTGCGAGCCGCTGCAGGTCATGGTCGTGAAACACCACCGGCACGCCATCAGCCGTCAGCATGACATCGCATTCGATGGCAAAACCCTTCTGTGCCGCAGCCTCAAACGCTGACAGCGTGTTCTCCCAGCAAGCGCGGTTCATGTCGTGATAGCCGCGGTGGGCGATCGGCTGGCTGGTTAGCCAGGACAGGTCATGGCTCATGCGGCAAACTCGATCACCGCGTCGATCTCGACAGCGGCATTGAGGGGCAGCGCCGCCATGCCGACTGCCGCACGGGCGTGCTTGCCCTTATCGCCCAGCACCGTTGCCAGCAGGTCAGATGCGCCATTGGCGACCAGATGCTGCTCGGTGAAATCGGGTGTAGATGCCACAAACACGTTGATCTTCACCAGCGTGGTGATCCGCTCGAGATCGCCAAGCGCCGCCTTGGCCTGCGCCAGAATGTTGATCGCGCACGCACGCGCGGCATCCTTGCCAGCCGCGACATCAAGGTCGCGGCCAAGCACGCCTGTGGCCACCAGCTTTCCGCCCACCAATGGCAACTGGCCGGCGGTAAACAGCAGGTTGCCGCTGATCATGAAAGGCAGGTAGTTGGCCGCAGGAGCTGCTGCCTGGGGCAGCACGATGCCTTGTTCGGCCAGGCGCTGTTCAATTGTCGATGTCATAATTCTTCCTTTGCTGCCGGAACCGTGCCAGAACGCAAACAGCGTATGAGTGACGCGCTGACAATTTGCCTCTGTTTGGCCACGACTATTGTCGAGGTTCTGGCCAAGTCAACATCGCGGGGGCCGCATCGGCCACAATCCGCAGGAGAACTTTGCCCATGCGCGTATCGCGCCTCTTGATGCCTGCAATCATCGCCCTTGCCATTTTCCCGCAGGCGGCATCGGCCAATTTGCTTGCGCATCGTGCCGTCTACGATCTGGATCTTGGCGAAGCGACGGAAAAATCTGGCGTTGTCGGGATCGCCGGGCGGATCGTCTATGAGTTCAAGGGCTCGCCGTGCGAAGGCTATTCCACCAACTACCGGTTTGTTTCGCAGATGACGCTGCAGGAAGCCGAGAAGATCAATGACTACCAGATCACCACTTTTGAGGAAGGTGACGGCAAGGCGTTCAACTTCGTGACCAAGTTTTTCATTGACGACCAGCTCGACAAGGAGACCAAGGGCTCGGCCCAGATCGACGGGCAGGGGATCGACGTCAAACTTCAGAAACCGTCCGAAGAATTGATCGAACTGCCAAAAACCCAGTTCCCGACCCAGCACATGATCGAATTGATCGCCAAGGCCAAGGCTGGCGAGAATTTCTACGAGACGACGATCTATGACGGCTCGGACGATGCCGACAAGGTGATGACGACCACTGTCATTATCGGCAAGAAGACCAGGACCACCGAAACCGATCCGGAATTTGCGGCGTTGAAATCGTTGAAAGACGACAGCTACTGGCCTGTGTCGATCGCATATTTCGACCTCAGCCAGGAGGATGGTGAAGAGGTTCCCGACTATTCGATTTCATTCAAGCTCTACGACAACGGATTCACCCGCGATCTGGTAATGGGTTATGGCGAATTCTCGATCAAGGCGAAGCTGGTCGGGCTGGACGTTATCGACCAGAAGCAGACCTGCCCGGCTGCGCAGTAGCCGCCAACCCTGAATGGCTGTCTATGTAGACGCGGCGATCTGGTGGCATGCCGGTCGCAAATGGTGCCACATGCTGGCCGACGATGAAGACGAACTGCACCGTTTTGCGGCGCGTTTGGGCATCAAGCGTTCATCCTATCAGGGGCCGCCGGTCACCAAGAACCCGCACTACGACCTGACCGCCTATGAACGCGATCTTGCGATTCGCCTGGGCGCGGTGCCAGTCACGCGCCATGAGATCGTCGAAATCCTGCGGCGGGTGAGGGCGCAGCGCCCGAAGGCGATACAATGAGCGATCCCGTCAACGATCCTCACGGCAAGAAGGACGCCTGGCGTGGCCTTTTCTGGTCCTTTCCCTTCGGGTTGCTCATTTTTGCTGCCGGAATTGCCTTGCTGTGGGGCGCGCATCACACGGAATCCGTTGCCTTGGCTTTTCTGGGCTTTGCGGCGCTGGCGGGAGGTTTTGTTCAGCCGCTCGTCTATGCAGTAGCCGATCTGTTCTTGGCCTACGTGTGGCGTCCGCTGTGGCGATATGCCTGGTTCCAATGGATCGCCACCGCTTTGCTGCTCGTCTTCATAGCCATGATGGGATGGGCTGCCTTTTTCGGCAATTGAAGTTTTGGATGCAGCGCTTGCCTTTTTGCGTCGCAACAACTATGTAGCCGCCCATTCCACACACGGACTTTGGTGTCTGACCGGGAGAAATCCGGCTGATACCTCCGGTGGCGTCAAGGGAAGTCCCGAAACGTCGTTTGTCCGTGGAGGCCAACCGGAAAGGAAAA
>DAINRF010000051.1:0-23135 GCA_036742015.1 Mesorhizobium sp. | reverse complement strand
GTAGCTATATACGGACGGGATAACCGCTGAAGGCATCTAAGCGGGAAACCCACCTCAAAACGAGTATTCCCTTGAGAGCCGTGGAAGACGACCACGTTGATAGGCCGGGTGTGGAAGCGCAGTAATGTGTGAAGCTTACCGGTACTAATAGCTCGATTGGCTTGATCATTCTCATTCTCCATGTCCATCAAGGACGACGGAAACAAACCAGCTTCTCGAATTCATGTGCTCTTCGCCGACCTGGTGGTTATGGCGGAGCGGCTGCACCCGATCCCATTCCGAACTCGGCCGTGAAACGCTCCAGCGCCAATGGTACTTTGCCTTAAGGCACGGGAGAGTAGGTCGCTGCCAGGTCTGTCAAGTGCATGTATTGAATTCTCTTTACGCATTCCGCCTTTGGGCGGCTCAGGGCCGCCGGTCATTTGACCATGGGCGGCCTTGTTCATTCAGACCAGCTTCTATTCGATGCGGGTTCGCCCCATCGTCCGGTTGACGCGGGATGGAGCAGCCCGGTAGCTCGTCAGGCTCATAACCTGAAGGTCGTAGGTTCAAATCCTACTCCCGCAACCAAACGTCAAAAATGCCCGCCTCGCGCGGGCTTTTTTGCGTTTGTATGTGGTGAGAGATGATATTGAGCCTCTTCTGAGGGGGCCGCCAGGAGGCTTTGCCGACGCAGCGGGACAGAAAACCGCAAATCCTGCTCCCGCCACCAAGAAAATGGCCCGCCTCGAGCGGGCCTTTTGTGTTTCTGGCGTCGCGTTTGACTTGGCGACGATGCAATTCGCTCCGCAGTTTACTATCTTGTTCTTCACATGCGCTTCGTGACACAGTGCCTTGCAATCAAGGGGATGTCGCGTTGCTGGAAAGACTAGCCTTTTATCTGATCGGTGAGTCTGAGGCCCGACTTCCACTCATCTTGATCTGTTTTGTCTTCTTTGTCGCATTTGTGACCATCTCCCTGGACCAGAAACATGACCGGCTTCCGCGCGCACCCTATTTCGCATTGGTCGGCCTAGGATCTCTGTTGCTCAGCACCTTCGGCATCGTCTGGATTTTCACCGTTGAGGCGATGTTCAGTGGAAGGCTCTGGCTGATCGTTCTGTCATATTTTCTCGCCTGCACCGCCTATGGCGTGTTTCTCGGTCGAATTGCCTGCGCCAGATCGCGTGACGCCTTCGGCGGCAACGGAGGGGCTTACCTCGTCATCGTCCCGCTGGTGGGACTTTGGCTGTTTTTTGCGAGTTCAAGTTCTGATGATGAGCCGGACGATGATGTTTCCCGATTCTTCTGGGGCCCTCCGGGTGTCGTAGCAGGTTTCCTGTTTCTGTTGGCCTCTGGTTTCGTCAACAAGTGGATTGAGCAGCGGGCTGATGCGAAATTGGCTGCGGCTCAGGCGGCGCCTGATTTCGAGATGAAGTCGTTCGACATGCAACTGCGGGTTCAAGGTGTCGAGTTTATGCTCAAGTTGATCGAGAGCGGATTCCAGGCGCCTGTCACGATTGATGAGGTGACTGTTCTGAAAAGTGTGCGTGCCGAAGGGATGGATCTCTTCCGTACCTTCGAAGTAACCGACCCTGAGGGGGTTTTGAGCGACCAATTCAAGAAAGATGTCATCGCATTTGATTGTGGACAAGCTGCATTCTTGTCGGTTTTGCGCGCAGGCGCCACCTTCCGTGAAAGGTATGTCGACGCGGACAATTCTCCGATCGTCACCATTCCTGTCACCGCGGCCGACTGCAATTGATAGCGCCGGTCACGGTCGGATTCCGGATAGCCACCGCATCACGTCTGGGCTAGTTGTCGCGTCGTTTCGACATCAGATCACTGGAAATGGCCATGCCTCTCGAACAGCATTCAATCCTCACCGTCACTTGTCCGTCGGTGCGCGGCATCGTGGCGGCAATTTCGGGTTATCTGGCCCAGAATGGCTGCTACATCATTGATTCTTCGCAGTTCGACGACCTGGACACCAAAAAATTCTTCATGCGGATTTCCTATATTTCGCAGGATGGGAAGACGGAACAGGAGCTGGTCGACGGTTTTGGCGGCATCGCGCAAAAGTTCGACATGACTTACGCTTTCCACAGCAGCACCGAAAAAATGAAGGTGCTGTTGATGGTGTCGCGTTTTGGCCATTGCCTCAACGACCTGCTCTATCGCTGGCGCATTGGCGCCTTGCCGATCGACATTGTGGGAGTCGTCTCGAATCATTTTGACTACCAGAAGCTCGTCGCCAACCATGACATTCCGTTCCACCGGATCGCCGTCACCAAGGCCAACAAGGCCAAGGCCGAAGCGCAGATCATGGATATTGTCGAGGAGACCGGCACGCAGCTGATCGTGCTGGCGCGCTATATGCAGATCCTGTCGGACGAGATGTGCCAGAAGATGTCAGGGCAGATCATCAATATCCACCACTCTTTCCTGCCGAGTTTCAAGGGCGCAAACCCCTACAAGCAGGCCTATGAGCGCGGCGTAAAATTGATTGGCGCCACCGCCCACTATGTAACGGCTGACCTCGACGAAGGCCCCATCATCGAACAGGACACCGCACGCATCACCCATGCGCAGAGCGGGGAAGACTATGTGTCGATCGGGCGCGATGTCGAAAGTCAGGTGTTGGCGCGCGCCATTCACGCGCATATCCACCACCGCGCCTTTATCAATGGCAACCGGACCGTCGTGTTCCCGCCAAGCCCGGGTAGCTATGCTTCCGAACGTATGGGATAGATCCGTCTTCGGACGGGAGTGTCACAGATGCCGGAAGGTTTCAGAATCGGCGATCATGTCAGTTGGAATTCCGAGGCCGGGCGCGTTTCGGGAACGATCATCGCGATCCATACCGCCGACTTCAACTACAAGGGCCACACCCATCATGCGACGGTTGATGACCCGCAGTATGAGATCAAGAGTGACAAGACTGACCATATTGCCGCCCACAAGGGCGCTGTGTTGACGCGCCGCCCGGCCGGATAGCTGTCTGCCTGGCAGCAGGTCAGGTGCACACGTCGATCCAGGCTGCGCCTGTCAGCGTGGCCATTCGCTCTGGCGCGATGCGCACCGCTGCATTAGGCGCACCTGCTGCAGGCACAACTTCTGCGTAAGCCTTGAGTGACGTATCGCAAAACAGTTCCGGCCCCGGCTTGACGCCAAACAGGCATACGCCGCCGACCGGATGGCCGGTGACTTCTTCGACCTCTGAAAAATCCAGCATCTTCACCTTGCCGCCAAACGCTGCTTTTGCCTTCTTGTTGTCGAGCCTGGCCGTGCCGCTGGTGGCGACAAGCATCACCCGATCGCCAACGCGCAGCGACAGTGTCTTTGCGATTTGTTCGGGCGGAACGCCGTGACCCTGGGCTGCTTCCGCCACGGTTGCGGTTGACTGGTCGAGCACCAGCACCTCGATGTCTGGCGCATTTGCAGCGAAAAAGTCGCGTACGGATTGCAGGCTCATTGGCAGTGATTCCATCCTATTTGAAGTGGGTCCCAATCTAGCCGGGAAAGGTGTTGAGGCAATGCTCGACGCCCCCTCCACCACTTCGTGGTCCCCCTCCCCGTAAACAGGGGAGGATATTGCGTTGCGGCCATCCTCGACCTCTATCCTCCCTTGCGAAGCGGGGGGTCCGAAGGACGGGCGAGACCCGTGGCTCGCCCCGGCAAGGGACCACGAAGTGGTGGAGGGGGCATGTATCAGCGCAAAATTGGAGGATGAAACCAGCAGCCGGGACTGCTCTGCGAAGAAAAGACTGCGCCTGTTCAATACCTTAACTTACCCGCGCGAATCATTCCGGTCATTTCTATTCACCCCTTCCGGCCCGCCCGTATTCTTCTCCCCGCAGTCTGCTTCGGGATCGGGTGCGCACACCGAGCATCCAGGCAGATGCGGCGCTGGGGTAGAGCGGGTCGGTACCGCAAAGCTCCAGCCTCGCCAGGCGGGATCCGTGAGCTGACAGGCGCTAATGCCTGCTGGCCGGCAAACGCCGGAGGTCAAACGCCAGCCGGGCGCGGGGCACCGCGCTACAGTATCACTTAGGAAACCACCCGCACGGTCACCGCGCCCGGCTTCCTTCTCCCCCGAAAGGGAGCGTTCTTTGAAAACCCCAGCCCCATTGCCCGAAAGGGTTTTTCGGCGTGGCGATACCGTTTCAAATCTGGCTATGGCAGGTATGTTGCCATGAGTTGTCAGGATCAAGCCGAAGCGTGACAGAGACCGCACCAATGACGCCGCAGCAATGGTATGGACTGGAGCAACAGCCCGATGGCGTGCTGCGCATCACGGAACCGTTCGTCGACGCTTACTATAGCGCCAATCTCTATTTCCTCCATGGACGCGACTGTGACCTGCTGGTCGATGCAGGAATGGGCATCTTGCCGCTGAAACCGGTATTGCCCTTGACAGACGGCAAGCCGGCGATCGCGCTTGCCACCCATATCCATGTCGATCATGTCGGGGCATTGCATGAGTTCGAACAACGCGCCGGGCCGGCATCGGAAGCCGCACTGTTCGCTACCATGCCGGACGGGGCGACCTATGCCGAAGAATACCGCCATCGCGCTCAACCGGTGACACGCTTTCCATTCCCCGGCTGGCGGATCGAAGACTACCGGCTCAAACCTGCGCCGCTCACCATGCCGCTCGCCGAGGGCAACAAGGTCGATCTCGGTGATCGCGTTTTTGACGTTCTTGAACTTCCCGGCCATTCGCCCTGCATCGCATTGTTCGATGCGCGCGACGGGCTGCTGTTTGCAGGCGATGCGATCTACGATGAGGAACTGCTCGACGACATGGCGTGCAGCGACATCGGGGCGTATTGTGAAACAATGCGGCGGTTGATCTCGGACATCGACCCGCGCATTGTCTATGGTGGGCATGGCGAACCGTTTGACGGGACGCGCATGCGCGAGATCTCGCAGAATTATCTCGATCTGAAATTCGACCAGACCACCTAGAATTTCGCTTTACAGGGTCGCAGACCGGTGGATTTATACTCTTCTTTAACGTGAGGAAAATCCCATGTCGTTCGAAACCTGGCTGGCGTTCACCGCTGCATCTGCGGTGCTGCTGATCATCCCCGGGCCTACTGTTCTGCTGGTTGTCTCCTACGCGTTGGGTCAGGGCTGGCGGGCGGCGTTGCCGATGTCGATTGGCGTCGCACTCGGCGACTTCACTGCCATGACGCTCTCGATGCTCGGCGTTGGTGCGCTGCTGATGGCGTCCGCCACGCTGTTCACGGTGCTGAAATGGGCCGGTGCCGCCTATCTGATCTGGCTCGGCATCAAGCTGTTTCGTGCAGGCGGCACCATGGCGGCGCAGCCACGCACCGACGCAGCCGGAGCTGCGCGCATGCTTGGCCATGCCTGGCTGGTCACAGCTCTCAATCCCAAGAGCATCACATTCTTCGTGGCGTTCCTGCCGCAATTCCTCGACCGGCACGGAGATTTCTGGAGCCAGATGGCGATTTTTGAAACGACCTTCCTCGTGCTCGCTTTTCTGAACGCCTTTACCTATGCGTTTGTCGCGTCTCGCGCCCGAAAAGCTTTCGGGAACGAACGGGTTGTGAAAATGGTAAACCGCACAGGCGGCGCGCTGCTCATCGGTGCCGGCTGCGCAACCGCACTGTCACGCGGCGCGGCCTGAACCCTCAAACTGTGTCAGGGGAAATCCGGCCATGGCGACATTCAAAGATGAAACCGGCAATCCGCTAACGGGCGCGACGGCCGAAGCGCTGCCACACTATCTACGGGCTGTGCGGCAATTGCAGACGTTTACCGGTGATCCTGTCGCTTCTTTGCAGGCGGCGCTCGCCGAGGCGCCCAGTTTCGCCATGGCGCATATCATGCTGGGCTGGCTGCACGGACTTTCAACCGAAGCCCCGGCGCAAGACGTCACAAGGCAAAGCTGGCAGGCAGTGCGCGGCCAGCAGTTGACGGCGGGCGAAAGGGGGCATGCTGACGCGCTCGGTCAGCTCGTTGCCGGCAAGTGGAATGCCGCCGGCGCTACATTGGCCGCGGTATCGCGTGACTTTCCGCGCGATGCGCTCGCCCTGCAAATCGGCCACCAGATCGACTTCTTCACCGGTAATGCGCCGATGCTGCGCGACCGGATTGCGGCTGCCATGCCGCATTGGGACGAAGCGATGCCGGGCTATCACGCCATGCTGTCGGCGCAGGCTTTCGGGCTCGAGGAGACAGGCGACTATGCTGCGGCCGAGGCCGCCGGCCGGCGCGCAGTGGAATTGGAGCCATCCGATGGCTGGGGCCAGCACGCTGTCGCCCATGTCATGGAAATGATGTGCCGCCAGCACGACGGCATCAACTGGATGCGCGCCGCGCCGCAAGTCTGGGCCGGCGACAGTTTCATGAAAGTGCACAATTGGTGGCACCTGGCGCTGTTCCACTACGATCTCGGCGAACACGACGAGGTGCTATCGCTCTATGACGGACCAATGGCGGGCGGCCAGTCCGCAATCGCGCTCGATATGGTCGATGCATCGGCGCTGCTGTGGCGGTTGTTTCTTGGCGGGGTCAATACGGGCGACCGCTGGCGGCAGGTCGCGGATCAATGGGCGCCGCACGCTGCATCAGGCAATTACGCGTTCAATGACATGCATGCGATGATGGCGTTTGCCGCAACCGGGCGGACGTCCGACATCGAGACCCTGCTGCATGCGCAGCAGGATGCCGCGCAAGGTCAGGGTGACAATGCGGGGTTCACCCGTGATGTCGGTCTGCCGGTGACGCACGGCATTCGGGCGTTTGCCGATGGAGACTATGCCAAAGCCGCGCGTCTGCTCGCTCCGATCCGCGCCATCGCACATCGCTTCGGCGGCAGCCATGCGCAGCGCGACGTCATTGACCTGACATTGATCGAGGCGGCGATCCGGTCAGGCGATGCCGGGCTGGCGCAGCGCCTGACGCAAGAGCGCATGGAGCATCGGCCACACAGCCCGTTGTCTGCCTTGTTCAGCCAACGCGCTGCAGCGATCAGCCCCGGCCTTTCAGGATCCTCATGACGGTAGGTGTTCCCTGACCCTGCACAGCCGCCTCGAAATCCGCCTGCTTGAGCCGGCCTGAAGCCATTGCGCCGAGAACCCGGCGGCAGAATGTAACGGGTACCCTGGCCAGCGGTACACTCATGACCTTGGCCATGTTTTCGCGCCTCGCTTTTGCTTGCAGCGCAACTTCCTCGATGCAAACGGTGTTTGCATCCTGTCTCAGCGCAGCGCTGCGACTCAACATCTGCTGGGTCTTGTCCAAACCTTCTTGCGACGTGCCGGTGCACCCGCTCAACACGGCCAATGCCGCCAAAAGATACAGGCTTCGCTTCATCCTCAGATTCCTAATTTGCTCTCTACCGATTGCAGAATCGGGCGAACGGCACAAGTTAAAGTTGAGACGCAGCCATGTGGGAGCTTAATTATTTCGAGTGTCGAAATAAATCTTGCCAGACAAACCGAGTTCCGGTTGACTAGCGGCTTGCTGCGCTGAGCCGTTTTGCGGCGCAGCCTGCCGGGAGGAAATTGCACATGTATCTGGGGCTCGACCTCGGCACATCTGGCGTCAAGGCGCTGCTGATTGACGATGCGCAGCGGATTGTTGCCTCGGCAAACGGCCACCTCACTGTTTCGCGGCCGCATCCCGGCTGGTCCGAACAGGACCCTGTGAGCTGGATAGACGCCACGGAAGACGCGGTGCTTGCGCTGAAGGCGAGCCATCCCAAAGAACTCGCTGCTGTGCGCGGCATCGGGCTGTCGGGTCAGATGCACGGGGCGACTCTGCTTGGCGCTGGCGACGAAGTGCTGCGGCCCTGCATCCTGTGGAATGACACGCGCAGCCACAAGGAAGCAGCCGAACTCGATGCCGATCCGCGCTTTAGAGCGATTTCCGGCAATATCGTGTTTCCGGGCTTCACAGCGCCGAAGCTCGTCTGGGTGCGCAACAACGAGCCGGAGATTTTTGGTGCGACACGCAAGGTCTTGCTGCCGAAAGATTATCTGCGGCTCTACCTGAGCGGCGAGCATATTTCGGAGATGTCGGATTCGGCCGGCACATCCTGGCTCGACACGGGCAAAAGAGCCTGGTCATCCGAGTTGCTTGAGGCGACCGGACTTGGCGTCGGTCACATGCCGTCGCTGGTGGAAGGCACGCAGCAGGGCGGCACGCTTCGAGGCGCAGTCGCGGCGCGCTGGGGCATGGGCGGCAATGTCATCATTGCAGGCGGAGCGGGCGACAATGCCGCCTCGGCTGTCGGCATGGGGACGGTCGAGGCGGGCCGCGCCTTTGTGTCGCTTGGCACGTCTGGCGTGCTGTTTGCCGCCAACGCGTCCTATCTGCCAAATCCCGAAAGCGCGGTGCACACGTTCTGCCACGCGCTGCCTGACACCTGGCATCAGATGGGCGTCATCCTGTCGGCAACCGATTCACTCAACTGGCTGGCCGGCATCACCGGCAAGGAAGCCGGCGCGCTGACGGCGGCGCTTGGCGACACGCCGGCCGGACCGGGCCAGGTGGTGTTCCTGCCTTATCTGTCGGGCGAACGCACCCCGCACAACGACGCTTCAATCCGTGGCGCATTTGCCGGACTTGGCCATGCAACTGGGTCAAAAGAACTGACGCAGGCCGTTGTTGAAGGCGTTGCCTTTGCGCTACGCGACAGCCTCGAAGCATTGCGCGCCGCCGGAACCGAACTTGACCGGGTGACGGCCATCGGCGGCGGCTCGCGGTCACGATACTGGCTGAAATCAATCGCCAATATTCTGGGCATTGCGGTCGACATCCCGGCGGATGGCGATTTTGGCGCCGCATTCGGCGCCGCGCGGCTCGGCCTCATCGCTGCCGAAAAAGCTGATCCGCTTGTAGTTTGCACGCCGCCCGAAACAACAGCCACGATCGAGCCTGATGCTAACCTCGCGTCGGCCTACGAGCGGGCCTATGGCCGTTACCTCGCACTTTATCCGGCAATGAAAAATGCCGGCTTCTGACCGTTCACTTCTACGCCCGACCGCTATTTGAAGGAGTTGCCCAAAATGACCACCGGATTCTTCGGCGACATCAAGCCAATCCAGTATGAGGGGCCGGATTCGACCAACCCGCTTGCCTACCGGTTCTACAACAAGGACGAAATCGTTGCAGGCAAACGGATGGAAGACCATCTGCGGTTTTCGATTGCCTACTGGCACTCGTTTGCCTGGCCGGGTGGTGACCCCTTTGGCGGGCAAACATTTGAGCGGCCCTGGTTCGGCGAGACGATGGAGGGCGCGAAACTCAAGGCAGACGTTGCGTTTGAAATGTTCACGCTGCTCGGCGCGCCCTACTACTGCTTCCATGACGCTGACGTCCGGCCCGAGGGCGGGACGTTTTCCGAAAGCCTCGACCGGTTCGAGCAGGTCGTGGACATTTTTTCGCAGAAGCAGAAGCAGACGGGCGTCAAGCTGTTGTGGGGCACGGCGAACTTGTTCTCCAATCGCCGCTATATGGCCGGTGCCGCCACCAATCCGGATCCAGATGTGTTTGCTTATGCAGCGGCGACCGTGAAAGCCTGCCTCGACGCCACCAAGACATTGAAGGGCGAGAACTATGTGCTGTGGGGCGGCCGCGAAGGTTATGAGACCTTGCTAAACACCGACCTGAAGCGTGAGCGTGAGCAGGCCGGACGATTCCTGTCGATGGTTGTCGACTACAAGCATCGCATCGGCTTCAAGGGCGCGATCCTGATCGAGCCGAAGCCGCAGGAGCCGACCAAGCATCAGTATGATTTTGACGTGGCGACCGTCTACGGCTTCCTCAAGGACTTTGGGCTCGAAAAGGAGGTCCAGGTCAATATTGAGCAGGGCCACGCGATCCTGGCCGGCCATTCCTTCGAGCATGAGCTGGCGATGGCCAATGCGCTCGGGATTTTCGGTTCAATCGACATGAACCGCAACGATTACCAATCCGGCTGGGATACTGACCAGTTCCCCAACAATGTGCCGGAAATGGCGCTGGCCTATTACGAAGTGTTGCGCGGCGGCGGGTTCAAAACCGGTGGCACCAATTTCGACGCCAAATTGCGCCGACAGTCGCTCGACCCGCAGGACTTGCTCGCCGCCCATATCGGCGGCATGGACTGCTGCGCCCGTGGGCTGAAAGCCGCGGCGCGGATGATCGAAGACAAGGCGCTGTCTGGTCCGCTCGACGAACGGTATGCGGGCTGGAAATCGGCCGAAGCCAAGGCGATGCTTGCCGGCAAGCGCACGCTGGAAGAGATTTCGGATAGGGTGGTCAAGAAGAAGATCGAACCGCAGCCAAAGTCTGGCCGGCAGGAATGGCTGGAGAATATCGTCAACCGGTATGTGTGAGCCTGCTGGTTTTACGGTGCTGCGCAGCGCGATCGCCCTGTGCGTCATGTTGACTGGACCGCCGCATGCGGTGGCCCAGGAAACAGCCGCAACGTCAAATCCGGGCATCGGACTGGCAAAGGCTGGCAGCTTCGTTCTGGACGAGACCTATCCGAAAAGTGGCGAGCCTGCGCACATTGTCAATTTCAGCCTGATCAGGCAGACGCTGAAATTGCCGCAGGACGTCAACTACTTCATTTTTGAACCGCAGCCAGATGTCTTCTCGCTTGCGGAAGGCAACGGCTCGCCAGTGCTTGGCACCCTGGCAATTTGTGACGCCGTGAAAGACAGGCCCGCTTGGGGCTATCAAGGTTTGGGTGCGAGCCTTGAGCGATTTGAGGACCACCCGGCGCTTCGAAATTATGTCGATCAGGCTGTGAGACCCGGGGCGGTTTTCGTTCCAGTTCTCAAGAACCTTCGTCTGTATGAGCCGCCGGGAAAACGGATTGCCTATGAGTGGCTCGAACGCGCCGCCACGGAAGGTCAGCTTTGTTTCCGATACAAGGCGGTAGGTCTCCATTTTGGTTCGAGAGCGTCCCCGGAAATTCGGCTGAGCGACTACGCGACGTTCGAATATCGCTAGGCAGGAAACACCTCAATTCACGGTCATGCAAAACGCTCACTTGACCGGCTCACCCTAACTACCATACAAGTTTGCGGCAGCGGAGGATCGCATGCGGCAGACATGGCGTTGGTTTGGACCGAAGGACAAGGTGAGGATCGAGGACGCCCGTCAGGCGGGCGTCGAAGGCATCGTCACCGCGCTGCACCATGTGCCGACCGGCGACATCTGGACGCCGGAGGAAATCGAAAAGCGGCAACGAGATGTCGCCTTCCTGCCAGATGGGTCGATCAGCGGCCTGAAGTGGGAGGTTGTCGAGAGTTTGCCTGTGTCCGAGGCGATCAAGACCCAGACCGGCGACTGGAAGGTTCATATCCAGCATTACAAGCGCAGCCTGCAAAATCTGGCTGACGCAGGGATCGAGGTCGTCTGCTACAATTTTATGCCGGTTCTTGACTGGACCCGCACGGATCTGGCCTGGCGTGTGCAGCATGGCGGGCGGGCGATGCGGTTTGACCTGCCGGATTTTGCCGCCTTCGACATTCATATACTCAAGCGCAAAGGCGCGTCGGAGAGTTTTCCGGTGCATGTCGTTGCGGAGGCTCAAAAGCGCTTTGCGGCAATGAGCGAGGAACGCAAGAAACAGCTCGCGTCGAATGTGACTGCGGGTCTGCCTGGCGCTGTCGAAAGCTGGTCGCTGCCGGAACTGTCGGCGCATCTCGCCACTTATGACGGCGTTTCGCCCGAGACATTGCGCAAGCACCTGATCGACTTCCTCGCCGAAGTGTCGTCTGTCGCCGAGAAGCTTGGCATTCGGCTTTGCTGCCATCCGGACGATCCGCCATTTTCGCTGCTTGGTCTGCCACGCATCATGTCAACGGAAGCGGACTATCGCGTCGTGCTGGACGCGGTCGACTTGCCATCGAATGGCGTCACCTTCTGCACCGGGTCGCTGGGCGTGCGGCCGGACAACGACTGCGCTGCGATGGCTCGAAATCTGGCTGATCGCATCCATTTCGTGCACCTGCGCAATGTGCGGCGCGACACCGAAGATACGCCGTGCTCGTTCTTCGAGGATGAGCATCTGGCCGGTCAGACCGACATGGTTGCGGTGGTCGCTGCACTGCTGGCCGAGGAGGCACGGCGGCGCAAGGCGGGCCGCAAGGACGCCGAGATCCCGATGAGGCCGGACCATGGCCAGGACATTCTCGACGATCTGACGCGCGGCGCGCAGCCCGGCTATCCTGCAATTGGCCGCTTGAAAGGGCTTGCAGAATTGCGCGGCGTCATGGCTGCGCTGCGGCATCCGATGATCGAAAAATCCGCATGACCCGCCTGTCTTCTTCTTCGAACCTGCCCGCTGACATCGCCACCCCGTCATATGACCGCGGAGCGTTGAAATCAGGCATCGTGCATCTGGGCACGGGTGCCTTTCACAAGGCGCACCAAGCCGCGGCGACTGATGATGCGCTGGCGGCGTCGGGTGGCGACTGGATGATCACCGGCGTGTCGCTGCGTTCGGGCGATGTCGCTGATCAACTCAATCCGCAGGACGGGCTATACACGCTGATGGTGCGGGGGCCGGATGGCGTCGCGCCGCGGGTCATCGGCTCGATCCGGAAAGTGCTGGTCGCGCCGCGCGAGCCGGACGCCGTGATGGCGGCGCTGTCGGCGCCGGAGACGAGAATCGTCAGCCTGACGATCACGGAAAAGGGGTATGGCGTCGACCCGAAAACCGGCGGGCTGGATGCTGCGCATCCGTCTATTGCTCCCGACCTTGCCAATCCGCGCAAGCCGGTCGGCGCTGTCGGCTACATCGTGGAGGCGTTGCGGCTGCGGCGCGAACGCGGTCTGGCGCCGTTCACCGTGCTGACCTGCGACAACCTTCCGCACAATGGCAAAGTGCTGCAGCGGCTGGTGAGCGAGTTTGCGGACAGGGTGGATGCTGATCTGGCGGCGTTCATCCGCGCCAATGTCGCGTTCCCGTCAACCATGGTTGATCGCATCACACCCGCATCCACTGTTGAGACATTTGCCGAGGCGGCGCGGCTGACCGGTTATGAGGATCAGGCGGCGGTCGAGACTGAACCGTTCACGCAATGGGTGGTGGAGGATCGGTTCACTTCTGGCCGGCCGGACTGGGAAGCTGGCGGCGTGATCTTTGCCGAGAACGTTGCGCCCCATGAAAAGATGAAACTCAGAATGCTGAACGGCGCGCATTCAATGCTTGCCTATTCAGGCTTCATAGCCGGTCATAAGTATGTGCGCGACGTGATGGGCGATGCCGCCTTGGCAACGCTGATAGCCCGGCAGATGCAATCGGCTGCCGCCACGCTTGATCCAGTGCCGGGCGTCGACCTTGGTCAATATGCAGCCGACCTTTTGGTCCGTTTCGCCAATCCGGCGATTGCGCACCAGACCTACCAGATTGCGATGGACGGGACGCAAAAATTGCCCCAGCGATTGATCGAACCCGCAATCGCAACCCTGCGTGCTGGCGGATCGCTTGACGCTTATGCCTTCGCTGTCGCGGCATGGATGCGGTATTGTCTGGGCATGGACGAGACCGGCCAGGCATACGCCTTGCGCGATCCGCGTGACGCTGAAATTGCCGCGCTGCTGAATGGGCCAGGGCGCGATGCAGGCTCTATTGCGGATCGCCTGCTGGCTTTGCCGGGCCTATTTCCAAGCGAGCTCGCCGACGAACCGGAATGGCGCGCCGCCGTGACGTCAAAGCTTGAGACGATGCTGGCCGATGGCATGCGCGCTGCGATTGATCGCCAAGCCGGTCGAACTGGCTAATTACTGCACAACAAAGTAGTCTTCGATGCCGCGCGCTGCTTCTCGCAGCAAAGGCAGCATGTCGCGTTTCATCGCTTCGATAGAATGACGGCTTGCCTGCGTCGAGACGTTGATTGCGGCGACCGTGCGGCCCATTCGATCATGGATCGGCACGGCGATTGAGCGCAAGCCAAGCTCCAGTTCCTCATCGACCAATGCGTAGCCGTCGTTGCGCGCTTGAAGGATGGCGTTGGCTAGTGCCGACGGCGTGGTCACTGATTTCGGCGTCAAGGCGCTTGGCACTGAGCGAGCGGCAAAGGCGTTGATGTCATCGGCGTCTTGGCCCGCAACGAGCACCCGGCCCATCGATGTGCACCAGGCAGGCAGACGGGTGCCGACATGTAGCGCGACCGAAATGATGCGCGTTGAGCCGACCCGGGCGACATAAACTACGTCGAGGTCCGACAAAATGGCGGCTGAGCAGGACTCGTTCAGCGTTTCGGATACCCGTCGCATATGCGGCTCGGCAAAGCTCCAGAGAGTCGACTCGCCAACCCATTGGCGGGCGAGTGTCAAGAGCTTGGGCGACAGGCGAAACACCCGGCCTTCCTGATCGGCGAAACCGCTGGCGGCAAGGGTCAACAACAGGCGGCGGGCGCCGGCACGGGTCAGTCCCGCTTCTTCGGCCATTTCGGTCAGTGTCATGCCGGTTTGATGCGCCGCCAGGATTTCCAGCACACCCAATCCCTTTTGCAGCGATCCCACGAGGTCGCCCTGCCGATCCGTTGACTCGTCAGCGTCGTTCATTTATCAAGTATCTCATATGAAACATAAGTTCGCAATACGAACTTTGTGGAATCGGGAGAGAAGATGAACAAGGTCGTTCCGGGGGTAGAGGAGGCCGTATCCGTCGTTGACGACGGCATGGTTGTGATGATTGGCGGCTTTGGCGGGGCAGGCGCGCCGATCGAGCTGATTCACGCGCTGGTGGATCGCTACAAGAAAACCGGCAGCCCGGGTAACCTGACAGTCGTCAACAACAATGCCGGCAATGGCGATGTCGGCATTGCAGCTATGATCTACGCCGGCATGGTGGTGAAGATGATCTGCTCTTTCCCGCGCTCGAGCGACCCGAAGGCGTTTACCGATAAATATCTGGCGGGCGAGATCGCACTTGAGCTGGTGCCGCAGGGCACGCTCGCCGAGCGCATTCGCGCCGGTGGCGCAGGCATTCCTGCATTCTATACGCCAACAAGTTTTGGAACGCTGGTTGCCGAGGGAAAGCCGGTCGAAGAATTCGAGGGCCGCAAATATGTGCAGGAGCGTTGGCTGAAGGCCGATGTGGCGCTGATCAAGGCCGAGCTGGCCGACCGGATGGGCAACCTGACGTACCGCAAGGCGGCGCGCAATTTTTCGCCGCTGATGGCAATGGCGGCAAAGGAGACAGTCGTTCAGGCGAGCCGCATTGTCGAACCCGGCGAGATTGACCCGGAGCTGGTGATAACGCCCGGCATCTTTGTGAACCGGATCGTTGAAGTTTCCAACCCGAAGCAGGAAGAAGTGCTGCTGCGCGAGGGAGTACAGCAATGAGCATCAAGCTGAGCAACGCGCAGATCGCCTGGCGCGCCGCGCAGGACCTGCCAGACGGGGCCTACGTCAATCTGGGCATCGGCTTTCCCGAAATGATCGCCAAGTTCAAACCCGATGGCCGCGAAGTGATCTACCATACCGAAAATGGAATTCTCGGATTTGGCGAGGGACCTGCGAAAGGCGAGGAAGACTGGGACCTGATCAATGCCGGTAAGAAGGCAGTGACGTTGAACCCCGGCGCGTCGTTTTTCCACCATGCAGATTCATTTGCCATGGTGCGTGGCGGCCATCTCGATATTGCGGTGTTGGGTGCCTATGAGCTTGCCGAGAATGGCGATATCGCAAACTGGAGCACGGGCCCCGGTTCGGTGCCGGCGGTTGGCGGGGCGATGGATCTTGTGCATGGCGCCAAGCAAATCTGGGTTGTGACCGACCACGTGACCAAAAAGGGCGCACCGAAATTGTTGAAGCGTTGCCGGCTGCCACTGACAGGCATTGGCTGCGTGACGACAGTTTACTCCAGCCTGGCTGTGATAGACGTCAAGAACGAGCGCTTCGTGCTGCGGGAAAAGCTGCCAAGCATAAGCCTCGAAGAATTGCAGGCGCTGACCGAGGCCGATCTGGTGGTCGAAGGCGGCGTCAAAGATCTGATCGTGCCGGAGGTTTGATATGACTGAAGCTTTCATCTGCGACTACATTCGCACGCCCATCGGCCGTTTTGGCGGCTCGCTGTCGTCTGTGCGGGCCGATGATCTTGGCGCAGTGCCGCTGCGCGCGCTGGTCGAGCGCAACGCCAATGTCGACTGGGGCGCCATCGACGATGTGATCTTTGGCTGCGCCAACCAGGCCGGGGAAGACAATCGCAATGTTGCGCGCATGGCGACGCTGTTGGCGGGTTTGCCGATTGGCGTTCCCGGCTCCACTGTCAACCGTCTGTGCGGCTCCGGCATGGATGCGCTGGGCATCGCGGCGCGCGCCATCAAGGCGGGTGAGAACGAACTGATGGTCGCAGGCGGCGTCGAGAGCATGAGCCGCGCGCCTTTCGTGATGCCGAAGGCGGAAACGGCCTTTTCGCGCAATGCCGAAATCTACGACACCACGATCGGCTGGCGCTTTGTCAATCCGCTGATGAAGAAGCAGTATGGTGTCGATTCCATGCCGGAGACCGGCGAAAATGTCGCTGAGGAATTTGGTGTGTCGCGCGCCGATCAGGATGCTTTTGCGGTGCGTAGCCAGGACAAGGCGGTCGCCGCCCAGGCAAATGGCCGCCTCGCCAAGGAGATCGTGTCCGTGACAATCCCGCAGCGCAAGGGTGATCCGGTTGTTGTCTCGAAGGACGAACATCCACGCGCCGGAACGACTGTCGAGTCGCTGGCAAAGCTGCCGACGCCGTTCAAGAAGGAGGGCGGCACAGTGACTGCCGGCAACGCGTCCGGGGTCAATGACGGTGCAGCTGCGCTGATCGTTGCGTCGGAAGCAGCGGCGAAGAAGCATGGGTTGACGCCAATTGCGCGCGTGCTTGGCCTTGCTACCGCAGGCGTTGCGCCGCGCATCATGGGTATTGGCCCTGCGCCAGCCACGCAAAAACTCTGTGCCCGTCTCAGACTGAAACCGTCCGATTTCGACGTGATTGAGTTGAATGAAGCCTTTGCGTCGCAAGGTATTGCTGTCCTGCGCCAACTCGGCATTGCCGAAGATGCTGCTCACGTGAACCCCAATGGCGGCGCGATTGCGCTTGGCCATCCGCTCGGTATGTCTGGCGCGCGTATTGCTGGCACCGCTGCACTTGAACTGCGCGAGCGCGGCGCAAAACTGGCACTGGCGACGATGTGCATTGGCGTTGGCCAGGGCATCGCGATTGCTCTGGAACGCGTTTGACCGCCGGGTAGATTTTTCCTGGACCAAACAAAATCTGGAACAGGATTGCTGCAAACTTTGGGGGCGGGTCCCTAGGTCAATGGGGTGAGGCGGGTAAGACGTCTCATCCCATTTTCATACCGAGGCTCCCATGACCACGCTTTTTGATTCCGTCCGCGCCGGCGATCTGACCCTATCCAACCGCATTGTGATGGCGCCGTTGACGCGCAACCGTTCGCCCAATGCCGTGCCCGGCCCGCATGCGGTTGAATATTACACGCAGCGCGCCAGCGCCGGGCTGCTCATCACCGAAGCGACTGCGATCAGCCACCAAGGGCAAGGCTACGCCGACGTACCCGGCCTCTATAGCGATGAGCAGCTTGCCGGCTGGCGCAAGGTGACTGATGCGGTGCATGCCAAGGGCGGAAAGATCGTCACCCAGCTCTGGCATGTCGGTCGCGTGTCGCACAATTCGCTGCAGCCAGATGGCGGCAAGCCGGTTGCGCCGTCAGCGATCCAGGCCAAATCGAAGACGTTTCTCGTCAAGCCCGAAGGCGGCGCGTTTGAGCCGACGTCAGAGCCGCGCGCACTGGAAATCAGCGAGATTGGCAGCATTGTCGAGGACTATCGCCGCGCGGCCCGCGCCGCCATCGAGGTCGCCGGTTTCGACGGTGTCGAAATCCATGGCGCGAACGGCTATCTGATTGACCAGTTTCTGCGTTCAGGCAGCAATCATCGAGATGACGCCTATGGCGGTTCGATTGAAAACCGGGCGCGTTTCCTGTTCGAGGTGACCGATGCAGTCATCGAGGCCGTAGGCTCAGCGCGCACCGGCATCCGGCTGTCACCGGTGACGCCGGCCAATGACGCATCGGACACCAATCCGCAGCCACTGTTTGAGCATGTGGTGCGTGGGCTTGGCGCAAAGGGCCTTGCCTTCGTGCACATCATTGAGGGTGCGACCGGCGGTCCGCGTGACTTCAGCCAAGGCGACGCGGCGTTTGACTGGGATGCATTTAAGGCCGCCTACCGCGATGCTGGTGGCAAGGGCGCGTGGATGGTCAACAATGGCTACGATCAGGCGCTTGCCGAGCAGGCTGTCAAAAGCGGACGGGCCGATCTTGTCGCTTTCGGGCGGCTCTATATTTCGAACCCGGATCTGGTCGAGCGTTTCCGCAAGGGATTGCCGCTGAACGAACTCGACAAGTTCACTTTGTATGGTGGTGGTGCAAAGGGCTACACTGACTATCCGGCCGCGGCGTGATCCATCGTCCCGTCGCCGAGGGGCGGTCGCCTAACGGGCAGTCCAATCCTCGACGACGAGACCTGGGACATGAAGGAAGGCGCGATCTGATGTAACAAGCGTCGCGCCCGCTTCGAGTGCGTGCGCGGCGATGAGCATGTCGAGCGGTTGGAGCGCAAAACCGGAGTGCCGCATGTCGGCCCGAAGATGACCGTAAACAGTTGCCGTGGCTGCGGTCCAAGGCATGATTTGGAGCTCAAGAAAGAACGCATCGAGACTCTCGACAAGGTGTGTCCGTTCTGGTGCGAAGGCCGCACCATAGCGAGCCTCGCCGAAGGTGACCGCGGAAACGCAGAGCCCGGAGCCGGCAACCGCTTCCTTCAGACGTTTGTCGAGTGCGGCGGATTTCTGGCGTATCGCGGCGCTGACAATGTTGGTGTCGAGCATCCACATCGTCATACAAACGGATCGTCGCGTACCTGACCGGATTGATCGCGCTCATGCAGAAATTCTTCAAGCTCTGATGCTGGAATATTGGCGCGCAATTTGAAGAAGTTGTTGAACGAGCCGGTAGGTTGACGCCGTGGCGACAAGATGACCTCACCTGGATTCGGACCGGGGCGGAACTCGACTTCTGTTCCCTCAAACCTGAATTCCGAGGGAATTCGCACGGCCTGACTGCGGCCGTTTTTGAATAGTTTTCCGATCGAGCCCATCTGGTAATTCCAAATTGGTATATACCGATGATATATATCGCTTGATTGCCTTTCTCAACCTCGCCGCATCCGCCCGGGCGGTTCGCCAAAAGCCGCCGCAAAGGCCCGGCTGAACGTTGAGGCTGATGAGAACCCGGTTCGCGCCGCAATCGCGGCCATCGGCTCGACCGTATCGAGCACCAGGCGGCGCGCCGCGTTCAGGCGTAGTCTGAGCGAATAGGCGCCCGGCGTCTCACCGAGGGAACGGGCGAACAATTGTTCCAGCGCGCGGGCCGACAACCCGACCCGCCGCGCAATGGCCGACATGGTGAGCGGCTGGTCGACATGGCTTTCCATCAGCCGGATCGCCTGCGCCAGCCTTGGATCCTGCCGGTCGATCCGGCCAAGCGAGACCAGTGGCTGCGGGTCTCCCGCTGCGCGGGCCTGCTCGTAGATGAACACGCTGGCGACATCCAGCGCCACCGCAGCGCCGAGCCGCGAGCGCACCAGATACAGCATAAGGTCAAATGCCGGCGATGCGCCGCCGCTGGTCAGGATCGGTCCGTCGATGACATAGCGGTCGGGACGTATATCGGCTTCGGGGAAGCTGGCGGCAAAATCTTCCAGATCCTCCCAATGCGTCGTGGCCGAACGCCCGTTGAGCAGACCGGCGCGGCCGAGCAGCCAGCCGCCGGCCTCGATGCCGCCGACAACACGCGCCGATTTTGCGGCCTTGCGGAACCGCGCCGCCAGTTGCGACGCTGTCTCGTAGCGTGTGCCAAAACCACCGACTGCCAGCAGCACGTCTGCCTGTGCGCCTGACTCAAACCTGCCGGCAACCTGGACCGGCAGCCCGGATGTGGTGATGGCGGGCTGGCCGTCGGGCGATACAAGCGTCCAGTCGAAGATCGTCTTGCCGGCAATACGGTTTGCAGCGCGCAACGGGTCGATGGTGGATGCGACACACATGATCGAGCATCCGGACAAAACCAGCACGGTGACGCGCAGCGGCTCTGTGCTTGGAGCAAAGATTGTTGCCAATTCGTCTTTTGCCATTTGCGCTTCGTAAAATGCAAGACATTCGCGCGCAAGAGGGACGAAGCTTGTGTCTTGAAAGCCGGAGAAGAAACATGCCGCTCGAAATGAACCGTGAGGTCTTCATCACTTGTGCCGTCACCGGCTCAGGCGGTACGCAGGACCGTTCGCCGCATGTGCCGCGTTCGCCGAAGCAGATCGCTGACGCCGCAATCGACGCGGCCAAGGCGGGCGCAGCGGTTGTCCATTGCCATGTGCGCGATCCAGAGACTGGTGCGCCCCGCCGCGACATCCATCTTTATCGCGAAGTGACCGAACGCATTCGTGATGCCAAGGTTGACGTCGTCTTGAACCTGACCGCGGGCATGGGCGGCGACATGGTGTTTGGCGATGTCGAAAACCCGTTGCCGCTGAAAACCAAGGGCACCGACATGGCCGGGGCCAGCGAGCGTGTCGAACATGTGCGCCAGTGCCTGCCGGAAATCTGCACACTCGATTGCGGCACGATGAATTTTGCCGAAGCCGACTATGTGATGACCAACACGCCCGGCATGCTGCGCGCGATGGGTGGCATGATGACGAAGATGGGCGTCAAGCCGGAAATCGAGGCGTTTGACACCGGACATCTGTGGTTCGCCAAGCAGTTGGTCGAAGAAGGCGTGCTGGAACCGCGGGCGCTGGTGCAGCTGTGCATGGGCGTGCCATGGGGCGCGCCCGACGACCTCAACACGTTCATGGCGATGGTGAACAATGTGCCGAAGGACTGGACGTTCTCGGCTTTCGGACTTGGCCGTAACCAGATGGCCTATGTCGCTGCCTCGGTGCTGGCTGGCGGCAATGTCCGCGTTGGGCTGGAAGATAATCTGTGGCTCGACAAAGGGGTGCTGGCGACCAACGCGCAGTTAGTGGAGCGTGCGGTGACCGTGATCGAAAATCTCGGCGCGCGGGTGATCGGCCCGGACGAAGTGCGCAAAAAGCTTGGCTTGACCAAACGCGCGATGCTGGCGGCATAGGACACGACAATGGCGATCATCAGACAAGCAGCATGTATCGGCGGCGGCGTGATCGGCGGCGGGTGGATTGCCCGTCTGGCGCTGAACGGCATTGACGTCAACGTTTTTGACCCGCACCCCGAAGCCAAGCGCAAGGTTGACGAGGTTATGGCCAATGCACGGCGCGCCTATAAGCGGATGGCGACAAAAGGCCTGCCGAAGGAAGGCAAGGTTATCTATTCGAAATCCATCGCCGAGGCGGTAAGAGACGTCGACCTGATCCAGGAAAGCGTGCCGGAACGGCTGGAGATCAAGCTGAAGACGCTGGCCGAAATCGAGGCCGCGGCACCTGCCGACGCGTTGATCGGCTCGTCGACGTCTGGCTTCAAGGCGACCGAGATGGCGAAAGATATGAAGCACCCTGAGCGCTTCCTCGTCGCCCATCCGTTCAACCCGGTCTATCTGCTGCCGATCAACGAGATCGTGCCCGGCGAGAAGACATCGAAGGAGGCGGTTGCGCGGGCGGTCGAGGCCTACGATTCGATCGGCATGAAGTGCGTTGTCATCAACAAGGAGATCGATGCCTTTGTCGGCAACCGTCTGCTGGAAGCGGCCTGGCGTGAGGCGCTCTGGCTGGTCAAGGACGGCGTGTGCACGGTTGAGGAACTGGACGACATCATGCGCTACGGCTTTGGCTTGCGGTGGGCGCAGATGGGCATGTTCCAGACCTACCGCATTGCTGGTGGCGAGGCGGGCATGCGTCATTTCATGGCCCAGTTCGGGCCGGCTCTCGCCTGGCCCTGGACCAAGCTGATGGATGTTCCTGAATTCAACGAAGAACTCGTCGACCTCATCGCGACGCAGTCGGACGCCCAGTCCGGCCAATGGTCTATCCGCGAACTTGAACGCATCCGCGATGACAATCTGGTCGGTATCATGGAAGCGCTGGCCAAGGCCGAAAAGGGCAAAGGCTGGGGCGCGGGCGAGTTGCACAATTCCTTCGTCAAGCGGCTCGGCAAAGGTGCTGCCAAAGTGTCGAAGGCGGCAGAAAAGGCGAAGGCCACAAAGCTCAAGAAGGTGGCGGGAGGGCGGTGATATGAACTTCGCCCTGACCGAAGAGCAGCAGCTGATCGTCGACACGACGCGCGCCTTTGTCGAAAACGAGCTCTATCCGCATGAGGCCGAGGTCGAGCGCACGGGCAAACTCGAACTCGATCTGATCCGCCAGATCCAGAAACGGGCGATGGAAGCTGGGCTCTATGCCGCCAATATGCCAGCTGACGTCGGCGGGGCGGGGCTCGATACGCTGACCTGGCTGCTCTACGAAAAGGAGCTTGGCCGCGCCAACTACGCGCTGCACTGGACGTGCGTCGCACGCCCGTCCAACATCCTGCTCGCCGGCACGCCCGAACAGCGCGAGAAATATCTGTTTCCCTGTATTCGCGGCGAGACATGGGATTGCCTCGCCATGACGGAACCGGGCGCGGGGTCAGACCTGCGCGGCATGAAGGCGAGCGCCCGCCAGGATGGCGACGACTGGGTGCTGAACGGCACCAAGCATTTCATCAGCCATGGCGATCTGGCTGGCTTCGCAATCTGCTTCATGGCTTCGGGCGAGGAAGATTCGCCGCGCGGCAAACGCAAGAAGATCACGGCGTTCTTCGTCGACAAAGGGACGAAGGGTTTCATTGTCCGCGACGGCTATAGAAACGTCTCGCATCGCGGCTACACTAATTCGATCCTCGAATTTGACGATTGCCGTATTCCGAAAGAACAGATTCTCGGCGAGGTGCATCGTGGTTTCGAAGTGGCGAACTCCTGGCTCGGCGCGACGCGGCTGCAAGTCGCCTCGACCTGCCTCGGCCGCGCCGAACGGGCGCTCGGCCACGCGATCGCCTATGCCGCCGACCGCGAACAGTTTGGCCAGCAGATCGGCAAATTTCAGGGCGTGTCGTTCAAGCTGGCCGACATGGCGATGGAGCTGAAGGCGGCCGAACTGCTGAC
>DAINRF010000050.1:0-23414 GCA_036742015.1 Mesorhizobium sp. | reverse complement strand
GCTTTTCCTTGTCGTAGTAAAGTTCCTCGCGCGTTTCCGTCGCGAATTCGAAATTTGGTCCCTCGACAATCGCGTCGACAGGGCAGGCTTCCTGGCAGAAGCCGCAATAGATGCACTTCACCATATCGATGTCGTAGCGCACAGTGCGGCGCGTGCCATCATTGCGGCGCGGGCCAGCCTCAATGGTAATGGCTTGCGCCGGGCAGATTGCTTCGCAAAGCTTGCAGGCGATGCAGCGTTCTTCACCATTGGGATAGCGGCGCAATGCATGCTCGCCACGGAAACGAGGACTGAGCGGCCCCTTCTCGTGCGGATAGTTGATCGTCTCCTTTGGCTCGAAGAATTTTCGCATCGCCAGAAAGAAGGCGTCGATGAACTCCTTGAGCAGCAGCGATTTGGCAGCCTGGGCTAGTGCCGACATCAGATCATTCTCCCACCATCAAGCCGCCGACAAACGCGCCGACGACCGGGAACAGGGCAAGATTGACGATCGCTGCCAGCCGCAGCGCCGTCTTTGTTTCTTCAAGCTCGACGCGGTTGGCCAGCAGACGCATGGCGACAAAGTCCGCCACGCCGATAACCAGCCCCACAATTGCGCCCCAATACATACCGTTCATCACGCCAGTCCCGTCAGCTTGAGGAACGCAGCGGTCGCGATGACCATGAACAGCGAGAGCGGCAGGAACACCTTCCAGCCCAGACGCATCAGCTGGTCATAGCGATAACGCGGAACAAAAGTCTTCACCATTGCGAACATGAAGAAGCAGGCCAGCACCTTGAGCACGAACCACACGATGCCTGGAACCCAGGTGAAAGGAGCCATGTCCACAGGCGGCAGCCAGCCGCCCAGGAACAGGATTGTCATCATCGAGCACATCAAGATGATGACGACATATTCCGACAGCATGAACAGCAGATACGGGGTCGAGGAATACTCGATCATATGGCCGGCAACGAGCTCAGATTCAGCTTCCACGAGATCGAATGGCGGACGGTTCGTTTCAGCCAGCGCCGAGACGAAGAACACGATGAACATCGGGAAGAGACCAAGCCAGTGCCAGTCGAGTGCAGAGTTCCACAAGCCGAAATGCGTACCCAGCCCATCACGCTGAGACAGCACGATGTCGGTCAGGTTGAGCGATCCGACACAAAGCAGCACAGTGACAATGACGAAGCCGATCGACACTTCGTATGACACCATCTGCGCTGCCGAGCGTAGCGCGCCCATGAACGGGTATTTCGAGTTTGACGCCCAGCCAGCCATGATCACGCCATAGACCTCAAGCGAGGAGATGGCGAAGATATAGAGGATGCCGACATTGATGTTGGCAAGCACCCAGCCTTCGTTGAACGGAACGACAGCATAGGTCGCCAGCGCCAGCACCGTGGAAACCAGCGGCGCGATCAGGAAGATCACTTTGTTGGCCCCGGACGGAATGACCGGCTCTTTGAAGACAAATTTGAGCAAGTCGGCGAAGGATTGCAGCAAGCCCCATGGACCGACAACGTTTGGGCCGCGCCGCATCATCACTGCGGCCCAGATCTTGCGATCGGCATAGAGGATGAATGCGATACCGACCAACAGGATCACGATCAGCATCACCGACTGCGCCGCGATGATGATCACCGGCCAGACGTAAGTCCAGAAAATGTCGGACCAGGTCATTGCGTCACCCATCGACCTACTCCGCCGCCTGCTTGAAACCATCCCGGTGCATGGCCGAGCATTCCGCCATGACGGCGGAAGCGCGTGCGATCGGGTTGGTCAGGTAGAAATCCTTCACCGCCGACACGAATGCCGACTTGACTGTCGTGCCCTTGTCGCGCGCAATCTTGCCGATCACCGCTGGATCGGACGCCGGCACGGAGCCGATTTCGGCGAAATGGGGGTAATCTGAGTGCAGTTTTGCGCGCAGCTGCGCCATCGAATCGTAAGGCAGCATATGGCCGAGCACTTCTGACAGCGCCCGCAGGATTGCCCAGTCATCCTTGGCGTCGCCCGGCGCAAAGCCGGCGCGGTTGGCGCGCTGCACGCGGCCCTCGGTGTTGACGTAGGTGCCAGATTTCTCGGTGTAGGTGGAGCCCGGCAGGATGACGTCGGCGCGGTGTGCGCCTGCATCGCCATGCGTGCCGATATAGACCGTGAATGCGTCACCGATCTTGCCCATGTCGAGTTCGTCAGCGCCGAGCAGGAACATGACGTCCATCGCGCCCATCATGCCGGCAACGTTCTTGCCGCCCTCGCCCGGCACGAAGCCGACATCGAGGCCGCCGACGCGGGCAGCTGCGGTGTGCAGAACCGCAAAACCGTTCCAGTCGTCGCGCACCGCCTTGACCGAGGCCGCAATCTGGGCGGCCAGACCAAGCACCACAGCGCCGTCCGAGCGGGTCAAAGCGCCCTGCCCGACGATGATCATCGGGTTCCTGGCTTTCTTGAAGTCCTTGATGAACTTGCCATTTCCGGCCACGAGCTCCTTCAGCGCATCTGCGCCCGAGCCGAGCTGTTCGTAGCTATAGCGTGTGTCGCCGATCTCGCCGACGACGCCAATCGGATATGGCTCCTGCCGCCAGCGCTTGCGGATACGTGCGTTCAGCACCGAGGCTTCAAAACGCGGATTGGCGCCAATGATCAGCAGAGCGTCGGAATTTTCGATGCCTTCGATGGTCGGGTTGAAGACATAAGTCGCGCGGCCAAGCTTCGGGTCGAGTGCTGCGCCATCCTGACGGCAGTCGATATTCGCCGAACCAAGCGCCGTCATCAGTTCCTTCAGCGCATACATTTCCTCAACCGTCGCCAGATCACCGGCAATCGCGCCGATACGCTCAGGCGAGGTCTTGCCGACAGCGTCCTTGATCGCCGCAAACGCGTCAGGCCAGGATGCGGCAACCAGTTTGCCGTTCTTGCGCAGATACGGCCGGTCAAGGCGCTGGGTGCGCAGGCCGTCCCAGATGAAGCGGGTCTTGTCGGAGATCCACTCCTCGTTCACCTGCTCGTTGACGCGCGGCATGATGCGCATCACTTCGCGGCCACGCGTGTCGACACGGATCGCCGAACCGACCGCGTCCATCACGTCGATCGATTCAGTCTTGGTCAGTTCCCACGGACGCGCGGTGAACGCGAACGGCTTTGAGGTCAGCGCGCCGACCGGGCAGAGGTCAACGACATTGCCTTGGAGCTCCGACGTCATCGCACGTTCGAGATAGGTGGTGATCTCGGCGTCTTCACCACGGCCAATCAGGCCAAGTTCAGAGATTCCAGCGACTTCCGTCGTAAATCTCACGCAACGCGTGCAATGAATGCAGCGGTTCATCTCGGTCTTGACCAGCGGACCGATATACTTGTTCTCAACCGCGCGCTTGTTTTCCTTGTAGCGCGAAGAATCGACGCCAAAGGCCATCGCCTGGTCCTGCAGGTCGCATTCGCCGCCCTGATCGCAGATCGGGCAATCGAGTGGATGGTTGATGAGCAGGAATTCCATCACGCCTTCGCGGGCCTTTTTGACCATCGGCGTGTTGGTGAAAATCTCCGGCGGCTCGCCGTTTGGCCCAGGCCGCAGGTCGCGCACGCCCATGGCGCAGGAGGCCGCTGGCTTTGGCGGGCCGCCCTTCACCTCGACAAGGCACATGCGGCAATTGCCGGCAATCGACAACCGCTCATGGAAGCAGAAGCGCGGCACTTCCGCGCCAGCCTCTTCGGCCGCCTGCAGCAGCGTATAGTAGTCGGGAACTTCGATCTCTTTCCCGTCGACCTTGATCTTAGCCATTCTTGCCCCCGGCGACTTGCGCCGCTTCGTATCCTTACCGGCCTGCAGTCACAAGCTCACGCCCTGCCTGCACAGCCACCGAAATCCGCTGACAACCGCAAATCGCGGTCATCCAAGCTTCTTCCCGGTCATCAATTTCGACGCCTGGTCAATCCAGCCATCGCGCAACACCCTGCCCGTGAAGCCGAAGTGCTCCTCGATACGGGTCACATCAGCGTCCGTCCATGCGGCGATCTGCGCATAGGTCGACACACCGAGCTTGTTCAACACCTGCTCCAGCTTTGGCCCGATGCCTGAAATCACCTTTAGATCATCCACGACGCTCTTGGCAGGCTCTGCCTCAGCCGGCGCGCGTTCAACAACAGGAGCGCTTTCGGCCACTGTCGCGTTTTCGGCTACCGGTTTGGCCGGGCGCAACTCAATAATCTGCGCTGTCGTTTCCTTGGCGACGTCAGCCGCCTCGCCAGCTGCGCCGGCAATGGTCTTCTTCACTGCGGACTTGGACTTCACCGCTGCCGGCTTTTGCGTCTTTGGCAGGCTCGCCTCGTCAGCTGCGGTGCCGCCCAGCGGCGCGCTGGCGTCAGCGATGCGGCGGCCTGCCTGCATTGCGCCCGACATAGCGCCCATCCAGAAGCCAAACACCTGGCTCGCGGCGCCAATACCCAGCGTTACCGCAATCGCCGGCAGCGCCAGCGGATGCGAAAACAGCTCGGATTTCACATCCGCATCGTCCTCAACCGGACGCTTCTTTTCAGGATCGCTCATCAAACCGCTCCTTCCCAAAAATGCCCTGCCCTACTCAGCCGCCGTCAGCACCGGCTCATTGCGATGCGAGTTGCGGGAGAATTCGTCGATACGGCGCTCGATTTCGCCACGATAGTTGCGGATCAGGCCCTGGATCGGCCAGGCAGCGGCGTCGCCAAGCGCACAGATTGTGTGCCCCTCAACCTGCTTGGTCACGTCGAGCAGCATGTCGATCTCGCGCTTATGCGCCTCACCGGTCACCAGGCGCTCCATCACGCGCCACATCCAGCCGGTGCCTTCACGGCAGGGCGTGCACTGGCCGCAGCTTTCGTGTTTGAAGAAGTAGGACAGGCGCGCAATCGCCTTCACAATGTCGGTCGATTTGTCCATGACAATCGCCGCCGCCGTGCCAAACGACGACTTCAGCTCGCGCATGCCGTCGAAATCCATGTGGGCGTCTATAATGTCTTCGCCCTTCACCACCGGGCAGGACGCGCCACCTGGGATCACCGCCAACAGATTGTCCCAGCCACCGCGAATGCCGCCACCGTGCCTTTCCACCAGGTCGCGGAAGGTGATGCCCATTTCCTCTTCAACGACGCAGGGCGTGTTGACGTGCCCAACCAGCATATAAAGCTTGGTGCCGACATTGTTGGGACGGCCAATGGACGAGAACCAGGCCGCGCCGCGCCGCAGAATAGTCGGAGCAACGGCGATCGACTCGACATTGTTGACCGTGGTCGGGCAGCCATAGAGACCCATATTTGCCGGGAACGGCGGCTTCAGGCGCGGCTGGCCCTTCTTGCCCTCAAGCGATTCCAGCAGAGCCGTTTCCTCGCCGCAGATATAGGCGCCTGCGCCATGGTGAACGTAAATCTCGAAATCGTAGCCGTTCTTGTTATTCTTGCCGATCAGTTTGGCGTCGTAGCATTCGTCAATCGCCCGTTGCAGCGCCTCGCGCTCGCGGATGAATTCGCCGCGCACATAGATGTAGGCAGCGATTGCGCCCATGGCGAAACCGGCAATCAGACAGCCCTCGATCAGCGTATGCGGATCGTGGCGCATGATTTCGCGGTCCTTGCAGGTGCCGGGCTCAGATTCGTCGGCGTTGACGACCAGGTAGCTCGGACGGCCGTCCGAAACTTTTGGCATGAACGACCATTTCAGGCCTGTCGGGAAACCAGCACCGCCGCGGCCTCTGAGGCCCGACGCCTTCATCTCATCGATGATCTTGTCGCGTCCGCGCTCCAGAATTTCCTTGGTGCCGTCCCAACAGCCACGCTTCATCGCGCCCGCCAGAGACTGGTCGAACTTGCCGTATAGATTGGTAAAAATGCGGTCCTTGTCAGCGAGCATCCGTCACATCCTCAAACCGGTTTCTTGCCAAAAACGCGGACATATTCCGCAACACCACCCTTAGCCAAGGCTTTCGCCTGCTTGACCCATTCGTCGCGGTCAATGCGACCGCTGAACGAGAGATAGCTGTCGACCCATTCGCGCTGGTCCTTGGTCCAGGCGGCCACCTGCGCAAACTGGAAAATGCCGAGTTCGTGCAGAATGGACTCAATCTTCGGTCCAACGCCGGAGATCAGCTTGAGATCGTCAATGGCCGCAGGCCTGGCAATGCCAGCTGGCCGGCGCTTGTCATCCAGGGTTGGTTTTGCGGCTGCTGCCGCCTTCGCAGCCTTTTTAGGCGCAGCTTTGGCAACTGGCGCAGCGGCAGGGATTGCAGCCTTCTCGGCCGCCGGCTTTTCAGACGCAGCCGCCTTCAGCGTCTTTGCCGCCTGTTTGGCTTCCTTGTCGCGGGTTGACTTCAGGAACGCCGTTTCATCCTTCAACGTCGTAAAGCCGGAAGCCGGCGCGGAAAAATGGCGGCCGTTTTGAGGGCCGGGCGTAATTGACGAGCCCCTACCCGCTTCAAAAGCGTCGATGATCTGAGCCAGCCGTTCCGGCGTCAGGTCCTCGTAGGCATCCTTAAAAATCATCACCATCGGCGCGTTGGTGCAGGCGCCCAGACACTCGACCTCTTCCCAAGACAGCGTGCCGTCGGCATTGGTATGGAACGGCTCATCGTGAATTTTCGAGCGGCACACTTTCAGGAGCTCGCCAGCGCCCATGAGCGCGCATGGCGTGGTGCCACAGACCTGAATGTGCGCGCGGGTGCCGACCGGCTTCAACTGGAACTGGGTATAGAAGGTCGCAACCTCAAGCACGCGGATGTATGGCATTTCCAGCATCTGGGCGACGTGTTCGATCGCTGCGCGCGTCACCCAGCCTTCCTGCTCCTGCGCCAGCATGAGCAGCGGAATAACGGCCGACTGTTCGCGGCCCTTTGGATATTTCTTGATCCAGGTCTTGGCCTGCGCGGTCATCGCCTTGTTGAAAGCGAAGCTCGACGGCTGGACTGCGGGATCTGCAAGACGGCGGACTGACATTTAGCGATCGACCTCACCAAACACGATATCGATGGAGCCAAGGATCGCCGTCACGTCGGCAAGCAGATGGCCCTTGCACAGAAACTCCATCGCCTGGAGGTGGGCAAAACCCGGGGCGCGCAGCTTGGCCCGATAAGGTTTGTTCGAGCCGTCCGACACCAGATAAACGCCGAACTCGCCCTTTGGCGCCTCGACGGCGGCGTAGACCTCGCCCTCGGGCACTCGGTAGCCTTCGGTATAGAGCTTGAAATGATGGATCAGCGCTTCCATCGACTGCTTCATCTGGCCGCGCTTGGGCGGAACGACCTTGCCATCGGTGTTGGCGACCGGGCCAATCTTGTCCTTGCCGAGCAGCAGATTAACGCACTGGCGCATGATACGCGCCGCCTGACGCATCTCTTCCATACGGATCAGGTAGCGGTCGTAATTGTCGCCGTTTTTGCCAATCGGAATGTCAAATTCCATCTCGGGATAGCATTCATAAGGCTGCGACTTGCGCAAATCCCAGGCAGCACCCGAGCCGCGCACCATGACGCCCGAAAAGCCCCAGGCCCAAGCGTCTTCGAGAGACACCACGCCGATGTCGACATTGCGCTGCTTGAAGATGCGGTTCGGGGTCAGAAGATTGTCGAGATCGTCGACCGACTTCAGGAACGGGTCGATCCAACGGCCGATATCTTCAATCAGCTTTTCAGGCAGATCTTCATGCACGCCGCCCGGACGGAAATAGGCCGCGTGCATGCGCGAACCGGAGGCGCGCTCATAAAACACCATCAGCTTTTCGCGCTCGACAAAGCCCCACAGAGGCGGCGTCAGCGCACCGACGTCCATTGCCTGCGTCGTGATGTTGAGCAGGTGGCTCATGATGCGGCCGATCTCGGAATAAAGCACCCGGATCAACTGGCCGCGTCTCGGAACGTCAATGCCCAGCAGCCGCTCGACGGCCAGGCAATAGGCATGCTCCTGGTTCATCGGCGCGCAATAGTCGAGACGGTCCAGATAGGGCACCGCCTGCAGATAGGTTTTGTTCTCCATCAGCTTCTCGGTGCCGCGATGCAGCAGGCCGATGTGCGGATCGACGCGCTCAACCACCTCGCCGTCCAGTTCCAGCACAAGACGCAACACGCCGTGCGCCGCCGGATGCTGCGGGCCGAAATTGATGTTGAAGTTTCGGACGGCGTGCTCGGTCATTATTGCTTCGCCTTTTCATCGCCCGGCAGCACATAGTCGGTGCCTTCCCATGGCGAGATAAAATCGAAATTGCGGAATTCCTGCTTGAGCTCGACCGGCTCGTAGACCACCCGCTTCACTTCGTCGTCGTAGCGAACCTCGACAAAACCTGTGAGCGGAAAATCCTTGCGCAGCGGATGCCCCTCGAAACCGTAGTCGGTCAGGATGCGGCGGAGGTCCGGATGACCCGAGAACAGGATGCCGTAGAGATCGTAGGTCTCGCGCTCATACCAGTCAGCGCCCGGAAACAACGGCGTGATCGATGGCACGACGGTATCTTCGTCGGCCTGGATTTTTACCGCAATGCGCTGATTCTGGCGCGGCGACAGCAGGTGATAGACCACGTCGAAGCGGCGCTGGCGGGCAGGATAGTCCACCCCGCTCACGTCAATGATCGAGATGAACTGGCACTGCACGTCGCGCTTCAGGAACGAGATGACGTCGAGAATATCATCGACGGCGACGCTCAACGTCAGGTCGCCAAACGCCACGACGGACCCCTCGACCTTTGCGCCGAGCTTTTCCTGAATGTAGGCGGCAAGTTCGTTCAGAGCTTCGCTCATGGCTATCTCTCGATCGTTCCGGTGCGGCGGATCTTTTTCTGCAGCAGCAGCAACCCATACAGCAGCGCTTCAGCAGTCGGCGGGCAGCCCGGCACGTAGATGTCGACCGGAACGATACGGTCACAGCCGCGCACCACCGAATAGGAATAGTGGTAGTAGCCGCCGCCATTGGCGCAAGAGCCCATCGAGATGACGTATCGCGGCTCTGGCATCTGGTCGTAGACCTTGCGCAGCGCAGGCGCCATCTTGTTGGTCAAAGTGCCTGCCACAATCATCACGTCCGACTGGCGTGGCGAGGCGCGCGGCGCAATGCCGAAGCGTTCGCTGTCATAGCGCGGCATCGCCGAATGGATCATCTCCACGGCGCAGCATGCCAGGCCGAAGGTCATATACATCAGAGAGCCCGTGCGAGCCCAAGTAATCAGCGCCTCTGACGAGGTGACAAGGAAGCCTTTGTCGGCCAGCTCGTCATTGATCTGGGTGAAGAACCGGTCGTCGTGACCGATCGGCTTGCCGCTTGCGTCAAGAATGCCCTTGGGCTTCGGCGCAACAAGCGTGCCGGATGCGTCGTTCAATCCCATTCGAGCGCTCCCTTCTTCCATTCGTAGATGAAGCCAATTGTCAGCACACCGAGGAAGATCATCATCGACCAGAAGCCCAGCATGCCGATTGCTCCGAACGAAACCGCCCAGGGAAACAGGAAGGCCACTTCAAGGTCGAAAATGATGAACAGGATCGACACAAGGTAGAACCTGACGTCGAATTTCATGCGCGCATCGTCAAATGCATTGAAGCCGCATTCATAGGCCGAGAGCTTTTCCGGATCGGGATTCCGGTAGGCAATCAGGAATGGTGCGATGGTCAGAGCTAGTCCGACCACAAGGGCTATCCCGATAAAGATCACTACCGGCAAGTAGGAAGTCAGAAGCGATTCCATCTCGCACCTTTCCCGTTGGCTCGCCATACACTAGCAGCTTGTCGCGCCCAAACGACAACAAAACGCGCCAAGAATGCGCGACAGTTTCGCCCAATTTCGCGAGCCGCTGCATACGGTTGCTAAATTGGGGCGACGGTTATCGCAGCCGCCAGCAGGAAGCAAGACCGCACCGGCCGGTTCAAGCAACTGATCGGCGCATGGGCTGGCGATTTTCGACAAGCTCGGCTAACCAAAGGTGAGTTGATGCAAAAACTTGATCCGACTGAACTGAAGCAAGCTCAAAGGGGCGGAACACGATTTGACCGAGGCTAGCCCCCAGGAATTCCTGCCACCCTATTCGCGCCCTGTAACTGCCGTCACGTTAGCTGTTGCCGTCGCTGCGGCGATGGCCGTGTTCACGATCTTTCCGGCGCTCGATCTGATCCCCGCAGCCTATTTCTACATGCCCGGCCCGGTACCGTGGGACAATTCTGCCTGGTATTGCCGCGGCTACGCGCTTGCCTGCCAGCCAACGCTGGTCATTGTCCGCGATTTTCTCCACGTGCTGCCGCTATTTCTCGGAGGCTTGCTGTTCGTCGCGACGGTCTGGATCGCGGTAAAGCGCAGGTCGATCATTGATGGCCTGGTGCTTCGTTGTGGAGCTGCATTCTGGAGCCTGGTCATCAGCAACCTTCTGGTCGTCGACTTCCTGCTAAAGCAGCATTGGGGCAGACCCCGCCCCTATCACCAGTATATCGGCGAAGCACGTTTCTCTTCACATCAGTTCGTTGCCGCCGGTGACTGGCGGGGTGCATGCGAATCAAACTGCTCGTTTGTATCTGGCGAGGCCAACGCTCTGTTCTGGATGGTTTGCGCCACCGCCATTTTGCCGGCAAGCATCCGCAGGCCGGCTTTCTTCATTGCGCTCATCCTGGCGACCGGAGGATCGCTGCTGCGCGTCGCGTTCGGGGCGCACTATCTGTCGGACGTGATTGTCGGGGGGTTGCTTGCGGCTCTGATCTTCTCGTTGATTGCGCTTCTCGTTTCGCGGCTTCTGCGGCAGGACCGTACCGGCGCGGCGTCAATCAACACATGATCAGTCAAATTTGAAAGATGGCAGATGCCAGCCGCAAATTCGACTGGCAAACATTTCAGTTTTTCCTTGGAAAAACTGGCGCGAGTGACGGGGCTCGAACCCGCGACCTCCGGCGTGACAGGCCGGCACTCTAACCAACTGAGCTACACCCGCGCTTCGACTGGGCAGGTTGCCCCGCGCGTCGTGGGGCGGTGGATACGAGTTGATCTGCGGCCTGTCAAGCGTTGTCGAAACGAATTCGTGTGACTTTTCAAGAAGGACGCGCATTAGCGCAAACCGCCCCCGATTATCCTTGCACGAAATGCGCGAACCGCCTAAATGCCGCTTCCGGGGGGCGATTAGCTCAGTTGGTAGAGCGCTTCGTTTACACCGAAGATGTCGGCGGTTCGAGCCCGTCATCGCCCACCATTACTCCCCGCCTGTCTCACAATACCCCAGCCTTTCGACTGGGCGGGCGTTGCCATGGCTGGCGGCGCAGTTTGCCGGCGCACTTTGCGAGGCCGCAAAACAAGAAAAGCCGGACACAGGTCCGGCTTTTCTGTCAGGTTTTCCTGACGCTGAATTCAGTCTGAGACCTAGTTCACGGCGTCCTTGAGACCCTTGCCGGCAGCAAATTTCGGCACATTACGTGCTGCAATCTGGACCGTAGCGCCTGTGCGGATGTTACGGCCTGTCGACGCTTCGCGCCGGGTCACTGTGAAATTGCCGAAACCAACCAGACGCACATCGCCGCCGCTTTTCAACTCGCGGGTGATGACATCAAAAACCGCGTCAACTGCAGAGCCAGCATCGGTCTTGGAGAGGTTCGACATTTCTGCGACTGCGGAAACGAGTTCGTTCTTGTTCATGCACATCCCTTCCCTTGTTATTGACCGGAAAAACGACTCACCGGTGATGGCGGGACTGTAGGGAAAAGCCCTCGCGTTACCAACCTTCAACACAGCCAGGAGACTGCCGCAAAGCGAGATTCACAACGTTTCTCACACCTAGATTGACAAAACTCGTGCAGATGGAAGCCCGGGACTGTCCGCATTGGCCAACAGACCGCAGTGAACCGCCCTTATCAGCCATCTGCATCAGACCGCACAGATAGGGCCTGACTTATCGATGCCGCCACTGATGAGTCCGCTCATTTGCCACCGCCAGAATCCGCGGCAATATTTCAAGCAGTTTGACTTCGAAGGATCGTTCTATCAAAATGACGTAAGGTAACTTAGGCATGCTTGGCGCACTTTGCGCACCATTTCTTGTTGTTATCGCGCTCCTCGGTTGCCGGTTTTCTGTGTCCGAAACCAACATGGAGACGCCGCCAATGCCTATTTCCCCATCTCGCAATATGTTCTCAAACGCGTGGACAGTTGTTCTGCTGGTTACGCTTTCAGCAACGGGCTGTTTCGCGGCATCGGCCCTCGCGGTTGAGACGCTCTCGGCGGCAACCCGGGCGAAAATTGTCGACACCGGATCCAACTGGGCTGCGACAATGGCCACTTCCGGCGAATCCAGGCCGATCATCGTCGAGTTCGCCATGCCGGAATTGCCAAGTCTTCCCGCCGCGGCAAGCGAAGGTGATCGCGACAAGGCTCACACTGCAGCTGTTCGAGGTGTGCAGGACAGCATCTTATCCGCCGCCCTGAGCATGAGCGACAAGACTTCGATCACGGCAGCTCAGAATTCTACATCCCGGAATCTCAAGCTGATGCCGTTCTCACCGCAATTTGCCGTCATTGCCACGGCAGCCGAGATCGAAAGATTCGCTGCAGACGCCAGGGTCATCAAGATCTACGAGGATGAGATTTCAGTTCCGTTCCTCAATGAATCAGTCCCGCTGATCGGCATGCCGACCGCCTATGCGCAAGGCGCGACGGGCAGTGGCTTCAACGTCGCAGTGCTCGACTCGGGCGCGCGCCGGGGCCACGAATTTCTCGCCACCAGCATCGCAGGCGAAGCCTGTTTCAACACGACGAACGCGGCCGACAACACGCAGAGCCGTTGTCCCGGCGGCGCCCCATCGTCGACAGCCACCGGTTCCGCCCAGGACTGCAACGCGGGAACCATCACCAGCTGCGGCCACGGCACCCATGTGACAGGCATCGCAACCGGTTTGAACGTCAATCGACAGGCCGGCGAACCTGCCAACGGCGTGGCCCGTCATAGCAAGACTGTAGCGATCAGCGTGTTCTCACGGTTCAATGCGCCGTCATCGTGCAACAATTCCCCACCCTGTCTTCGCGCGTATACGTCAGACCTGATAGCGGCCTTGAACCATGTCAATTTGCTGAGGAATTCGCATTCTATCGTGGCTGCCAATATGAGCCTTGGCAGCGGACGCTACAGTTCAGCCTGTGATTCAACGGCGGCGCACACGTCGATCATCAATATCCTGCGCGCCAACCGGGTCGCAACCATTGTTGCAGTCGGCAACAGCGCCTATGACACCGAAATCGCATCCCCCGCCTGTATTTCAAGCGCGATCGCTGTCGCGTGGTCGACTGATGAAAATCTCCGATCTGGCTATTCGAACTGGGGCAGTCTGGTTGACCTCGTAGCGCCTGGCTCATCCATCCTGTCGTCGCACACCAATTCCGGCTTTGTCGGCTATAGAACTCTGGATGGAACTTCGATGGCTGCGCCTCACGTCACGGGCGCCTGGGCCGCGTTACGCAGTCGGTTGCCTGCTGCGGCAAGCGTGACGCAGATCGAAAGCGCCCTGGAGACGACCGGTCTCGGCATAACTGCGGCCGGCGTCACCAAGCCCCGCATCCGGGTTGACCGGGCGCTGACGCGGTTGCTGCAAACACTGCCGCCCTCAAACAACAATAACTTTGCCAACCAGATCACGGTCACCCCAAGCGAGAACGCCAGCGGCACGGTCAGTGTATCTGCCAACAATTTCGGGTTTACGCTTGAGACGGGCGAGCCGGCGCATGCCGGGCAGTCTGACGCTACAGCAAGCGCCTGGTGGAGCTTTACTCCAGAATCTTCAGGACCTGTGAGGATATCGACCGAAGGTTCGTCATTTGACACCGTCCTTGGCGTCTATGCCGGAAATTCGCTCTCAAGTTTGTTCGAGATAGCAGCCAACGACAACACCGCAGGGGCGCAATCCGTAGTCAACTTTACTGCGACCTCGGGCGTCCAATACAAGATTGCGGTAGCCGGAAAATTTGGAAGCACCGGATATATAGCGCTCGCGCTTACCGGCGGCGGCGGCCGGGCAACGCCAACTGCCCGCATCTTTGCGGCGATTACCCCTGTCGCAAGGCGCGGTGTCGCAGGCGGCGCGCCAGTAACCGCATTCGCCTCTGTCATCAGTGCGCCGGACAGCGAATCGATGGCCACGGGTTGCGCAATTGCGCGTCCGGTCGACGGTCAGCCCTACAACTTTGAATACGCGTGGCGCAATTTACCAGGCGACAGTCTCGGAACAACCAATGCCCCGTTTACGTTGCTACCGGGGCAAGCGCGGCATTTCCTGCTGACCTTTACGCCAACGGGCGTCTTGTCACGCAATTTGCGGCTGGTGTTTGACTGCGCCAATACCAGTCCGGCTCCGACAACACTCGGCCTGAATTCGTTCAATCTGGTGGCGACACCGGCGGCCGGCGCCGATGTGATCGCAATTGCGGTCACAGCCACCAATGATGGCATTCTTCGGGTGCCGCAGACCAGTGGCGGCGCAAACGCTGTGGCGATGGCCGGCGTCAATATCGGGCCGACGCGAACGGTTGAGGCGCGTCTCTCGACAGTGGCAATCGGCGCATCGACCGCTCCGGTCCCTATTGGGCTGACGCTTTGCCGGACAAATCCGTCGACGGGTGCATGTCTTTCACCGCCCACCGCGTCACCGATCTCGTTCACGGCGACCTCGAACACCTCGTTCACCTTTGCCGGCTTCGTCACCTATGCAGGCACGCCAGTCCCGCTCGATCCGGCAAACAAACGTATCTTCATCCATTTTTCTGAGGTGTCGACGAATGTCGGCTCTGCGAGCGTCGCAGTGACAACCGTGCCACCTGGCGGAGGAGCGAGCCTGGCTGCCCGGTAGATGGATTCCCCCAGGGTCAGGACCTGTTGATATAACGTTTGACCGCGCCGCAGCGAAAATCCGGCATTCCCGGGAGCGAGGAGGAAGGACATGCAACGCATATTCGACGACGAGCGACGGTGAACTGGCGAATTTGCTTCAAGTCGATTGACTTCGTGTCATTGTCTTATCAAGATGACGTTAGGTAACTTAGGTTTTTCCAGCGCGCATTGTGCGCATCTTCTTGTCGTTATCGCGCTCCTTGGTTGCCGGTTTTCTATGTCCGAAGCCAACATGGAGACCTAGCGAATGCTTATTTCCCTCATACGGTCTATGCTCTCGGAAGCACGAACAGCGATCGCACTGATAGCGCTTTCAGTGACAGTCTATTGCCCGGCATTTGCTGTCGCCGCAGAACCGTTTTCAGCAAATGCCCAGTCGAAGATTATCGACACCGGCTCGAATTGGGCAAATTCCATGGCGTCAACCGGCGACGCGAGGCCAGTCATCGTCGAGTTCGCCATGCCGGAGTTGCCAAGCATGCCAGCGTCGGCAAGCGAGGAAGACCGCGACAAGGCCCACATTGCAGCTGTTCGCGGTGTGCAAGAAGACATCTTGTCCAGCGCGTTGAGCATGAGCAACATGGCTTCGATCACAGCGGCCCAGAACTCCACAGACCGCAATCTCAAACTGATGCCGTTCTCACCGCAGTTTGCTGTCATTGCCACGGCAGCCGAGATCGAAAGATTCGCTGCAGACGCCAGGGTCATCAAGATCTACGAGGATGGGTTCTCTGCACCATTGCTCGACCAGACAGTTCCGTTGATTGGAATGCCCAACGCCTATGCACAAGGTGCGACCGGCAACGGCTTCAACGTGGCGGTGCTCGATTCGGGCGCGCGCCGGGGCCATGAATTCCTTTCGGCAAAGGTCGTTGGCGAAGCGTGTTTCAACACCAATTTTCAGTCGCAGGGGGTTTCCAGCCGCTGCCCAGGCGGCGCGGCATCATCAACTGCCACCGGTTCCGGCGAAGATTGCACCAGCACTTTCGCGCGTGATTGCGGTCACGGCACCCATGTGGCCGGCATCGCCGCGGGGCTCAATACCAACCGTCAAGGGAACGAACCGGCCAATGGCGTCGCACGCAATGGCGGTATTGTGGCTATCAACGTGATGTCCTTGATCCAAAATTCTACGATCTGCGGCACATCGCGATGCTTGATGTCGTCCGCATCCGATGAAATTGCCGCTCTAAACTACGTCAACGCGATCAGGGCATCTGCGGCGATTGCATCGGTTAACATGAGCCTCGGTGCCGGCCTTGTCAGTTCGCCATGCGATTCGACCGATGCGCGAACGTCAATCATCAATACGTTGCGATCCAACAACGTCGCGACTATCGCCGCAGCGGGCAACAACAACCAAGGCTCTTCGGTGGTGAGACCGGCCTGCATCACCAGCGCGATTGCAGTGGCAGCATCAGGGAACACAGACGCTCGACTGTCCATGTCCAACTGGGCCAACATGATCGACCTCGTTGCGCCGGGGGTAGCCGTCTCGTCCTATACGGGTGCGGGTAGTTTGGTTTACGAAACACTTCTGGGCACGTCGATGGCCGCCGCGCATGTGGCTGGCGCGTGGGCGGCACTGCGCAGCCGGGTTCCCACCGCAAACGTTTCACAAATCGAGTTGGCGCTGAAGACGACCGGAGTTCCAATCACCGCCGTAGCAACAACCAAGCCACGCATTCGCGTCGACTACGCGCTGACGCAGTTGCTAGGCGCTCCGCCGCCGCCAAACAATGACAATTTCGCCGACCGTTTCACAATCGAGACTCCATATCCAACTCGTGGAACGAGGGTGTCAGGGAGCAATGGCGGCTATACATTAGAACCTGGCGAACCAGTGCATCACAATGAGCCATCAGCAACGAAAAGCGCCTGGTGGAAGTTTACAGCAGCTGCATCCGGACCGGTTGCCGTTTCGACCAATGGCACGACATTCATCAACCTGCTTGCCGTCTACACCGGTAATTCGGTCTCGAACCTGACAAGAATCGCTTCAGATTTCCGTCACATATCCAATGAAGGCCCCCTCATCTTCGACGCAATTGCGGGAGTCGAATATCAGATCGCGGTTGCAGTGTATCAGGGAACTTCTGGCCTGATCTCATTGTGGGTCGGCGTTACAGATCAGATTGAACCCAAGGCGTATCTTGTTGCGGCGACTACGCCGGTTGCACGGCGCGGTGTTGTTGGCGGGCCGCCGATCACAGCCTTTGCGACAGTCATCAGCAGGCCTGACAGTCCATCCACTGCAACCAGATGCACAATATCTCCCGGCTTTGTGTCCGACGAAGCGAACCTCAATTTCAGCTATGCCGAACGATTATTACCGGGCACCGGCCTTGGCGCGGTCAATGCGCCCTTCTCGCTGACGCCTGGACAGGCAAGACACTTCCTGCTCACCTTCACGCCGACGGTCGAGATGTCGAGCAATATGCTGATGCGGTTCCAATGCATCGACACGTTGGCTGCCCCATATGCCTACGGCCTGAATTCGTTCAATCTGGTGGCGACACCGGCGGCCGGCGCCGATGTGATCGCAATTGCGGTCACAGCCACCAATGATGGCATTCTTCGGGTGCCGCAACGGACAGGCGGCATTGCGGCAGCGGCGATGGCCGGCGTCAATATCGGTCCAACACGAACGGTTGAGGCGCGCCTCTCGACAGTGGCGATAGGAGCATTCGGGACGCCGTTACCACTCAGCCTGATGTTATGCCGGACAAATCCGTCGACGGGTGCATGTCTTTCACCGCCAACCACATCACCGATCTCGTTCACGGCGACCTCGAACACCTCGTTCACCTTTGCCGGATTTGCCTCCTATTCGGGCACTCCGGTCCCGCTCGATCCGGCAAACAAACGTATCTTCATCCATTTCTCGGAAGGCTCGACAAGCGTCGGCTCGGCAAGTGTCGCAGTGACAACCGTGCCACCTGGCGGAGGAGCCAGCCACGCGGCGCTTGAGTAACTGCGCGCGCAAGTAACCAGGGCGGGCGGCTCATCAGGGCCGCCCGTTTTCACAACCTTACGCAGAGGCAAGACCGCCTGCGTCGTGTATTAATTATGTAATATCCGCACGATCCATATGTACGTTGTCTATTCAACGAAACGGGATCCGTCTTAGAACATAAAATGACACATCTTATGCCACTACCTATCCCAGCGGCAGGCAAATCTTTCTTCTTCATAAATTCGAACAACATTATGAATTTCCGCAATGTTTGCACACTTGACGGAAATCAAATTTTCATAAAATATTTTTTTACATGCTCTCAATGGAGTTGCTTCCCATGCGTTCATCCGCGGCAGGTAAACATCCATTCAAGACATGGCCTTCGGCTCTATTGCTGATGCTGGCGGCATTTGGACTGCTCTCAGCACCTGCACTGGCAGACAAACCTCTGTCGTCCGCCGCCCAGTCGAAGATCATCGACACCGGCTCGAACTGGGCGAACGCCATGGCGTCAACCGGCGACGCGAAGCCAATCATCGTCGAGTTCGCCATGCCGGAATTGCCAAGCATGCCGGCGTCAGCCAGCGAAGAAGACCGCGACAAGGCTCATATTGCCGCCGTTCGCGGCGTGCAGGACAGCATCTTGTCCGCTGCGCTTGGCATGAGCAGCGTCGTCTCTGTCGAGGCGGCTCAGAATTCGACAGACCGCAACCTCAAACTGATGCCGTTCTCACCACAGTTCGCCATCAAAGCCACCGCGGGCGAGATCGAGCGCTTCGCCGCTGATAGCCGCGTGGTGAAGATTTATGAAGATCAGCTGTCTGCGCCGCTACTTATCGGATCGGTCCCGCTGATCGGCATGCCCAATGCCTACACGCAAGGCGCAACCGGCAACGGCTACACTGTTGCGGTGCTTGACACCGGCGCAAGCAAATCACACGAATTTCTGATTTCCCGGATCACGCAGGAAGCCTGCTTTAGCACAAATGATTCCGCGAATTTCATATCCAGCCGTTGCCCGGGCGGAGTAACTTGGTCAACCTTGCCGGGTTCTGGCCAGGACTGCCGTCCGGAATGGGCCGATGGCTGCGGCCATGGGACTATGGCGGCCGGTGCCGCCGCGGGATTTAACACCAATCGGCAATCGGGCGAACCTGCCAATGGCGTCGCTCGCGACGGACGTATCATGGCAATTAACGTGTTCTCGACGGTTGGTTTGTCGGCCCAATGTCGTGAATTTGGCATGAGCACACCATGCCTCCTTTCATATGATTCCAACCAGATCTCTGCCTTGAACTATGTCTATTCCGTCCGGATGCTGCGGTCGATCGCATCAGTCACCATGAGCTTTGGACGCGGACGATTCATGAACCGATGTGACGGGGAGGCGCCACAATCATCAATCATCAATACTCTGCGTATGAACGACGTCGTGACTGTCATCGCTGCCGGCAACACCTATGAAAACGAGGCAGTGCATATGCCAGCTTGCATTTCTTCCGCAATCACTGTCGCGTCGTCGTCAAAATCGGATGTTCGCTCGTCCTACTCCAACTGGGGTTACAATATCGATGTCGTTGCACCGGGCGAAATGATCGGAACCCCCTTTACCTTGAACGACTCGGCCTATGCTTGGGGCAACGGCACATCGATAGCGGCGGCGCATGTGGCCGGCGCTTGGGCGGCATTGCGCAGCCGCGTACCTACAGCATCTGTTTTGCAGATCGAAACAGCCCTCGAGACAACTGGTCTCGGCATAATGTCTGCAAACTGGATCAAACCGAGGATCCGGGTCGATCAGGCATTAGCCAGCTTGATCAGCATGTCACTACCCCGCAACAACGACGATTTCGAGAACCGGTACCAAATTTTTCCGGTGTCAACAACGGCCAATGGAGTTGTCACATTTACGGGCAACAATGTCGGCTATACGCTTGAGACGGGGGAGCCGATCCATTCGAATATTCCCAGCGCTACGACGAGCGCCTGGTGGAGATTCGTGCCGGAATCTTCCGGACCCGTGACTATCTCCACATATGGTTCCAGCTTTGACACTGTCCTTGCGGTCTATGCAGGACCTTCAATGTCATCTTTGATACCGGTCACCGCCAACGACGACTACAATTATGATGTCAGCTATTCTCAGGTAAGCTTCTATGCGACATCCGGGACTGAGTATCGAATTGCGGTCGCCGGACACAGCTCCCAAGCTGGCAATTACACATTAACAGTCACCGGTGGCGGCGGGACACCGACTGCTTCGGCCAGTATCGTCGCAGCCGTCACACCGGTTGCACGGCGCGGCGTCGTGGGCAGCAGCACGCCGATCACCGCCTTTGCCACCGTCATCAGTTCTCCGGCAAGTGCGGCAACTGCTATAGACTGCGCTATCGCGCGGCCGACCGACGGACAGCCCTATTACTTCGCCTTCAAGGAGCGATTGCTGCCGGGCAGCAGCCTTGGCGCGGTCAATGCGCCCTTCTCGCTGACACCTGGACAGGCAAGACACTTCCTGCTCACCTTCACGCCGACTGCCGCCATGTCGAGCAATTTGCGGCTGGTGTTTGACTGCGCCAATACCAGTCCGGCTCCGACAACACTCGGCCTGAATTCGTTCAATCTGGTGGCGACACCGGCGGCCGGCGCCGATGTGATCGCAATTGCGGTCACAGCCACCAATGATGGCATTCTTCGGGTGCCGCAGACCAGTGGCGGCGCAAACGCTGTGGCGATGGCCGGCGTCAATATCGGGCCGACGCGAACGGTTGAGGCGCGTCTCTCGACAGTGGCAATCGGCGCATCGACCGCTCCGGTCCCTATTGGGCTGACGCTTTGCCGGACAAATCCGTCGACGGGTGCATGTCTTTCACCGCCCACCGCGTCACCAATCTCGTTCACGGCGACCTCGAACACCTCGTTCACCTTTGCCGGATTTGCCTCCTATTCGGGCACTCCGGTCCCGCTCGATCCGGCAAACAAACGTATCTTCATCCATTTCTCGGAAGGCTCGACAAGCGTCGGCTCGGCAAGTGTCGCCGTGACAACCGTGCCACCTGGCGGAGGAGCCAGCCACGCGGCGCTTGAATAACTGCGCGCGCAAGTGACCAGGGCGGGCGGCTCATCGGGGCCGCCCGTTTTCATGCAAAAAACCCCGCCCAGAAGGACGGGGTCGTTTGTGGTCCGAGACCCTTTCAGGTCCAAATGGAATCGTGCTTCCGGGAATCGATTCCGATTTTCGGGCCGATGCAGTAAGGCCGGAGCTCAAGCTCCGGCCTTATCTTTACCGCCAGCGCGTCAGTGCGCGACGCCAATCGCCGTGTCGTCCGACCCGTCGCGCTTGACCGGCGCATTTTCAGGCTCGACCCATTCGATGGGTTCAGGCATCCGCTGGAGCGCATGACGCAGAACCTCGCCGACGCGGCTGACCGGGATGATCTCCATGCCCGACTTCACATTGTCGGGGATGTCGGCCAGGTCCTTGGCGTTCTCTTCGGGGATCAGCACCTTCTTGATGCCGCCACGCAAAGCCGCCAGCAGCTTCTCCTTCAGGCCACCGATCGGCAGCACCCTGCCCCGCAGCGTCACCTCGCCAGTCATCGCCACATCCGCCTTGACCGGAATGCCGGTCATGACAGACACGATGGCTGTCACCATCGCGATACCCGCTGACGGACCGTCCTTGGGCGTAGCCCCTTCGGGAACGTGCACGTGGATGTCGCGCTTGTCGAACAGCGGCGGTTCCAGGCCGAAATCGATGGCACGGGAGCGGACATAAGACGCCGCAGCCGAGATCGATTCCTTCATCACGTCCTTCAGATTGCCGGTCACCGTCATGCGGCCCTTTCCGGGCATCATGACACCTTCGATCGTCAGCAATTCGCCGCCGACCTCGGTCCAGGCAAGTCCGGTCACGACGCCGACCTGATCATCCGCCTCGACCTGGCCGAAGCGGAAGCGCGGCACGCCGAGATAATCAGCGATGTTGGCCGCGGTGACTTCCACCTTCGGGGTCTTCTTGCGCAGGATCTCGGTCACCGCCTTGCGCGCCAGCTTCATCAGCTCACGTTCAAGCGAACGAACGCCCGCCTCACGGGTGTAGGTCTGAATGATCGCACGGATGGCGTCTTCCGAGACCGAGAACTCGTTCGGCTGCAAGGCGTGGTCCTTGATTGCCTTTGGCAACAGGTGCCGCTTGGCGATCTCAACCTTTTCGTCTTCGGTGTAACCGGCAATACGGATGATCTCCATACGGTCCATCAGGGCCGGCGGAATGTTCAGCGTATTGGCTGTCGTCACGAACATGACACTCGACAGATCGTATTCGACCTCAAGGTAGTGATCCATGAAGGTCGAATTCTGTTCCGGGTCGAGCACCTCGAGCAGGGCCGATGACGGGTCGCCGCGATAGTCCTGGCCCAGCTTGTCGATCTCATCGAGCAGGAAAAGCGGGTTGGACTTCTTTGCCTTCTTCATCGACTGGATGACCTTGCCGGGCATCGAGCCGATATAAGTGCGGCGGTGGCCGCGGATTTCGGCCTCGTCGCGCACGCCGCCAAGCGCCATGCGCACATATTCGCGGCCGGTCGCCTTGGCGATCGACTTGGCGAGCGAGGTCTTGCCGACGCCCGGAGGTCCGACGAGGCACAGGATCGGGCCTTTCATCTTGTTCTGGCGGCTCTGAACCGCAAGATATTCGACGATGCGGTCCTTGACCTTGTCGAGGCCGAAGTGATCAGTGTCGAGCACTTCCTGCGCCAGATCGAGGTCATACTTGACCTTAGAGCGCTTGCCCCACGGGATCGACAGCAGCCAGTCGAGGTAGTTGCGCACGACGGTGGCTTCCGCCGACATCGGCGACATGGTGCGCAGCTTCTTCAGCTCGGCATCCGCCTTTTCGCGGGCTTCCTTCGACAGTTTCGCCTTCTTGATGCGGGCCTCGATCTCGGATGCCTCGTCGCGGCCGTCTTCGCCCTCGCCGAGTTCCTTCTGGATCGCCTTCATCTGCTCGTTCAGGTAGTACTCGCGCTGGGTTTTCTCCATCTGGCGCTTGACGCGCGAACGGATGCGCTTCTCCACCTGCAGCACCGAAATTTCGGACTCCATGTGGCCGAGCGCCTTTTCCAGCCGCAGCTTGATCGACAAGGTCGCCAGCATGTCCTGCTTTTCAGGGATCTTGATCGCGAGATGCGAGGAGATCGTGTCGGCGAGTTTTGAATAGTCTTCGATCTGCGACGCCGCCGTGATGACCTCAGGCGAGATCTTCTTGTTCAGCTTCACATAGTTTTCGAAGTCGGAGATAACCGACCGCGCCATCGCTTCGATCTCGACCTCATCCTCTTCGGGCTCGGTCAGCAGCGATGCCTTGGCCTCATGGTAATCCTCACGATCGGTGAAACTCTCGATCCTTGCGCGCGAGGAACCCTCGACCAACACTTTTACGGTGCCGTCAGGTAGTTTCAGCAGCTGCAACACGTTTGCCAGCGTGCCAACGTCATAGATTGTCTCCGGCGCCGGATCGTCGTCAGCTGCGTTCATCTGGGTGGCGAGAAGGATCTGCTTGTCAGAACCCATCACCTCTTCCAGCGCCTTGATCGACTTTTCACGGCCAACGAAGAGCGGCA
>DAINRF010000049.1:0-25445 GCA_036742015.1 Mesorhizobium sp. | reverse complement strand
GCCGCGGCATTCCCTACGAGGGCAACTACACCAAATATCTCGACGCCAAGGCCAAACGCCTGATCCAGGAAGGCCGCGAGGACGACGCCCGTCAGAAGGCGATCTGGCGCGAGCGCGAGTGGATTGCCTCCTCACCGAAAGCCCGCCAGACCAAGTCGAAGGCGCGTATCAAGGCCTATGAAGAACTGGTTGAGGCTTCGGCCAACCGCAAGCCGACCGACACTCAGATCGTCATTCCGCTCAGCGAGCGCCTTGGCAATCGCGTGATCGAGGTGGAAGGCCTGAGCAAGGGCTTTGGTGACGAGCTGCTGATCGAAGACCTGTCGTTCCGCTTGCCTCCGGGCGGTATCGTCGGCGTCATCGGGCCGAACGGCGCGGGCAAGACCACACTGTTCAAGATGTTCACCGGCCAGGAAAAGCCGGATGCCGGCACGGTCTCCATCGGTGAGACCGTGAAGATGGGCTATGTCGACCAGAGCCGCGACGCGCTCGATCCGAACAAGACCGTCTGGGAAGAAATTTCCGGCGGCGCGGAAGTGATCAAGCTCGGCAAGCATGAAGTGAACAGCCGCGCCTATTGCTCGTCGTTCAACTTCCGTGGCGGCGACCAGCAGCAGAAGGTCGGCAACCTGTCGGGTGGTCAGCGCAACCGCGTGCACCTGGCCAAGATGCTGAAGAATGGCGGCAACGTGCTGCTGCTCGACGAACCGACCAACGACCTCGATACCGAAACGCTCGGCGCGCTCGAAGACGCGCTCGAAGCCTATGCCGGCTGCGCGGTCATCATCTCGCACGATCGCATGTTCCTCGACCGTATGGCGACGCACATGCTGGCGTTCGAGGGCGACGCGCATGTCGAATGGTTCGAGGGCAACTTTGAAGAATACGAAAAGGACAAGCTGCGCCGCCTCGGCGCGGAAGCCGCGACGCCGCACAGGATGACGCATAAAAGGCTGACGCGATAGTTTATTCTTTTTCTTTCGCTTCTTTGAAAGCCGCGCCATAGAAGGTGCGGCTTTTTTTTGTTTGGGAACACTATCATGTCCACAGTCTTGCGGTGGGTGCTGCGCATTGTCATTGCGCTGGTTGTTGTGGGCGCGATCGGGGCCTATGCGTTTCGCCAGCAGATTTCGGAATATCGCGCGGCGTTCGAATATGCCGGATTGTTTGAGCCGGACGTGATCGATGAAAACTTCCGGTCGCTCTACAAGATCTATCCCTCGATCAAGGTGGACAGGGGCGCGGCCGCGAGCGAATTGCCGGTGGCGCGGCGGCTGCTGCCGGAGACCTATGTGTTCAACGGCGAGACGAGAAAGATTGCCGACTTCATCGACAGGACGCAAACGACCGGGCTGATTGTCATCAAGGATGGCGCGGTGGTGCATGAAGAATATCTGCGCGGCAACACGGCCGACACACAGTCGATTGCAATGAGCCTGTCCAAATCGACCGTGTCGTTTCTGGTGGGCAATGCGGTGGCCGACGGGCTGGTGAAGCTGGATGAGCCAGTGGAGACCTATGCGCCGCTGCTGGCTGAGGGCGGCTACAAGGGCGTGAAGGTGAAGGACGTGCTGCAGATGTCGTCGGGCATCGGCTTCAACGAGGATTATGGTGATCTGAGCTCGGATATCGTGCGCTACATCATCCAGATCCTGACCGGGTCCGTGAACGATTTTACCGCGCATCTCAAGAACCAGGATCCGCCCGGCACGATCAACCGCTATGTGTCGGCTGATACGCAGGTGCTGGGCATGGTGGTGGAAGGGGCGACCAAGAAGCCGCTGGCGCAGTATTTTTCCGAACGGCTGTGGTCAAAGCTTGGAAGCCAGGCTGACGCCTACTGGCTGGCCGATCAGACCGGCGAGGCGGTGGCGGCCGGCGGGCTGAACGCTGTGCTGCGCGACTATGCGCGGTTTGGCCTGCTTTATCTGAACGAGGGGAGGAATTTTGCCGGCGAGCAGATCGTGCCGGCGGAATGGGTGCGCGCCTCGATCACGCCCGACGCGCCGCATCTGATGGCCGGACGCGACGACGGACAGGGCGGCAAGGCCGTCGGCTATGGCTATCAATGGTGGATCCCGGCAGACCGGCAGGGCAATGATTTCACCGGCATCGGCATCTACGGCCAGTTCATCTATGTCAATCCGGAGCGCCGCGTGGTGATCGCCAAGACCAGCGCCTATGCCGACTACAACAATACCGGCAACGAGATGGAGAGCGAAAGTATCGCGGCGTTTCAGGCGATTGCGAATGGTTTGTGAGAGCCCGCCCTGATTCCCGTGAGGCTGGCCGGCAAATGGCCTTCTTCTGCACTTCGGTACTGACGCATTTCATAAACGCGCCGCTTCGATGCTCGAAAATCATCATTTTCGGCTCAGCCTGACGGTTTCAAACAGGCTCTACGCGGGCAGAAAATATGCGAAATTGCAGGAAGCGGCAATTTGCTATACATGTATAGCAAAGGAGATTGCCATGCTCGCATTGCGCCTGCCGCCGGAGATCGAAAAGAGGCTGGACGATCTGGCGAAGAAGACCGGTCGGACCAAGAGTTTTTATGCGCGCGAGGCGATCCTCGAGCATATTGATGATCTTGAAGATTTGTATCTGTCGCAGCAGCGGATGGCCGACGGTCCCGAATATGTCAGCCTTGAAGAGTTGATGGTGAAATACGCGATTGATCCGAAGATACAAGAGTAGGGCTCGGCACGGATGGCGTGGCAAATCCGGGTTGATCGAAAAGCTGAAAAAGAACTCGACAAGCTCGGCCATGCAGACCGGGAGCGTATTATCCGCTTCCTGTTTGACCGTGTCGCGCAACTTGAGAATGCTCGGGACCTGGGGGAGCCGCTGGCAGGTTCGTGGTCGGGCTATTGGAAGTATCGGGTCGGAGACTATCGGCTGATCGCTTCCATCGAGGATGCCATTGTGACGATTACGATCATCAAAGTCGGCAACCGCCGCGAGGTCTACAGATGAATAAGATGCAGAAACCCGACTGGTCGGCCGCGCAATATCTCAAGTTCGAGGACGAGCGGACGCGGCCCGCCCGCGATCTGCTGGCGCGGGTGCCGGTGGAGAACCCGAAGTGGGTCGTCGACGTTGGTTGCGGGCCGGGCAATTCGACCGAACTGCTTGTTGAACGCTGGCCGGACGCCGAGGTTTCGGGATTTGATACGTCACCTGACATGATCGAGAAGGCAAAGAAGCGGCTGCCGGGGATCGCGTTTTCGCTTGCCGACGCGGCGGACTGGGAGCCGGCGGAGCCGGTCGACGTGATCTTCGCCAATGCCGTGTTCCAGTGGCTGCCGGAGCACCCGGACCTGTTGAAGCGGCTGATCGGCTTTCTGACGCCGGGCGGCGCACTGGCCGTGCAGATGCCGGACAATCTGACCGAGCCGTCGCATGTGTCGATGCGGGAAGCTGCGCTGGCGATGCCGTTTGCAGCCAAAATGGCGGATGCGCCGCGTGTGCCGCTGCCGCCGGTGGGGCACTACTATGATCTGCTGAAGCCTGTGTCGGGGGTGCTCGACATCTGGCACACGTTCTACAATCACCCGCTCGATGGGCCTGAGGCGATTGTTGAATGGCTGAAGTCGACCGGGCTGAAGCCGTTTGTCGATCCGCTGGCCCAAGATGAGAAAGAAGCCTTTCTTGCGGCCTATCTGGGCCGGATTTCGGCGGCCTATCCGGTGCGGGCAGATGGAAAATCGCTGCTGCGTTTCCCGCGCCTTTTCATCGTTGCGGTTCGCAGCTGAGTGCACACGCGGCGTGACGTTACGAAAGAGCAAGTGATCGCGCTGCGGTCACTTTTTGATACTTGCGGCTTTGCACACAAAGCGTTCTGACATACACCGCCCCACTATTGTCCGGCTCCAGCCGGGGCGGGATTTTTTCCATGAAGCGTGTCATCATCAGCGGTATCGGCGTCGAGATACCCGAAGCGACGATCACCAATGACGAGCTGGTGGCCTCATTCAACGAATGGGTCGACCGCGAGAATGTGGCGCGCTCCGCGAATGGCGGGGAGCTGCTGCCCAAATCCGACAGCGAGTTCATTGTCTATGCGTCGGGGGTGAAAAATCGTCACGTGCTGGTGCGCGAGGGCATTCTCGACGTTGACCGGATGTCGCCTGTGATCCCGCATCGCGAGGATGGCGAATTGTCGGTGATGGCGGAGTTTGGCGTGGCCTCGGCCAAGCGGGCGCTGGCGCATGCCGGCCTGAAGCCGGGCGATATCGACATGGTCATCTGCTCGGCTTCGCACCAGCAGCGGCCTTACCCGGCGATCTCGATCGAAATCCAGAATGAACTCGGCATGACGGGTGCTGCGTTCGACATGGGGCTGGGCTGCTCGTCGGCGGGGGCGGCGCTGCATGTGGCGACATCGCTGGTGCGCTCGGGCGCGCAGAAACGCGTGCTGGTGGTGACGCCGGAAATCATCACCGGTCAGCTGAATTTCCGCGACCGGCAGACACATTTCATTTTTGGCGATGCCTCAGTCGCGATGGTGGTTGAGGGGATTGAGGAGGGCGCAACACGGCCCGGCCGGTTCGAGGTGATCGACACGCGATCCTGGACGCAGTTTTCCAACAATATCCGCACCAATTTCGGCTTTCTGTCGCGCACCGCCGAGCCTGACCCCTATGTCGTGCCGATGGACGGCAAGATGATCAAGCAGAACGGACAAAAGGTGTTCAAGGAGGTGACGCATGCCGCGCATCGCTTCATCACCGGATTCCTGGACGATCACGGCATGGAGCCATCAGACGTGCGGCGCTACTGGCTGCATCAGGCAAACGGCCGGATGAACGCGATGATCATGAAGCTGGCGCTCGGCCACGAGGCAGATTTCGACCGCGCGCCGATGGTGCTGGAGAAGCTCGGCAATACGGCGGGCGCGGGCGCAGTGATTGCGATGAAGCAATATCACGAGGACATGGCGCCGGGAGATTTCGGACTGCTGTGCGCCTTTGGCGCCGGTTATTCGATTGCAAGCGCACTGTTGAGGAAGATGTGATGCGCGACCTCGAACTGCCATTTGCCGACAGGCAGGACGCCCTGCCGGAGATTGTCAGGGGCAGGAAGCTGGTTGGCAAGGCAAGCGCGACGCTTGTGGCGGCGGGCGATGATTTCGAGACGCGGGCGGTTGGCTCGTTTGAGGTCGATTTCGACGGTATCAAGGGCGACCATCACCGTGGCGCAACGCGCAAGTCTGGTGGGCGCGAACCATGGTATCCGCGCGGGACCGAAATGCGCAACGAGCGGCAGATCTCGATTGTGTCGACCGACGAGATGCGGGAGGTTGCTGACCGGATGGGACTTGCTGAAGTCTTGCCCGAATGGATCGGCGCCAATCTGGTGATTGACGGTGTGCCGATGTTGTCGATGCTGCCGTCAGGCACATTGCTGTTCTTCAAGGGCGGCGTGACGCTGAAGGTCGATGGCCAGAATCACCCCTGCCGATTGGCGGGGCGGCTGGTGGCGAAGCGCGCAGGGCTGCCCGAAACGCCAGAAAGCGAATTGCGCTTCCCGCAATCGGCTCAGCGGCTGCGCGGGCTGGTCGCGTGGGTGGAAAAGCCCGGTGTGATTAGTGCCGGCGAAGATGTCTCGGTGCGCATTCCCGAGCAGTGGATTTATCCTGCCTGACCGGCTCACTCATCCTCGTCGTCTGCGTCCAGAAAGCGGGTCGCGCGCCAGGTGGTCAGCACCTCGTTGATCTGGTCGACGACGAAATGGCGGGCTGACGGCTGGTCGTATCCTTCGGCCAGCAGATCGTCGTAGTCGGTGTGAACATGGCGGATGTGGGCGATTGCCGACAGCCAGAGCGCTACCGAGGGGGGCAGCGTCTTGAGCTGACGGCCAGCGGCGGCCTGCCTGATCGGCTCGGCGTCGGCCCAGGGCGCGCCGGGGATCAGCAAGGTCAAACCCCTGTCAATGGCTTTCTGGCGTTCGGTCGACATGTTCAGGTCTTGGCTGGCGAGGACGCCGCGGGAATCGCGTCGGTCGAGGCGACGTAGGGCTTTATGTCGATGACCGGCGTGGCGTCGAGCACATCGATGCCGTCAACGACGATGATGCCGTTCGCCGCGTCGATCGACAGGATTGTGCAGACATGCAGCCCAACCGGATTTGGCCGGACAGGGGAGCGAAGCGCAAAAGTTCCGCGAGCCTCGAGAGCGTAGCGCGGTTTCTGAACAATCAGGTCGCGCGGTGCGTGGTTCAGCCAGGTCAGCAAGATCAGATGACTGTGACCGGCAAGACCGTCGAGCCCGTCCCGGAAGTCTGGGTCGATCCTGATTTCGGCGGGCGTTGCGCGCTCTCGTGCCTGCGTCATGTTTTTTGGGCAGTCTTTGCGCTGCCGCCACGGAGAGGCGACCTTGCCGATGAAGACCAGCCCGGCGTCCGGGAGTCTGGCTGCCGGGTCGGACGTGAGGCGCTTTTCGCCGTCCCGGATGTCGAATTCGCTGGAGAGGGTGGCCTGCGCCATTTTGTTTTCAGAACGCGACATTGGAGCTTGTGTGAACCTGCTGGTAGATATAAAGATATATTTATGTCTGATTGGAGACGCTTGTGACGAAACTCAGTCTGGACCGGATGGTCGATACGCTCAAGGCGGCTGCTGAAACCAGCCGGCTGCGTATCCTCGCATTGCTGTCACGAGGCGACCTGACGGTTTCCGATCTGACCGATATCATGGGCCAGTCGCAGCCGCGTGTCTCGCGGCATCTCAAACTCTTGCTGGAGGCTGGGCTGATCGGGCGCTATCAGGAAGGGTCGTGGGCCTATTTCCGCCTGTCTGATGATGAAAGTGCGCGCGATTTTGTGGGCGGGCTGATTGCAAGGATCGACGAGCAGGACGGCGCGATTGGCCGCGATCTGGAACGGCTAACCTCAGTCAAACGCCGCCATCAGGAAAAGGCGTCGTCCTATTTCGACGCTAATGCCGAGAGCTGGGACCAGTTGCGTGCGCTGCATGCGCCAGACACAGCAGTCGAGGCGGCGCTCAGAGAGGCCATCGGAAATCAGCCCTTCCAGGCCATGCTTGATCTCGGCACCGGTACCGGCCGGATGCTGGAACTGTTTGCACCGCTCTACAGACGCGGCGTTGGCATCGACCTGTCGCGCGAAATGCTCGCGGTGGCCCGGGCGAATCTCGACCGGGCCGGGATTGCCACAGCTCAGGTAAGGCAGGGCGATCTACTGGCGCTGCCGTTTGAACGGGACAGTTTTGACCTGGTGACTGTTCATCAGGTGCTGCACTATCTGCATGAGCCGGCGCTGGCGATCCGTGAGGCGGCGCGTGTGCTGCGTCATGCCGGACGGCTGGCGATTGTCGATTTTGCGCCGCATTCGCTGGAATTTCTGCGTGACGAGTATGCGCATCTGCGGCTCGGCTTTGCAGACAGGCAGATTGTCGAATGGATGCAGGAGGCGGGTCTGGAACATGTTGAGACGCGCACGTTTGCACCCGACACCGGCAAGGCTGCCGGCCTGACGGTAAAGATGTGGCTGTGCCGCGACCGCCGGCTGTTGATTGCAGAACCTTCAAGAACCAGTGTTTCGGAGACCGTCTGATGTCCCAGTTCCGCCTCTCCCGCCGCCCGGATATCGGCGACAAGGTGCGTGTTTCGTTTGAATTCTTCCCGCCAAAATCCGACGAGATGGAGGCGAGGCTCTGGGAAACTGTGCAGCGGCTGGAGCCGCTCAATCCAAGCTTTGTCTCGGTGACCTATGGCGCTGGTGGATCGACGCGCGAACGCACGTCGCGAACGGTTGGCCGCATTCTCAGGGAATCGACGTTGCAGCCGGCAGCGCACCTGACCTGCGTTGACGCCAGCCGTGACGAATCGAATGCGGTGATTGCAGATTTCATCGCGATGGGCGTGAAGCGTTTTGTGGCGCTGCGCGGCGATCCGGCGGCGGGCGTTGGTGCACGCTATGCGCCACATCCGCAGGGCTATGCCAATGGCGCGGACATGGTTGAGGCGATCGCCAGACAGGGTGCGACCGACATTTCGGTCTCCGCCTACCCCGACAAGCACCCCGAAAGCCCGGATTTTGCCACCGATATCGAAATGCTGAAGCGCAAGGTGGACAATGGCGCAACACGCGCAATCACCCAGTTCTTTTTCGACAATGACGTCTTTGAGCGTTACGTCGAGCGGGTACGCCGGGCGGGCATTTATATCCCGATTGTGCCGGGCATCCTCCCGGTGCACAATTTCAAGGCAGTGACCAATTTTGCCGGACGCTGCGGCGCACACCTGCCGGCCTGGCTGGCGGAGCGGTTTGAGGGCCTGGACAACGACCCGCAGACCCATTCGCTGGTGGCGGCGGCTGTGGCTGCCGAACAGGTGCTCGATCTGGTGGAGCGGGGCGTCTATGATTTCCACTTCTACACGATGAACCGCGCCGATCTTGGCTTCGCCATCTGCCATATGATTGGCATCCGGCCGACGGCTGGCACAGCACAGGCGGCAGTTCAGGCGTCTGCTGCCTGAGGCAAAGCGCCGTTCAACGAAAAAGGCCGGGATGCGATCCCGGCCTTTTCTATTCAACTTGCCTCAGTCTTGGAGGAAAATCCTGCTTTCAGGGTCCTGTCTGCCTTATGGCAAAACCCCCAGGATCATGGCGCCTATGAAGGCGAACGCAGCACAAATCACCAGTGCATTGATTGGCCGTGTCAGTCCCATTCTTGAGCCTCCTCTGCGGTCAACGATGGAAAGTGTAGGCGAAAATCAACGCCAAACAAGCGGTTTTGTTGCAGGCATGTAACATCTTGTGAAAAAGAGAATCCGAAGCCCCCAGCAAGTGGCGGAATTTGTTTCTCAAATTGGGGTCGCCTTGAAACCGGCTCTTTTTTGGAAGCCGCCATGCGCGAGCCCGCAAGAGGTAAAGCGTTACCTGCGGCGAAGCAGGCGACCGTCGATGGCGACCAGTGCGAGCGCAATCAGGACCATGCCGCCAATTTCGAACAGTTCGAGATGTTCGTTCAGGAACAGGACGCCAAGCAGGATGGCGCTGACCGGGACCACGAGAGTGACAAGTGACGCGTTGGATGCACCAGCGTTGGCGATGAGATTGAAATAGAGGATGTAGGCGAACGCAGTGGACAGCAGCGCCAGCGCCAGAACGGCGGCCCAGGTCATGCCGGAGGCCGCGAGCATGAACGACGCGCCGCCCCAGATGGCGATCACCGGGATCATCAGGATGGTGGAGGCGGTGAGCTGACCGGTGGCGACCACAACAGGTGGCAGCGCTGAAAAGCGTTTGGCGAAGATCGAGGCGAAAGCATAGGACAGGGCAGTGCCGATGAGGGCGAGTTTGGCCCAGACAGGCCCGCCAAGGCCGGCAGACAGGCCGGGCACGATCATGACAACGACGCCAGCGACGCCGAGCAATACGCCAAGAAGCTTGTTCCAGGTGGGCGTTTCGATGCGGAAGACATAACCGGCGAGGATCAGGGTCCAGACCGGCGTGGTGGCGTTGAGGACGGAGGCAAGGCCCGACCCGATGGCTGTCTGGCCGGCAAACATCAGCGAAAACGGAATGATGTTGTTGAGAATGGCGAGGCCGAAGAAGGGCCAGAGATAGGGTAGGGCGAGCCGGAACGATGGTCCGAGCGCCGCCAGATAGAGCTGCAAGGCAATGGCCGCGATGCCGACGCGTAGCAGGACAAGCACAAGCGGCGGAATTTCTTTGACGGCAACTGCGCCGAAAAAAAACGACCCGCCCCAGATGAGGCCAAGCAGCAGGAGCTGGCCCCAGAGCGCCGCCGTCATCTGGTTGGCCGGCGCTTGCTGGCGGGCTGTCGTCACATTGTTGACTGTCATGCTGAATGGTCCCTCTGGCGCAGAGCATTAGCTGGGCCGGACCCTCCTCGCCACCCGAAAACCCGTGGGCCAGCGGACGCTTTGCGATGAAAGCTTCGCCTGTTACTCCTTGCCCAAATTCGGAGACTTCAATGCAGAGATTCGAGACCGCCAAGGCCGCCGCCCTTGAACTGAGGCCCGACGAGCCGGTCTACTGTTTTCACCCCAGCGTGCTGAAGGCCGACGCACAGGCATTCATGAGCATGTTTCCGGGAAAGACCGCTTATGCGGTGAAGACCAATGGCGAGCCGATGGTGCTGAAGACGCTGGCTGAGATCGGCGTCAACTGTTTTGACGTGGCGTCGCCGGGCGAAATCCGGGCGGTGCGCGAACTCGCGCCAAATGCCGAGATGCTCTACATGCATCCGATCAAGGCGCAGTCGGACATCAGGCTGGCGCTGGAGCAATATGGTATTCGCGTCACCGTCGTCGATCACGAGGACGAGGTGGCCAAGATTGTGCGGGTGGTCAGGGCGCTCGACATCGACCCCGGCCAGATCACCATCTATGTGCGCATCCAGACCAAGGGGCATGCAGCTTACGAACTGTCCAAGAAGTTTGGCGCAGGGCCGGCGCAGGCGGTGGAACTGCTGCAGCGGCTCAACAAGATGGGCTTCAAGGTTGGCATCTGTTTTCATGTCGGCAGTCAGATCGAGGACCCAGACACCTATGACAGGGCGCTGAAGAGCGCTGACTGGGTGCGCAACCGGGCAAATGTGCCGCTGGCGGGGCTGGATGTCGGCGGCGGGTTTCCGGCCGAATATGGACACGACCCGAACCGCAAGGCTCCCGAAATGCCGTCGATCGGGCAGCTGATGTCGCGGTTGCGCTCGGACATCGAGGAATGGGGATTTGGCGACACGCCGCTGGTGGCGGAGCCCGGCCGTGTGATCGTGGCGCGGGCCTTTTCGCTGATCGTGCGGGTGCTGCTGCGCAAGGGCAGGCGGCTCTACATCAATGACGGCATCTGGGCATCGCTGTCGGATTCATGGACGGGAAAGATCACGCTGCCGGCGCGGTTTATCCCTGATCCGGCGATCCGCCAGCGCAACGGCAATGCGTCAAACATCGTGCCGTTCAAGGTGTGTGGCGCGACGTGTGACAGCGTTGACATCCTGTCGCGGCCGTTCTGGCTGCCGGAGACGGTCGATACAGGGGATTGGATCGAAATTGGCCATATCGGCGCCTATTCGCTGTCGCTGAGAACCCGGTTCAACGGATTCTATCCCGACAAGTTTGTTGAGGTGACAACGCCGTTTGACGAGGGGGAGCGGCCGGAGGGATATGCGTCGCTGGAAACGATGGCGGATTAGGATAATGATCCGGCATTGCCGGTTCCAACCCTCTCGAGTCGTCGTCAAATGATGCGAATTGTGTGTGCTGCCCTGATGCTTGTTGCAGCCGGTCCGGCTGTGGCTGCGACGTGTTCTCCGGTGTCAAACGACGCGCGGATATTTGCCTCGGCAGATGTCGACGACATTCACCCCGACTGGCAGGGCGACAACCGGATCGGGCTGTCTTGGTCGCTGGAGCTGACCGGCGAGGAAGAGGGCGCAGACGGCTCGTATTTTCTTATCGGCGACCTGATCGACCCGCGTGGCAATGTGCTCGATGCCGGTGTCTATGTTTCGGACGCAGAATGGGAATGTGACGAGTAGGCGTCAGCCGCCGAACGCCAGCCAGAGAAGCACCAAGACGCTGGTGAGCGCGCCGTTCAGCCCCATGGCGATGCCAGCAAAGGTGCCGGCGACTTCCGAAACCTGAAAAGCGCGGGCGGTACCGATGCCGTGGGACGCGACGCCGGCGGCAAAGCCGCGCGCGGCGAAGTTCTTGATCTTGAGCGCGTTCATCAAGGGCGTGACGACAACGGCGCCGATGATGCCGGTCAAGACGACCAGAACGGCGGTGAGCGCCGGAATGCCGCCGAGCGATTTTGACAGTTCCATGGCGATTGGGGCGGTCGCCGACTTTGGTGCGAGCGACGCAAGGACCTCTGTCGGCGCGCCGAATGCCCAGGCGATGGTGACGGCGCTGGCGGCGGCTGTGAGCGATCCGGCAACCAGGGCTGCGGCCATGGGAATGAGCGACCGGCGGACCAGCGCCAGATTGCGCCAGAGCGGGATGGCGAGTGCGACCGTTGCGGGGCCAAGCATGAAGTGGACGAACTGCGCGCCTTCAAAATAGGTCTGGTAGGTGGTGCCGGTGACAAGCAGCAGCGCCACGACAAAGGCCGCGGTGATGACGACGACATTGGCCAGCGGATGGTTGCCAAACAGGCCGGAAATGCGCTGCGCAGCGCAATAGGCGGCGAGCGTCGCGGTCAGCCAGACCAGAGGCGAGGCGGCGAGATAGACCCAGATGTCGCGCGCTTCAGCGGTCATCGGAATTTCCCGCAAACAGCATGAAGACGCCGACAGTGACCAGCAGGGTCAACACGGTGGAGACGATGAGCGCCAGCGCCAGCGCCAGGCCGAACTCGGCCAGCACCGGGCCGTATTGCACGATGCCAACGGCGGCAGGCACAAACAGAAGCGACAGATTGCGCAGGATGGCGGATGCGGTCGAGTCGAGATCAGTGCCCGGGCCGCCACGCCAGACCAGCACGGCAAACATCAAAACCATGCCGACAACCGGACCGGGGAAGGCGAGCGCCGGGTAGAGCTGGCGCGCCGACAGGACGATGACCTCGCCCGCCAGCTGGCAGACGAGAATGACGGTCAGCGCCGTGACGAGATCGACGGGTTTCGCTGCTGCTGGTTTGGGCGCTTTCTTTGGCTCTGGCTCAGGCGGCGAAGCGCTCATCAATCGGGTTCCTACAAGACCTGCAGCAATTGCTGGGTCGGCCAGCCGTCGGCGGGCAGGCCCATTTCCTTCTGAACCTTTTGCAGCGCCGTGCGGGTGCCGGTGCCGAGCACGCCGTCTACCTTGCCGACATCATGGCCTCGAGCGGCAAGCTTTTCCTGCAATTGCTTCATTTCGTCGATGGTCAGCGCGCGATCAGGATTTTTTGGATCATAGGGCTTTGCGCCGGCAAAGCGAGCGGCCAGATTGCCAGCGGTGAGTGTGTAGACGAATGACTGGTTCCATTCGAGATAGACGTCGAAATTCGGATAGATGAGGAAGGCGGGGCCCTTGCGGCCCATCGGCAGGACAAGGCTGGACGGCTGGTCATCGGATGGAAGAGGCGAGCCGTCTGCGGCGGTGACACCGGCTGCGGCCCAATGTGAGCGCGGATGCTGGTTTTCGCGGCCGGAATCGGACCAGTCCATTTCGGCGGGAACCTGCACCTCGTCGATCCATGCGCCGCCGGCCTTCCAGCCAAGCGAGTTGAGGAAGTTGGCGGTGGTCATGATGACGTCGGACGCGCTGCCGCGCAGGTCGACGACGCCATCGCCGTCGCCATCGCGGCCTTTGTCGAGATAGTCGGATGGCAGGATCTGCGTCTGGCCGAGCTCGCCAGCCCACGCCCCCTGGACATTGGCGGGCAAGGTTCCATTGTCTATGAGTTTCAGCAGCGGCACGATCTGGGGACGGAAAAGCTGCGGGCGGCGACAGTCATGCGCCAGTGTGACCAACGCGTTCAACGTATCGAAATCGCCCTGGACTGCGCCGAAATCGGTTTCCAGTGCCCAGAATGCTGAAATGACGGCTGCGGGAACGCCATATTCCTGCTCGGCGCGGGCGAAGGTGTCAGCATGCTGCTTCAGTATGATGGCACCTTGCTTCAGCCGGTAGTCCGAAATCATCCGGCTGGCAAATTGGTTGAATGTCTGGGCAAATACCTGCTGCGAGCGGTCGCGGCCAAGGACCTTCTTATCGTCACGCGCATTGGCAAGTGCGGCGAGGCCCTTGTCGCCGATGCCGGCGGCCTGAGCCTCGGCGGTCATGCCTTTGAGCCATGTGGACAGTTCGCCACCGCATTGATTGTCCTGCGCAAAGGCAGGCGAAACCGCGAGAAGGGCGGCAAGGGCTGTGGCAAGTCGGATCATCTGGTCAGGCTCCTAAGTGCTGCCCTCCGACCATGTGCCGCGGGCCGAAATGTGGCGATCACAAACGATTTGTGGCCAGCCATTTGCGCCAGGACGCCGCACTCCCGTTGAAGACGTTAATGTCCATGTCGCCAGAGACGCCGGGTACGACGCCGGTGCCGGTGTATTGCCAGAACACAAATGGATGTGGTCCGTATTTTTCACTGGGGTGGCCTGCGGTTGAACGCAGCCAGAACGGGTAGCCGCGAAACGCCGACAGTCCGTTCTGGTCAAAGAAAAGCGGGTCGGTGTAGATGATCGGCCGCTTGCCATAGTGGCGTTGCACGATGTCGAGGAAGACGCGCATTTCGGAGCGCACGGTTTCTGGCGGCGGGCGCAGCTTGCAGGTTGGCGACAGGTGGTTCCATTCCATGTCGAGCACCGGCGGCAACATGCCGCTTTCGCGTGGCACGTTGCGGATGAACCAGGCGGCCTGTTCGCGGGCCGGGCGGCAGAAATAGAAGAAATGATAGGCGCCCCACGGAATGCCGGCCGCGCGCGCGCCGGCGCGGTGCTGGTTGAACATATCATCCAGCCGGTCACCGCCTTCCGTCGCCTTGATGAAGACAAACGAGACATTGCTGGCGCGCTTGCGCTGCCAGTCGACCTGGCGCTGGTATTTCGACACGTCAGTGCCGTGGACGGTGTAGTTCCACGGTTTCATGCCGGTCCATTCATAGGGATCCCGGTCGCCGAAGCGTGGGCCGCCGCCAGAAGAGGATGGCAGTTCGTTTGACGCCGGCGCGAGGCTGCCCAGCGTGTCGCTGGTCGAGCACGCACCAAGAAACAACAGAAGCAACAAAGCCGACAGACGCCGCATCAAACCCACCCGGAATAGAATCAAGCCGACAATGCCACAGTCTGGCTTGCGCGGGTCTCACTCTTGGGTGAGCTGGCGATGCCGTTGCAATTCAGGGCAGCTGCCGCCAAAACTATCGAAGTCGGCGTGATGTCGCTGGCGGAACGGGCGGGGGCAGGCATGCGCATTGTGGGCAAGATCATCAAATGGCTGGCGATCGCGGCGATTGTCGTTGTCGCCGGGCTGGCCGGATGGCTTTGGATCGCGCCGCCTGCGCTGATCCAGGTCGCTGCCGGGTATTCGGCCAAGATGATCTGCTCCAATGTGTTCATTGCCAAACGTGATGCATCCGAAGTGCTGAAGGTGGACGTGCAGGCGCCGGGACACCCGATCCTGGGGCTGATTTCCAAGAAGGTCGATGAAAGCGCGGGCGTCGTGACGGCGCGGCTGCTGGGCGCTTTTGGCGGCGGCACAGCGGTGGCGCGTGATGGATTGGGCTGCGCGTCGGTTCCCGACGGCGATCTTGCTGCAGCGGCACTCCCGGCTGTGGCGGCGCTGCCTGTCATGGGGAAGGGAGCAGGCGTGTGGCCGATGGGCAATGACGTCGCCCCGTCGCAGGACCCGGCGATTGCGGCGATCCTCGATGATCCCGCGATGACAGGGCCGGGCATGCGAGCCGTGGTGGTGGTGCACAATGGCCGCATTATTGGCGAGCGCTATGGCGAAGGGTTCAATGACGAAACGCCGTTGCTTGGCTGGTCGATGACCAAGACGGTGACGGCAGCGATCATCGGGACGCTGGTGGGCGAGGGCAAGCTGGCGCTCGACCAGACGGGACTGTTTGAGGCTTGGAAGGCAGACGGCCGCAATGCGATCAAGGTGTCGGACCTGCTGTCGATGTCGAGCGGGCTGGAGTTCAACGAAGACTATGGCGACGTCACCGACGTGACGCGGATGCTCTATCTCGAGCCTGACATGGCGGCGTTTGCGGCGGCCAAGCCGCTGGTCAATGATGTGGGCAAGGCATTTTCCTATTCGAGCGGCACGACTACGATGCTGTCGCGGATCTGGCAGAACGCTGTTGGCGATCAGGCCGCAGCGCTTGCCTGGCCGCGGCAACGCCTGTTTGCCCAGATCGGTATGTCGAGTGCGGTGCTCGAGGCCGACGCGCGCGGCACTTATGTGGGTTCGTCCTATCTCTATGCGACTGCCAAAGACTGGGCGCGGTTCGGACAACTATTGTTGTATAACGGCGTCTGGAACGGGCGGGCGGTGTTGCCACCTGGCTATGTGGCGATGATGCGCCAGCCGTCGGACGCTGCGCCGCAGGAATATACGCGCGGCCAGATGTGGCTGAACGGACCTTCAGCGGGAACGCCGGATGGCGAAGACCCGGACAAGGGGTTTGACTTGCCGGACGATGCGGTGTGGGCGCTTGGCCATGACGGCCAGTCGATGGCCGTTATCCCGTCCAAACAGATGGTTGTCCTGCGCATGGGGCTGACCCCGTCAAAGCTCGGCTACAAGTCACAGAAAATGGTCGAGGCGCTGGTCAAGGCGCTGCCTTGAGCGATGTTCGGTCAAGGAGTGTTGTATGACCAGACGCGATTTTGACCCGGCCAGCGTGACGCCGGACGGGCGCAGGCCGACGAAAGCCCGATTGTACGACGCGACGACCGGCGGGCCGTGGCGCGGATCGGTGGCAGGCGAGTTGCTGGGCGGGCAGGTGACCGTGCTGACCTATGGCAATGACGAACCGGGCACGGGACCTGTCCTGCATGTGCACCCCTATGATGAGGTGTTTGTCGTGATTGCTGGTCAAGCGCGGTTTTTCGTCGGCGACGAGGTGATCGACGCCGAGGCCGGCGAGACCGTTTTGGGTCCGGCAGGCATGCCGCACCGCTTTATCAATCTTGGCCCCGGACGGCTGCAGACGATCGACATCCATCACTCGCCGAAATGGATCCAGACGAATCTGGAGTAGAGGCGCGGCTAACCGCGCCCAAATCCACCCGCCGTCGGCGTGGTGACGATGACCGCTTCACCGGCTTCCAGAATCGTCTGGTCGCAGGCTTTCAGCGTCTCGATCTTGCCTGACAGGCGGCGGACCTCTGTCTTGCCGACCTGGCCGTCGCCGCCGCCATGAACGCCGCGCGGCGGGGCTGCGCGGTGCGACGACAGGATGGCGCATTCCATCTTTTCGAGGAAGCGCACGGTGCGGCGGGTGCCGCTGCCGGCGTTCCACTTGCCCTTGCCGCCGGAGCCTTCGCGGATGTGGAAGTCTTCGAGCAGCACCGGGAAGCGCAATTCGAGGATCTCCGGGTCGGTCAGGCGCGAGTTGGTCATGTGGGTGTGGACGCCAGACGTGCCGTCAAAACCCTTGCCATTGTTGAACTGACCGGCAGGCGAGCCCGAGCAGATCGTCTCATAGTACTGATACGTCTCGTTGCCATAGGTCAGGTTGTTCATCGTGCCCTGAGCATTGGCGAGTGCGCCCATCGCGCCAAACATGGCGTTGGTGACGTGTTGCGAGGTCTCGACATTGCCGGCGACGACGGCCGCCGGATAGCTCGGACGCAGCATGGAGCCCTCGGGAATGACAATCTCGATGGGCCGGAGGCAGCCGGCGTTCATCGGGATGTTGTTCTCGACCATGACGCGGAAGGCGTAGAGCACAGCCGCACGGGCGACCGGCTCGGGGGCGTTAAAATTGTTTTTCATCACAGGCGAGGTGCCGGTGAAGTCGACTTTTGCCGTGCGCGCCTTGCGGTCGACGGTGATCTTCACCTTGATGACCTGACCGGTGTCGGTCGGATATTCGTAGGACGATTCATCCGGCAGGCGTTCCAGCACGCGGCGCACGCTTTCGGCCGCATTGTCCTGCACATGGCCCATATAGGCCTGCACGACGTCGAGCCCGAAATGGTCGACCATCTTGCGCAGTTCAGCCACGCCTCGCTCGTTGGCTGCGATCTGGGCCTTGAGGTCGGCGATGTTCTGGTGCGGGTTGCGAGCCGGGTATTGGTGGTCTGTGAGCAGGTCGTGCAGTTCCTTCTCGCGGAAGTGGCCGCGCTCGACAATGCGGAAATTGTCGAACAGGACGCCTTCCTCGTCGACGGTGGTCGCCAGTGGCGTCATTGAGCCGGGGGCTGTGCCGCCGACATCGGCATGGTGGCCGCGCGAGGCGGAGTAGAACAGGATCTCGCTCTCATCGTCGCTGAAGACGGGCGTGACGACCGTAATGTCGGGCAGGTGGGTGCCGCCATTATAGGGAGCGTTGAGCGCAAACACGTCGCCTGGATGAATGTCGCCTTCGTTCAGCCGGATGATCGTCTCGACCGAGCGGTCCATTGAACCCAGATGCACCGGCATGTGCGGCGCGTTGGCGACGAGCGCACCATTGCGGTCAAACACCGCGCAGGAGAAGTCGAGCCGCTCCTTGATGTTGACCGAATAGGCGGTGTTCTGCAGCGTCACGCCCATCTGTTCGGCAATCGACATGAACAGGTTGTTGAACACTTCCAGCATGACCGGATCGGCTTCGGTGCCAAGCGCGGCAGCGCGGGCCTTCTTTTCGACGCGGCGCAGCAGAACGTGGTCCTTTGCGGTGATTTCAGCGCGCCAGCCGGCCTCGACGACAATCGTCTGGTGGGTCTCGATGATGAGGGCGGGGCCATTCACATATTGGCCCGGCGCCATGTCAGCGCGGCGGACAATCGCCGCGTCGTGCCATTCGCCATCGTGGAAGATTTTTCGTGTTTCGCTTGCCTTCGCGGCAGCCTTTTCGACTGGACGATCGGTTTCGTCGCGGCCGGACACGCGGTCGTCCTGGCCCTGGATGTCGATTGATTCCACGATCATCGGCTTGTTGTCGTAGATAAAGCCGAATTGCGCCTTGTGCGCCGCCTCAAAACCTTTCCTGGCGGCAGCAAGATCGCGCGAGGAGAAGTCGACCGGCAGCGTCGTGTCGGTGCCGTCGTAGCGGATCATCAGGACCGGCCGCCAATCGACGTTTTCGGCGGGAACGCCCTGCGCTTCGAGTTCGGCAAAGACTTTTTCGGTCAGCGCAGAAATGACGACGTCGATGTCGCCCTCGGAGGATTTCGCCAGCGGCTTGATGACCGCCTGCTGGCGGGACGCAAACACAGAGGCGAGGCCAATGCCATAGGCAGAGAGCAGGCCGGAGAACGGGTGCACCAGCACCGCTTCCATGCCGAGTGCGTCTGCCACCAGGCAAGCATGCTGGCCGCCTGCGCCACCAAAGCAGTTGAGCAGATATTCGGTTACGTCATAGCCGCGCTGCACCGAAATCTTCTTGATGGCGTTGGCCATGTTTTCGACCGCGATAGTGATAAAGCCATCCGCGACCTGCTCGGGCGAGCGGCCATCGCCTATTTCGGCGGCCATTGCCTCGAATTTCTGGCGCACGACTGCGACATCGAGCGGCTGGTCCTGGTTCAAGCCAAAGATCGCCGGGAAGAAATCGGGCTGCAGTTTTCCCAGCATGACATTGGCGTCGGTGACGGCGAGCGGGCCGCCACGGCGGTAGCAGGCGGGACCGGGGTTCGCGCCGGCAGAATCGGGGCCCGCCTGGAAGCGGCCATCGGCGTAATGCAGGATGGAACCGCCGCCAGCGGCCACTGTGTGAATGCGCATCATCGGCGCGCGAACGCGAACGCCGGCGACTTCGGTGTCGAAAGCGCGTTCATACTCGCCGTCATAGTGAGCGACGTCGGTCGACGTGCCGCCCATGTCGAAACCGATGACCTTGTCGAAACCGGCGAGCTTTGCGGTCTCCACCATGCCGACAACGCCGCCAGCCGGGCCGGACAGAAGCGCGTCCTTGCCCTGGAACATGTCGGCGGCGGTGAGCCCGCCCGACGACATCATGAACATGAGGCGGGGGCTACCCTCCCCTTCGAGGGGGAGGGTCGGCGCGCCAGCGCCGGGGTGGGGTGATGCAGACGAGCCTTCACCCCCACCCGCTCCTGCGGCGCGACCTCCTCCTTCGGTGGGGGAGGTGGGAGCGATGCCGAGTTCATCGGCAACCTGGCGCACATAGCGGCGCAGAATCGGTGACAGATAGGCGTCGACGACCGCTGTGTCGCCACGGCCCACCAGCTTGATGAGCGGCGAGACTTCATGGCTGGTCGAAATCTGCGAGAAGCCGAGTTTTTTGCAGAGTTTTGCAATGGCCTGTTCGTGCGCCGGATATTTCCAGGCGTGCATCAGCACAATCGCCACGGCGTCGATACCGTCAGCCTTTGCGGCCGCGATTTCATTCTGGATGGCAGAAGGGTCGAGCAATTGCTCGACGCAACCGTCGACGCGAACGCGCTCGGGAACCTCGATGACACGCTCGTAAAGCTGTTCCGGAAGGATGATTTCCTTAGCGAAAATGTCTGGACGGGCCTGATAAGCAATACGCAGCGCATCGCGAAATCCCTTGGTGATGAGCAGCAGTGTGCGGTCGCCCTTGCGCTCCAGCAGTGCGTTGGTGGCGACCGTGGTGCCCATCTTGACGTCGCCGATGGAGCCCGGCGGGATCGGCTGGCCAGCCTTGACGCCGAGCAGGTCACGGATGCCTTGCACCGCAGCGTCGCGGTAGGCCTCGGGATTCTCTGACAGGAGTTTGCGCGGATGCAGCGAACCGTCCGGCGCCCGGCCCACGATGTCCGTGAACGTGCCGCCACGGTCAATCCAGAAGTCCCAACGAGCCGTCATGACGCTTCTCCCCTCGTGTCTAGATTTTTTATTGACGATTTATCGATAAACTGTCAACGTCCTCGTCAACCGGATTGGCTGGCCAGTCTGGAGCATGGCTTCAAAGGCCGTGCAAGAACAGAAAAACGGGAGGAATAAGATGAAACATATGTCTGTTTCGGCGGGTGTGCTTGTCGCAGGCCTGTTCGCCACCGGCGCCGCTTTTGCGCAGACTGCATGGGACATGCCGACGCCATATCCGGACGGCAATTTCCACACCAAGAATATTGCCGAGTTCGCCAAGGACGTTGACGCCAAGACCAATGGCTCGCTGAAGATCACCGTCCATTCTAATCAGTCGCTTATCAAGCACCCCGACATCAAGACGTCGGTTCGCGACGGCATCGTGCCGATCGGCGAACTGCTGGTGTCGCGCCTTGAGAACGAAAGCCCGATCTTCGGCGTCGACTCGGTGCCGTTCCTGGCGTCGAGCTATGAACTGTCGAAGAAGCTCTATGACGCGCAGCGCCCTTACATGGAAAAGCTGCTGGCCGATCAGGGCCTTGAGTTGTTGTTCTCCGTGCCGTGGCCAACCCAGGGCATCTACGCCAAGAAGGAAGTCAAGGCGATTGGCGACCTCGAAGGCCTTAAATTCCGCGCCTACAATCTGGGCACCGAGCGCGTTGCGGCGCTGGCCAAGATGGTACCGACGCAGATCGAGGCGTCGGACGTGGCGACGGCTTTTGCGACCGGCCGCGTTGAAGCCATGATCACCTCGCCGTCGACCGGCGTCGATTCGAAAGTCTGGGATTTCCTGACCCACTACCACGACACCAAGGCGTGGATCCCGCGCAACATGGTGATCGTCAACAAGGCAGCATTCGACAAGCTGAGCGACGCCGAGAAGGCCGCCGTGAAGGAAGCAGCAGCAGCGGCTGAAACGCGCGGCTGGGAAGCTTCGCAGGTCGAGAACAATGCCAAGATGGATGTCTTGAAAGAGAACAAGATCGTCATCGTCGAGCCGTCTGACGAGCTGAAGGCCGGCTTTGGCGAGATCGGCAAGACCATCACCGACGAGTGGAAGACCCGCGCCGGCGCTGACGGCGAGGCGCTGCTGAAGACCTTCAACGGTCAGTAAGCTACATATACCCGGCCCCGGAGCAAGAAACTTCGGGGCCGGTCCGCTTTTCAGGGAGGGTCGCGTGCGCAAACTGCTCGACGGCGCGTACCGGTTTGCTGGCTATGCCGCAGCCGGGGCGCTGGTGCTCATTTTCATGCTTGTGCTGGTGCAGGTGGGTGCGCGGCTGGCTGACAGCGCGATGCGCCTTGTGGGCTTGCCACCGCTCGGCTTCATCGTGCCGTCGATTGCCGAAATCTGCGGCTTCCTTCTCGCTGCGGCGAGCTTTCTGGCGCTGGCCTATACGCTGACGATTGGCGGGCATATCCGCGTCGGGATTCTGGTTGAGCGGCTGCCTGCCGGTATACGGCGTGTCGTTGAAACGGCGACGGGGGCCGCCGCAGCGCTGCTTGCAGGCTATTTTGCCTATGCGGTCGGCGAGCTGGCGATGAAAAGCTGGCGCTTCAACGATGTGTCCTACGGCTTTGTGCCGGTGCCGTTGTGGCTGCCGCAGGCGGTGATGGCGTTTGGCCTTTTGCTGCTGGCAATTGCGCTGGTTGATGTGACCTGGCGATCTGTTGCGCGTGGTGAACCGCTGCCCGGCGCGAGCGAGGTTTGACCATGGGCGTGTTTGAACTTTCGCTGCTGCTGATTGTTGTCATGCTGGGCGCTTTGGCGCTTGGCCTTTGGGTGGCGTTTTCGCTGTCCGCAGTGGCGCTCGCTGCGCTGGCCACCAAGCCGGCGCTGCCGGCGGCCCAGGTGCTGGCGACGTCGTTCTGGAGCGCTTCGACCTCCTGGGACCTGACAGCACTGCCTATGTTTATCTGGATGGGCGAAATCCTGTTCCGTTCGCGGCTGTCGCAGGACATGTTCACCGGCATTTCGCCCTTTGTGCGCCGTCTGCCGGGCCGGCTTGCCCATGTCAATGTGCTGGGCTGTGCCGTGTTTGCAGCGGTTTCCGGGTCATCGGCGGCGACAACCGCAACTATTGGCAAGATATCGCTGCCTGAGTTGGAGAAGCGCGGCTACGATGACCGGCTGGCGATCGGTTCGCTTGCAGGGTCCGGCACGCTGGGGCTGCTCATTCCGCCCTCGATCATCCTGATTGTCTATGGCGCGGCGGTAGAGGAATCGATCGCTCGGCTGTTCATGGCGGGCGTCGTGCCGGGTATTATGCTGGCGCTGCTGTTTATGGGTTACGTCGGCGCCTGGGCGCTTCTCAATCCATCAAAAATGCCGCCGGCGGAAGAGCGCGTGCCGTGGCCGGAGAAATTCCGCGCCGCGCGCCGGTTGATCCCTGTCGTGATGCTGATCACCGGCGTGATCGGGTCAATTTATGGCGGCATAGCATCTCCGACGGAAGCTGCTGTCATCGGAGTGGCGCTGAGCCTGGTTCTGGCGCGGGCACAGAACTCGCTCTCCTGGACGACGTTCAAGGAAGGTCTGATGGCGGCGACTGCAACGTCGTGCATGATCGCCTTCATCCTGGCCGGGGCAGCAGTGCTGACGACCGCGATGGGTTTTACCGGCCTGCCGCGTGAACTCGCAGCCTGGATCGGCTCGATGGAACTGTCGCCGATGCAGCTGTTGTTTGCGTTGACGCTCCTGTTCATTCTGCTTGGCTGTTTCCTGGACGGTATCTCGATGATCGTACTGACGACCGCGGTCATCATGCCGCTGGTGGTAGCCGCAGGCTTCGATCTGGTCTGGTTCGGCATCTATCTCGTCATCGTGGTCGAAATGGCGCAGATCACGCCGCCGGTCGGGTTCAACCTGTTCGTGATTCAGGGGCTTACCGGACGCAATCTGTTCGCGATTGCAGCGGCGACGGCGCCGTTCTTCCTGCTGCTGATGACCATGGTCTTGTTGCTGGCATTGTTTCCGGACATTGCGCTGTGGCTGCCCAGAACCATGTTTGCAGGATAGGGGGCTAAGCCATGGAAAACGCTGAAAAGATCGGTCCAATCGTCTCGTCGGCGCATCTGGCCGACGGTGCGCTGCCGGCTCTGTCGGAGCTCGAGTTTGGCATGATCCTGGCCGGTCACGCGTTCAATCGGTGGATGGTTCATTGCATGACGGCGGCAGGTGAACCGGGTTTGGCGTCGATTGACGTGCTGGTTTTGCACTCTTGCAACCACCGCAGCCGTCCGAAACGGCTCAGCGACCTGTGCATTGTGCTCGGCATCGAGGATACGCATGTCGTTGGCTATGCGGTGAAGAAGCTGGAAAAGCGCGGCCTGTTGAAAAGCACGCGCTCGGGCAAGGAAAAGCTGATCGGCACAACGCCGAAGGGTGTTGAAGTCTGCCTGCGTTACCGGTCGGTTCGTGAGGCGGTGCTGGTGCAGTCGGTCAAGGGGCTGGGGCTCGACCCGCAGGCGGTGTCGAATGTCGCTGCGACCCTGCGTGCCCTGTCTGGGCACTATGATCAGGCGGCGCGCGCCGCGGCTTCGATCTGATCCGGCGATGAATGCAGTGCACGCAGTGCTGGCTCCTTTTGCCCGGCATGGCAAGCTGGTGCTTGTGCTTGGTCTGGCCGCAGGAGCGGCATTGCCGACGGTTGCGCTGGCGCTGCGCCCGTGGATCGGCACGATCATCATCGGTCTCTTGTTCCTGGCGGCGCTCAGAGTTGGTCCGCGCCAGGCCGTTGGCGCGCTGTCGGACATGGGCACGGCGATCGGGCTGACGGTGGTTCTGCAGGTTTTGATGCCGATTGCGGCGATCCTGCTGTTTGCGGCGCTCGGCTATGGCGCGGCCGCCTTTGCAGCATTTGTGATGCTGATGCTGTCGGCACCGCCAATAACCGGCAGTCCACATCTGACGGTGATGTGTGGTGGTGATCCCGCCGCGACTTTGCGCCAGATGATCGTCGGAACGGCATTGCTGCCGCTGACCGTCATTCCGGTGTTCTGGCTGGCTCCAGAAATGGGATCGCCTTCGGCCATTCTGGGCGCTGCGGCGCGGCTGATGGCGGTGATCGCACTGGCTGCCGGAACGGCCTTCTTGATCCGGGCCTGGCTGTTGCCAAAACCATCCGACGATATGCTCCGGTCAATTGACGGATTGTCGACGATTGCGCTTGCAGTCGTCGTGGTTGGTTTGATGTCGGCGGTCGGGCCTGCGATGCTTGGCGACCCGCTGCGCTTTGCGGGCGTGCTGGTGGCGGTGTGTGCCCTCAATTTCGTCATTCAGGTGGTCGCGGCGCTCGCGGCTCGATCGGGGAATGCGATTGCGACCGGCATTGTTGCGGGCAACCGCAATATCGCGCTGTTCCTGTCGGTGTTGCCGGATGCGACGGTTGATCCGTTGCTGCTCTATATCGGCTGCTACCAGATCCCGATGTATATCACGCCGGCGGTGCTTGGCCGCTTCTATGCGCGGTTGGCAGCTGCCCAAAAAGTTAACGGCTGACACACATTGTTACGAAACCCGTTTCAGAGCCCGGACATTAGCAATCCGACGGCCCTGTGGAGGGCGCGTCCCGAAGAAAGTCAAATTTCTGAAGGAGTTTTGTTATGAAAAGGCTGATCCTCGCCACTGCATCCGCTGTTGCCCTGTTTGGCGTTGCCGCGTGCAGCGACACCGACAATACCCAGACCCGCAGCGTCGAACCGGCAACACAGACCGAGCCTACGACGCCGTCCGATCCGGCGATGACGCCGGCTACACCCCAGGCTCCGGCAAATGATGCGGCCCCAGCTGACCCGATGAAGCCAGCTGATCCGGCCCCTGCTGCTCCTGTCCAATAAGCAGTCGAGCATGCGAAGACGGAAGGATCGGACTTGCCCGGTCCTTTCGTTTTTGGGACCAAGGCTCAGGTCTTGGACCAAGGTTTTGGCCTTGAACATCTCTCGCAATTGCGAGATTTTGCCCTTATGAACGACAACATGTCGATCTGGTCCCGCGTCGGTGATTTCATCAGCCGCACA
>DAINRF010000048.1:0-26196 GCA_036742015.1 Mesorhizobium sp. | reverse complement strand
CCATCATGGGCCACGTCGACCACGGCAAGACCTCGCTGCTCGACGCCATCCGCAACGCCAATGTTGTTTCCGGCGAAGCAGGCGGCATTACCCAGCATATCGGCGCCTATCAGGTGCTCAAGGATGATCACGAGATCACCTTCCTTGATACGCCCGGTCACGAAGCGTTCACCGCGATGCGCGCCCGCGGCGCACAGGCGACGGATATCGCCATCCTGGTGGTGGCGGCCGACGATAGCGTGATGCCGCAGACGATTGAATCGATCAGCCATGCAAAAGCGGCAGGCGTACCGATCATCGTGGCGATCAACAAGGTCGACAAGCCGGCGGCCAACGCCCAAAAGGTGCGCACCGAACTGCTGCGCCACGAAGTGTTCGTGGAATCGATGGGCGGTGAAACGCTGGACGTCGAAGTCTCTGCCAAGACCGGCCAGGGCATCGACAAGCTGCTCGAAGCGATCCTGCTGCAGGCCGAAGTGCTCGACCTCAAGGCCGATCCGGACCGCACCGCTGAAGGTGTGGTTGTCGAAGCCAAGCTTGATCGCGGCCGTGGTCCTGTGGCCACCGTGCTCGTGCAGGCCGGCACCCTGATGCCAGGCGACATCATCGTTGCCGGCAATGAATGGGGCCGTGTCCGCGCGCTGGTCGATGACCGTGGCGACCAGGTGCCGGAAGCTGGCCCGTCAATGCCTGTCGAGGTGCTCGGCATGCAGGGCGTACCTGCCGCCGGCGACCGTTTTGCGACCGCCGAAAACGAGGCCAAGGCCCGCGAGATCACCGAGTATCGTCAGCGTCTGGCGCGCGACAAGGCAGTGGCAAAGCATGCAGGCCAGCGCGGTTCGCTCGAACAGATGATGTCTCAATTGCAGACGTCGGGTCTGAAAGAGTTCCCGCTTGTCATCAAGGGTGACGTGCAGGGTTCTGTCGAGGCCATCAACGCCGCACTCGCCAAGCTGGGCAATGACGAAGTGCGTGCGCGCATCGTTCATTCAGGCGCGGGCGCGATCAACGAAAGCGACGTGTCGCTGGCCGACACATCGCAGGCCGCGATCATCGGCTTCAACGTGCGCGCCAACAAGCAGGCTCAGCACGCTGCCGATCAGGCAGGCATCGAGATCCGCTACTACAACGTCATCTACGATCTGGTGGACGACGTGAAGCAGGCGATGTCGGGCCTCCTGTCGCCGGAACGCCGCGAGACCTTCATCGGCAATGCCGAGATCCTAGAGATCTTCGACATCACCAAGGTCGGCAAGATCGCCGGCTGCCGTGTTACCGAAGGCAAGGTCGAGCGTGGTGCGGGCGTGCGCCTGATCCGCGACGGCGTTGTCATCCACGAAGGCACGCTGAAGACGTTGAAGCGCTTCAAGGATGAAGTGTCGGAAGTTCCCGTTGGTCAGGAATGCGGTATGGCGTTCCAGAACTACGAGAACATGCATGTCGGCGACGTCATCGAGTGCTTCCGCGTCGAGATGGTGACGCGGACGCTGTAAGGCGGATCAGTTTCTTGGAAACGTCCTATCGGTCGGATTTCAGGCACGTCTCCAGGGCGAACCAGATTGCCAGCAAGGCAATCTTGTCGCCCTGGAAGCGCTATTGGACCTTTCCCGCTTTCGCGCTTCTGGGGCTGTTCCTGGGCTGGGGTTTTGGTACCGGGAACAGACTGCTTGAGCCATATTTGCCTGAATCGCTTTCACTCTTTTTTCTTGCCATTTTGGTGGTAGCGATAATGGTGTTTGCCAGCCGAGCGGTCCGGCGACTGTCTCTTGGCATGGTGGCACGCGCAGTCCACAAACGCTCTCCACCAGCCGATGTACAGTTTGTGTTCGACGGTGCGCAATTGTCTTGGACGACTGAGGACGCGCGGACAATTGTCGACGCCAAGGGACTGTACCAGATCGGCGCTGACGGCGAGTTGCTGGTCTTTCTGACAGGCCCCGGCGTACTCTACGTGCCAATGGCGGCCTTTGCCTCCAAAGACGAGGCAGCGTCTTTGCTCCGCGCTGTCTATGTAGCGATGACGCCTGTCGCACAGGAGCGCTCAAGACTGGACCGCAGGTTTGGCGCATATTTCCGGTGACCTATCCCAGTCAGGGCCCCACCCCACCCATCGACGTGGGCTGACCGGATAGTCATGACACAAAACGCGCCCGAGCAGCCCTTCCGGACCCTGACCTACGAACTCGGCCAGCGCGATGCGCTGGCCGGCGCTGCTTTGGGACGGTTGCCGACCGCATGGGAAAAGCTGCGCATGATGGCGATCATCGCCACAGCCGGTTTTGGAGCGACGCTGGTGCCGCAGGACATGGCTGCGTTCTGGTACTGGACGAGCATATTGACGATCCTGCTGGTCGCGGCGGCCGGAGCTTTGCTGTCGTCCAATATCTCGTTTCGCCGTGACGCAGGGAAACTGCCGATCCCGCAAGGGACGGTGGCATTGGACACCTATGCCGATCGCGTTGTCGAGCGTTCGACGCTTGGAGAGCGGGTCGTGCCGGTCGACAAGGTCTCAATGGTGATCGCAACCGATGGGCACCTGTTCATCCGGGAAGGAAACAAGCTGCCGATCATAATCCCTGCCCGCGCCTTTGTGAGCCGCAAGGATCTGGACGACTTTGCGCGCTGGATCGAAGCTGCGGAAGAACCGGCGGCGACCCTACCAGCGGAAGCCGACGCGCACGCCCGCTGATTCAGCTCCGTCATTCTCGCTGCACAGATTGGCGTTTGAGAAATGGTCGGCATAAGCCTGCACCGTCACATTCGGTGTGATGTCATAACCGACGGCAGCGCCAAGGTGGAACAGCGCCCGGCACCCAAGTCCCTTGTAGTTGACGGGGTTCTTCAAATTGCTGGCGTCATGAATTGCGCCGCCGAGGCTGCCAGACAGATAGAGCTTGCTGGTGATGTTGTAATCCCACGTCAAACCGGCATAGGCGAAATTGATCGGGCGGTCGGGATCGTCAGTGATGGCGGCATTGAAGCCTACATAAGGACGCGGCGCGCCGATAATGGACAGAAACTCCGGTGAGCGGAACAGCAATTCGCCGTTGATGTTGACGCCACTGAACCGCATCGGCCCAAACAGGCCCGTGTCGTAGGACGACGCGCCAAAGCGCACTTCCATCTTGTCTGAATAGTTGCCCCAGCGCGAAAAACGTTCCGGCGATGGCTCTTTCAATTCTTGCGCCGCTGCGACGCCGGTCAACAAAGTCATGCCGACAATAGCCGTGGCAGCAAAAATCTTGGCGCGCATCATTCGAAACTCTATCCAGCCCTGGGAGACTTTATGTTGACCTTGGGGTATCTCAAAGTCGAAATGCCCTGCGCCGCCCGCAACAGATGTCAAAACCGGATCGTTGTGGCACAATTGCACCATTGTCATTTGACAAGGCCAAACAGGAAGGTTGCGCGCAGGCCGCACATTCTTTACTCCGCCTGCTTTCGCTCGGATCAATAGCTCCATGTCAAAGTTTCAATCCCAAGGCCCGTCGCAGCGCCAGTTGCGGGTGGGAGAACAGGTTCGCCACGCACTGGCCGAGGTGCTGACACGGGGCGAAGTGCGCGACGATGTTATCCAGGCCAATGTCATCTCGGTGTCCGAAGTGCGCATGTCACCGGATCTCAAGATCGCCACCGCCTATGTCGCGCCGCTGGGCGCAGCCGAAAATGACGCTGTCATCAAGGCGCTGGCGCAGAACGCGAAATTCATTCGCGGCCGCGTTTCGGGAGCGCTGAGGCAGATGAAGTTCATGCCGGAGTTCCGTTTCCGGCTGGATACCTCGTTCGACAACATGGCCAAGATCGACCGGCTGCTACGCTCGCCCGAAGTGGCGCGCGATCTCGACCATGAGGACGAAGAATAATGGCGCGCAAGAAGAAGGGACGCCCGGTTTCCGGCTGGGTCATCCTCGACAAGCCGGTCGGCATGGGCTCGACAGAAGCCGTGTCGAAGGTGCGCTGGCTCTACAAGGCCGAGAAAGCCGGCCATGCCGGAACGCTCGACCCGCTGGCGTCGGGCATGCTGCCAATTGCGCTTGGCGAAGCGACCAAGACTGTTCCCTACGTCCAGGACGGAGCGAAGGTCTATCGCTTTACCGTCGCGTGGGGCGAAGAACGCTCGACTGACGATCTGGAAGGCCCGGTGACCGCGACGTCCGATATCCGGCCAGATGAAGCCGCCATCAGCGCACTGCTGCCAAAATATACCGGTGTGATCATGCAGACGCCGCCACAGTTCTCGGCCATCCGCGTTGATGGAGAGAGGGCCTATGATCTGGCGCGCGCCGGCGAAGCAGTCGAGATTGCGCCGCGCGAGGTCGAGATTGGCCGCTTTGATCTGGTCGAACACGATCAGGACAAGGCCTTGTTCGAGATCGAATGCGGCAAGGGCACCTATGTGCGCTCGCTGGCGCGCGACATGGGCCGCGATCTTGGCTGCTACGGCCATGTCTCGACCCTGCGCCGGGTTTCTGTCGACCCATTTGAGTCCGGAGATCTGGTAACAATCGAGGAGATTGAAGCCGCCGCGGACCTGCCGCCCAAGGGCGAAGACGGCACACGGCCAGAGTTGCCGCCTGAGGAGACCGCACTGCGCCTGGCCGCACTCGATCAGCTTCTGGTGGAGACAGCCGCAGCGCTTGAAAGCCTGCCGGAAGTGGCGCTGGGCGATGACGCCGCCAACAAGCTCAGGCTTGGCAACCCGGTGATCTGCCGCGGGCGCGATGCGCCGGTGGAAGCGGCGGACGCATTTGCCACGGCGCGCGGCCGGCTGGTTGCCATCGGATCCGTCGAAGCAGGCATGTTCAAGCCGCGCCGGGTGTTTGTAGGCTGATCGGCGTGGGGCGGGCGATCTCGAAATGAAAGATATTCCGGCGAACCCTGCTGCGCAGGCCGACAAGCACATGCGCCGCAAGGTCAAGGTGGCGCCGGTCGGGTCCTCGCCCGGAACATTGATCGCCGATCCAAACGCCCTGCCTCTGGTCATGACTTTGACGATGCTGTCGCCAAAGAAGTCAGAAACGATTGAGGACGCGACACTGGACGACGTCGTCAAGGCGCGCGGAAAATGGCCACTGATCTGGCTCGATTGCGCCGGCTTGGGCGACATTGCACTCATCCAGCAGATCGGACAGATGTTCAATCTGCAGCCGCTGGAGCTGGAAGACACGGTCAACACTGACACACGGCCAAAGACAGAATTCATGCCGGACCACGCTTTCGTCATCATGACGATGATCGACAGTGTCGAACCGCACCGTTACGAGCAGGTCTCGATCTATTTCGGCGACGGTTTTGTGCTGACCTTTCAGGAGCGCGCGGGCGACCCGTTCGGACCGGTGCGAAAGCGCATCGGCGCGCCTCTGCCCAACCGTCTGCGCCAGCGCAAATCGGACTATCTGGCCTATGCGCTGATCGACGCCATTGTCGACAGCTACTTTCCGCTCGTCGAGCAGCTTGGTGACAAGACCGAGCAGATCGAAGACGAAATTCTGGATCAGATCAACAAGACCCAGGCCAGACGGCTGCATCTGATGCGGCGCGGCGCCAGCCAGTTGCGCCGCCCGCTGCCGCCGATTCGCGATGCGGTGGCGGCCCTGGTGCGCGCTGAATCGGCGCTGATCGCACCCGACACCAAGATCTTTCTCAACGACACCCTAGATCACGCCGCGACACTGATCGACCTGGTCGACGCACAGCGCGACATGCTGACCGGTCTCATCGACACCCATCTGACGCTGAGTCAGGCCAAGACCGGCGAGGTGATCTCCTTTCTGACCATCGTGTCGTCGATCTTCATTCCACTGACCTTCCTGGCCGGCATATGGGGCATGAACTTCGACACCAAGGTTTCGCCGTGGAATATGCCGGAACTGGAATGGGTCTACGGCTACCCTGCCGCGCTTGGCCTGATGTTCCTGATCGCCGTTGCGCTGCTTGGTTATTTCAAATGGCGGCGCTGGCTTTAGGCTGTTTGCATGGAGCGGCTCGGGTGGCATGATCAACCTTTCACGAGGTTTCCCATGCGCGCCATCATCGCTCTCGCTGCACTTGTCTTCTACGCCGGACCCGGCTTTGCCTGCGATGGCCAGCCGGTCTGTACGGTGATCGACCCGACCGGCACTCCTCTCAATGTGCGCGACGGACCAAACGGGAAGATCCTGACCACTCTCAAGAAAGGAGCGATCGTGGATGTCGTGCGGCACGAAGACCATGAAGGCAACAGGTGGGCGCTGGTCAGCAGATACGCCGAATCCTGGGGCTTCATTTTCGGTGACTATGTGAAATGCGAAAGCTCAGACGAGATCGGAAAGATATGCATCATCGCCGATCCAACCGGCACGCCGCTCAACATCCGTGAAGAACCCAATGGCAAGATCCTTGGAACCTGGCCAAATGGAGTGCGCGTGCGCCCCTATGCGGAGACGATGCACAACGGCAAGCTTTGGTATGAAGTGGACCGCGTCGCGGATGACAATGCGATCGGCTGGGTTTTCGACCCATACCTCAAATGCGAGGAAGGCGGCTGAGCCGCCTTCCTGTCAGGTCAACAAAGCCCGGCTCAGAGCGGCTTCTTGATCCACTTGGCGATGACGCCGACGATGCCCTCCCGGAAAAGCAGAACTGTGATGACAAAGATGACGCCCTGGATGATCGTGACCCATGCGCCGAAAGTCGCCAGATAGTTCTGCATGCCGACAATAACCGTCGCGCCGACGATCGGGCCAAACACCGTTCCCATGCCGCCGATCAAGGTCATCAGGACCACCTCACCCGACATCGACCAGTGCACGTCGGTGAGCGAGGCCAGCTGGAACACCATCGACTTGGTTGCGCCGGCCAGACCGGCGAGTGCGGCCGACAAGACAAAGACCGCCAGCTTGTAGTGATTGACGCGGTAGCCGAGCGAAATTGCGCGTGGCTCATTCTCGCGGATGGCCTTCAGCACCTGGCCGAATGGCGAATGGATGATGCGGTAGATCAGCAGAATGCCGCCGAGCGTAATAGCCAGCACGAAGAAATAAAGCGACATGTCCGAACGCAGGCTGATAAGGCCGAAAAGATCGCCGCGCGGGACGGACTGGATGCCGTCTTCACCGCCGGTGAACGACGCCTGGATGGCAAAAAAGAACACCATCTGCGCGAAGGCCAGCGTGATCATGGCGAAATAGATGCCCTGGCGTCGAATCGCCAGCGAACCAATGACAAGACCAAGCAGCGCAGCCGCGCCAACGCCGAGCAGCAATGACAATTCGGGCGTCAGACCCCAGACCTTGGCCGCATGGGCTGCAACATAGCTCGCGCCGCCGAAATAGGCGGCATGGCCAAAGGACAGCAATCCGCCATATCCCAGCAGAAGATTGAAGGCGCAGGCGAAAAGCGCGAAGCACAGCACCTTCATGACAAAGACCGGGTAGAGCATGAACGGTGCAATGAGACCGACCGCCAGCAACGCCAGGAAGATGGCGATATGATGCGCCGGCATGCCGGACGACGGTGCTTGCGCAGCCCGGACAGAAGTTTCGGTTGCGGTCGACATCAGGCTGCCCTTCCAAACAGGCCGGCTGGTTTGACCAGCAGGACGATCGCCATGATGACGAAGATGATGACGGATGACGCTTCGGGGTAGAACACCTTGGTGAGGCCCTCGATCAGGCCGAGGCCGAAACCGGTGACGATAGCGCCGAGGATGGAGCCCATGCCGCCAATGACGACAACCGCGAAGACGACGATGATGAGGTCAGCCCCCATGTTGGGGTTGACCGAATAGACAGGGGCGGCCAGCACGCCGGCAAAAGCTGCGAGCGCTACGCCAAAGCCGTAGGTCAGCATGATCATGCGCGGCACATTGATGCCAAACGCGCCGACCAGCGTCGGGTTTTCTGTGGCGGCGCGCAGATAGGCGCCAAGCCGGGTCTTTTCAATGACGAACCAGGTCGCCAGACAGACGATGAGCGACGCGATGACAACCCAGCCGCGATAGTTTGGCAGGAACATGAAGCCCAGATTCTGACCACCTGCGAGTTGCGGAGGGATCGCATAGGGCAGGCCCGAAATGCCGTACTGGTTGCGGACCAGGCCTTGAATGATGAGCGCCAGGCCGAAAGTGAGCAGCAGGCCGTAGAGATGGTCAAGATGGTAGAGCCGCGAGATCATCGTTCGTTCTAGAATGATGCCGAATGCGCCGACGATCAGCGGCACGATGATCAGCGCCGGCCAGTAGCCGATGCCGAAATAGGTGAGCAGGACCCAGGAGAAAAACGCGCCGAGCATATACTGCGCGCCGTGGGCGAAATTGATGATGTTGAGCAGGCCAAAAATGATCGCCAGCCCCAGTGACAGGATTGCGTAGAACGACCCGTTGATGAGGCCGAGCAACAATTGCCCAAAGAGCGCCTGTGGCGGTATGCCGAGGAGTTCGAACATCCGGAACCTGTCCCTTGAAAGATGGAAGCCGGGCGCGCCTGGGGCGCGCCCGGAGAACTGGCTTACTTGACGAGCGAGCAGCCGCCGTCAGCGAGCGGACGGAACGCCTTGTCGGCAGGTGTCGTCGCGACGGTTTCGTAGAGATCCCATGGACCCTTCGAATCTTCCGGCTTCTTGACGCGGAACAGGTAAGAATCGTGGATCGCGCGCCCGTCGACACGAACCGCCCCCTTGCCGAACAGCGGATCGTCGGTTGGCATTTCCTTCATCTTTGCCAGAACCTTGGTGGCGTCCTTGTCGCCAACAGCTTCAACGGCCTTCAGATAATGCAGAACGCCGCCATAGACGCCGGCCTGGACCATGGACGGCTTCTTGCCCATCTTTTCCTCATAACGAGCAGACCATTCGCGCGTACCGTCGTTCAGATCCCAGTAGAATGAGGACGTGAGCACCAGCCCCTGCGCGACCTGCAGACCGAGCGCGTGGATGTCATTGATGAAGACCAGCAGACCGGCGATCGCCTGGCCACCCTGGGTGATGCCGAATTCCGACGCCTGCTTGATCGAGTTGATCGTGTCGCCGCCAGCATTGGCCAGACCGATGACCTGTGCGCCTGACGCCTGCGCCTGTAGCAGGAAAGACGAGAAGTCGGTGCCCGGGAATGGCGTCTTGACCGAACCGATCACTTCGCCGCCGGATGCCTTCACAACTGCCGATACGTCGCGCTCCAGCGCATGGCCGAAGGCGTAGTCAGCTGTCAGGAAGAACCAGCTCTTGCCGCCGTTGGCGACCATCGCACTGCCTGTGCCGTGCGCAAGCTGCCAGGTGTCATAGGTCCAGTGAATGGTGTTGGGCGAGCATTTCGAGCCGGTCAGGTCAGACGACGCAGCGCCCGAATTGATGAAGACCTTGTTCTTTTCCTTGGTGATGTCGTTGATGGCGAGCGCCACCGACGAGGTCGGAACGTCTGCGATCACGTCGACGCTTTCAGTGTCATACCACTGGCGGGCAATGTTGGAACCGACGTCGGGCTTGTTCTGATGGTCGGCCGAGACGATCGTGACATTGATACCCTTGTCTTTCGCCTTGAAGTCCTCGACTGCCAATTGAGCCGCAACCACCGAACCTTCACCGGAGATGTCGGAATAGATGCCGGAGCGATCGTTCATGACGCCGATCTTCACGTCGGTTGCGTAGGCTGCTCCCGTCAGCAGCAGCGCGGACAGTGCGGCGAGGCCTAGTGCTTTGGTTTTCATTGGTATTCTCCTCCGTATCACTCTGTGTTCTGGTCGTATTCCCACTACACGCCGAGATAGGCGTGCAATTTGTCGATGTTGGCGTCGAGTTCCGCATTGGGGATCATGTCGACGACCTTGCCCTGCTCGACCACGTAGTGGCGGTCGGCAACCGACGATGCGAAGCGGAAATTCTGCTCCACCAGGACAATGGTGAACCCTTCCCGCTTCAGTTGCGCGATGGTGCGGCCGATCTGCTGAATGATGACCGGCGCCAGACCTTCCGTCGGCTCGTCCAGCAGAAGCATTTTTGAACCGGTGCGCAGGATGCGGCCGATTGACAGCATCTGCTGCTCGCCGCCTGACAGTTTGGTGCCCTGGCTGGTGAGACGTTCCTTCAGGTTAGGAAACAGTTCGAAGATGCGCTCCACGCTCATGCCGCCTTCGCGGATTTGCGGCGGCAGCATCAGATTCTCTTCAACGGAGAGTGACGAGAAGATGCCGCGCTCTTCCGGGCAATAGGCGATGCCGCGGCGGGCAATGAGGCGCGGCTGCAAAGACACCGTCTCGGCGCCGTCGAACATGACCGAGCCGCTGCGCCTTGGCAGGATTCCCATCACGGCCTTAAGCGTGCTGGTCTTGCCAGCACCGTTGCGCCCCAGAAGCGTAACCACTTCGCCCGGCATGACGTTGAAGCTTATGCCGTGCAGCACATGGCTTTCGCCATACCAGCCGTTGAGTTCCTGCACATCCAGCAGCGGCCTGGTGGAAGACGCCGCATTCCGGCTCGCCAGCGCCGCCTCAGTCATGACCGGCTCCGATATAGGCATCGATCACTTGCGGATCGTTCGATACAGTTTCGTAGTCGCCTTCCGCCAGCACCTTGCCGCGCGCCAGGACGGTGATCGTGTTTGACAGCGAGGCGACGACCGACAAATTGTGCTCGACCATCAGGATGGTCCGGTTGGCTGAAATGCGCTTGATCAGTGCCGCGATACGGTCGACGTCCTCGTGCCCCATGCCTGCCATTGGCTCATCAAGCAGCATGAGTTCAGGATCAAGCGCCAGTGTCGTCGCCAGTTCAAGCGCCCGCTTGCGGCCATAAGACAGATCACTGGCGAGAATGCTTTCGAACTCGGTCAGGCCGACATCGGCCAGCAGAGCGCGGGCATCGTCATCAAAAGCTGACAGGATCTTTTCGTTACGCCAGAAGTCAAAACTGTCGCCGCGCTTGCGCTGCAGGGCGATGCGGACGTTTTCGAGAACCGTCAGGTGCGGGAAGACCGCAGATATCTGGAACGAGCGCACCATGCCGCGGCGGGCAATGTCAGCCGGCGACAGCGCAGTGATATTGCCGCCCTTGTAGGTGATCGTGCCGCGCGTTGGCGACAGAAACTTCGTCAGGAGATTGAAGCACGTCGTTTTGCCCGCGCCGTTGGGACCAATCAGCGCGTGGATCTCACCTCGCCGCACCTTGAGAGTGACATCGTCGACTGCGACGAATCCCTTGAACTCTTTGGTGAGGTGGTCAGCGGCCAGAATGAAGCCGTCACTCATACGCTTTCGCTCTCCCGGCACAACAGGAGCTACGCAACCGCAGCCCGCTTGTCAGATTGTTGAGAGGCCTCCTCCCTGGAAGCACTCGGCTGATCCCGGCTTGGCCGGTTTGATTATTATGTTCCTAAGCAACAAGATGCATAGCACAGCGGCGAACGCAAGCACGTAGAAACCCGTACAAAGTCATACGGAAGTAGTACTCCGTAGCGTTAGCCCAGTGTATTACTAACGCTTCGGGATTCAAATCCGGCCTCGACCGGCCAGGGGGTAGCATTGCGCCCCGATTTGCCCTATATGCGCGCCAGCTTCGCTGCAGACATGCGGCTGGCGCATCACGGCCCCAGCTGGACGACATCCCGGCCGCGGGCATCCCGTTTCCTCCCATTGAAAGGAAAAACACGATGTCGATTACTGCTGAACGCAAGCAAGAGCTCATGAAAGAGTTCGCGACCAAGCCGAATGACACCGGTTCGCCGGAAGTGCAGGTTGCGATCTATTCCGAGCGGATCAAGAACCTGACCGAGCACTTCAAGGGTCACAAGAAGGACAACCACTCACGCCGTGGCCTTCTCGCCCTGGTCTCGCAGCGCCGCCGTCTGCTCGACTACCTCAAGAGCAAGGACGAAGCACGCTATTCTACGCTGATCGAAAAGCTCGGTCTGCGCCGCTAGCGCACCCGCCGCCGGTTCCCTCACGGGCTCCGGCGGTTTTCGCTTATCCGGGCCGGCAATGCCGGACCGGCAGGGTTCCGGACAGTCATTTTAGACGGCCGGAACCGCCCATGGACAGGTCATGGGGCAGGATTGCCGGAAGCTCGGCGAAATATCAAACGAGCTTCCCGTTGTCTTGCCTATGGCCCGTCCGAGACAGAAGCCAGGGATGATATAGGTGCTGCGCAAAGCGCGAGCGCCCGTCCCGCATATCTAAGGACAAGACATGTTCAACTACCACAAGGTCGAGATCGAATGGGCCGGCCGCCCGCTGACGCTCGAGACCGGCAAGATTGCCCGTCAGGCCGACGGCGCCGTGCTGGCCACCTATGGCGAGACCGCAGTGCTGGCCACCGTCGTTTCAGCGAAAGAGCCCAAGCCCGGCGTCGACTTCTTCCCGCTGACCGTCAACTACCAGGAAAAGACCTACGCAGCCGGCAAGATCCCCGGCGGCTATTTCAAGCGCGAAGGCCGTCCGTCGGAAAAGGAGACGCTGGTCTCCCGTCTGATCGACCGTCCGATCCGCCCGCTGTTCCCCGATGGCTACAAGAACGACACCCAGGTCGTGATCACCGTGCTGCAGCACGACATGGAAAACGATCCGGACGTGCTGTCGATGGTTGCAGCTTCGGCAGCGCTGACGCTGTCGGGCGTGCCCTTCATGGGCCCGGTCGGCGCGGCCCGCGTCGGCTACATCAACGGCAAGTTCGTGCTCAACCCACACATCGACGAGATGCCTGAATCGAAGCTCGACCTGGTTGTCGCCGGCACCGCCGACGCCGTGCTGATGGTTGAATCGGAAGCGCAGGAACTCGACGAAGAGACCATGCTCGGCGCAGTCATGCACGGCCACAAGGGTTTCCAGCCGGTGATCGACGCGATCATCAAGCTGGCTGAAGTCGCCGCCAAGGAGCCACGCGATTTCGTCCCGAACGATCTGTCGGCGCTGGAAAGCGAGATGCTCGGCGTTGTCGAGGGCGACCTGCGCGACGCCTACAAGATCACCGAGAAGCAGGCGCGCTATGCCGCCGTCGACGCCGCCAAGGCGAAGGTGAAGGCGCATTTTGCTCCGGCCGAAGGCGAAGAGCCGAAATGGGCCGCCGACAAAGTGGCCGCCGTGTTCAAGGAACTGCAGGCGAAGGTCGTGCGCTGGAACATCCTCGACACCAAGAGCCGCATTGACGGTCGCGACCTGTCGACCGTTCGCAAGATCGTGTCGGAAGTCGGCGTCCTGCCGCGCACCCACGGCTCGGCCCTGTTCACCCGCGGCGAGACCCAGGCGATCGTGGTTGCGACGCTGGGCACCGGCGAAGACGAACAGTATGTCGACTCGCTGACCGGCATGTACAAGGAGAAGTTCCTCCTGCATTACAACTTCCCGCCCTACTCGGTTGGTGAAACCGGCCGCATGGGTTCGCCGGGACGCCGCGAAATCGGCCACGGCAAGCTCGCCTGGCGCGCGATCCGTCCGATGCTGCCGCCGGCAGAACAGTTCCCCTACACGATCCGCGTCGTGTCGGAGATCACCGAGTCGAACGGCTCGTCGTCGATGGCGACCGTGTGCGGCACCTCGCTGGCCCTGATGGACGCCGGCGTGCCGCTGGCCAAGCCAGTTGCCGGCATCGCGATGGGCCTGATCAAGGAAGGCGACCGTTTTGCCGTCCTGTCCGACATTCTGGGCGACGAAGATCACCTCGGCGACATGGACTTCAAGGTGGCGGGCACGAGCGCCGGCATCACATCGCTGCAGATGGACATCAAGATCGAAGGCATCACCGAAGAGATCATGAAGGTGGCGCTGGAGCAGGCCAAGGGCGGGCGCGAGCACATCCTGGGCGAAATGGCGCATGCATTGTCGGGCGCCCGCTCGGAGCTGGGCGAGTTCGCCCCGCGCATCGAGATCATGCAGGTTCCGACCGACAAGATCCGCGACGTGATCGGTTCGGGCGGCAAGGTGATCCGCGAGATCGTCGAAAAGACCGGCGCCAAGATCAACATCGAGGACGACGGCACGGTGAAGATCGCTTCGGCCAACGCCAAGGACATCGAGGCGGCCAAGAAGTGGATCCACTCGATCGTGGCAGAGCCGGAAGTCGGCGAAATCTACGAAGGCACGGTAGTCAAGACCGCCGACTTCGGCGCGTTCGTCAACTTCTTCGGCCCGAAGGACGGCCTGGTGCACATCTCGCAGCTCGCCAATGAGCGCGTGCAGAAGACCACCGACGTCGTCAAGGAAGGCCAGAAGGTGTTCGTGAAGCTGATGGGCTTTGACGAGCGCGGCAAGGTTCGCCTGTCGATGAAGGTTGTCGACCAGGAAACCGGCAAGGAGATTCCGAAGGCCGAGAAGAAGGCCGACGCGGACGAAGACGCAGCCTGATCATTGCAGGCGTTGAATTGAAAAAGGGCGTGGCGCGAGCTGCGCCCTTTTTGTTTGCCGGGCAAGAATCCCGGTGAGGGCGTACGCGCCAGCGTGACCGGGAGCGAAGATGCTTCCAATCGATAATCTGATGAGTTGTGGCAGGCGGAATCCTGGCCAGGCGGGCTATGACGTGTCAGGCGCTGGCGTGCGAGCGTGCTCGATCTTGAACGCCGGCGTGAGTGTTGTGAGGCAGCACGTGACGCGGCGCGCGATGTTTTGAAGTACCGCTTCGCGCTCGGCGAGATCAAGTTGCGCGATGTGGGCGACGAGGAAAGACAGCGCCCGCCCAAGCTCGCTCAAGGCCGAGGAAATGCGCATCAGATCGCTTGCGCTGTCGTCGCTGCTGGTCAGGTCGATGTCTGAAAAGACGAAGTCGAAGCCGAGTTCGAGCCCCGTTTCGGCGATCATCTCGCGGACGGGGAAAATGACGAGACCGAGTATCCAGCATAGCGTGCGGCGGATTGGGCGGGAGCGGCTTGTGGTGCGCTCGGCGAGAGCGGAGAGGGCGAACAGCATCGCGACAATGCGGTGAAGCATTGTCAGTCTGCTGTCGTGTCTGCCCTCCTTTGCCATGTATGTCTCCGTTTGTGGTGGAGACATTGTGGGGGAGGTTTTGGGGTGGCGGATAGAAATCGCGAAATATTTTTTGCGACCCTCTATGACGTCATTCTTGGGCTTGTCCCAAAAATCTGCTGCGCATCAGCAAGTGGTTGATCCGTCGCGCCTTTTGCCCATTCAGACAGTAGACTCTCGGGACAAGCCCGAGAGTGACGGCGGACACGGTGCCCCCTCCACCACTACGTGGTCCCTTGCCGGGGCGAGCCACGGGTCTCGCCCCGGCAAGGGACCACGTAGTGGTGGAGGGGGCGTGACGTACTACTGATCTTACCCCACCCGGCCAACCTTTGGTTGGCCACCGGGGAGGACAAGCCGCGCACGCCCACTACCGTCCGACGATCAGCGTCACGCCGCCCATGAGCAGGGCCATGCCGGCAATGGCGGAGAGCAGGCCCTGGGTTGCGCCGGAACGGACAAGGTCAAAGGCAAGGCCGAAGATGAGCTGGCTGGCGACAAGGATGGAGATGGTGGCGGCGGCTCCAAGCTTTTGATAGCCGGCTATGCTGGCGAATACGAAGAAGGAGCCGAGCAGGCCAGGCAGTACGCTGACCGGGCGCAGCGTCGACGCGACCTCGCCAAAGCCCGCCAGACCGTTGCGCCAAAACAGCAGCAGGGTCAGTGCAGCAAGGCCGACCGCCGAGTTGAGAATGAGCGTGACCAGAACCGTGGACGCCTGCGTGGTGATCTGCGCCATCAGCACATTCTGCGCGACAAGGGCGGCGCCTGCGGCGACCAGCAGGGCGGCGATGATCTGGACTGTCATATGCCGGCGCCGTCGGGATCGTTGCGCTCATCGAGTCGCAGGGTCATGAAGGTGAGATCGAGCCAGCCGCCAAATTTGGTTCCGACCTGCGCCAGCGTGCCGGCGTTCACAAAGCCGAGCTTGTCGTGCAGCGCGATGGAGCCTGTGTTGCCGGCCTCGATGCCGGCGACCATGACGTGCTTGCCAATGGCGCGGGCGCGCTCGATGAGCGCCAGCATCATCGCCTTGCCGATGCCCCTGCCGTGCTGATCGGCACGGACATAGACGGAATGCTCGACCGTGTGGCGATAGCCATCAAAGGCGCGCCAGTCGCCAAACGAGGCGTAGCCGATGATGTCGCCGTCTTCGACCACGACAAGCACCGGATAGCCGGCGCGGGCGCGGTCTGCCAGCCAGGCGAGACGGTTGGCGACGTCAACGGATTTCTCGTTCCAGATCGCCGTCGTGTTTGCGACCGCATGGTTGTAGATGGCGGTGACCGCCGGCATGTCGGCTTCGGTTGCGTCGCGGATGTCCATCACATGCTCCTGCTCGTCGCGCCAGGCGACAATCATCATAGTGACGATCAATCCAATATAGTGGACGACTTGTCAAGCAGGGATTCGGCTCGCTGCAGGTGCAGTCAGCGGTTGCTGAGCACCACAACGGCATAGGTGCAGGGCGCGGCGCTGGCGTTGCGGAAAATGCAATCGGCGGGCGGGCCGAGTTCAAGGCAGTCTCCCGCCTGCATCTCGTGCACCACCTCGCCCTCGACAAAGACGAGTGCGCCGTCGAGCACCCAGATCATCTGACGCAAAAACGCGTAGGCAGACGCTGGCATGGGCACTTCCTTGCCCGCTGGCAGCGTGACCTGCACCAGATCGACCGGCATGTCGGACTGAGGCGAAACGTGGCGGCGGACATAACCGGTGGCCGGATCGGTCCAGACCGGCTGATTGGCGCGGCGCAGCAGCCGGCCCTGACTGATCTCGGCGCGGGCCATCAGCGTGGACATGGACAGGCCAAACGCGCCGGAGAGCTTTGCCAGCAGATTGGCGGTGGGACTGGAATCGCCGCGCTCAACCTTGTGGATCATGGCGCGCGAGACCGCGGCGCGCTCGGCCAGTTGCGTCAGCGACCAGCCGCGCGCCTCGCGCTCAAGCCGGATGCGTGCGCCGATGCGGCGGTCGAGATCATGATCGGTCATCGTGCTACTTTAGTGGACAGAATTCGCTTGAAACAGGGGGTTGGCGGAGCCCAAGCGGATTTCTATGGTGCTCTCAATTTGCGAGGGGGCCAGATGTCGAACGCCTATGAGCCGATACCGCTGCCGGACTTTTTCGAGCGGCCGGTCGATGAGATGCGCGACGGCGCGGCCGGGTTCTACGACCTGATCCGCACACGGCACACGGTGCGCGACTTTTCGTCGAGGTCGGTGCCGCGCGACATTATCGAGACCTGCATCAAGGCGGCAGGCACCGCGCCCAATGGCGCAAATCACCAGCCCTGGCATTTTGCGGTGATCGGCGACGCGGCGATGAAGGCGCGCATTCGTGCAGCGGCGGAAGAGGAAGAGCAGGCGTTTTATGCCGGAAAGGCCGGCGAGGAATGGCTGAAGGCACTGGAGCCGCTGGGCACGGATGCGGCAAAACCATTTCTGGAGGAAGCGCCGTGGCTGATCGCGATCTTTGGCGAGCGCAAGAGCGTGTCGGCGGACGGGGTGCTGCGCAAGAACTACTACGTGCCGGAATCAATCGGCATTGCGACAGGGTTCCTGATTACGGCGCTGCACAGCGCAGGCCTTGCGACGCTGACGCATACGCCCAACCCGATGAGTTTCCTGAACGAGATTTGTGGCCGCCCGGCGCATGACAAGGCCTATATCCTGATGGTGGTGGGATATCCGAAAGAGGACGCGACGATACCCCGGCACGCGACCGAAAAGCGGGCGCTGGACGACATCGCGACCTTCTTCGAATAGAGCTTTGATTGCGAACCTTGCGAAAATTTAATGCCCCCGCAATGCATCGGTAAGGTGGGGGTCTGCATTTTCCTGACTTAGGGACTGAAGACAGGAGAAGACCGGTGAACACCATCAAGCTCACTCTCGCGGCAGCCGCGTTGACCTCGGTGACCGCAATCGCAATGGCGCAGACGACGCCAGCCACCCCCGCCCCGGCAGCGCCAGAGGCAAATGAATCAGCACCCAGACACGGCATGCGCATGGGCCATCGTATGGCACGGCTCGATACCAACAATGACGGCGCGGTGAGCCAGGACGAATTTGCTTCGGCGACACGCATGAAAGAGGCTGACGCAAATGGCGACGGCGAAATCACTCAGGATGAACTGGTCGCCCTGCTGCAGAAGCGCGACTATGAGAGACGGGCGCAACACATGACGCGCCGGCTCGACATTGATGGCGACGGCAAGGTGACCGTGGCCGAAATCGAGCTGCAGCGCGGAAAGATGTTTGCGCTGATGGACCGCAACAATGACGGCAAGCTGGAAGGCCGTGAATTGCGGCGCGGCCAGATGGGCAACCGTGACGGACGCGGCCATCGTGGCAACTGGGAGCGCGGTGAAGGCAAGCGCGGCGGCGACTGGCGTCGCGGGCATGGCCGCCATCACGATCGCGGTTTTGAGAACCAGTCCGACGATCGGGACGAATCCGAAAACATGGATCTGTAATTGTTATTGGCGCCGGCCCGACAAATTGTCCGGGCCGGCGCTTGCTTTTCGGCGCACCGTGGCGATGCTCACCAGATGAGTTCTATCGGCAAGGTCGTTCTGAGAAAGTTGGCGGTGCCAGAATGCGATTCTGGCGCGACCATGCCGGTGGTTCTCGCAGACGATAGCAGGATGGTTTTCGGCTACCGGCTGCCGCAGCACGCAAAACATGACTTTGCACTGTTCCGGATCGACCTTTGTCTGATCCACAAATTCGGCTATCCGAACGACGAAGCCCTGCGCGGGCACCGGTATTCAGATGCCGGTTTTGACTATTACAATGCCTATGAGGTTGTTGGGTCCGAATGGATTGACGAGATGAACCGCGCCAATGCGGTCAGTTTTCCCGGTGACCTGAACGCATTCCAGTCATCGAAGCATTTCATCTTCTCGTTCCACGACACGACACTGGAATTTGTGTGCGACGAAGAGCCGGTTGCCGTGACGGGAGACGGGTATCTCGCCGACGCCGCTGTGGAAGAATTCCTGAAGGATTAGCCCAGAGCCCCAATCACCGCCTGCGCCTCTTCGGCCAGCAGGGTTGTCAGTTGACCCGCAGGCAGTTCGCGGCCAAGGCGCATGGCCTGCCCCGACCAGAGCGACATGAAATCGGTCATGCCGACCGGCTCGGTTTTGGCGCGCAGTGGCGCAAGCGCCCCGCCGGCCAGCGGAAAGGCGGGCGCCAGATCCGACATGGGGCCAAGATCACGCATGATACGGTTGACGATGCCGCGCGCCGGACGGCCGGTGAACAGGCGGGTGAGCACAGTCTCATCATCCCAGGCGGATTTGAGCGCCGCGCGGTGTTGAGGCGGAACCTTTGCTTCGGGCGCAAACAGATAGGCAGTGCCGATCTGGGCGGCGGATGCGCCGAGGGCCAGAGCAGCGGCAATGCCGCGGCCGTCGCCGATGCCGCCGGCGGCGATGACCGGAAGCTTTATCGCGTCAACAATCTGGGGAACCAGCGCCATCGTTCCGACCTGCCGGTCGGCGTGATCGTCGAGGAAAATGCCGCGATGGCCGCCGGCCTCGAACCCCTGGGCGATGATGATGTCTGCGCCTCGCTGTTCGAGCCAGATCGCCTCGCGCACGGTGGTGGCGGACGCCATGATCCTGGCGCCAGCCGCCTTGACGCGCAGCAGCAGATCATCGGCCGGCAGGCCGAAATGGAAGCTGACCACCTCGGGGCGCAGTTCCTCGATCAGCTTGCAGAATGCGTCGTCAAAGGGTGCGCGATTGGACGCCGGGATCGGACCGTTGGGGTCAATGCCCAGTTCTTCGTAGTATGGTCTTAGCCGCTCGCGCCAGGCCATTTCGCGCGCCTCGTCGGGCTGCGGCGGGCGGTGGCAGAAGAAATTGAGATTGACCGGAGCAGTGGTGGCGGCGCGGAACTTTTGCATCTCGGCGCGCGCCTGATCGTGGCTGAGAAGCGCGCATGGGATGGAACCCAGGCCGCCGGCCTGCGCGACGGGAATAGCAAGCTCTGCAAGGCCAGGGCCGGCCATCGGGGCCAGCACAATGGGCAGACCGATGCCCAGCAGGTCGAGAATACGCCGGTCGCGCCACATAAGGTTGTTTCCTGTTGCTACATGGCAGGTTAGATGATCGTCAGATATTTCTAAGGTCCACGCACGTCCAGCCAATGTATCAAAGACGATCTGAATTGCGACTTTCATCGGCGGGAAAGCCATGAGCGGCAATGCGCTGGCGACGCTGTTTCATCCGTTTGACACCGGCGATATCCGTCCACCGGAAAAGGGCTCGCGGGCGTTGTTCCTTGGCGCAGAGCCCGGGTTCCGGCCGCCATCGGATTTTGGTGCGTCGATAGCCGCTGTGCAGGGGTTCCGCCCGGCCTATCTGGCGCTGCGGTCACAAGGGATCGATGTGGCGCCAGAGCCGGAAGGCACGGAGTTTGACCTGGCGCTGGTGTTGGCCGGGCGGCATCGCGGCCAGAACGAGGGCTGGATCGCGCAAGCCTGGAACCTGCTGAAACCAAACGGCATGATCGTGGTGGCCGGGACCAAGGATGACGGAATCGACAGCCTGCGCAAACGCGTGGCGTCGCATGCCGGCATTGAGGGCGCGCTGTCAAAATATCACGGCGTGGTGTTCTGGCTGCGCAAGGACAAGAGCGCCGCGGCGCCGTTCACCACTGAGGCCGGGACGGTGGTTGACGGGCGGTTTGTTACGGCGCCGGGCATGTTCTCAAGTGGCAAGATCGACCCGGGGTCGCGGCTGCTGGCCGGCCACCTGCCTGACAATCTGAAAGGTGAAGCGGCGGATTTTTGCGCCGGCTGGGGTTATCTTTCGGTCGAGTTGCTGGACCGCTGCCCGGGCATCACGGCAGTGGAGCTTTTTGAGGCGGACTATGCATCACTTGAGGCGGCCCATCGCAATCTTGGGGATGCGCGTGCGCCGACGGGCTTCAACTGGACAGATCTGGCGGCGGAAGCGGTGGGGCGGCGCTTCGATGTGATCGTGATGAACCCGCCGTTCCATCAAGGCCGGGCGGCAGAGCCGGATCTCGGCCGGAAGATGATCGACGCCGCAGCCAAGGCGCTCAGGCCCGGCGGACAGATGTTTGTGGTGGCCAATCGTGGCCTGCCCTATGAGGCCGAGATGAAACGCACATTACGCGAGCCGCGCGAGATTGTCCGCGACGGGACGTTCAAGGTTTTGTGGGCTCGCCGCTGATTTTCTTGGGCTCATCCGAGACCGGCGCGTCGGGATCATCGACGCCAAAGCGCGAGTGCTCGAAGACGAGCACGATGACCAGCGCGATCATGAACGGTACGATGAGATAAAGCAGGCGGAACACCAGCAAGGCGGCGACAACGTCGGCTGGGTCCATTTCCGGCAAGGCCAGCACGAAGACCAGTTCGAGCACGCCAAGGCCGCCTGGCGCATGCGACAGCAACGCCACCGAAAACGAGATCAGGAAAATGCCGAGCACCACGAGATAGCCGGGATTTCCGGCCTCCGGCAGCGCAAAATAGACGATGCCGGCAGCGCCCATGATCTCGAGCGGGCCGATCACCATTTGCTGCAAGACAACGGGCAATTTTGGATAATGGATCGAAAAACCGCGCAGCTTCAGCGGCTTGCGGGCGCGCACGCTGCCGAGAAGGTAGAGCACGACGAGCGCCAGCAGGATGTAGCCGGTGCCGCGCGAAAAATTGGCCGGCAGGACATCAACGAAACGTTCGGTGATTTCGGGCTCGATAACCAGAACAAGACCTGTGAGAAAGATGACGCCAAAGACGAAGGTGAACGAGCAAAAGGCGATCAAGACGCCGATCTCGGCGGCGCTCAGACCCTTGGTGGCATAGGCGCGGTAGCGCACCACAGCGCCCGAAAACACCGATGCACCGATATTGTGCGACAGCGCATAGGTCGTGAACGAGACCAGCGTTATGAATGTCCACGAGACCTTTCGGCCGATATGCTGCAATGCGATGCGGTCGTAACCTGCGAGCGCAGCATAGGCGACGAGCGTGGAGGCGACACACAGGACCCAGTTCTTTGCCGGGATCGCGCCAAAACTCGCCTTCAATTCGGCGAGAGAAACGCCGCGAAGTTCGTGGTAGAGCAGCCAGATCGAAAAGGCGACCGCCCCGAGGCCTACAACAGGCCAGAAATATTTGCGCAACTTCATCCTGGCAGAGCCACAGCCTTCGTCAATGCATGGAGTTGGCCAGCGAAATAGCCGGACACCCGTTGATGGCCGCTTGACGTGCGATGGTCAAGCAAGAAGGATCATTTGACGTGATGCGCGGCAATACAATCGCAATGCCGTGCGTCAACCGGCGTGCGCGAGCGGTTCGAACAACAGTGCGGCGGGCTGGGTGGCTGCGGTTTCTTCTCGCGGCTTGAACGCCGCCAGCGGCGCTGGCTTGCCGTAGAGATATCCCTGAACAAAGCTGCAGCCGGAAGCCCGCAAGAGCAATGCCTGGTGTTCCGTCTCGACGCCTTCGGCAATGACGGACACGCCAATCGCCTTGGCCAAGCCAACAATCGTGGACACCACCGTCGAACCATTGTCCTTGTCGATGCGGGTGATGAACGACCGGTCGATCTTCAGCTTGTGGAACGGGAAGTCAATCAGATAGCCGAGATTGGAATAGCCAGTTCCAAAATCATCGATCGCAACCGATACGCCAAGTTCTGCAAGTTCGTACATCAGCCGGGCGGCGCGCTCACGGTCCTGCATCATTGCCGATTCGGTGACTTCAAGCTCGAGCCGTGCCGGGTCGATGCCGGTAAGGCCGATCGTAGAGCGGATCATCGAGATGAAATCCCGCTGAAGCAGTTGCACCGGCGAGATGTTGACCGAAATGACGCTGTCCGCAGGCAGATCGGCAGCGTCCTGGCAGGCGCGCCGCAACACCCATTCGCCGATGAGCGTGATGATGCCAGTCTCTTCGGCGACGGGAATGAATTCCGATGGCGGGATCGTGCCCCTGTCGGGATGCTGCCAGCGCAGCAACGCTTCGTAGCCGACAACCCGGCGGGCGGCCATGTCGTATTGGGGCTGGTAGTACAGGACAAAGTCCTGGCGCTGCAGTGCCTTGTAAAGCTCGGCCTCGATCCACTGCCGGGTTTCAGCGATCTCACCCATTTCCGGATGGAACACCGCCCAATTGCCAATGCCGTTCTGGCGCGCGTTCTGCAAAGCGAGGTTGGACCGGCGCAGCAGGACGACCGGATCGCGGCCGTCCTTTGGCAACGCAACGATGCCGACAGAGACATTGACGGACTGGAGATGCTGCGGAAGGCGGAACGGCTGCATCATCTGGACGATCAGATTGTCGATGATGCGCTCGATATTGGCCGCCTTGGGATCAGGCACCAGAACCGCAAATTCGCCGGCGCCGATGCGGCCCATCTCGACTCCCGCCGGAAGCTGATCGCGCAGGCGAATCGCAAACGCCTGAATCAGTTCGTCGCCCTGAGTGTAGCCAATCGCGTCGTTGATCTGCTTGAACCGGTCAATGTCGATATCAATCAGAAAACTCGGCTTGCCGTCCTGCACGGTCCGGGCGGCGCATTCGGCGATACGGCTGATCATCGCTACACGCGAATGCAGGCCTGTCAGCTTGTCGACTTCGGTTTCCTGACGGACGAAATTGGCCGATTCATCAACGCCGGCAAAGAAGGAAATTGCCGACCCGGCAGCAGCCAGAGCGCAAAGCGAGGCAACGACTGCGGCGACCAGAGTCGATGGCAGGTTGGCGAAATCGCCTCCAAAAACGAGATTGAGCGCCCAGAGACCCAAGAGGAAACTGCCGGCCCCAGCCGCCAGGACGGTAAACAGCCTAAATGGTGTGCTTCGCCGGGGATTGGCGGACAGATTCATGCGAAGAAGTTACCTGCTCGAACGACACCGGTATCAGGCATGTGCTTAAAATTGGTTTAGAGCCTGCGACACTCAAACCTATGTGCGACCCTATTCGCCAGTATCCGCCCGCTTCAGTTCCTCAAGGGTCGGCATCGAAACAATGTGATAGCCGGCGTCGACATTGATGACTTCACCGGTGACGCCGCCGCCAAGGCTGGACAACACATAGAGCGCCGAGCCGCCAATATCTTCCAGAGACACGGATTTGCGCAACGGCGCATTGCGCTGCTGGAACGAGAACATATAGCGCGCATCGGAAATGCCGGCGCCCGCCAAGGTGCGCACCGGCCCAGGCGACAGCGCATTGACGCGGATGCCACGCGGACCAAAATCGTTCGCGAGATAGCGCACACTCGCTTCAAGCGCCGCCTTGGCAACGCCCATGACATTGTAGTTTGGCATGACGCGGACCGAGCCGGCATAGGTGAGAGTCAGAAGTGAACCGCCCTCATTCATCATCGCGGCAGCCTTGCGCGATATCTCGGTGAACGAATAGCAGGAGATCACCATCGTGCGGGTGAAGTTCTCCTTGGTCGTGTCGGCGTAAAGGCCCTTCAGCTCGTTCTTGTCTGAAAAGCCGATGGCGTGGACGACAAAATCGATCGTGCCCCACTCGGCCTTCATCGCGTCGAAAACAGCGTCGACAGAGGCGCTGTCTTCGACATCACAGGGCAGAACAAGCTTTGCGCCGACCTTTTCCGCCAGAGGCTTGACCCGGCGGCCAAAGGCTTCGCCCTGATAGGTGAAGGCCATTTCCGCGCCATGCTCGTGCAGCATCCTGGCAATGCCCCAGGCGATGGAATGGTCGTTGGCGACACCCATGATGAGGCCGCGTTTGCCGGACATCAGTTGGGTCACCCGAGCGCACTCCCTGAGGCGGTGTGAATGGTGAATGGTGAATGGTGAATGGCAAGTTCGTATGGGTGAGCTGACGCGTCCGCCAGCTTCAATCCATTCTTTGAAGGTGCGTGGTCGAAGACCATTTTACCATTCACCATTTCACCATTCACCCGTTGTAGCGCTGGAAGACCAGCGTTGCGTTGGTGCCGCCGAAGCCAAAGGAATTGGACAGCGCAACGTCGATCTTGGCATTGTCGATGCGCTTGCGCACAACCGGCATGCCTTCAAATTCCGGATCGAGATTTTCGATGTGAGCGCTCTCGCCGATGAAGCCTGCCTGCATCATCAGCAGCGAATAGATCGCCTCCTGGACGCCGGCGCCGCCGAGCGAGTGGCCCGTCAGCGACTTGGTCGACTGGATGTGAGGCATGCCGGCGCCAAACACGTTACGGATCGCGCCCATTTCCTTGGCGTCGCCGACCGGCGTCGAGGTGCCATGGGTGTTGATGTAGTCCACCCGCTCCTTCACGGTCGACAAAGCCAGACGCATGCAACGCTCTGCGCCCTCGCCCGACGGCGCGACCATGTCGTAGCCGTCCGAGGTTGCGCCGTAGCCGACGACCTCGCCATAGATCTTTGCGCCGCGCGCCTTGGCGACGTCGAGTGCCTCAAGGATCAAGACGCCAGCGCCGCCTGCGATGACAAAACCATCGCGATTGACATCGTAGGCGCGGCTGGCCACCGCCGGCGTGTCATTAAATTTCGAGGACATCGCGCCCATCGCGTCGAACAGGTTCGACATGCTCCAGTCGAGATCTTCGTGGCCGCCAGCAAAGACGCGGTCCTGCTTGCCCCACTGGATCAGCTCGTAGGCGTTGCCGATGCAATGCGCCGAGGTGGAGCAGGCGGACGAGATGGAATAGTTGACGCCGTGAATCTTGAACCAGGTTGCGAGCGTGGCGGAGGCGGTCGATGACATCGCCTTTGGCACAGCGAACGGACCGATGCGCTTGGGGCTCTTGTTCTTCACGGTGGTTTCGGCAGCTTCGACAATGATACGCGTCGACGGGCCGCCCGACCCCATGATGATGCCGGTGCGGTCATTGGTGATCTCGGATTCCCCCAAACCCGCATCGTCGATCGCCTGCTGCATGGCGACATGGTTCCACGCTCCAGCACGGTGCAGGAAGCGCATGGCTCGCCGGTCGACCAGAGGGGTCGGGTCCAGTGTCGGCATGCCCCAGACCTGGGAACGGAATCCATGTTCAGCAAAATCAGGCGAGAAAGTCAGGCCAGATTTAGCGTCCCGCAGCGAAGCAGTGACTTCGCCAGCATCGTTGCCAATTGAAGACACGATGCCGAGACCGGTGACGACGACACGTCTCATAGAGAAATCTCCGTTCGTTGCGGATTTGGTTTCGACGGTATTTAGGCTGCAGCTTCCTGCTTTGCGAGCACGACCTTGAGATCGGTCGCCGAATAGATCTGTTCTCCGTCGGCCTTGAGCCAGCCGTCGGCGATGC
>DAINRF010000047.1:0-26199 GCA_036742015.1 Mesorhizobium sp. | reverse complement strand
TTGGCCTTGGCGTCGAGATATTTGGTGTAGTTGCCCTCGTAGGGAATGCCGCGGCCGCGGTCGAGCTCGAGAATCCAGCCGGTGACATTGTCGAGGAAGTAGCGGTCGTGGGTGATGATCAGCACCGAGCCGGGATAGTCGCGCAGGTGCTTTTCCAGCCAGCCGGTCGTTTCGGCGTCCAGGTGGTTGGTCGGTTCGTCGAGCAGCAGCAGATCAGGCTGGCGCAGCAACAGCTGGCACAGCGCCACGCGGCGGCGCTCGCCACCCGAGAGATTTGTCACTTCCGAGTCGCCCGGCGGGCACTGCAATGCCTCCATGGCCATCTCGACCTGCTGTTCGAGATCCCACAGGTTGAGCCGGTCCATCTCGTCCTGAAGCTTTGCGCCCTCGTCCGCCGTCTCGTCGGAATAGTTCATCATCAGTTCGTTGTAGCGGTCGATGATGGCGGTCTTGGCCGACACGCCTTCCATGACGTTCTCGAACACGGTCTTGTTCGGGTCGAGATGCGGCTCCTGCGGCAGGTAGCCGACAGTGGCGCCCTGCGCCAGCCAGGCCTCGCCCTGAAACTCCTTGTCGAGCCCGGCCATGATGCGCAGGATCGTCGACTTACCCGAACCGTTCGGGCCGAGAATGCCGATCTTGGCGTCGGGGTAGAAAGAGAGATGAACGTTGTCGAGCACCTTCTTGGCGCCATAGGCCTTCGAGAGACCCGACATGTGATAGATGAACTGGCGTGCCACGCGCGCGTATCCTGTCGAACTGGATTGGAAGAGTTGGCCGCTATGTAGGCGAAAGGCCGTCCAATCGCAATGCGCGAAGACGCCGCGCAAGACCGGGCCGGCCATTTCAACTTGATCTTTGGAATTTCTGCTGTAGAAGCCGTTTTCCGAATTCTGGAAGGGAGCGCGACGATGCAAGCCATCTCGAACATCCGCCCCGCAAGGGCGCTGGCCTGACAAACCGTTTTGGCGCGTTGGCCGTCTGACGTGCGCCGCAAGGCGCGCGAACGCATTCCCTTTACCAGAGTAGTCTCATGGGCAATTCGCTTGGGGGCCACGCGCTCCCGTCCGATGCTGCGCGCATCGGCGCATTCTTTTCACCCGGCGCATGGATCGAAGGCGCCGCACTTCAACAGGCGCACCACGTTGCAGGCCTTTCCTGCATGCAGGCGGTCGCGCTCTTTCCGGACCTGCATCCGGGCAAATACGGGCCGACGGGAATGGCGGCCCTGTCAGAGCGGCTTCACCCGCAGCTGATCGGCAACGATATCGGCTGCGGCATGGGTCTCTTTGCGCTCGATCTGCCTGTCCGAAAATTCCGGCTCGACAAGGCCGAGCCGCGCCTGCGCAACCTGATGGAACACCAGCCGTTCGATGCCCGCGAAGAACTGGCTGGTGCTGGGCTTCCAGTTGACCTGTGGCCCGGCGCGCTTGGCGAAATCGGCGGCGGCAATCATTTCTGCGAGGTGCAGGCGATTGCCGATCTTGTGCCCGGGACGGAACTCGACCGCGACCGGCTCTATCTGCTGGTTCATTCCGGCTCGCGTGGTCTCGGCGCGTCGGTGTTCGCTGGCATCCAGTCGGCAGGACTGACAGACGGAACCGACGCCGACAAAGAAGCAGGCCGCGACTGGCTCACCCGGCACGATCAGTGTGTGGCCTGGGCGGAGCTCAACCGCAAGCTCATCGCAGCCCGTGCGGCAGCTGCTTTTGGTGCACAGGCAGAACTCATCGTCGACACGCCCCACAATCTCGTGCGGGCAGTGAACGGCGGTTTTGTCCATCACAAGGGCGCAGCCTCGGTCGCACCGGGCATGCTTGCACCGCTCGCCGGTTCGCGCGCCACCGCCAGCTATCTGGTCAAGGCGCTTGATGGGGTCGACCGTTCGCTCGGCGCAATCTCGCATGGCGCTGGCCGCAAATATGATCGCGGCACGATGCACGGCCGCGTCGGCCGCACCCGGTCAGAGCGCGCCGAACTTCTTCGCAACCGCTGGGGCGGCAAGCTCATCTGTGACGACCGCAATCTTGTGATCGAGGAAGCAGCCACCGCCTACAAGGACGCCGGAAAGGTTCTCGCTGATCTGGCAAGTTTTGCACTGGTCGAGCCTGTTGCCGAGTTGCGCCCGCTCCTGACCTACAAGAAAGTCCTCGATGAGGTGGACCAACCGAAGGCCGAGACTTGGCGTCGCAACCGTCAGAAGGAGGCGCGTCATGGCCGTTGACCTTCTTCTGACCGCAGGCAACGGGCCGGTCGAGTGCCGCATCGCGCTCGCGTCCCTGATCTCCGAAATCCGGGCAGCAGCCCGGCGCGACAACTGCACGGCTGAAGTCCACCTTGGCGAAGCACCCGACAGACACGGACCAAAGTCCGCCACTGTCACGATTGAGGGCGACAACGAACACACCGTCTCGGCGAGCTTTCTCGGAACCATCCGCTTCATCTTTACGAGCCCGGTGCGGCCTGGCCACAAGCGGCGCAACTGGTTTGTTGGCGTTTCCAGGATCGAGCCGGTCGAACGCGCCGCCCATCACGGGCCGCTTGACCGCACCGATGTCCGCTTCGAGACTTTGCGGGCGGGCGGTCCGGGCGGCCAGCATCAGAACACAACCGATAGCGCGGTGCGGGCAACACACATCCCGACCGGGCTGTCTGTGCTCGCGCGTGAAGAGCGCTCGCAGCATCGCAACAAGGCGCGTGCGCTGGCGCGGCTTGAAGGGCTGTTGCAGGCCATGAACGATGCGGAACGCAACGCCGGGCGCGCAGCAACGTTTCGCGCCAACCGCAATCTTGAACGCGGCAACGAGGTGCGCACTTTCAAACTGTAGGCAGATCAAGTCTGGCTGGCGGCATGCCGTGTGTGTGACGCGCCACTCGCCTCACCCGCCGTTCACAGCAGCCGGGTCCATCCAGAACACTTCCCAGATGTGGCCGTCGGGATCTTCAAACGAGCGGCCATACATGAAGCCCATATCCTGCGTCGGCGTAGGATCGAGTTTGCCGCCGGCGGCTTTCGCCTTGTTCACCATCTCGTCGACGGCTTCTTTCGTATCGGCGTTCAGCGCCAGCAGCGCCTGCACGTCCTTGTGCGCATCTATGATCTTCTTCGACGTGAACGAACTGAATTTCGGATGCGTCAGCAGCATCACAAAGATCGTTTCTGAAATGACGATGCAGGCGGCCGTCTCGTCAGAAAATTGCGGGTTCTTTGTCCCCCCGATCCCCTCATAGAAGACAATGGACTTTTCGAGGTCGGAGACAGGCAGGTTGACGAAAATCATGCGGCTCATGTTCTTCTCCAGTCTAAAAGTGAAGGCGTTTGTAGCGTCATTGGCCGCTGCAATCAGCTATCTGGTCAGAAAGGATAGCTCAACGACGTCGCGGGTCATTGCGGCAACGAAAAAACCCGCCCTGCGGTTCCGCAGGACGGGTCCGGCAACTCCGCAACCGGAATGCCGGGAAAGCAAATCAGACCTGGCCGCCCTGCCCGCGATGAGCCCAGCCTGTCATGCGCATTTCGAGCCAGGCCATGACCGCGTACATGATGATGCCCTCGATCGCGAGCATGATAAGCCCCGCCCAGACCAGCGGCACGTTGAACTGCGATTGCGCTGCCGACATCATCTGGCCAAGGCCGTTGTTGGAAGCAACGGTTTCCGACACGACCGAACCGACAAAGGCAAGTGTGATCGCCACCTTCAGCGAACCGAAGAAATATGGCATCGAGCGCGGAATGCCGACTTTCAGCATGATGTCCATCTTCTTCGCGCCAAGCGCCCTCAGCACATCCTCGGTCTCCGGCTCGATGGTCGCCAGCCCGGTCGCGACGTTCACAACGATCGGAAAGAACGAAATCAGGAAAGCCGTCAGAACCGCCGGTATCGTGCCGATGCCGAACCAGATCACCAGGATCGGCACCACAGCCACCTTGGGAATGGCGTTGAAGCCGATCATCAATGGGTAAAGCCCTGCATAGATCGACTTCGACCAGCCGACGAGCAGGCCAAGCGCCATGCCGCCGACAATCGCCAGCGCAAAACCGACCAGCGTCGTATAAAGTGTCTGCAGCGAATTTTTCCAGATCGCCGGCCAATAATCGATGATCGACTGGAAAATGACCGAAGGCGCCGGCAGCACATATTGGGCGATGCCAAAGGCGCGCACCACCAGTTCCCACACAACGAACAAGCCGATTGTATAGACCCACGGCGCGGCGCGCTGAAAACCTGTCCCGCTCATGCTGCGCTCCTTGCATCAGCAATAGCCGCGCGCAATTCGTGCACGAGGTCGTTGAACGCCGGCTCATACAAAATATCGAGCTCGCGTGGTCTGGGAAACGGCACCTGGCGCTCTTGCAGGATGCGGCCAGGCCGCGAGCTCATGACAAAAATCTTGTCGGCGAGAAACGCTGCCTCTCGCAGGTCATGCGTAACGAGTATGATCGTCACGCCTTGCGCAGCATGCAGGTCGCGGATGACGCACCACAGCTCTTCACGGGTAAAGCTGTCGAGCGCGCCGAACGGTTCATCCAGCATCAGCAGGTCCGGCTCGTGGATCAGTGCGCGGCAGAGATTTGCCCTCTGCTGCATGCCGCCTGACAATTGCCAGGGATACTTTTGCCCAAAACCTTTCAGGCCAACCGTCTCCAGCAGCTTCTCGGCCTTGGCGACATATTCGGCCTTGTGCGAGCGCAGCCGCTTGCGATGTTTCTCGACGATCTCAAGCGGCAGCAGGATGTTGTCGAGCGTGGTCCGCCAGGGCAGCATGGTCGGATTCTGGAACGCCATGCCGACAATCGACACCGGCTTGGTCACACGCTCGCCCGCAACCGTCACAATGCCGTTCTGTGGCAGATAGAGACCGGTGACGAGCTTCATCAGCGTTGACTTTCCACAGCCGGACGGTCCGACCACGGCGGCGAACTCGCCCTTGGCGACATCGAGAGTCAGCCCCTGTACCGCCAGCAGGCCGCCCGGCCCGCCATAGCGCATATCGACGTCGGAGATGGAAACAAGATTGGTCATTGTGCGCCAGCCCTCACCCTCCCCTTGTGGGGAGGGTCGCGAACAAGGTGAGCGGGGGGTCGACGTGAGAGATTGCACCCCCACCCCGAACCTGCGGTTCGACCCTCCCCGCAAGGGGGAGGGTTAGCACTGCCTACGGCAGCATCCGCTCTTCCTTCGGCGGCAGGAACGACGCGTCAAAGATCTGCTCAGGCTTCACCTTGCCGGTCAGCTTCATCGACAGCGTTAGATACTCGATCGACTTTGCCAGCTTCGCATCATCAATGCCACCGAACCCGTTGGTCACCACATAGGGTGTCTTGATGTTGAGGTCGTTCGCCATTTTCAGACGTTCGGTCTCGACATCCAGTTTCAGCACCTCATTACGCTTCAGCACGGCTGCTGCACCGGCGGCAGGGTCAGCGACCGCATCGGCAAAGCCTTTCGCGAGCGCCTTCACAAAGCCCTTCACAGCATCGGGGTTGGCGGCCGCAAAGTCGGTGTTGACCATGATCGAGTTGCCGTAGAGGTCGAGACCGTTCTCGGCCATCAGGATCATCGAAATGTCGTCAGCCGGCACGCCCTGCGCTTTCAGATTAAGCACCGAAGAAAATGCAAAGCCAAAGATGCCGTCGACCTGGCCCTGCGCCAGCATCGGTTCGCGCACCGGGAAGCCGACGCTTTCGATCGTCACCTTCGATGCATCAATGCCTGCCGCCTGAACAAAGGCCGGCCACTGGGCGAACGCACCGTCTGGCGGCGGTGCGCCAAGTTTCTTGCCTTCGACCGACTTCGGATCCGTGGTCACACCCTTCGATTTGCGGCCAATGATAGAGAATGGCGGCCGCTCATAGACCACCATTACCGCCTTGACCTTCTGAGTCGGGTCGGTGTCAAGGAACTTGATCAGCGAGTTGATGTCGCCAAAGCCCATCTGATAGGTGCCGGTAGCGACACGCGGAATAGCCTCGACCGAACCGTTACCGGTGTCGATGGTGACATTCAGCCCGGCATCCTTGAAGTAGCCCTTGTCCTGGGCGAGGAAGAAGCCGGCGGCTGGACCTTCAAACTTCCAGTCCAGTGTGAACTTGATGTCGGTTTCGGCAAATGCCGGCGCGCCAAAGGAAATGCCGGCAAGCAGGGTCGCCGCCGCAAGTGAAAATGTGCGTCTGGTCAGCATGGATGTGTCTCCATCTTTTAATGAGTGTTCCCGACGGGGATCAAACAGCGCCCCTGCCCCGTTTGCAACCCAATGACGCAACGGCAATCCGCAAGTTTGTGTGAAACTCTTTCCGGTCAGCAAAGGGCAATCGCACTGCACTTGACTGATCGTGCATGAAAAACGGACAACTGCCGGAACACAGTGCGCCCGCTGCACAATGAGGAACCAGCCATGTCCTTCGACCGCCAGACCACGGTGAACTCGCCCACCGGCGCAAAGCTCAACCTCTATTCGCGACGCGCCGACGGCCGCGCCCGCGGGGTCGTTCAGGTCAATCACGGCCTCGCCGAACATGCGGCGCGCTATGACCGCTTTGCCGACTTCCTCGCCAGCAGAGGTTTTGCCACCTATGCGCAGGACCATCGCGGCCACGGCTCGACCAAGGCGCCGGACGCGCCGCTTGGCCGCTTTGCCGACAAGGATGGCGGCGACAAGGTCATCGCCGATGTCGCTGCCGTCCATGATCTGATCGCTACGGAATATCCCGGCCTGCCGGTCGTCGCCATGGGCCACTCGATGGGCGGCATGATCTGCATGAACTTCCTGCACACCCATTCCGCCCGCGTCGCAGCCGGCTCGATCTGGAATTCGGATCTGACCGGCGGGCTGGTCCCGCGCGCCGCGCTTGCCGTTCTGGCTTTCGAACGCATGCGGCTGGGCTCCGACGTACCATCACGCATTCTGCCAAAAATCACCTTCCAGACTTGGGGCAAAGGCATCAAGGGTCACAAGACCCTGTTCGACTGGCTGTCGCATGACGAGGCAGAGGTGGCAAAATATGTCGCCGATCCGCTGTGTGGCTGGGACGCGTCGATCTCGATGTGGCGCGACGTGTTCGGCTTCATCCTCAACGGTGCGGTCGAAAGCCGCTATTCCACAATGCGGCGGGACCTGCCTCTCTATCTGATCGGCGGAGACCAGGACCCGGCCACGAACAACGGCAAGGCTATTGAGAAGCTCGCCTCGCGCCTCAAGGCGATGGGCTTTTCGAATCTGAATTCAAAGATTTACGCCGATACCCGTCACGAGACCTTGAACGAGCTCAACCGCGATCAGGCGATGCAGGAATTTGGTACCTGGCTCGACACGATCATTCCCGTGGCGTGACACCCCCTCGCCAACTCTGCTAGGCAACCGCTATGTCAAATCCTCCCCTTTCCGGCGTCCGCGTCATAGAACTCGCCCGCATCCTGGCGGGCCCCTGGGCCGGTCAGGTCCTGGCCGATCTGGGCGCTGACGTGGTTAAGATCGAAAACCCCGATGGCGGCGACGACACACGCAAATGGGGCCCGCCGTTTGTTCAGGGAGCCGAAGGCGAGAACCTGTCTGCCGCCTATTACCATTCGACCAATCGAGGCAAGCGGTCTGTCACGCTCGACTTCACGACCCAGGAAGGCGCCGGGACCCTGCGCCAGCTGATCGCCGGCGCCGATGTGCTGATCGAGAACTTCAAGGTCGGAGGCCTGAAGAAATACGGCTTCGACTATGACGCAGTTAAAGCGCTCAACCCGCGCCTCGTCTATTGTTCGATCACCGGTTTTGGCCAGACCGGCCCCTACGCCCCGCGCGCCGGTTATGACTTCATCATCCAGGGCATGGCCGGCATGATGTCGATCACCGGCGAAGCTGGCCGCGAGCCACAGAAGGCCGGCGTCGCCATCTCCGACATCTTTACCGGCCTCTATTCGGTGATCGCCATTCAGGCGGCACTGCGCCACGCGGAAGCCACTGGCGAAGGCCAGCATATCGATATGGCGCTGCTCGACACCCAGGTCGCAGTGCTGGGCAACCAGAACCTCAACTACCTCGTCTCCGGCAATCCGCCGATCCAGATGGGCAATGCCCACATGAACATCGCGCCCTACGAGGTGCTGCCGGTGAAAGACGGGCACATCATTCTTGCCGTCGGAAATGACGGGCAGTTTTCGCGCTTCACTTCCGTCGTCGGCCTTGAGCATCTGGCGAGCAATCCGGACTACGCCACCAACCCGGCCCGCGTCGCCAATCGCAAGACGCTGCGCGAGGCGATCATCGCGGCGCTCGCCGGCTGGTCCAAGTCCGACCTGCTGCCAAGGCTCGACGCCGCAAATGTGCCGGCCAGCCCGATCAACAACATAGCCGAATCCTTTGGCGACCCGCAGGTCGTGGCTCGTGGCATGCGCATGGATCTTGCTGACGGCCACGGCACGACGCTGCCTTCAGTGCGCGCGCCGATGCTGTTTGGCGCAACCCCGCTGGTCTATGACCGGCCCTCGCCGCGCCTTGGCGAACACACGGCAGAAATCCTCGCCGAACTGGAGACAGAAGAATGAGAACTGGCGGCCAGCTGATTGTCGACGCTCTGGAAGCCAATGGCGTCGAGCGCATCTTTTCGGTGCCGGGCGAAAGCTATCTTGCAGTGCTCGATGCACTCCATGATTCCAAGATCAAGAACATCGTCTGCCGTCAGGAAGGCGGCGCGGCAATGATGGCCGATTGCGAAGGCCGGCTGACTGGCAAACCCGGCATCTGCTTTGTCACGCGCGGCCCCGGAGCGACCAACGCGTCGGCGGGCGTTCACATCGCCCGGCAGGACTCCAACCCGATGATCCTGTTCATCGGTCAGATTGCGCGTGGCATCAAGGAGCGCGAGGCGTTCCAGGAAGTCGACTACAAACGGTTCTTTGGCGACATCGCCAAATGGGTCGTGGAGATCGACGACGCGGCGCGCATTCCCGAAATTGTCACCCGCGCCTTTTCGGTCGCGACCTCGGGCCGCCCCGGTCCCGTTGTCATCTCGCTGCCCGAAGACATGCTGACCGACGAAGTCGAGACGGTTGCGCCGTTACATTGGACTGCGGTCGAGACCCGTCCAGGCGAACAGGAAATGGCCAAGCTTAAAACCCTGCTCGGCAAGGCTGAGCGCCCGGTCGTCATCATGGGCGGTACGCGCTGGACAGAAGAATCCGCCAGGAAGATGTGCGCCGCCGTGTCTGCCTGGTCGCTGCCCGTTACCTGCTCGTTCCGCCGCCAGTCGCTGTGCGACCAGCTTCACGACAACTATGCGGGTGAGCTTGGCATCGGGGCCAATCCGAAGCTGGTGCAATACGTCAAGGACGCTGACCTCGTGCTGCTGGTTGGTTGCCGCTTTGGCGAAATGCCGTCAGCCGACTACACGATCCTGAAGAGCCCGTATCCGGACCAGACGCTGGTGCATGTCTATCCTGACCCGCACGAGCTTGGCCGCGTCTATCGTCCGGCTGTAGCGATCAATGCATCGCCCTCGTCCTTCGCCGAAGTTTTTTCAGGCACCCGGCCCGACCGCACGCCGGTCTGGGCAAACCGGACCGAAGAGCTGCATCAGGACTATCTTAAATGGTCGACACCGCCTGAAACCGGACCGGGCAAGGTGCTGATGGGGCCGATAATGCGCCATCTTGAGCAGGTGCTTCCAGACGACGTCGTGGTCTGCAACGGAGCCGGCAACTTTGCCACCTGGATGCACCGCTTCCACCGCTACCGCAAATTCAACACGCAGGCCGCGCCAACATCAGGCTCGATGGGTTATGGCGTGCCGGCGGGCGTCGCTGCCAAGGCGCTGTTCCCCGAGCGCGACGTGCTGGTGTGGGCCGGCGACGGCGACTTCCTCATGCACGGCCAGGAGTTCGCGACCGCCGTGCAATATGGTCTGCCGATCGTCGTCGTCATTTTGAACAACGGCATCTATGGCACGATCCGGATGCATCAGGAACGCGACTATCCCGGCCGCGTTTCGGGCACACAGCTGAACAATCCAGACTTCGCTGCCTATGCCCGCGCCTTTGGCGGACATGGCGAGACAATCGAGACAACGGACGAGTTTGCCGCCGCCTTCGACCGCGCCAAAGCTTCGGGCAAGCCAGCGATCATCGAGGTCAAGCTCGACCCGGAAGCGATCACGCCCGCGCGGACACTCACTCAGATCCGCGAAGGCAAATGAAGATGACCCGGCTGCGCCAGATCGACGTACCAGATTTCGGCGACCCGGGTTCGCAGCCCGACATCCCGCGCGAAACCTTCGCCCGGCGCGCCAACGCCGCCTATGAGCGCGCCGGCTTCGACTGGCTGGTCGTCTATGCCGACCGTGAACACCTCGGCAATATTGCTTTCCTGACCGGTTTTGAACCCCGGTTCGAGGAGGCGCTGCTCCTGCTTGGGTCAGGTGGCCGCCGTATTCTCCTGACGGGCAATGAATCGCAAAGCTACGCGCCGCTCGCCCGTCTGCCCGATTTGCAGGTGCTTGTCGCGCAGTCGCTCAGCCTGATGGCACAGGACCGCACCAGCCACCCTCGGCTATCCGGCAGGCTGCGTGATGCTGGTGTCAGTGCCGGCGACAGCGTTGGGCTGGTTGGCTGGAAATATCTTGAGCAATACGAGCGCGAAGGCGACTTCGACACGTTCTTTGTGCCGTCCGTCTATGTCTCGGCCATACGGCAGGTCATCGGTTCTGGAGGCGCGCTGCATGACGCGACGCCGGTGATGATGCATCCCGAAACTGGCCTTCGCGCCATCGTCGACGCCGACCAGATCGCCGCATGGGAATGGTCTGCGATGCGCGCCTCGCAAGCAGTTTGGCGCATCGTCAACGGCGCTCGAGACGGCGATAGCGAGTTCATCGCGGCCAGCCGAATGAGCTACCAGGGCGACCCGATCAACTGCCATGTCATGCTTGCCTCCGCTTCTGGCAGAAACCCGGTCATCGGCCTGCGAAGCCCGACCGCCCGAATGATCCAGCGCGGCGATGGCGTAACGACCGCAATCGGCTTCTGGGGTGCCTTATCATCGCGGGCCGGATTGTTTGATACCGGTAACGACGCCTTCCTGAAGCTCGCTACGTCCTATTTCGACGGTCTGAAGTGCTGGTACGATGTGGCTGACATCGGCGTGGCAGGCGGAGTTCTCTACGATGCGGTCGTGGCGAAGCTGGCCGAAGGCGGCCTGCGGTCGGCGCTCAATCCTGGCCACCTGACCGGCCATGAGGAATGGATGAACAGCCCGATAAGGCCCGGCTCCAATGAACCGATTGCGTCCGGCATGCCGTTCCAGGTCGATGTAATTCCCGTGCCGATGCCCGGCTCATGGGCGCTGAACTGCGAAGATGCCGTAGCATTCGCTGACGAGAACCTTCGGGCCGAACTTTCCGCCCGTCATCCGGCAGCGATGGTCCGCATCGAGGCGCGCCGCGCTTTCATGGCCAATCATTTGGGCGTCGACGTGAAGCCCTCAATCCTGCCGCTGTCATCGACACCACTATGCCTCCCGCCCTTCTGGCTGAAGTCTGACCACCTGATCGTTGCCGGCTAAACCAGCCGGCCGCGCTCCTGTGCCCGGAATGCACCGGGAGTCATGCCGGTCTGCTTGCGGAAGAAGCGGTTGAAATAGGCCGGATCGGCAAAACCGAGCGATTCCGCAATCGCCGCCACCGGCGTCGGAGTGAACACGAGTTCACGCCGAGCGGTGTCAACGATGCGGCGGGCCAGCAAGCCCTGCACGGTTTGACCCGCCTCGCGGCGTGCAATGCGATTGAGCTGACTTGGCGACAGACCCACCGCCTCAGCATAGAACTCAAGCGGCCGCCCTTCTCTGAAATGCAGGTCAATCGCTGTGCGTAGCGCCTCGAACCTCGGGTCAGTCGTCACGGCAACATCGTGCCCATGCGGCTGTGCCTGCCAGGCGCGCGCAAGATCAGCGACGACAAGCGCCACGAGCGCCTCAAGCACAACAATGCGCCCAAGCGCAGACTTGGCCATCTCCGCGGCAATGCGCGCCATGCTGGCGCCAACGCTTTCCTCATCGGCCGACACCACACGAATGTCCTGGGCAAACGCGCCAATACCGCGATCGGACGCCGCAACAGCGGTTAGCCGGTCCGCCAGCGCCGTCACCACCTCACCATCGACATCGCGGGCAAAGCGGAAGCCATGGACCGCCGACGGCGGAATGAACAGCACGCAAGGCGCTTCAAAAGGCGTCACGGTCTTGCCACTGACGATTTCGCCGCTGCCTTTCGTGACATGAAAAATCTGGAATAGTGCCGGGTGGCGGTGGGCTGAAATTTCCCAACGATGCAGGTGAGTGCGATCAGGAATCGGTTCCGAGTGGATCCAGAACGCCGCAACTTCGCGTGGCGTCTCCCGATAAAGCCGATAGTCTGGGACGATATTGGATTGCCGCGCCATATTGACCCGATTGTGCAATCAGATGCTTCGAATGTCCATTGAGAAGGCATTTCTTCGCCCGCATTGTGCAAGCGCATCAGGGAGGACAAGGTGCGCACTCAGATCGCCATCATCGGCTCGGGACCATCTGGCTTGTTACTCGGGCAATTGCTCACGTCTATCGGCGTAGACAATGTCATTCTTGAGCGTTCAACCCGCGAACACGTGCTGGAGCGCATTCGCGCCGGCGTGCTTGAGGAGGGTGTTTGCCGCCTTCTGGATCAGGTCGGAGCCGGGGGGCGCATGCAACGCGAAGGTTTGCTCCATGACGGCTTTGATCTGACCTTTGACGGCAAGCGCCATCGTATTGACTTGGCAGACTTGACCGGTGGCAAGCGTGTGATGGTCTATGGTCAGACCGAAGTGACGCTTGATCTGATGGAGCGCCGCGCTGAAACCGGCGGCAAGACCTTCTACGAGGCTTCCAATGTCGTCCCTGCAGGGTTCGACAGCGAAAAGCCGTTCATCACATTCACTCACGACGGCAAGGATCAACGCCTCGACTGCGACTTCATTGCCGGCTGCGACGGTTTTCATGGCGCATCGCGCAAGGCTGCGCCCGGATCTGTTTTGAAGACATTCGAGCGGGTCTACCCGTTTGGCTGGCTTGGCGTCATCGCAGACCTCCCGCCGGTCAATCATGAACTGATCTACGCCAACCACGAGCGCGGCTTTGCGCTTTGCTCCATGCGTTCCGCCAGCCGCAGCCGTTACTACATCCAGGTCGGCGCTGATGCGAATGCGGACAACTGGAGCGACCAGCAATTCTGGGACGAGATCCGCCGGCGCCTGCCGGCATCGACAGCCGAGTCCATGATAACCGGTCCCTCTGTTGAAAAATCTGTCGCACCGCTGCGCTCCTTCGTTGCCGAACCAATGCGTTTCGGCCGGATGTTTCTTGTTGGAGACGCTGCCCATATCGTGCCGCCCACCGGCGCCAAGGGTTTGAATCTGGCTGCAAGCGATGTCCACTATCTGTTTGAAGGTCTCAGGGAGTTTTATGCCGACAAATCCGCTGCCGGCATCGACGCCTACTCAGTTCGCGCGCTCGCGCGCGTATGGAAGGCAGAGCGCTTTTCCTGGTGGATGACATCGTTGATGCATCTCTTCCCTGACAACGGACCGTTCGGTCAGCGCATCCAGGAAGCCGAACTGGAATATCTCGTTGGCTCGCGCGCAGCCTCAACCGCACTCGCCGAAAACTACGTCGGACTGCCATTTTGACCGGACACGGGACATGAACGACAAGACTGCAAAAGAACGGCTTGCCGGCGGCATGAAGACCCGAAGGTCGGTTCTGGGTGACGCCTGGGTCGACGCCGCCAGCAAGAAGCGCACTGACTTCGACGCCGATTTCCAGGACTTCATTACCGGAGCTGCCTGGCACGATGTCTGGACCCGGCCGGGCATTCCTAAACGCGAGCGTTCGATGCTGACCATCGCCATTCTGGCGGCGCTCGGCCAATGGGATGAACTGGCGCTTCACACGCGCGCCACGCTCAACACCGGCGCATCACGGGACGATCTGCGCGAGGTTATGTTCCATGTGGCGATCTATGCAGGGGTGCCGGCCGCCAACCACGCCATCAAGGTGATGAAGCAGGTCTTTGCCGAACTCGATGCAGGCAATTGAGGAGACAGCCATGAGCAACAAATCGCCCGAAACGGGATCCTTTTTTGCACGTGACCGCACCTGGCACCCGCCAGCGTTAACACCATTCTACAAGACGTCCGTGCTGCGCTCGCCACAGCGGGCAATGATCTCGCTCGACAATACGATCTCCGAGATCACTGGCCCCGTATTCGGTCACTCAATGCTCGGCGAATTTGACAACGACCTCATCAAGAATTTCGCCAAACCGGGCGAAAGCCCGATCGGCGAGCGCATCATTGTTTATGGACGGGTGCTCGACGAACGTGGCGTGGGTGTGCCGGGCGCACTGCTGGAGTTCTGGCAGGCCAACGCCGGCGGGCGCTACCGTCACAAGAAAGAAACCTACCTCGCGCCGCTCGATCCGAATTTTGGCGGCTGCGGTCGCGCCATCACCGGAGAAGATGGTTCCTACGCCTTCCGCACCATCAAGCCCGGCCCATACCCCTGGCCGAACGGGCCGAACGACTGGCGTCCCGCCCACATCCATTTCTCGGTGTTTGGCCACGGCTTCGCCCAGCGCCTGATCACCCAGATGTATTTTGAGGGCGATCCGATGATCTGGCATTGCCCTATCGTGCGCACGATTCCTGACAAGGCAGCCATCGATCAGCTCATAGCTGCGCTCGACATGCAGGCGACAATCCCGATGGATTCGCGCGCCTACAAGTTCGACATCGTGCTGCGCGGCCGCCGCTCGACCATGTTCGAGAACCGGATGGAGGGGAATTGAATTGCGGCACCACCAAGAACGAACTACATTGAATACAGAGAATACATGTATTCAAAATGTGGACTGACCATGCCGACCTCGATCAGACTTGAACCTGAAATTGAAGCCCGACTGGATGCCCTTGCCGCACGCACCGGCCGTACCAAGGCCTACTACCTGCGCGAGCTGATCACCCGGAACCTGCAGGATATGGAGGACTATTATGCGGCGGTCGAGATTTCTGAACGCATCAGGCGGGGTGAAGAGAAGACAACACCTCTGGCAGAAGTGATCCGCGAACTTGGCTTGGACGATTGATCTCTCACAAGGCGCACGCAAGTCACTTGGCAAGTTGGACCGCCAGGTTGCGCGGAGGATCACTACATACTTGGCGACACGCGTCGCCCCTCTGGATGATGTCAGGCAACTGGGCAAACCGCTTCAGGCGGAGTTGGGCAATTATTGGTCCTACCGGGTCGGCGACTACCGCCTGATCTGCGAACTGAAAGACAATGTGCTGACCGTGCTGGTGCTTCAAATCGGACATCGCTCGGACATCTACCGATAGGGAACTGACATGACTCAATCACTGAACCGCCTCAAGGAATCGGCCTCCCAGACCGCAGGGCCCTATGTCCATATCGGCCTCACTCCCAATTTCGCCGGGATCACGGGCGTCTATCCGCATGATCTTGGTGAGGCGCTGGTCAACGACAAGACCAGGGGCGAGCGCATCACCGTGCGCATGCGCGTCATTGATGGCGCTAACACGCCGCTGAAAGATGCGCTGATCGAGATATGGCAGGCCGATGCAAATGGTCTCTACAACTCCCCATCCGAGACGCGAGGAACCGCCGATCCGAATTTTACCGGCTGGGGCCGCAAGGCGACGGATATGGAGACCGGAGTCTGTGAATTCGAGACGATCAAGCCAGGTTCGGTTCAGTTTCGCGACGGCCGCCCTCAATCGCCGCACATCACGGTATGGATCGTCGCCCGCGGGATCAACATCGGCCTTCAAACACGCATGTATTTCCCTGACGAGGAGAAAGCCAACGACGCTGATCCGATCCTGCAACGGCTCGAGCACAAGAACCGCATCCCGACGCTGATCGCTTCGAAGCAGGACGGCGTGTATGTCTTCGATGTCAATCTGCAAGGGCCAAATGAAACCGTCTTCTTCGACATCTGATCCTTTGCGATAACAGGTCATGAGCGTTTCGCCTTTTGAAGATCCGTTGTTCACAGGCCTGATCGGCGATCCCGAGACGGCAAACCTGTTTTCGTCCGATCAGGCTTTGGTCGAGATGATCACTTTTGAAACCGCGCTGGCCGAAGCCGAAGGCGCGGAGGGTGTGATTCCCGCCGAAACAGCAGACGTGATTGCCGCGCGGCTTGCAGAGGTAGAGCTTGATCGGACCGCGCTCGCCGCAGGTGTGGCGATAGACGGCGTCGTGGTGCCGGAGCTTGTGCGTCAACTGCGCGAAAGCCTGCCGGCAAATGTTGCGGGCCATGTCCACTTCGGCGCAACCAGCCAGGACGTGATCGACACCAGCCTGGCCCTGCGCCTCAAGCGGCTCGGCGTAAAATATGATGCCCAAATTGATCGTCTTGTCGCGGCGTTGGACACCCTTGAAGCCCGCGATGGCGCTGTACCGGTCATGGCTCACACGCGTATGCAGGCGGCGATTCCCGTCACGGCGTCACGAAAGATCGCCAGCTGGCGCGATCCGCTGGTCCGCAACCGCCATCGCCTTACTACTGCTATATCAGACGTTGCGGTTCTGCATTTTGGCGGCGCGGCGGGCACCTTGGAAAAGCTTGGCTCTAAAGGTCCTGCGGTCGCTGCACGCATGGCTCAGATACTCGAACTTGGTCTCCCGGACCGCGCCCGTCACAGTGAGCGGGACGCCATTGCCGCCCTCGCCTCGGTTCTGTCTCTCTTGACTGGATCGCTCGGCAAGTTCGGGCAAGATATTGCGCTATTGGCGCAATCAGAGGTCGGCGAGGTCAGACTTGCGTCTGGCGGCGGCTCATCTGCCATGCCGCACAAGATGAATCCGGTTCAAGCTGAAATGCTTGTGACGCTGGCACGCTTCAATGCCACGCTGCTCGCTGGCATGCACCAAGCGCTTGTCCACGAAGGAGAGCGCTCCGGCTCAGCCTGGACACTGGAATGGATGCTGTTGCCTCAAATGGCGGTGGCGGCGGCCAGCAGCTTGAGGCTCGCAACAGAACTGGCGGGGTCAATCTCGTTTCAGGCTACGGCCTGAGCGATCCGATCAGAAGCCGGTCATCCGCCAGAGGCGGTTCAGTTCATTCATGATGACATGCGTCATGTGCCAGTCGTCATAGAGCGACTGCCAAAGCACATAGAATGTGATGGTCATGATGATGACAACGTAGCGCATGACCTTTCCTTTGGTCGAGCGCTCCAGCGTCTACCAGAAACGTAAAATTGCCGTTAGCGCACAACCTGTCCTTGTGCGCGCGGCAGAACAATGTCGTTAACGATGTGACCAGTCGTTCGGGTCGTCCGAATTGTTCGGTGACAGGCCCAATATATCGCCGTCAGTGTTGACACCCAGCCCAAGCACTGTGCGGTTGGCATAGGCGAAATAGGCCGCGACCTGATTGATCTCGAGGATTTGCCCGTCATCATAGCCAGCGTCTCGCAGGCGATCGACATCCGCTGCACGCAGTGCCGATGGCTCTCGCGTCAGTTTGGCGGCATAGGCCAAGCCTACCTGCTCACGCGGGTCAAACCCGGAAGCAAAATCGCCTGCAACGATCGCGCGCCGCATAGCCTCTGCCTTGCCTGTGTCACCCAGCAGGCGCGCCATGCCGGCATAGTGATGGTCGAAACAATAGGCGCAGGCATTGATGTGCGACACCGTCACACCAATAGCCTCGAGGAACCATTTTGGCACCGTATTGGCCGAATGATGCAACACGTATTTATAGATCGCCATATGGCCATCCATCGTGTGCGGCCTCAGGCTGTGCGCCATCATGATGTTGTCGACATTGTTATCCGGGCCTTTGACCCTGTCGTAAAGCTGCCTGAGGCGGCCAGTCGATTCGTCATATGAAATGGTCTTGATGTAGGTCATCAAAATTCCTCAATCGAAATAGGTTTGGACCAACCCGCGCCAAAACGGCCCGACTGCCATTCAAAATTCGAACCTGGAGTAGAAAGGGGGCGGTCACCCGCCCCCTCGACCGGCTCAAATGGCCAGATGACTACTTGATCGCCTTGTCGGTGATCGCAGCCGTCCAAGCGCCTTCCGGTGTTTTGGTGATGATCTTCTGCGCCACCAGCGCGTCCGCCGTGCGCTGGTAGGCGGCTTCGATCAGCTTGCCATCGGCATTGTCGATCAGCTTCGCCACCTCGCCCATCATACGCTCCTGATGGTTTTCGTCCTGGCCGCCGTTCTCGATAATGATCTCGGCAGCTTCCTTCGGATTTTCAGAAGCATACTTCCAGCCCTTCATAGAAGCGCGCACGAAGCGAACCATCTTGTCTTCAAAGGCCGGATCGCTGAGCTTGTCCTGCATCACATAGAGGCCGTCTTCCAGCAGATCGACGCCCATCGCGGTGTAGTTGAACACGATAAGGTCTTCCGGCTTGTAGCCCGCGTCGATCAGCTGCCAGTATTCATTGTAGGTCATGACAGAAATGCAGTCGGCCTGCTTCTGGATCAGCGGCTGCACGTCAAATGACTGCTTCAACACATTGACGCCATCCGCGCCGCCTTCGGTGGGAAGGCCGAGCTTGTTCATCCAGGCGTAGAACGGATATTCATTGCCGAAGAACCAGACGCCCAGCGTCTTGCCCTTGAAATCGGCTTCGGTCTGCACCGGGCCATCCTTCGGGCACACCAGCTCCATGCCCGCCTTCTTGAACGGCTGGGCAATATTGACGAGGTTGACTCCCTTGTCGCGGGCCGCCAGCGCGCCGCCCATCCAGTCGACGATGACGTCAGCGCCGCCGCCGGCGATCACCTGTTCAGGCGCAATGTCCGGTCCGCCCGGCTTGATCGTCACATCGAGGTTTTCCTCGGTGTAGAAGCCCTTGTCCTTGGCGACGTAGTAACCGGCGAACTGCGCCTGCGTCACCCATTTCAGCTGCAGCGTCACGGCGTCAGCCGCCCAGGCGCTGAACGAGGCCAGCGACATCGCGCTGCCGGCAAGCAATGAAAGTGCGATTTTTTTCATTCTGTTACCCTCTGAAGTCGCCTACCCACCACGGACAGACGGATGCCAAAACGTCACGGAACGCTCAATCAGAGCGAGAATGCCGTAGAACAGTGACCCTACGACCGCGGCCGCCGCAATCTCCGCCCAGACCATGTCGACATTCATCCTGCCGACTTCGGTCGAGATGCGGAATCCCATTCCCACGACCGGCGTGCCGAAGAATTCGGCAACGATAGCGCCGATCATCGCCAGTGTTGAGTTGATTTTCAAGGCGTTGAAAATGAAAGGCATCGCAGCCGGAAGTCGCAGCGAGCCGAGCGTTTGCCAATACCCCGCCGCATAGGTGCGCATCAGATCGCGCTCCATCGCGCCTGCGGTGGCAAGCCCGGCAACCGTGTTCACCAGCATCGGGAAGAACGTCATGATGGCAACGACAGCCGCCTTCGATTCCCAGCCGAACCCGAACCACATCACCATGATCGGCGCGACGCCGATGATCGGCAGCGCCGACACCATGTTGCCGATCGGTATCAACCCGCGCCGCAGGAACAGATAGCGGTCGGCGAGGATCGCGACCGCAAACCCGGACCCACAGCCGATCAGATAACCGCCCAACGCCGCCTTGAAGACAGTCTGGTTGATGTCGGCCAGCAGGATCGGGATCGACGACGCAATGCGCACGCCGATGGCGCTCGGCGGCGGCAACAGGATAAACGGTATGCCCGCGCCGCGCACGACCCCTTCCCAGAGGATCAGCAGCCAGACGCCAAACAGCGCCGGCACTGCCAGCCGAAGCATGGTCGTCACCGGCTTGATGCTGGCAAGCAGCGTCGCACAGCGCCACGCAAGCAGCCACAGCGCGACCAGAAGCAGATAGAACGACCAGGCCGCCCCACCGCTGTGGCCATCAAGTTCGCCTAGCAATAGCCATGCGCCTAGGTGGGCGGCAATGAATGTTACGCCGGCTTTCGCCCACTGGCTGGCCTGCGTGGCGTCAAACAGCGTTGCACCCACAATCATCGTGATGATGAGCAACGCAATCATCGCCGCAACCGCCGGCGCATTGACTTCGGGGCTGGCCTGAACCAGAGGCAGGAAAGCGATGGCCAGAAGCGCCAGGACGGACGCTGCCAGGCATTGCCATGAGAAACGCCGCCCCGTCATGCCGGCCGCGCTCCCATCGCGCGTTCGGTGATGCGGCCGGCAATGCCAACCAGCGTCACCAGCAGCGCCGCCACCACCGATCCGGCGACGAGCGCTGCAAACATGTCGATGGTCTGGCTGTAATAGGCTCCGACCAGCAGTTTTGATCCGATGCCGGCGACTGCGCCTGTCGGCAATTCGCCAACGATCGCGCCCACAAGCGAGGCGGCCACCGCCACTTTCATCGAGGCAAACAGGAATGGCACGGACGCCGGCACGCGCAGTTTCCAGAACGTCTGCCACGGCGTCGCATTATAGGTATGCATCAGGTCGAGATGCATGATCTCGGGCGAGCGCAGCCCTTTCACCATGCCAACCGCAACGGGGAAGAATGACAGATAGGTCGAGATCAGCGCCTTCGGGATCAGTCCGGTAACGCCGACCGCCGCCAGCACCACGATAATCATCGGCGCCAGCGCCAGGATGGGAATTGTCTGCGAGGCAATGATCCACGGCATCAGCGACCGGTCTAGCGTCAGCACATGCACGATGCCGACAGCAATCGCAACGCCGAGCACAGTGCCAAAGAAGAAGCCAAGCAGCGTCGCCGACAGCGTCACCCATGCGTGATAGACGAGGCTGCGGTTCGAGTTCACCTTGCGCAGAAACGTGTTTTCCCAAACGTTCTGCGCAACCTGGTGCGGCGCGGGCAGCGTCGGCTTTGGCTGGCTCATCGTCTTGCCGACGAGCTCAGAGAACGTGCTCTCGACCCCGGAACGCCGGTCAAGATCACGCTGGAATGGCGCGTTCATGAAAAAGGCGGCGGCGTACCAGACCGCGACGATGATGATGAGTATCGTCAGGACGGGGACGAGGGATTTGCCGGCTTTGGTCATTGCCGTCCCTCAATCCTCATAGCTGTGCCCTGCCCGCAAGCCGTCGCGCACGCGCGCCGCAATGGCCAGAAATTCCGGCGTCTCACGAATGTCGAGCGGCCGCTCTTTCGGCAGCGTTGAGGCAATCACATCCGTCACCCGCCCCGGCCGCGGGCTCATCACAACAATCTTGGTCGACAGATAGACGGCCTCGGGAATCGAGTGCGTGACGAAGCAGATCGTCTTCTCCGTCCGCGCCCACAACTCCAGCAATTGCTCGTTCAGATGATCGCGCACGATCTCGTCCAGTGCGCCAAACGGTTCGTCCATCAGCAACAGGTCTGCGTCGAAGGCGAGCGCGCGCGCAATGGAGGCGCGCTGTTGCATGCCGCCCGACAATTGCCATGGGAACTTCTTCTCAAATCCGGTCAGATTGACCATCGCCAGGGTGCGCTTGACACGCTCAGCCTGCTCGGACTTCGGCACGCCCATGATTTCGAGCGGCAGCGCCACATTGCGTTCAATCGTTCGCCAGGGATAGAGCGCGGCGGCCTGAAACACATAGCCATAGGCGCGCTTCTCCCGCGCCTGTTGCGGGCTGATGCCATTGACGGTTATCGATCCTGCCGTTGGCTGTTCCAGGTCGGCGATCACCCGCAGGAATGTCGTCTTGCCACAGCCCGACGGCCCGATGAAGGAAACAAACTCGCCCTTGCCGATTTGAAGGTCGACGTCGGACAGCGCATGCACCGGCCCGTCATTGGTCTGGAAGGTCAGGCCAAGACCTTTCGCATCGACGACAGGAATCGCAGAATTCAAGTGCACCGCCTCATTTTTCTTTTGCGCATAGAAGCGGTTTTGCGCAGCGAAAACCAGCGAAATTCGACCAAACAGTCAAAAATGAGATCGCAGGGCCGGATACTTCTGGGAGCAGTGGTTGACGGTGCGCCGAATGCGCCGAGCAATAGTGCAAACCGAGTGTTTCAACATTCACAAACCTTGCTTCAGCCCGTCATCGGTCTCGAACGCCAGCTCCGCAAATTTGGCTTCGACGAATAGGTCATCACCAACAAGAGCCGACCTCTGCAAGAACGGCTCCGTTCTGGTCGATCACTCGATATCTCCCGCTCTCATCCGCCAATGCTTCAATTTGCAAATGATCCGGAGCCTGAAGGCCATCAGCGACGTCACTGCATTTGACGGCTACCGCTTCTCCGATCCTGATTGGCGGCCCGCCTTCGAACACGCAAGAAAGGGTTCCGCTTTCAAAGCTCAACTCAGACAATAGCGCAGCCTCTAGCGGATAACTTTCATCATTTTTCGCGGCTTCGCACGCAGCTTCGTTGCTAAACACGACCGACGCAGGGAGTGTCTCGCTCCATGCCGCCGCCATTGTTGAGATTGTCAGCACCAAACACAGCACGACCAGTCTTCGCATCACACCCCGCTCGCCGGAATGCCCTTGCGCTCGACCTTGCGTGGCGCGACCAGTTCCTTCCAGGTCGACAATGCCTTGTTGACGGCCATGCCGGGCTCGCGGCCGACAAACTCGCCGTGACCCGGGTGCGCCTTCACCTTGCCATCGTCGACGGCGATCTCGCCGCGCGTGAAGACATATTTGGGCAGGCCGGTCACCTCGACACCTTCGAAGACATTGTAGTCGATCACCGACTGCTGCTTCTTCGACGAAATCTTCTTCTTTGCCTTCGGATCCCATACCACGATGTCGGCATCTGCACCTTCAACGATCGCGCCCTTCCTCGGATACATGTTGAGGATCTTTGCGATATTGGTTGAGGTCACGGCGACGAACTCGTTCATCGTCAGCCGTCCGGTGTTGACGCCATAGGTCCACAACACCGGCATGCGGTCTTCGAGCCCGCCGGTACCGTTCGGGATCTTTGTGAAATCGCCGACGCCGTTGCGCTTCTGCTCGGTGGTGAACGCGCAATGGTCGGTCGCCACCACCTGCAGCGAGCCCGCCTGCAGGCCAGCCCACAGCGAATCCTGATGCGCCTTGTTGCGGAAAGGCGGGCTCATGACGCGGCGGGCGGAATGGTCCCAATCCTTGTTGAAATATTCGGTCTCATCGAGCACAAGATGCTGGATCAGCGGCTCGCCATAAACGCGCATGCCCTTCTGGCGCGCGCGCCGGATCGCCTCGTGCGATTGTTCACAAGACGTATGCACGACATAGAGCGGCACGCCCGCCATGTCGGCGATCATCACGGCCCGGTTGGTCGCCTCGCCTTCCACTTCCGGCGGGCGCGAATAGGCGTGGCCTTCCGGCCCGTTATTTCCCTCGGCGAGCAGCTTTTGCGACAGGGCCGCAACCACATCGCCATTCTCGGCGTGCACCAGAGGCAGAGCGCCAAGCTCGGCGCAGCGCTGGAACGAGGCAAGCATCTCGTCATCATTGACCATCAGCGCGCCCTTGTAGGCCATAAAATGCTTGAACGAGGTGATGCCCTTGTCGACGACCTGCGGCATCTCGTTGAATACCTGTTCGCCCCACCAGGTGATGGCCATGTGGAAGGAAAAGTCACAGCAGGCTTTTGACGTCTTGTTGTCCCACATCTGCAAAGCCTCGAGCAGCGACTGGCCGGGAGCAGGCAGGCAAAAATCGACCACCATCGTGGTGCCGCCAGACAAAGCCGCCCGCGTCCCGCTTTCAAAATCGTCTGCCGAATAGGTGCCCATGAACGGCATTTCGAGGTGGGTGTGCGGGTCGATGCCGCCCGGCATGATGTAACATCCCGTCGCGTCGATCTCATGGTCGCCATGCAGGTCCGGGCCGATTGCAACGATCTTGTCGTGCTTGATCAGCACATCCGCCTTCCATGTGCGGTCGGCAGTGACGATCGTGCCATTCTTGATGACCTTGGACATGTGTTCTCCTCACTTTTTGGGTGCGCGGATGCCACGCAGCCGGCGCAGTTCTGCTTTGAAAGCATCGAGCGTTCCGAATACCGGGACAACTACGGCCAGCGACGCGGAACGCAATTCTTCGGCGCTGATGCAATCCTCAGCGACCTGCTTCTGGTGTGCAGGGTCAGCCCAGATGCCGGCGAACTCGACCATTTCGGCCACCAGGCTGCGGCGCAGTTTGAAGATCCGCTCGCGGTTGGTCCGCATCAGCGAAAAGCCGGAAACCAGGCTGACGATCAGCGCAATGCCGAAAATGGCAAATAAAGTGCTGGGCGAGCGCGAGAAGCCGCCAAAGATCGCCACATACATCCAGAGCACAAAAGACAGCAGCACAAAGGTTTTGGCGACGCGGAACGTTTCGTAGCGCCGTTCCAGCCGTTCTTTGTAACGTTCCCGGCTGGTCACTTCCATGGCGCGCAGCCGCTGCTTGAATTCGTAGAGACGCTGGTTCTCTTCATCTGTCTCTTCGTGACCACGAGCGCGCCGCAGCGTTTCAAACGGTTTTTCGGTCACTGACTCCACCGCCAGCCAACCCGAGATCGGCAGGATCGCAGGCGGCAGATAACGGCCGATCGAATTGAAGGCCGCATAAATGATGTGAATCGTCGTCAGAAAGATGAACAGGATAAACAGGATAGCGAAGTCCGAGACACCGAGCGTATCGAATATGTTCTGATAGTTCTGCACCACCCCATTGAGCAGATCGACGCTCGGCAGAAACCCTTCGGTGGCGCTGCCAAGCGGAACAAAGCCCGCAAGCACATATGCAACCACTCCCGAAACCACAACGCGCGACGTCATAAAATTCGAGAAGCGGATGACGCCCTGAAGGAGAAGTTCGACGTCCATAGCCTACCTCCCCCCGGTCATGCGTGTCAGGCCCTCAACGTCGCCAGTTTGACGCCAAAGCCGATGAAGACAGCTCCTGTGACGCCTTTCACCCAGCGCTGCATCCGGCCGCTTCGGGCGACTTTAGACAGCCGGTCAAACAGCAGCACCATTGGTGCGAACCAGAGGAAATTCAGCGCCGCATGCACTGCGACCAGAATGAACGCCACATACGGCGAGCCGCCACCATGCGGCATGAATTGCGGGAAAGCGGCGACATAAAACATCGCCACTTTCGGGTTGAGCAGATTGGTCAGAAAGCCTTCGCGAAACGCCTTGAGCAAGGTGCGCGGATTGCGCGCCGGCGCCACTTGAAGCAGCTTCGCCGGTCCACCGCGCCAAGCCTCGATCAGCGCCTTGACGCCAATCCAGATCAGATACGCCGCGCCGAGAAGTTTGACCGCCAGAAACAGATTGGCTGACTGCAGCAGCAGCACCGACAGGCCAAAAATCGCCAACGCGCCATGGCAGAAAAACGCAACCGCAAAGCCGGCAATGTTGGCGAAACCCGCCGCCCGGCCCGAGGTCGGAACCGTCTTCGCGATCAGCACGCCGTTGGGGCCTGGCGACATGATCAGCAGCGCCGCCATCGCGGCGAAGGCGAGGACGGTTGCGAGGGTCATCCAATCATCCCTCGATCCCCGCCGTTTCCACCACTGCGCGTAGCAGCACGTCACACCCTGCCGCCGCCCACTCCTTGGAAATCTCTTCCGCCTCATTGTGCGACAGGCCGTCGACACAGGGGCACATCACCATCACAGATGGCGTCACTTTCTGCATCCAGCAGGCGTCATGGCCGGCGCCCGAAATGATGTCCATGTGGGTGTAACCCATGTCTTCGGCAGCCTTGCGCACCCGGCCGACCAAGGTCGGGTCAAACGTCACCGGGTCAAAATGGCCGACGGCCTCGATCGCGCAACCGACGCCGATTTCCTTGCAGATCGCGGCTGCTTCTTTCTCGATCTTGGTGCGCATGCCGTCGAGTTTGGTCTGGTCAGGCGAGCGGATGTCGACCGTGAAGATCACCGTGCCAGGCAGCACGTTGCGGCTGTTGGGCGAAAACTTCACCTGCCCCACGCCTCCAACGCAGCCCGGTTGGTTTTCCATTGCGACCGCCTGCACCATTTCGAAAATGCGCGCCATGGCGAGCCCGGCATTGACGCGCAAGTTCATCGGCGTCGAGCCGGTATGCGCTTCCTTGCCGGTCAGCGTGAATTCCAGCCACCACAGGCCCTGCCCGTGTGTGACGACCCCGATCTGCTTGTCTTCGGCTTCGAGAATCGGCCCCTGCTCGATGTGATATTCGAAATAGGCGTGCATCTTGCGCGCGCCGACCTTTTC
>DAINRF010000046.1:0-27394 GCA_036742015.1 Mesorhizobium sp. | reverse complement strand
CGTCCTGCGAGAACGAGAAGCCGGGGCCGATCAGCGGGATGCCGACGCCGGACTGCGCATATTGCTTGACGAAGGCGATGCCCATGCCGCCCGGCAGGAAGAAGAACACCGAGTCAGCGCCCGATGCGCGGATCTGGGCGATTTCGGCTGCGTAGTCGGTCTGACCAAGCTTGGTGTATACCTCGCCTGCCAGTTCGCCCTTGTAGAAGCGCTTGAAACCGTTCAGCGAGTCGGTGCCGGCTGGATAGTTCGGGGCCATGATGAACATCTTCTTGATGCCCTGGGTCTGGGCATACTGGCCGGCTGCTTCATGGAAATTGTCGTTCTGATAGGCAACGTTGAAGTAATTCTCGTTGCACTTGTCGCCCGCGAGCGGCGACGGGCCGGCATTGACCGACAGGTAGAACTTGCCCTGGGCCACCGCGTTTGGCACCACCGCCATGGCGAGGTTTGACCAGATGATGCCGGTCAACACATCGACCTGGTCCGACTGGATCATCTTGTCTGCAATCTGAACTGCCAGTTCGGGCTTCATCGCGTCATCCTCGGTGACAACGGTGATGTCCTTGGCCTTGTCGCCCGCGAGCTTGAGCGCGAGATCAAAACCGTCGCGTGCGTCAACGCCCAGCCCTGCGCCGCCGCCGGACAGCGTTGTGATCATGCCAATCTTCAGTGGCTCGGCGAGTGCTGCACCCGATACGCTGAGCGACAGCGCGAAGGCTGCAGTAGCAATCAATTTTTTCATGTCGTTTCTCCCATTTTTGTTATGGCTTCTGGCTTGGGCTGCGCGGGCGCAACCTTAGACGTCAAAGCTCGGTTCTCACTTTCCACAGTTCCGGAAAGAGTTCTACATCCAACATGCGCCGCAAGTAGGACACGCCGGCTGTTCCGCCGGTTCCGCGCTTCAATCCAATGATGCGCTCGACCGTGGTGACGTGGTTGAAACGCCACCTGCGAAAGTAGTCTTCGAAATCGACCAGCTTTTCGGCCAGTTCGTAGAGTTCCCAGTGTTGCTCGGGCGCACGATAGACCTCTGCCCAAGCCGCCATGACGACCGGGTTTTCGGTTCGTGTTTGCCGCCAGTCGCTGCGTTCGGCGTCGTCACCAATATCGAAACCGCGCCGCGCCAGAAGCAAGATTGCCTCGTCGTAGAGGCTCGGTTTTGCCAGAATGTCTTCGAGCCCGGCGACGATCTCCGGCCGGTGCGCGTGAGGTTTCAGCATCGCCAGATTGCGGTTACCCGCCAGGAACTCGATCGCCCGATATTGCGCCGACTGGAAGCCGGACGATTGCCCCAGAGACTCACGAAAGCGTGTGTATTCCGATGGCGTCATTGTGCGCAGCACGTCCCACGCGCCGGTGAGCTGTTCGAAGATGCGCGCCACCCGGGTCAGCATCTTGAAAGCCGGTTGCGGCTGGTCGTCATGGATCGCAACCATCGCCGAGCGGATCTCGTGGATGGCGAGCTTCATCCAGAGTTCTGAGGTCTGATGCTGGATGATGAACAGCAATTCGTCAGGCGATTGTGACAGCGGATGCTGCGCGCCGAGAACGGCATCGAGTCCGAGATAGTCGCCATAAGACATGCGCGCGGAAAAGTCCGTCAACGCTCCGTCCTTGGTTGTTGGTTCGTTGCTCATGGCGGCTAACCTTCGCGCAGCCGGAAACGCTGAATCTTTCCAGTCGGCGTCTTCGGCAGTGTGTCAACAAACTTGATCGAGCGTGGATATTTGTAAGGCGCGATTACCGCCTTTACGTGGTCTTGCAGGATCTTTCTCGTCAGGTCGCTTGCGGCCACGCCCTCCGACAATACGATATGCGCCTGGACGATTTGTCCGCGGTCTGGATCGCTGACGCCAATCACGGCACATTCGCGCACCATTTCATGTTTCAGCAGCGCCGCCTCAACCTCGGGCCCTGCGATGTTATAGCCGGCCGAAACGATCATATCATCGGACCGCGCCGCAAAATGGAAGCGGCCGTCATCATCCTGCACGAATGTGTCGCCGGTAATGTTCCAGCCGTCCTTGACGTAGTTCTTTTGGCGCTGGTCCGCGAGATAGCGGCAACCTGTCGGCCCACGCACCGCCAGCCGCCCCGGCGCGCCGCGGGCAACCTCATTCATTTCATCATCGACGATCTTTGCAACATAACCGCCAACTGGCCGGCCAGTCGTGGCGGCAGCCATGTCGTCCAGCCGGTTGGTGATGAAGATGTGCAGCATCTCGGTCGCTCCAATGCCGTCGAGCATTGGCTTGCCCGTCTTCTTCAACCAGTCTTCGAACACCGGGCCTGGCAGGGTTTCGCCAGCCGACACCGCGATACGGAGCGACGACAGATCTGCGCCCTGATCCATAGCAGCCATCATCGCGCGATAGGCGGTTGGCGCGGTGAAGCAGATCGTTGCCTTGTAGGTCTCAATGATCTCGATCATCTTCGGCGGCGTTGCCTGTTCGAGCAGGGTTGCCGCCGCGCCGAACCGCAGCGGGAAGATCGCCAGTCCGCCCAGGCCAAAGGTGAAGGCCAGCGGTGGCGAGCCGACAAACACATCGCTTGGCTGCACATCCAGCACTTCGCGCGCATAGCCGTCTGCGATGATGAGCAGGTCGCGATGGAAATGCATCGTAGCCTTCGGTTTGCCTGTCGTGCCGGAGGTGAAGCCCAGTAGCGCAACATCGTCACGGCCGGTCTTGACCGCATCAAATCGCACAGGCTTGTCGAGTGCGGCGCGATCCAGCTCCGCATCGTGATTGGCAGTGCCGTCGAAACCGATCACCGTCTTCAGAAATTTGCTCGACTTCGCACAAGTGGTGAGCTCGTCCATGATGCGCGTGTCGCACAGCGCAAACTCGACCTCGGCGATGTCGACGATCTGTTCCAGTTCGCCGGCGCGCAGCATCGGCATCGTGTTGACCACAACGGCGCCAGCCTTCGTTGCAGCCAGCCAGCAGGCGACCATTGCGGGATTGTTGGCGGAGCGGATCAGCACGCGGTTGCCCGGCTTGACGCCATAGGTTTCCACCAGCGCATGCGCCAGCCTGTTGGTCCAATCCGACAACTCCTTGTAGGTGCGGCGGCGGCCGTTGCCGATCAGCGCCGTGTTGTCGCCAAAGCCACGTTCGACCATCCGGTCGGTCAGTTCGACGCCCGCGTTCAAATGGTCGGGATAGTTGAACCCGCCCAGCAGAAACACCGGCTGCTGGTCGGCCGGTGGCAGGTTGTCCCGGGCAAACGTGTCGATATGGGCTGTCGGTCCGAGCATCCTGCTATCCCATCACCTGCCGCGCGATGACCACTTTCTGCACGTCCGACGCGCCCTCATAGATGCGCAGAGCACGAATCTCGCGATAGAGGCTCTCGATAATGTGGCCACGGCGCACGCCGTCGCCGCCGTGCAGCTGGACGGCGCGGTCGATCACGTCCTGCGCCTTGTCGGTGGCGTAGAGTTTTGCCATCGCTGCCTCACGGGTGACGCGCGGCGCGCCCATGTCCTTCGTCCAGGCGGCGCGGTAGACAAGCAGTGCCGCCGCATCGACGTCGAGCGCCATTTCGGCGACGTGGCCCTGCACCATCTGCAGGTCAAACAGCGGCGCGCCAAATAATTGCCGGTCGCGCACGCGGGCAACCGTCTCGTCGAGCGCGCGGCGGGCGAAGCCAAGAGCCGCTGCGCCCACGGTCGAGCGGAAAACGTCGAGCACAGACATGGCGATGCGGAACCCTTCGCCGGATTTGCCAATGAGCGCCGAGGCGGGAACGCGAACGCCGTCAAACTTGAGCCGAGCCAGCGGATGCGGGGCGATCACGTCGATACGTTCCGCCACCGTCAGGCCGGGTGTGTCTGCAGGCACGACAAAAGCCGAAATGCCCTTGGCGCCCGGCGCATTGCCGGTGCGGGCAAAGACGCAATAGACGTCTGCAATGCCACCATTGGAGATCCAGGTCTTTTCGCCGGTCAGTACATAGTGGCCGCCATCGCGAACCGCAGCCATTTCCATATTGGCAACGTCCGAACCCGAGCGGGGTTCAGATAGCGCAAACGCTGACAGCGCCTTGCCCGTGCGCGTCTTCTTCAGCCATTGCTGCTGCTCGGGTGAGCCGAAAAACGAAATCGAGCCGGTGCCCAGCCCCTGCATGGCAAAGGCGAAATCGGCGAGCCCGTCATGGCGCGCCAGCGTCTCGCGGGTGATGCAGAGCGTACGCACGTCGATTGTGCCGGGATTGTCGGGATCAATAGCGGTCGGCAGCAGCCAGCCACCCTTGCCCATCGCGGCGACAAGCTCCTTGCAGGCAGCGTCAATGTCGTGATGGTCGACAGGCAGGTTCTTGTTGCACCAGGCTTCCAGCCGCTCGGCATGCTCGCGGTGGCGATCTTCGAAGAACGGCCAGTTGAGGAAAGAACGGTCAGCCATCAATTGCCCTCGAATACCGGCTTCTGCTTGGCGACAAAGGCGTTGTAGGCGCGTTCGAAATCGCGCGTCTGCATGCAGATGGCCTGCGCTTGTGCCTCCGCCTCGATCGCCTGCTCGACGCCCATCGCCCATTCCTGCGACAGCTGTGTCTTGGTGATGCCATGCGCAAAGGTCGGGCCGTCGGCAATCGACTGCGCCAGCCTCAGTGCGTCTGCCTCCAGTTCATCGGCAGCGACGATGCGGTTGTAGTAGCCCCAGCGGTCACCTTCTTCGGCGCTCATCGAGCGGCCGGTATAGAGCAGTTCGGCGGCGCGGCCCTGACCGATGATACGCGGCAGGATCGCACACGCGCCCATGTCGCAGCCGGCAAGGCCAACCTTGGTGAACAGGAACGCTGTCTTGGCGGCAGGCGTCGCCAGCCGGATGTCCGACGCCATGGTGATGATCGCACCGGCGCCAACGGCAACGCCGTCGACTGCCGAGATCACCGGCTTGCCGCAGGCCAGGATAGCCTTGACGAAGTCGCCGGTCATTCGCGTGAACGCCAGCAACTCCTTCATGTCCATTTTCACCAGCGGGCCGATAATGTCGTGCACATCGCCGCCGGAGGAAAAGTTGCCGCCATTGGGCAGGAACACCACCACGTCGACGTCGTCGGCATAGACAAGTGCGCGGAACGTGTCGCGTAGCTCTGCATAGGACTGGAACGTCAGCGGGTTCTTGCGCTCGGGCCTGTTGAGCCGGATCGTCGCGACACGCCCCTTCATTTCCCAGATGAAATGCTCAGGCTTCAGGCCGGCCATCTTGCTGGACGTGAGATTACTCAATGATGGTCCTCCCATTCGCTGCGGAACGACTTCAACATGCCCGCAAGCGCCTGCGCATCAGCGGCGCTGACGCCGCGCAATAATTCATCGATCCAGCCTTCATGCGCCGTCGCCATTTCGCGGAACAGCTCCTGCCCGGCGTCGGTTAGTTGCACCATCGACGTGCGCCGGTCGCCGTCCCTGCGTGATCGCTGGACAAATCCGTCTTCGACCAGCCGATCAACAATGCCGGTGACGTTGCCGTTCGACACCAGCAGGAAGCGCGATAAATCACTCATCAGCATGCCCTCCGGCTGGCGAAAGAGCGCTGCCATCACATCGAAACGAGGCAGGGTGGTGTTAAATTGGCTGATAAGGCGCAGCCGCAAATCACCCTCTATCACGCGCGTCGCGCGCAGCAGCCGCACCCAAAGCCGGAGCCGGTCTTTCGACGTCTCTACTTTCGGAGTTTCGACCGGCGTCGCAGTCACGGCATGCCTCCCGACAGCGCGATCGCCTGTCCGTTGACCGACTTTGCGCCTTCGCCACACAACCACAGAACCGCGTCAGCCACTTCGTCGGGCTGAATGAACCGGCCCTGGGGATTTCCCGAGACCAGATTGGCGCGGGCTTCGTCGGCGCTGCGCCCAGTCTTGGCGACAATATTGTCGACCGACTGATGCAGCATTTCGGTTTCGACAAAACCGGGGCATACGGCATTTGACGTCACGCCGGTCTTGGCAAGCTCAATCGCCAGCGACTTGGCGAGACCAACGACGCCATGCTTGGAGGCCACATAAGGCGCTATATATGCGCCGCCGACCAGTCCGGCGATCGAAGCGACAAATACGATGCGGCCTTCGCCGCGCTTGGTCATGCCGCTTAGTGCCGGGCGAACAGTCAGGAACGCGCCGGTCAGATTGATCGAAATGATCCGGTTCCACTGCTCCAGCGTCGTCTTGGCGGCGGGGGCGCTTTCGGCGATTCCAGCGTTGGGGACGATGATCGAGAATGGGCCACGCACCGCCTCGGCATTCTTGTAAAGTTGGGCGACTGACTCTTCGTCGGTTACGTCCGCCAGCTCGACATGAATGTTGGGGTTGCCCTTGGCGGCCGCTTCAAGCGGCTCACGGCGGCGGCCGCAGATTGTCACCTGCGCACCGGCCTTCGCCAGTGCTTCGGCAATGGCGCGGCCAACGCCGGTGCCGCCGCCAGTAACCAGTGCGTGTGAACCGGCGATCTTCATATCTTGCCCGTCATCTGTTCGGCGGCGCGCTCGGCAAGCCGGTAGGCCTGATCGCGGCCCGGCCAATATTGTTTCGGCCAGTCGGCCTGCTTGTCGCCAAGCGTTGTCGCGGCATGAAGCGTCCAGAACGGATCGGCCAGATGCGGCCGCGCCAGGCAAACCAGATCAGCCCGGCCCGCCATCAGGATCGAGTTGACGTGGTCAGGCTCGGTGATGTTGCCCACCGCCATCGTTGCCATGCCAGTCTCGTTACGGATGCGATCCGAAAATGGCGTCTGGAACATGCGGCCATAGACCGGCTTAGCCTCGATCGACGTCTGACCCGCCGACACGTCGCAAATGTCGACGCCGGCCTCCTGCAACATTTGAGCAATGTTCACGGCCTCTTGCGGGGTCACGCCGCGTTCGCCCACCCAGTCATTGGCCGAAATGCGGACCGAGATCGGCTTGTCGGGCGACACCGCCTCGCGCACCGCATGATAGACTTCCAGCGGGAAACGCATGCGATTTTCCAGCGAGCCGCCATATTCGTCCGTGCGTCTGTTCTGCATTGGAGAGATGAAGGACGACAGCAGGTAGCCATGCGCCATATGCAGCTCGAACATGTCGAATCCGGCGCGGTCCGCCATCTGGGCTGACGCGATGAACTGATCGCGCACCCGGTCCATGTCGGCGCGCGTCATCGCATGGGGTGTCTGGTTGTCCGGCGACCATGGAACGTCGGATGCGGACATGACTGGCCAGTTGCCGTCGGGCAAAGGCGCATTGTCTTCTTCCCAGCCAACGCGGGTCGACCCCTTGGCGCCGGAATGGCCAATCTGGCAGGAAATCTTCGCCGTTGTCTCGCCATGCACGAAATCTACGATGCGTTTCCACGCCACTTCATGTTCAGGCGCATAGAGGCCGGGGCAACCGGGCGTGATCCGCCCTTCCGGGCTGACGCAAGTCATCTCGACCGTGACCAGTCCCGCGCCGCCCTTGGCGCGCTCGCCATAATGAACCAAATGCCAGTCGGTCGGCGTGCCGCCGACGGCGCTGTATTGCGCCATCGGAGACACGACAATGCGGTTCTTCAGCTCCATGCCGCGCAGCTTGTAGGGGGCAAACATAGGCGTCCGCGCGCCATCGGCGCCGGCCTGCCGCTGGAACCAGCTTTCGGCGCTCGCCATCCAGTCAGGATCGCGCAGCCGCAGGTTCTCATGGCTGATGCGTTGCGAACGGGTCAGCAGCGAATAGTTGAACTGCACCGGGTCAAGGTCGAGATATCGCTCGACTTCCTCGAACCATTCGAGCGAATTGCGCGCCGCCGATTGCAGCTTCAACACTTCCACCCTGCGGTCGTCTTCGTAACGCTCGAACGCTTTGGCCAATGTCGGTTCGGAATGCAGATAATCTGCCAGCGCAATTGCGCTTTCAAGCGCCAGTTTGGAGCCTGAGCCGATAGAGAAGTGTGCGCTTGCTGCTGCGTCGCCCATCAACGCAAGGTTCTTGTGCGACCATCGCTCGCAAAGCACACGTGGAAAGTTGATCCATGCCGAACCACGAATGTGATTGGCATTGGTCATCAGTGCATGGCCGCCCAGATAGTCCTTGAAGATGGCCTCGCAGGTCGCGATCGATTCCTGTTGGCTCATCTCGCCGAAGCCGAATTTTTCCCACGTGTCGGGGTCGCACTCGACAATGAATGTCGCCGTATCTTGATCGAATTGATAGGCGTGGGCCCACACCCAGCCGTGCTTGGTTTCTTCAAAGATGAAGGTGAAGGCGTCATCGAATTTCTGATGCGTGCCGAGCCAGACGAACTTGCATTTGCGCATGTCGATGTCGGGTTTGAACACGTCCGCAAATGCGGTGCGAGACTTCGAGTTGAGGCCGTCGGCTGCTACCACCAGGTCGTAGTCGCGCATATAGTCTGAGACTGGGCCTGCCTCGGTCGAGAATTGCACGTCCACCCCAAGCTCGATGGCGCGCGCCTGCAGCAATTGCAGCAGCATCTTGCGTCCAATGCCACAAAAGCCGTGGCCGGTCGACAGCGTCCTTGTGCCCTTATGGAAAACTGCAATGTCATCCCAATAGGCGAAATGTTCGCGGATCGCGGTTGCGCTACTGGCGTCATTTTGAGCGAGATTGTCGAGCGTTTCGTCCGACAGCACCACACCCCAGCCGAACGTGTCGTCGGCTCGATTGCGCTCGATCACCGTGACATTGTGTCCCGGGTCGCGTAGCTTCATTGAGATTGCGAAATAGAGGCCAGCAGGGCCGCCGCCCAGAACCGCGACTTTCATTTCAGCATTCCTCCCAAGCCAAAGGTTTGCACGGGAGTTTGTATATTTCAATCCTAAAATTTCATGCTTGAAATAATTTTAGAAACCACCTTACTGCCAGCCGGCTGGATGTAATTCCGTGAAGAGAGCGACGCGTTGCTCAGCGTGTCGAGAAGAGGGAAACATGTTTTTGCATCGCATCGAAGATTGGGACGACGCCTATGCCAATGGCGTCAATATTCCGGGCGGCGAACGCTGGCCTCAGGCCTGGGTCGACCCGGCCAGACAGGCCCGCGACGTGCTGACATCAGCCGGGCGGGCGAAATTTGATTTGGCCTATGGCGAGGGGGATCGCAACCGCTTCGACCTGTTTATGCCCGATGGTGCGCCGCGCGGTCTGGTTGTTTTTGTCCATGGCGGCTTCTGGATGCGGCTCGACAAGAGTTATTGGTCGCACTATGCCGCCGGTCCACTGGCGCATGGCTATGCCGTGGCGATCCCCTCCTACACGCTGACGCCCGACGTTCGTATTTCGACGATCACCCGCGAGATCGGCGACGCCATAGCCGCCGCCGCGCGGGAAGTGTCCGGCCCGATCCTGCTGATCGGCCATTCGGCCGGCGGTCATCTGGTCAGCCGCATGGTGTCTGAAACCTCGCCGCTGGATGAGGCGTTGCGCCGGCGCATCCGGCATGTCGTTTCGGTTTCCGGTCTGCATGATCTGCGTCCGCTCCTGCGCACCGGCATGAACGCGACCTTGAAGCTGGATGAGAATGAGGCGCGCGCCGAAAGCCCGGTACTATTGCGCCCGATGGATGGCGCGCGCGTCACCTGCTGGGTGGGCGGTGCGGAACGGTCTGAATTTGTCCGCCAGAACGCGCTGCTGGCGTCGATCTGGAAAGGGCTGGGTGCGGCGACGGCGACAGTCGAGGAGCCCGACCGTCATCACTTCAATATTCTCGAAGGGCTGACGGATGCGAGCCATCCGCTGACGCGCGCGCTCGTTGACTCTTAGAGAAATTCCGCCCGCATCGGCGCAAAACTGTCGAGCAACACGCTGTCTTCCAGTGCTACGACGCCGTGGATTTCATTCGACGGTGCGATAAAGCTCTGGCCCTTTGTCAGGCGTTCGGTGACGCCTGATATCGTCACGTCGAACGAGCCTTCGGCGACATAGCTTGCCTGCACATGCGGGTGCTTGTGAGGTGCTCCAACCGCGCCCTTTTCGAAGCGGACTTCGACCAGCATCAACTCGTCATTGTAGGTGAGGATACGCCGTTTGACGCCGGGCTCTGCCGGTGTCCAGTCGCCGTCGGCAGGGCGTACGAAGTTGGGGCTCGCAGCCATGGGCACTCTCCTTGCGCTATCGCCCGAGCCAGCCGCCGTCGACAGGCAGGATCGCGCCATGCACATAGTTGGCGGCGTCGCTGGCGAGATAGACCGCGGTGCCGCCAATGTCGGACGGACTGCCCCAGCGGCCGGCGGGAATGCGCTTCAGAATGTCAGTCGAGCGCTCCGGATCATTGCGCAGCGCCTCGGTATTGTTGGATACGATGTAGCCCGGCGCAATCGCGTTGACATTGATGCCGCGCGCTGCCCACTCATTGGCCAGCAGCTTGGTCAGGCCCGCGACACCGCTTTTCGAGGCCGTGTAGGACGCGACGCGGATGCCGCCCTGGAAAGACAACAGCGACGCGACATTGATGATCTTGGCAGGACGGTCTGCGGCCAGCGCCTGCCGCGCCAGCGCCTGACAGAGCAGAAATACGCTTTTCAGATTGACGTCGATGACGTCGTCCCAGTCAGCTTCGGAGAAATCAGTCGCGTCAGCGCGCCGGATGATGCCGGCATTGTTGACCAGAATGTCGATAGGGCCGTGTTTTGCCCACGCATCGTCGAGCATCGCGGCAACAGTCTTTGTCTTTCCCAGGTCCGCCTTGATGGCGATTGCCTTGCCGCCTGCCGCCGCGATCAGTTGCAGCGTCTCATCCATTGATGAGCGGCCAACCGCCAGCACTTCGGTGCCCGCCTGCGCCAGCGACAGGGCGATGCCCTGGCCGATGCCGGTATTGGCGCCCGTCACCATGGCGCGCTTGCCGGTCAGGTCAAACGGACTGCTCACCGCAGGTCTCCCATCGCAACGGGATCGACATCGGTATAGTCGACATTGTCGCCGGCCATCGCCCAGATGAACGTGTAGTTTGACGTGCCTGCACCAGAGTGGATCGACCAGCCCGGCGACAGGATCGCCTCCTCGTTCTTCACCACCAGATGACGTGTCTCGGATGGTTCGCCCATGAAGTGGAAGACGCGCGCGTCTTCCGGCAGTGCAAAATAGAGATAGGCCTCCGAGCGCCGGTCATGCACGTGGCATGGCATCGTGTTCCATACCGAACCCGGCGCGAGAACGGTCATGCCCACAACCAGCTGACACGTCTCCATCACTGCCGGGTGGATGAACTGGTAGATCGAGCGCTCGTTGGATGTCGCCTGTGCGCCGAGGTCGATGCGCTTGGCATCGCCGATCTTCACCAGCCGGGTCTCGTAGGCGTGGTGTGCCGGAGCTGACAGCAGATAGAATTTTGCCGGTGCAGAGGCATCGTCGCTGGCAAAGGTCAATTCGCCGGCAGCCTTGCCGACATAGAGCATGTCGCGATGCTCAAGCGCATAGTCCTTGCCGCTGACAGAAATCTTGCCAGCGCCACCGACATTGACAGCCACCAGTTCGCGCCGGTCCATGAACGATGGCGTGCCGGCAGGCTTGATCGGTTCGAGTTTCAGCGGCCCCTTCACCGGCATCGCGCCGCCGACAATCATCCGGTCGAGATGCGAATAGGTCAGCGAGATCTGGTCAGAGACAAACAGGCCTTCGATCAGGAATTCCTTGCGCAGCCGCTCGGTGCCGAACGTGGCGGCGGTGGCGGAATCGATCGCCTGTCTGGTTTCTGTTCGCATGTCTGGTCCAGTCTTTCGGCTTTGGTTTCATGGCAGGGCAGCACGCCCCGAATTACTTATTTGAATACGCCCGGCAGCCAGAGCGACAGCGCCGGAATATAGGTGACGAGCAGCAGCACGGCTACACCTGCGCCATAGAACGGCCAGATTGAACGCATCGCTTCCCAGATGCTGATTTTGCCGACTGCGCACGACACGAACAACACGCCGCCGACCGGCGGTGTGCACAGGCCAATGCCGTAGTTCAGGATCATGATGACGCCAAAATGGACGGGATCAATACCAAAGGCTTGCGCGATTGGCAGGAAGATCGGCGTGGTGATGATGATTGTCGGCCCCATATCCATGAATGTGCCCAGCACCAGCATGATGATGTTGAGCAACAACAGAATGATGATCGGGTTCTCAGACACGGTCTGTATCCACGCGACCAGCGCCGCCGGCACCCGCAGGAACGCCATCAGCCAGGAAAACGCAGCAGCGCAGCCAATGATGAGCAGCACCATTGCCGTGGTTCTGACCGCGCCCATCGTTGCATGAACGAAATCGTTCCAGGTCATCTGCCTGTAGACGAAGATGGTCACGAGCAGTGCATAGATCACCGCGATGCAGGAGCTTTCCGTCGCGGTAAACACGCCTGACCGCACGCCGCCGAAGATGATGGCGATGAGCAGAAGTCCCGGAATTGCGACCGCCAGAAGATGAAGCGCGACCGACAGGCCAAGGAAGGGCTCCGTCGGATAGCCGCGTCTGCGCGCCACGATGTAGGCCGTAACCATCAGCGACAGAGCCAGAAGCAGGCCGGGGATGACGCCTGCCGTGAACAGGTCGGCGATGGAAATCTGGCCGCCTGCCGAGATCGAATAGATGATCATGTTGTGCGACGGCGGCAGCAGCAATGCGATCAGCGCAGCCATCGACGTGACATTCACTGCATAGTCGATGCCGTAACCACGCGCCTTCATCTGCGGGATCATCAGGCCGCCAACCGCAGCAGCCTCTGCGACCGCGGAGCCGGAAATGCCACCGAACAGCGTTGCGGTGACGATGTTGACCTGGCCCAGGCCCCCGCGCACGTGGCCGACAAGCGAAGCCGCGAAGGCGACGATGCGGCTGGCGATGCCGCCCCGCACCATCAGGTCGCCGGCGTAGATGAAGAAGGGGATCGCCAGCAGCGAAAAGATGCTCATGCCAGAGTTGAGCCGCTGGAAGACCACGTCTGCCGGCAGGCCCATGTAGAGCACCGTCGCAAAGCTGGCGAGGCCAAGGCAGAAGGCAATCGGAGTGCCGATAAGCATCAGTCCGAAAAAGGTTCCGAAGAGAATCCAGAGCGCCATGGCTCAGCCCTTTCTCTGCTGCTCAGCCGCGTCGCGGCGCACATCGTCGATATTGCCAAGTTCGGTTTCGACTTCAGCAGAAACTTGCTCTTCCGGCGGCGTATCGACCGGTGCGCCGGAGAAACGCAGGATGATGCGTTCAAGCGCAAACAGAACAACCAGCACGCCGCCTGCCACCACCGGCACATAGTCCCAGGCGCCCGAAATGCGCAGCGCAGGCAGAATTGTGCTCCAGGTCAGCGCAACGAGCTTTGATCCGTACCAGATCATGCCGGCGCCAAAGGCCAGGATGGCGAAATCGGAAATCATCCGGAGCCATTTCTTCGCGCCTGGCGGAGTGAAGTAGAGCAGAACGTCGAAACCCATGTGGTTGTTTTCGCGCACGCCGACCGCCGCGCCGAGAAAGATGAACCAGCTCATCAGCATCACCGCGCCGGGCTCGGTCCAGGAAGGGGAATCATTCAGCACATAACGGCAGAATACCTGCCAGCCGACGATGACCGTCATCGCCACAAGGCCGATGCCGGCGAGATAGAGCGAGGCTGTGTTCAGCCGCGAGAGGAAGGGCACGCCAGTTCTGGTGTCGGTCGACATGGGTTTTGCGCCTCTTCACCTTCCCCTTGTAGGGAGGGTCAGACAGAGTCCGGGGTGATGGGTGCGTCGGGCCAGGAATACCCGCCCCGACGCTTCATAACGCCCTCCCCGCAAGGGTGGAGGGTGAATGGCTGCCTTACTGGACTGCCTGGACGTCAGCGACCAGCTTCTTCAGCACCTCGTCGGTGATGTGCTTTTCATAGACCGGCTTCATTGCGTCGATGAAGCCCTGCTTTTCGGGCGTGGTGATCACGGCGCCGCCGGCTTCGACGATCTTGCGCGATTCAGCCGTCTTGGCAGCCCACAATTCGCGCTGCTTGGCGACGCTGTCCTTGGCGGCCTGCTTGAAGATTGCCTGGTCTTCCGGCGTCAGCTTGTCGAAAGCAGCCTTGTTCATCACGAACACTTCCGGAAGGATGGTGTGTTCATCCAGCGAATAGTTCTTGGCCACTTCGAAATGCTTGGCGGTGTCATAGGACGGGAAATTGTTCTCCGCACCGTCGATAACGCCGGTTTCGATGGACGAATAGACTTCGCCGTAAGGCATTGGTGTGGCGTTCGCGCCAAGTGCGGCGACCATGTCAACGAAGATGTCAGACTGGATGACGCGGAATTTTAGCCCTGCCATGTCGGCGACGGAATTGATCGGCTTGGTGCGGTTGTAGAAGGAGCGCGCGCCTGCATCATAGAAGGCGAGAACCACGAGGCCGGCCGGTTCGAAAGCCGCCTTGATCTGGTCGCCGATCGCGCCATCCATCACCTTGTGCATGTGCTCTTCCGAACGGAAGATGTAGGGCAGGGCCGGAACGATTGTTTCCTTCACGGTGCCGTTAAACGGAGCCATGGAGACGCGGTTCAGTTCGATGACGCCCGCGCGCACCTGTTCAATGGTGTCCTTCTCCTGACCAAGCTGCGCCGAATGATAGACTTCGACAGCGTAACGGCCCTGAGTGCGCTCTTTCAGCAGTTCGCCAAAATATTTGACACCTTCAACGGTCGGGTAGCCATCCGGATGAGTGTCGGACGACTTCAGCACCGTCTGCGCCAGCGCGCTCGCGGTCATCAAGGCGGTAATGGCGGCGGTCGCTGCCAGTTTGCGGAACATGTTCATGCTAGTCCTCCCTGCATTCGTCTGTGGGGTCAAAGTCGGTAGGCGTTTTTGGCGAGCCGGTAGGCGAGGTCGTGCGCAAGCTCGACCGCTTCCGTCTCACGCAGTTGCCCGCCAACCACCAGGTCGGCGAGGTAGGCGCAGTCGACCCGGCGCGCCACGTCATGGCGGGCAGGGATCGACGGGAAAGCGCGTGTGTCGTCATTGAAGCCGACAGTATTGTAGAAGCCCGCTGTCTCGGTGGTCAGTTCCCGGAAGCGGCGAATGCCGGCCGGGCTGTCAAAAAACCACCAGGCTGGACCAAGCTTGAGCGCTGGATAGACGCCGGCCAGCGGCGCTAGTTCACGCGCATAGGCGGTTTCATCCAGCGTGAAGACGATGACTGTGAGATTTGGCTCGAGCCCGACCGCATCCAGCAGCGGCTTGAGCGCCTGCACATAGTCAGTGCGGCCGGGAATATCGAAACCCTTGTCGCGGCCAAAGCGGGCGAAGATGTCTGCTGAATGATTGCGCCGTGACCCTGGATGGATCTGCATCACCATGCCGTCCTCGACGCTCATCTTCGCCATCTCGGTCAGCATCTGCGCCCGGAACAGCCTTGCCTCGGCCTCGGTCGCGTCTCGCGTCGAGACGATGTCATAGAGTTTTGAAGCGGCTTCAGGCGACAGGTTTGCCGTGTCTGCGGTGGCGTGGCCGTGATCGGTGGCAGTTGCGCCAAACTGGCGGAAGAAGGCGCGCCGGCGGCGGTGCGCCTCCAGATAGCCGTCCCAGCTTCCTGTGTCACAGCCGGTCAATTCGCCAAACGCCACCAGATTTCCGCGAAAACCTTCGAAATCGGGATCGATGACCGAGTCCGGGCGATAGGTCGTCACAACGCGGCCGGTCCAACCGGACTCTTCAATGGCCTTGTGCCAGCTCAGATCATCTAGCGCGCCTTCTGTGGTGGCGATGACTTCGATGTTGAAGCGTTCAAACAGAGCGCGTGGCCGGTAGCCGTCCTGCTTCAGACAGGCGTCGATCGTGTCGTAATAGGCGTCAGCGGTCGCCGCCGACAGTGGCTGGTCGAGGCCAAACAGCGTCTCGAATGTGTGATCGAGCCAAAGTCGCGACGGCGTTCCACGGAAGAGATGGTAGTTCGAGGCAAAGAGGCGCCAGATGGCGCGCGGATCAGTCTCGACGACGCCGCCATCAGCGCGCGGCACGCCCAGTTTTTCGAGCGGCACGCCCTGGCTGAACAGCATGCGGAAGACATAGTGGTCAGGCACCACCAGCAACTGCGAAGGGTTTTCGAAAGCTTCGTTCAGCGCATACCAGCGCGGGTCGGTGTGGCCATGCGGGCTGACAATCGGCAGATTGGCGACTTCACCATACAACTCGCGCGCAATCGCCCGAACCGTAGGGTCGGCTGGAAACAGACGATCTTTGTTGAGCAATGCCACGCCGGACTTTCCTCCCGAGAAATCCTGTGCAATCATCTCGTATGGAACCATACATGTTATGTCAACTCAGTTTCTGATGAAGTGATATGATGAACATTGAAGCCCGTGATTTTGCCGAAGACGTTCGCCCGACCATTGCCAAGCGCATCGCACAGTCGCTGCGTGACGCCATCGTCACCCTTGACGTAAAGCCCGGCGATACGATTTCCGAAAGTGATATCGCCGCCCGGTTCGGCGTCTCGCGCCAGCCGGTGCGTGAAGCTTTCATCCAGCTGTCGGAGCAGGGGCTGGTGCGGATCAGGCCGCAACGGTCGACCGAGATCGTGCGCATCTCGATCCGCGAGGTATTGAACGCCCGCTTCATCCGCGTGGCGCTTGAGGTCGCGCTGGTGCGCAAGGCGACCGAGGCATCGGCCAGTTTGGCACCTGACGTCTATGACGAACTGTTCCGGCTTCAGATGAAGGCTGCGAACGCAGACGAGTATCGCGAGTTTCACCGCCACGACGACGCGTTCCATCGGCTCATCGCCATGCAGGCAGGGCACGAAGAAACCTGGAAGCTGATCGACGCGCAAAAAATCCAGATGGATCGGGTGCGTTATCTTTCGCTGGTGCTTGGCATGCCGGCGACCGTTGACGAACATCGCGGCATTGCATCAGCGATCTTGTCTGGCGACGCCGATCTGGCCGAGCGGCGGATGCGCGAGCATCTGCACAAGATAGACACCAAGATTCACCAGATCCGCGACATGAACCGCGAATATTTTACCGACGAGTAGCTCTGACGAAACCTAACCCAGCTTTGTCCAGGCCGCGTTTTTATTCGATGATTTTACGCAGGCCTCGACAAAGGCAACGCCTTCGACACCATCGTCAATGGTTGGATAGATGACGTCCTTTGGCTGCTTGCCGCCCGTCTTGCGGGCGGCGCGGATGGCGCGGGCAGCTTCGGAATAGATCGTTGCAAAACCTTCCAGATAACCTTCCGGATGGCCGGCGGGAATGCGGCTGATCCGGGCCGCCGCGGGACCTGTGCCCGCGCCATTTCGGGTCAGCAACTGTTTCGGCTCGCCGAATGGCGTGAACCACAAATGGTTGGGCTGTTCCTGGTTCCATTCGAGGCCGCCCTTGTCGCCATAGATGCGCAGCTTCAGACCGTTCTCGTGACCAGGCGCCACCTGGCTCGCCCACAACATGCCTTTTGCGCCGCCATCAAAGCGCAGCATCACATGGGCGTTGTCGTCAAGCACACGGCCCGGTACGAAGGCCGTCAGGTCGGCTGACAGTGCGTCGAGTTTCAGCCCCGACACGAACCGCGCCAGATTGTAGGCATGGGTGCCAATGTCGCCGATTGCGCCGCCCGCGCCTGACTGTTTCGGGTCGGTCCGCCAGCCAGCCTGCTTGGAGCCGGTGTCCTCTACTTTGGTGGTCAGCCAGTCTTGCGGATATTCGGCGTGGATGACGCGGATCGTCCCAAGCCTGCCTGCCTGAACGATCTCGCGTGCCTGCCGCACCATCGGATAGCCCGTGTAGTTATGCGTCAGCGCAAATACCTTGCCTGACGCCTTCACCAGCGCCGCGAGCTTTTTGGCGTCGGCAAGTGTCGAGGTCACCGGCTTGTCGCAGATGACATGAATGCCTGCATCGAGAAACGCCTTGGCCGCCGGGAAATGCATATGGTTTGGCGTGACGATCGCCACGACCTCGATGCCGTCGGGCCGCGCCGCTTCGGCCTCCGCCATTTCCTGAAACGACGCATAGCTGCGGGCAGGGTCGAGCCCGAGCTCGATCGCCGAGGCCAGCGCCCGTTCCGGGTTGGATGACAGTGCGCCTGCCACCAGCTCGAACTCGCCGTCGAGGCGCGCCGCAAAGCGGTGCACGCCGCCGATGAAGGCGCCCTGTCCGCCACCCACCATGCCGTAACGGATCGGTTTGTGGCTGCTCTCGCCCGTCTTGCCGCTGACCATATCCGTCCCCTCAGATTCCCATCATCTTGCGAAGCAGTTTTGTATCAGTCGCACCGCCTGCAAAATCGTCAAACGCCTTGTCGGTGACGCGGATGATGTGGCTGGCGATGAACGGCGCGCCCTCGGCTGCGCCGTCTTCCGGGTGTTTGAGGCAGCATTCCCATTCGAGCACCGCCCAGCTGTCATAGTCATATTGCGCCAGCTTGGAAAAAATGCCCGAAAAGTCGACCTGACCGTCGCCAAGCGACCGGAAGCGCCCGGCGCGGTTAAGCCAGCTCTGATAGCCCGAATAGACGCCCTGGCGACCATCGGGATTGAACTCCGCGTCCTTGACGTGAAACGCCTTGATGCGCTCGTGATAGATGTCGATGAAAGCGAGATAGTCGAGCTGCTGTAGCAGGAAATGCGACGGGTCGTAGTTGATATTGGCGCGGCTGTGGCCCTTGACCGCTTCGAGGAATATTTCAAACGTCGCACCGTCGAACAGGTCTTCGCCCGGATGGATCTCGTAGCAGACGTCGACGCCTGCCTCGTCATAGGCGTTGAGGATTGGCGTCCAGCGTTTTGCCAGTTCGCCAAACGCCTCCTCGATCAGGCCTTGCGGCCGTTGCGGCCAGGGATAGAGATAAGGAAAGGCGAGCGAGCCCGAAAACGTTACTGATGCGCCAAGCCCCAGATTGCGGGACGCTTTTGCTCCAAGCATCAATTGCTGCACTGCCCAAGCCTGTCTCGCTTTGGCATTGCCATGCACGGAAGCCGGGGCAAAAGCGTCGAACTGCACATCATAGGCCGGGTTCACCGCAACAAGCTGGCCCTGCAGATGCGTCGACAGTTCGGTGATTTCAACACCTGCCTCAGCGCACACGCCTTTCACCTCATCGCAATAGGTCTTGGACGAAGCAGCCTTTTCCAGATCAAACAGGCGTGCGTCCCAGGTGGGGATCTGCACGCCCATGTAACCAAGATCCGCCGCCCACTCGGAGATCGACGCCAGTGAGTTGAATGGCGCGTCGTCGCCAGCGAACTGGGCCAGGAAGATGGCTGGTCCCTTCATGGTTTTGGGCATTGTTGATCCTCCGGGACCAGATAAATCGGTTGAAATTGTCTGCCTGACTTTGGCCGATCTGGCGGCAGGCTGCAATTCATCTGCAGCCTGTCAGGCGATTTCTCTACAGGAGCAGTCCGGTCTTTCGCCTGGCTGTTTGTTCGCGAGACGTCTGACAGACTGTGTCGCGGCGACTCGAAAGTTCATGCAACCCTGGCGTTTGCCTTCTCAGGGCCGCATTCGCACCACATTGAGTCCGTCTTCCGCCCCTAGGCACCCGGCAGATCAACGGCAAGGGATGCCTTCTGAATGCGGAAACTCACCATCGCGGCGGCTTCGCTCGCCATGCTCTCTCTTTCATCCAGCATGGCCTTCGCCCAATGCGGCGGCGCGTCCTGGTATGCACTGACGTCCAAGACTGCCTCCGGCGAACGCATGAACCCCTCGGCAATGACCGCCGCTCACCGCAGTCTGCCGTTCGGCACCAAGGTGCGCGTTACCAACAAGAAGAACGGCAAGAGCGTGATTGTGCGCATCAATGACCGTGGTCCCTTTATCAAGGGGCGCGTCATCGACCTGTCCAAGGCAGCCGCTGGCAAGCTGGGCTTTATCGGCCGTGGCCACACTTCGATCTGCATGTCAAAAGTCTGATCAAGCCTGAAGGCGGGCCGCTGCTGCGGCTGCCATCGCATCAGACAGGCCAAGCTTCCATCGACTGGCGCAATAGGCGCGAAAATCGAAGCAAGGCAAACCCGGGCAGACTTCGAACTCGATCAGATGGACCGTGTCGTCGGCCTCCACTCTGAAATCTGCCGAGAAGACATCACGCAGGCCAAGCCCGCGCATCAGCGCCGCGCAGATGGCCCGGATCGCCGCATCGGCGCCGGGTTGACTGTCTGCGACCGGGATAAGCCCGGGCTCCCGATAGCTGCCGTTGTCTCTGGCGGCAGCGCCGGTGTCGCCATGGAGCGCCATGCTGTCGGCCATGGTCTGGAAGTCGCTTTCCGAATCGACGAACACCGCTCCGATATCATTCTCCGATGCTTCAGGCGTCACGGCCAGAAAGCTGGCCCTGACATTGCGCCCGGCCACATAGGGTTGCACGACCGCGTCGTCGCGATAGGTGTCAAAAATTCGGCGGCTCAGCGCGAGCGCGCTCTGCTCATCGTTCACATGTGAATCGGGCCAGATGCCGATCTTGGCCCCTAGCCTGTTTGGCTTGACAAACCAGCCGGTGCTGGATGGTGGCGGTTTTACAATCCACGCTCCGTCACGCGCCAGCCCGGCTTCCGGAACCGGCAGACCAAGTGCGCGGCATACTGCGCCTGACCTGAATTTGTCCTGACACAGGCCAAACAGACTGTCGTCAGCGCCGAATGTCCTGAGGCCAGAAAGCCGCGCCAGCGCTGGTGCTACAACGCCCCGGAAATAGGCAATGCCGTCGGTCAGCGTCCAGACCAGCGCTTTCCTGCCGCGCCGCGATTGCAACGCCTCTGCCGCATCGTCCAGTTCGACGGGACAAAAGCTGATGCCACGCAAAGCACAGGCTTGCGCAATGCTTTCAAATTGAGGCGCGAGATCGGTCGATTGGGCAAGATAGGAGGAAATCTCCAACGCCTGCTGCTGCCCAAATCCATCGCCTAGCAACAGGGCCTGGCAGGCCGCTTCAGTCTCGTAGACAAGTATGAGTTCGGGCCGGTCTTCTTTCATCAGATCAGCACGGCCGCATCGGCCTGCCCGCACATCGGCCTGTCGAGCAGGAAAGTCTTGCCCGCGTCCGGGTCGCGCGCCATAGCGGCCGGACCCATGCCCTGGGTGGCCGACGTGACAGCCATCTGGGTCAGATCCTTGCCGGCAAAGGCCGGGCACGAGGTCTGGCGGGCGGGCAGGCCAATGCTCATCAGCTTGACGCCGTCTTTTGAATAGGCGTCGACGCACCCCGCGCCCCAACAGGCGTTCCACACAACGCCTTCGGCATCGACCACAGAACCGTCCATGCCTCCCTGCTGGCCGCGATGGTCAACAAACATCTTTGGTTCGCCAAGCGGCAGGCCGGTGACAGGGTCGAGTTCAACCCGGTAGAGAATGTGCGTCATCGTGTCGGTGAAATAGCCGGCCGTTCCGTCTGGTGAGAAACAGATCGAGTTTGGAATTGTGATCCCGTCAAAGAGCTTCTGGATTGCGCCTGCCCGGAACCAGTAGATCGCGCCGGCATTTGCTTCCGCGTAGCGCCCCATTGTTCCGGCCCACAGGGAACCCGATGGGTGAGACCGCGCGTCGTTGCTCCGGTTGCCTGGCCTGTCGGCTTCCAGCGCTGTGTGAAGGCTCATCTGGCCACTGGTGCGGTCGCGCAGATAAAAGCCGTTTTCAGTGAACAGCAATTGCCGCTGGCCGTCTACGGAAAAGACGGCGCTCGCCATCACTGTCAATTCATGGATTGCGGCATGCCTGGTTTCCATGTCCAGCTCGAACATCTGCCGGTTCAGAATATCGAACCAGAAAAGTGCGCCGGCTGCAGGATCATATGCCGGTCCCTCGCCAAGCAGGCAGCGATGTTCGTTCAAGATGCTCGCCGCCGGAATGATTGCATCTGTCACAAAATGCCCCCATCAACAATCATCGTTTGTGCCGTCATCATTCTGGATGAATCGGACGCCAGGAACAGACATGGCCCGACAATATCGGATGGAACCATCTTTTCGCGGATGCACTGCCTCTCGATAAAGGCGGACAGGCTCTCGGCAGTGACCCAAAGCTCGTTTTGGCGTTCGGTAATCACCCAGCCTGGCGCGATTGCATTGACCCGGATGCCATACGGTCCGAGAGCCCCGGCGAGCCCCTTTGTCAGTCCGACAATGCCCGCCTTCGCCGTCGTGTAGGACGGCATGATGCCGAGATTGAGCATGTAGGACGTCGAAGTGAAATTGATGATCGAGCCGGCTCCGGCTTTCTTCATTCCGTCGGCGACGGCTTGCGCGGCAAAGAACTGTGGCCTCAGATTGATCGATTGATTGGCGTCCCAGTAGCCGGGTGTGACGTCCATCATGTCGTGCCGGTCGTCGCGCGCTGCATTGTTCACCAGAACCAGCGCTGGCCCGTGTGCCGAAGCGGCAGCCGAAACGGCCGTGCGCAGTGCTTCGATGTCGCGTAGATCGGCATCGAGAAACAGCGGCTGCGATCCGGTTTCAGCCAGCAGCCTTTCGCAAAGCCCGTTGCTTGCATTCCTGTCGATGTCGATAAACGCCACTTTCGAACCCTGGCGCACAAATCCCTCAGTCAGCGCAGCGCCGATGCCCGAACCACCGCCGGTAATAAGAACCGGTTTGCCGACAAGGTCTGGATAGTTTGCAGTTTCCGCCATGAGGTCCTCCCAGGCACATGGTACCGGGGTGGGCAAATCCGCTCAAGAGCACCGATCTGAAGGAAAGCCGTCAGCTGGCGAGACTGGCTCTGGCGTGGAGTGCCTCGTTTCGCAGGAAATTCAACGTCGAGAACGCATCGACGGGCTTGCCGAACAGGTAACCTTGTCCGTCGAGACAGCCCATCTGCAACAGGCGGCGTGCCTGCGATTCCAGCTCGATGCCCTCCGCCACCACAGAAAGGCCGATACCTTCGCACATCGTCAGGATCGCGCGAATGATATGCTCAGAGACGCGATCATCAAACATGGACGCGACGAAGGATCGATCAATCTTGAGCTTGTCGAAGGGGAATTCCCGCAGCCGCCCCAGTGAGGATTGGCCAGTACCGAAATCATCAAGCGCGATGCGAATACCAGCATCGCGCAGGTCAGAAATGATCTTTAGAGCTGACACGGGGTCACTCATGATGCCGGTTTCGGTAATCTCGATCTCAAGCCGGCTCGGGTCGAAATCGGTCGCCTCCAGAATCGACCGGATCAGTAGTCCGGTGTTCTGGTCTACCAATTGAGATGGCGACAGGTTGAAAGACAGGAATTGACCTTTCGGCCATTGGGTGGCGGCAAGGATCGCCTTCTTCAGGACAAGCTGCGACAGCGGGCCGATGATGCCTCGTTCTTCGGCGATGGCAATGAATACCGTAGGCGAGACGATGCCCATCTCGGAACTCGTCCAGCGCGCCAAGGCTTCAAATCCGACCGTTGTCCTGGTGGCCAGCGAGACGATGGGCTGGAAATATGGCTCCACGTCGCCATTGGCGACCGCTTCGCGCAAAGCCTGCTCCAGGCGGGTCACCCGCTTGGCCGCGTCTTCCATCTGCTGCGAATAGACCGCGACCTTGCCACGGCCAGACCGCTTGGCATGGTAGAGTGCTGTCTCTGCCTTGGAAATCAGCATTTCCGGTGTCAGGTCGCCATAGTAGAGCGCACAACCGACAGAAGCGGAAAGTTGGGCCGTGCGGCCGAGTGCATCATAAGGAGCGGCGAGGATTTCGATCAGCCGCCTGGCTTGTATCTGCGCTTGCTGCACCGAAAAAGTCATCGGCAGGAGAACAGCAAATTCGTCCGCTCCAAGCCGGGTCACGACGCAGTCTTCTTCCAGGGAAGCACGCAGTCTCAGGCCGACCTGACTGAGAATTTCATCCCCTGCCAGCCTACCAAAGAGGTCATTGATTGGTTTGAAGCCATCCAGGTCGACGATGCCAATTGCAAACGGCGCAGGATCGTCGGATCGCTCCGCCTGCAGACGGGCGATCTTGTCGAGGAACCGGCGATGATTGCCGAGGCCGGTCAACGGGTCTGTCAGCCCGGCCTCGTACGTCACGCTGGTTATGGGACCGGACACTCCGGACATCAATGAATCCAAACGAGAACTGCTCCGGATACACATGGGGCAAAAGAGTTGAAGAAATGTATCACCAACGGCTCAAATGCTTGTGACGCAAGGGTATTTGAGCCGGTGGCGCTCAAGGATTGGACGCGGGAGCCAGCCTGTAGATTTCGAGCCCGTCAACATTTCCGGCTACGAGTTGAAGCCAATCAGGCACATTTCCTTTGGCAAGCTGAGCCAGCAGACTGCCTGGCGCCTGGCCAGCGAGCATGCTGGTCTCGCCATTGCCGCGGCAAACGGCCAGCAGCGTCGCCCCGGACCGGGTGGCAGCGGCCCTTGCTGCTTCTGATGCGGCCAACAGTGTATCAAGCACTGCCAGATTGCCGGCGACGTTGCGGTGGTAGGGGCCGGCCAATGCGCGATGGTGGGTATAGGTAATGATGCCGGAGCCAAGATTTGAAATGGCCAGAACCGTACCCGCAGGCAGTTTGGCCAGGTCAGCGTAGTCTTCCATCGCATAACAGCTGCCCGGTTCTTTCACCGCATTTGCGGTATTTCCCGATGCGGCGGCATTCTCGGAGTCCGGCGTCAGGACGGCCCCGAGCGCTGCCCACGCGACATTGATCGAAACCAGCCATGTCGCAATACTAACCAGATTTGCTCTGGCCGAGCGGCCGGTGGTACGATGGCGCGCCACCCATCCCGCCAGAACAGTCACGGCAAGCGGCACGGCGAACTGCGCACCACGGATTTGCCAGAAGCTGATCGCGTAGGCGCCTGCCAGCAGGGCAGCCAGCACGGCCTCGTCGCGGTTAATTCCGTTTCGCAACATTCGGCACGCCAGAACGGCGAGCGCGATGGCCGGGGTGACATACCAGACCAGCAGCCGGCTAGGCGTGTCGCGAAGCGTGTCAAAGAACGATTGTGCTTCGTTGACATGATCAAGCCAGAATTCCTTCAGACGCGGATCAAGGGTCGCGTAGGGGTCGGCGAGACATTGCGGAAACTGGGTGAGCGCCACGACGCCGAGCACCCCGCCCAACCCCGCCAGGGCAATTGCGCGTGCGGGCAGGCTGCGGCGCGTGGCAGGCAGCGACGAGATTGCAAACAGGCCGAGACCCGCCAGAATTGCTGCAGATGCCTGCGCCACCGAATAGGCGTCGCAGGTCACCGCGTTCCACGCCGACATTGGGACGGTAATCGCAAAACACGCCGCACCGGCAATTGCAAAGCCGAGGCCAAACCCGCCAGCAGATCCGGTTTCACGTTCGCCGTGGAGCAGGAACAGCAAGGCTGCCGTCGCGCCGCCAAACGCAACAAATGGCAATGTTTCCATGCCGACAGCCATGCTGAGCGCGGCGCAGATGCCTGCCGCAACACCGCCGGCAAAGGACCGTGACAGCAAGCCGAGCACAAGGCCGAGCGACAGCGCCAGTTGCAGGTTATGATGGTCGATGCGGCCGGGGGTGAAAATACCGATCCACACCAAAGTCAGCGCGCCAATGATGGCGGCTGGAAATATGGCCGTATCGCCATAGGCTAGCCGCGCGATCCGGACGATTGCCCATGCACAGATGCCAAGCATCAGCGCCGGCCACACAGTGATGGCAATATTTTCCGCCAGAACCGGGCCGGCTCCAAGTGCTTCCGCAAGCTTGATCAATGCCGCAATGGGCGCGTCCACCAGACGCGACCAGTGCATGACCACACCGCCATCGGGGCCAAGACGGTATTGCGTCAGGTCGAACCATGACTGTCCGCCAAGCAGATCCCGAATCTGGGTCAGACGCAGAACGCTGTCATTGTCTCCATCGGCGTCCCACAAAGTGCTGAAACCGCGCGCGACTGCAATGATCAGCGATAACCCGACTGTGATCAGGGCAGCGAGAATCTCAGGCTGCCGGCTGGCTGGTTTGCCCACGGTGGCGTCTGAATGCATAGAAATTTCACTCAAAGTGCGGTCCCCGGTCTTTTGCTAAACCTAGCCTTAACCCGTTCAATAAAGAGTAAAGCACAGCGGCCGGCTGGTTCGGTGCGCTTGACGGAGCCTGCGATGAACGGACCTTCCCTGAACAATCTCTCTATTGCCGTGCTGCTGCCCTGCTACAACGAGGAGGCGACCATTGCCGATGTTGTGACAAGGTTCCGCACCGTGCTGCCTAACGCCCGGATACTTGTCTTCGACAACAATTCGAAAGACCTGACTGCGCTACGCGCCCGCGCTGCTGGCGCAACGGTCATCCGCGAGCCACGGCAAGGCAAGGGTAATGTGGTTCGCCGCATGTTCTCTGACGTAGACGCCGACATTTACATCATGGCTGACGGCGATGGCACCTACGCGCCCGAAGACGCCCCCATGCTTATCAATACGCTGCTGACCGAGCACGCCGATATGGCTGTCGGCACCCGCCGCGGTGTCGAGGAGGATGCCGGCCGCGCTGGCCACGCCTTTGGCAACCGCATCTTCAACCGGCTTTACCACGCCTTGTTTGGCCGCGACTTCACCGACATCTTTTCCGGTTATCGCGCCTTTACCCGTCGCTATGTAAAGAGTTTCCCGGCTGTGTCCGGCGGTTTTGAGATCGAAACCGAAATGTCGGTACATGCCTCAATGTTGAAGCTTCCGGTTGTCGAAATCGGCCTCGACTATGGACGGCGCCCGGAGGGGTCGAGCTCGAAACTCAATACCTACAAGGACGGCGCAAAAATCCTCTGGATGTTTGCCATGCTGCTCAAGGAGACGCGGCCGTTCCGCTTCTTCGGCGCGATTTCACTGGCGACGCTGGCGCTCAGCATGATGCTGATGGTTCCGGTTCTTGTCGAATATTTCGCCACCGGGCTGGTGCCTCGCATGCCGACCTGGATGCTCTCGGTCGGATTGTTCGTGCTGGCAATGCTGTTCTCGATGACAGGACTGATCCTGGACTCGGTCGCGCGCGGCCGCGCCGAACAGAAACGTATGGCCTACCTGTCATACGGATCGGTACGCGGCGAAACTGTCGACATTCGCCAGATCAACACCCCCGCAACCGCGCCATCGGTGCGGGCGGCATGAACCGGATCGCCCGCTTCGTCGCAGTCGGCGGCGCGGGGTTCCTCGTTGACGCCGGCGTGCTCGCATTGCTGCTGTCGGTGACGCCGATAGACCCGTTCACCGCGCGGCTGTGCTCGATCGCAGTGGCGCTTCTCGCGACCTGGCAGCTTAATCGTCATCTCACATTCGGCGCCTCGTCGCGGCCCGTCGCGGTTGAAGGTGCACGCTATGGCGGCGTCGGGATAACGACATCTGTCGTCAATTACTGCGCCTATGCGCTGCTCATCTGGGCCATGCCAGCGCTGCCGCCGCTGATTGCGCTTGCTTTCGGTTCGGCTGTGGCGATGGTATTTTCCTATCTCGGTTATTCCCGGCTGGTTTTCGACCGCTAGGTCGTAGTGACAAATTAACGCTTGGCTGCGTTGGCGACCAAAATTGGTCG
>DAINRF010000045.1:0-28578 GCA_036742015.1 Mesorhizobium sp. | reverse complement strand
CGCTGAAGACCCTGAACGCCACCAACAAGGCGCTCTCCACCACCCAGTCCCGCATTTCGACCGGCTACCGCGTCGCCGAAGCATCCGACAACGCCGCCTACTGGTCGATCGCCACAACCATGCGTTCGGACAACAAGGCGCTCTCCACAGTCAAGGATGCGCTTGGCCTCGGCGCAGCCAAGGTCGACACCGCTTATACCGGCGTCAAGGCCGCAATCGATGTCGTTGACGAAATCAAGACCAAGCTGGTTGCTGCCCGCGAACCAGGCGTTGACCGCTCAAAAATCCAGGCTGAAATCACCCAGCTACAGGGTCAGCTGCAGGCAAACGCCGACGCGTCGGCCTTCTCCGGTGAAAACTGGCTGTCTGTGAAGAGTGATGACGCCGGCTACAATGCCACCAAGTCGATTGTCTCGTCCTTTACCCGTGGGTCAACCGGCACCGTGTCGGTCGGCACCATTTCGGTGAACACGCAGAGCACCAAGCTGTTCGACGCCGCAACCAACGCCACCGGCGGCGCCACCATCGGCGGCGGCGGTACCGGCATCCTTGACGCCGCTCGCGACAACACAACCGGCGGCCGTTTGGCAGACCAGGCCGCAGCTGGCTTCACCGTAGCCTCACTGAACATTGGTTCGCTCGACAACAGCGCAGCGAGCCTTGCGACAATCGACGCTTACATCAAGGGCGTTGACGCCGCGGTGACGGAAATGACGTCAGCGGCTTCCGATCTGGGTGCAGCCAAGAAGCGTATCGACATGCAGTCGGAATTCGTGACCAATCTGATGGACACGATCGACCGTGGCGTCGGCACCCTGGTCGACGCTGACATGAACAAGGAATCGACCCGCCTCCAGGCGCTGCAGGTTCAGCAGCAGCTCGGCATTCAGGCGCTGTCGATCGCCAACGGCAACTCGCAGACCATCCTGTCACTGTTCCGTTAACCGGCCGGTAAGCACATTGACAAAGGCCGCGCCGCAAGGCGCGGCCTTTTGCTTTGATTGCAACATATTCGGCATCTTAATTCTCGATTAACCAAGATTGTTGGCAAAATCTCAAAGAACGGCAGGCTAGGTTCAGGCTGCAACGTAGTGAATAGCCATCTTGGGCTAAGGCATGAAGCCGCTCCACGTCGCCGGTTAGAGCCCGGCATGTTCCTGTGTTTGTGTAAGAGTAGGGAACACCCTAAATGTCGAGTATCATGACAAACGCGTCGGCAATGACCGCGCTGAAGACCCTGAACGCTACCAACAAGTCGCTCTCCACCACCCAGTCCCGCATTTCGACCGGCTTCCGTGTCGCTGAAGCGTCCGACAACGCCGCCTACTGGTCGATCGCCACGACCATGCGGTCGGACAACAAGGCCCTGTCGACGGTCAAGGATGCGCTCGGTCTCGGCGCAGCCAAGGTCGACACCGCTTATACCGGCGTCAAGGCCGCAATCGATGTCGTTGACGAAATCAAGACCAAGCTGGTTGCTGCCCGCGAACCAGGCGTTGACCGCTCAAAAATCCAGGCTGAAATCACCCAGCTACAGGGTCAGCTGCAGGCAAACGCCGACGCGTCGGCCTTCTCCGGTGAAAACTGGCTGGCGGTGAAGAGTGACGACGCAGGATACAATGCGACCAAGTCGATTGTCTCGTCCTTCACCCGCAGCTCGACCGGCTCGGTTTCGGTCGGCACCATCTCTGTCGACACCAGCAAGGTGAAGCTGTTTGACACCGCCGCCAATGCCGGCGCCGCCGGCGTTGGCATTCTGGACACCAAATATGACGCGGTTACCGGCGCTGTTGGTGCCTATACGGCGACCGGCACAGTGAACGCAAACCAGGCTACGGCCGAAAGCGCCACGGTGTTCACGGTTGCGGGTCTGAATATCTCCGGCCTGAGCAACAGCACGGACGACCTTGCAACCCTTGAAGGCTACATCAAGGGCGTCGACCACGCCATCGGCAAGATGACGTCAGCGGCTTCCGATCTGGGCGCAGCCAAGAAGCGCATCGACCTGCAGTCGGAATTCGTGACCAATCTGATGGACACGATCGACCGCGGCGTCGGCACGCTGGTGGACGCCGACATGAACAAGGAATCGACCCGCCTCCAGGCGCTGCAGGTTCAGCAGCAGCTCGGCATCCAGGCGCTGTCGATCGCCAACGGCAACTCGCAGACCATCCTGTCGCTGTTCAGGTAAGCTGCTCATCTGACTTCAAGATTGAAGGCCGCGCCATGACAATGGCGCGGCCTTCTTCATTGTCTTGAGACGTCTCGAAACACGTTCATCGAAAATAAACCATAACAATTTACCTTTTGCGTGTGTCGCCGATTAGCCGGCGTTTACAGGCGGGAATGGCCATAATTTTGGCCCTTGGCATGAAGCTGGTCGCGCCTTTCCGGAATTGCCGGAATGATGTTGTTTGTCGGTTCGTAAGGGTGCGTAACCATGTCAAGTATTATGACCAACGCGTCGGCGATGACGGCGCTGAAAACTCTCCGCAAGACCAACACGGAACTCACGACAACCCAGTCCCGCATTTCGACTGGCTACCGGGTTGCCGAAGCTTCCGACAACGCCGCCTACTGGTCCATCGCTACCACCATGCGGTCAGACAACAAGGCGCTCTCCACAGTCAAGGACGCACTCGGTCTCGGCGCAGCCAAGGTCGACACGGCCTACACGGGCGTCAAGGCTGCCATCGACGTCGTCGACGAAATCAAGGCCAAACTGGTCGCGGCGCGCGAAGCCGGTGTCGACAAGACCAAGATCCAGGCTGAAATCACCCAGTTGCAGGGACAACTCAAGGCAAATGCCGACGCAGCCTCCTTCACCGGTGAAAACTGGCTGTCGGTCGATTCCGGCGCTGCCGGTTTCAACACTCTGAAGAGCATCGTCTCGTCATTCACGCGCGCTTCTGATGGATCAGTCTCGGTCGGCACCATTGAAATCAACATTGCTTCCGCCTTTCTGTTCGACGCAAGAGCCAACACAACCACGGGCTTGGGCGTCGGCATTCTCGATGCGCTACACGCGGCAACCGACATCACCGGTCCTCCGGCCTACGCGGCCGGCGACCTTGTCGTCGACCAGACAATGACCGGCCCGACCGTCTTTTCGGTCTCAACACTGGATATTTCCGGACTGACCAACAGTGTAGCCGACACCACCACCCTCGAAGCCTTCATCAGCGTCGTTGACGGAGCCTTGTCGCAGATGACCACGGCCGCTTCGGATCTGGGCGCGGCCAAGAAGCGCATCGACCTGCAATCAGAATTCGTGACCAATCTGATAGACACGATCGATCGCGGCGTCGGTCAGCTCGTCGATGCTGACATGAACAAGGAATCGACCCGTCTCCAGGCGCTCCAGGTTCAGCAGCAGCTCGGCATCCAGGCCTTGACCATCGCGAACTCCAACTCGCAATCGATCATGAGCCTCTTCCGCAGCTAGATGTAGAGCCTCGCGCCGGCATTCTGGTTCAATCTGCCAGGCTGGTTTGGTCCTAATCCAGCGAGCGTCGTCTTGGCCGGGCCACCAGCCGGTTCTCAAGCGAGATTTGAAGTCCGCGCCCGTCAAACGGCGCGGCTTTGGCGTGTACATCACGAAATGGAAACCGGCCTTTAATCTTCGTTAACCATATTCATTCAAGGATTGTTTACCAGGCCAGAACCTGGAGCAGCCCTTCGTCACGCAATGGGCTTCTCCGATTGGCCAGCAACGAGAAATTGGCAGGCAACGGGGCAATAACGTGACCAGTATTATGACCAATGCGTCGGCCATGACCGCGCTCAAGACCCTGACCTCAACCAACAAGTCCTTGCAGACCACCCAGGCGCGCATTTCCACCGGCTACCGCGTCGCCGAGGCCTCGGACAATGCGGCCTACTGGTCGATCGCCACCACGATGCGCTCGGACAACAAGGCTCTGTCCACGGTTCAGGACGCACTCGGCCTCGGCGCAGCAAAAGTCGACACGGCCTATACCGGCGTCAAATCGGCCATCGAGGTCGTCGACGAAATCAAGGCCAAGCTGGTCGCCGCCCGCGAAACCGGCGTCGACCGCACCAAGATCCAGGCCGAAATCACACAATTGCAAGGCCAATTGATCAACAACGCGGCCAATTCTTCGTTCAGCGGCGAAAACTGGCTGTCGGTCAACTCGTCAGATGTTGGCTACAATGCAACCAAGACCGTCGTTTCCTCGTTCACCCGTGCAACCGACGGAACGGTAACCATCGGCACCATCAGCATCAGCACCACCAGCATCAAGCTGTTTGACGCTGCAACCGATGCCGCAGCCGCCGGCACCGGCATTCTCGACGGACGCTATGATGCAACCACCGGCGCCTTGCTCGCCAATCAGTCCACCGGCGGCTTCACCGTCGCCTCACTCAACATTTCGGCGCTGACCAACAACGCGGCCGATCTGACGACGCTCGAATCCTATATCAAGGGCGTCGACCATGCTCTCGGCCGCATGACCACAGCCGCCTCCGATCTCGGCGCCGCCAAGAAGCGCATTAATCTGCAACAGGACTTCGTCACCTCTCTGATGGACGCTATCGAGCGCGGTGTCGGTCAACTGGTTGACGCTGACATGAACAAGGAATCAACCAGACTTCAGGCGCTTCAGGTGCAGCAGCAGCTGGGCATTCAGTCGCTGACCATCGCAAACGCCAACGCCCAGGGCGTGCTGTCGCTGTTCAAGGGCTGATAGTCCCCGCATATTGGTAGTTTCCGGGCCGCTGCCTTACCGCAGCGGCCCTTTCAATTTTCGCACAAGCTTCGTTGCCTAGTGTTGCTCCTGTCCTTCGTCAGGAGCTTTCACACGTGCCAGAACAATTGCAGCGCATCGCCGACAATCTCCGCTCGATGGGGACACGCCGGCTTTCGATCATGGCTGCCATCGGCGCACTTGTGCTTTCTGTTGTTATCGTCGGTTCGATCTACCTCAATCGTCCCAGCTACGAGACGCTCTATGTCGGCCTCGAGCGTTCGGATGTGAACCAGATGGGCATCGCGCTGTCAGAAGCTGGCATGTCGTTCGATGTATCCTCCGACGGAACCGCGATCATGGTCCCGGTCGGCTTGACTGGTCAGGCCCGCATGCTTCTGGCTGAGAAGGGCCTGCCCACCAGCACCAATGCCGGCTACGAGCTGTTCGACAATGTCGGCTCGCTTGGCCTCACCTCCTTCATGCAGCAGGTCACCAAGGTTCGCGCGCTGGAAGGCGAAATCGCCCGCACCATCCAGTCGATCAACGGCATCAAGGCCGCCCGCGTCCACATCGTCATGACTGACCGCGGCAGTTTCCGTCAGGAGCAGCAGGAGCCATCCGCATCGGTGGTCATCCGCACCTCAGGCATCGACGCCACCCGCAACGCCAATTCAATCCGCCAGATGGTTGCGGCGGCCGTTCCTGGCCTGTCATCCGAAAAGGTCACCGTGCTCGATTCAACCGGCATCCTGCTCGCTGCTGGCGATGATCCCAACAACAACAGCGCCAACCGGTCAATCGGGGTCGAACGCACCGTCGAAAGCCAGATCCAGGACAATATTCACCGGGCCCTGACACCTTATCTCGGTCCCGACAATTTCCGCACCAGCGTCAATGCGGACGTCAACACCGACACGCGCCAGACTGAGGAAACCATCTTCGATCCGGAATCACGCACCGAGCGTTCGGTCCAGATCATCAAGGAAGCAGACAAAAACAACCAGAACCAGTCATCCACCCCGGCCTCGGTCGAGCAGAATTTGCCCGACGAGGGCGCTCCGGCGGCTAATGGACCGCAGTCCAGCGAGCAGCGTGAACGCAAGGAAGAGATCACCAACTACGAGATCAACTCCAAGAAAATTGCGACCGTTTCCAATGGTTACTCGATCAGCCGCCTGTCGATCGCAGTCGTCGTCAACCAGGAGCGCCTGAAAGCTGTCATCGGCGCCGACCCCAAACCAGAGCAGATCGCCGAACGCACTGCCGCTATCCGCGAAATGGTCGCTTCAGCTGCCGGCTTCACCGAGACGCGCGGTGACCAGATCACCGTCAACGCAGTCGAGTTCATCGACGGCATTGATGGCGAGGCTGTCCCCGCCCCCGGCTTCCTCGAGATGGCTGGCCGGCACGCAGGCACGGCAATCAACGCCGCCGCATTCATCGTCGTCACGCTGATGGTCGTCTTCTTTGGCCTGCGTCCTTTGACACGCGCCCTGCAGCCAGAAACTCCAGTCATCGCTGACGCAGCCGGCGCGCAAACCTCGCTGCCAGGCGCACCCGAAAACTTGCAAATTGGCAGCGCAAATGCCGGCGAAGACGGCGAATATGCAGGCCCCGGAGCTCCTCAGCTCAGCCAACCCCAGGTCAATCCGATCGACGAGTTGCGCAACAAGCTGAAGCCGCCGCCACAGGACAGGCTGGCGCGGATGCTTGAACTGAACGAAGAACGCACAGCGCAGATTCTGCGTAAGTGGGCCAACATGGAGGCGACCTGATGGGCGCTGCCCTGGCCGATCTTCTGGTCGATTTCGGTGCACGCCCGCGCATGGCCGCGCCTCGCGCTGTCGAGCCGCAGCCAGTGGCGCCAGCGCCTCCTCAGGCCCCGCCGGTCGATGTCGACGCGCTGATCGCCGAGGCAGTTGCCCGCGCTGAGGCAGAAGTCGCCACGCGCTTTCAGCTCGAGATGGAGTTGCGCCTGCGCGAGGCCGATGAAGCTCACCAAACCGAACTCGATCGCGTGCGCGCCGAAGCCGGCGTCGAATTGGGCAAGCGTATTGCTGCTGGCATCGCCGATCTTGAACACAAGACAATCGGCATCACCAGCGCCATTGTCGCGCGTATCCTCGAACAGGTAGCGACAGAAGCCGTAACGGCCCGGGCAGTCGCCGCGCTCGCCGGCACCATCCGTTCCGTCATCGACGATGCCGAGACGATCCGTGTTCGGGTCAAAGGACCGCAATCTCTTTTCCTGCCACTTGCCGCCGCGATGGGTGACCAGTCGCGCCACCTCGATTTCACCGAAGTCAATGCTGTCGACCTTACTGTCGCCATCGATGAAACACTGTTTGAAACTCGTATCGCCGAGTGGTCCGCCGCGCTGGCCGAGAGCATCTGATGAGCGCCCAAGCCGCTGAAGAAAAACATGAAATCCTGATCATACGGCGTGGTGGGAACGACGACCATGACGACCATCATGGTGGTGCGTGGAAGATCGCCTTTGCCGATTTCATGACCGCCATGATGTGCTTCTTCCTGGTCATGTGGCTGATCAACGCCGCCAACGAACAGACAAAAGCTGCTGTCGCCAGCTATTTCAATCCGATCAAACTGACCGATCGTAACGCCAGCCGCAAAGGTCTCGACGACAGCGGCGAAGGTCCCGTCGACCTGGAAGACCCAGCCAACCAGATGACCGAAGCCAAGCAGGCCGGTCCGTCCAAGGTCGAAGAACAAGCACAGAGCACCGAGAACGCCGCCAAAGCGGAAGCACGCACCGATGCGCATCTCTTTTCCAATCCATATGCAGTGCTTGCAGAAATCGCCGAAGAAACCGGCACAATGCAGAACATGAGCCCCAAGGGCGATGGTGGAGCGCAGGATTCGGGGCCCGCGACTGGCGCATCGGGCGGTGAATCATTCCGCGATCCGTTTGCACCTGACTTCTGGTCCAAGGAAATCGCCCCCCCGGACCCGGAACCAGCCAACCCCGCCGCAGAAGAAGTTACCAAGGACGCCCCGAAAGCAGGCGAACCGGCAAAACCCGCACCAGCAAAGCAGGCCGCCACAGAAGAAGAGCAGAAGCCCGAACCAGTCAAACCGCCTGAGGCTGAAGCACAAGCGCAGAAGTCTAGCAGCCAGACCCATATGGCCGAGGCGCAAAAACTCGCCGACGAAATCCGCGAAGCTCTGAAGAAGATCCTGCCCGCAGGCTCAAAACTCGAGGGAGGACTGTCGGTCGAGGCAAGAAATGAAGGCATCCTCATCTCGATCACCGACCAATTGTCATTTGGCATGTTCGAGGTCGGCTCGGCTGTGCCGCGGCGCGACATGGTGCTGGCAATGGAGCAGATCGGCAAAGTCTTGTCAGAACGCAACGGCAGGATCCACATCAACGGACACACAGACGGCCGCCCCTATGCTGGTGAAAACTACGACAATTGGCGGCTGTCGACCGCGCGCGCCCATTCGGCCTATTACATGCTGGTTCGCAGCGGCCTTGATGAGAAGCGCATTTCCGAAATCGCCGGCTTCGCAGATCGCAAACTGAAAGTGCCAGAAGACCCGTTCGCCGACGTTAACCGCCGCATAGAAATCCTGCTGGAACACGCTGGCTGATGAAACCGGGCCGCCCCAACTCGCTGCTCATGCACGCTGCCGTCTTGCCGGCGGCGCTTGCGGCTGCAACGCCAGCGGCGGCGCTTGAACCCTATCAGACCGTCCGGTCGATGCAGCTTGTGCAAGACCGCATTGCCGACGGAGATCATGCTGCAATGCCGATGCAGTCGCGCGTGCTTGGCCTGGCCGACAAAAGCATGCGCGAGGCCGATGCCAATGTCTTCAGTGAAGACGACCGCAATTTCCAGGCATTGCTTGTCTATGGCATGAGCGGCGGCAATCCGGTCACGCTGGATGTGGTCATGGCGCGCATCAAGTTGACGGACCAGCAGAAGCTGGTTGGGGAAGCGGTTAGTCAATACTTACGTGGAAACATTGGCGGCGCTGCCGTCAGTCTCCAGGCGATTGCGACGGAAAATATGCCAGCCGCGTCCCGCAGTTTCCTGTCGCTCATCAAAGGCTCGATTATCGCTCGCGAACAGCCTGCGCAGGCGCTGCAACTGTTCAATTTTGCCCGCCTAGAGGCTCCCGGAACATTGGTGGAAGAAGCCGCGCTGCGCCGGTCCCTGCCACTGGCGGTCGAGGTCAAGGATGGGGCGGTGTTCCTGCGGCTCGCAGGTCAGTACGCCCGCAGATTTCTCCGTTCGCCCTATGCCACCCAGTTCGCCGACGAACTGGTCAAGGGGATAATCGCCCTTTACGGAACGATTGAACTGGAACAGGTCGAAGAGGTCATTGGTGAGATGACGCCGGCTCACCGCAAGGTTGTCTACCTGCGCCTTGCCCGCACCAGCGCCATCGACGGCCTGAAGGAGCTCAGCGATTTCGCAGCCGCCAAGGCCGCCGAATATGGCGGCGTGCCCGGTGTCGCCAACGATGCGCGCGCCCTGCTCTATGCCAACCTCACGTCTGTTGCATCCGACAATGCCGAAGACGTGCTGACCACGCTGCGCAAGATTGACCGCGAGCAGTTGAACCCTGCCGACAAGCAATTGCTTGATGCGGCAATCTCGGTCGCGTCGCTTGTCATCAAGCCGACGCCCGGGCCCGGGCCTGTGCCTACGCAGACAGAATCAAAACCTGCCGGCAAGCCTTCAGAAGTTGATGTTAAACCCGCGGTCGAAAATCAGGCCGAAAAGCCCCCGCCCGTAGATCCTCCTGCTCCTCCTCCTGCTGAACAGACTCAATCCCAGCCCGAAGACGAGCCTCTTCCGGTTCTCGTTGAGGCAAAGCGCAAACTCGACGAAATAGACAACCTTCTGGCGGACGACAAATGATCCCGGATCTAAAGCTCACAAATGTGGCGCCTGATAACAAGGGTGCGGCCAGGTCTATGGCCGAAACGGACGGAAAACTGAATTTCGGCGACGCGCTCGGAAAGAAGCTGCCGCACTCCAGTGCACCGGGCGCGGAGGCAAGGAAGATCGGGATGACAAACAGAGACCGGCTGCTTGCCGCACTCAACGATAGTCTGAGACGGCAGGCCATGATCGAAGGAGGCCTGACGTCCGGCGAGCGGGCCAGGCGCTCACTCGGAGATGAGCGGGCAGTTGACGATGCAATACACACTGATGCCGAAGCGCGGCCAGCTGGCGAAACCGCCGCAGATGAAACCGACAAGACGCGCTTTGTCGCATTGCCGGCCTATTTGCACACCCGCGAACTTTCATCGTCGCTCAATGTTGGGGGTGGCACCTTCTCTACCCGGTCAGGCCAGGAAGCGGCAGGCGGAAGCGAATTTGCCGGCGCTGCGGCTGTCAAGCGGGCTGGCCACAACAAGCAGCACGATCCTGCCAGATCCGCATTCGCAGACGTAACAAATGAAGCATCTCAAGCAGACGACAAACACGCGGGATCGTCCAGATCTTTGAAGGACGCTCTTGACCAGCCGGCCTTCAACAAAAAGGCCACGTCTTTGGCCGGAGACGTCAAACCTGGCACGAACACCGACACCGCCCTTGCTGCGGCAAGGTCCTCCGCCCAGTCCCCCGGGCAGCCAGCAGTTCAGATTCAACTGGTCACAGCCGACAACGGTTCCACGCCGGCTCATATGGTGACGGAAGCGATCAAGGCAGAGCCCGCTTGGGCCGCCTATTTCCGTGATACGGGCACGTCCGCAAACCAGCCGGTCAAATCGCTTAAGATCCAGTTACATCCTGCGGAACTCGGCACCGTAACAGCTCACATGCGCGCTGCCGGCGACGCGATTGAAGTCGAGATCACCGCTGAGACCGCCGAGGCACATAGGCACCTGACCGCCGAGGCGGACGAAATTCTCCGTTCGCTGCGTCAGGTCGGCATCGATGTCGACCGCATTTCAGTCCACCTTGCTGACAATGGCGCAAACACAACTGCTAAAAATTCGTCAAACCAGGAGTGGCGGAATTTTTCATCGTTCCAGGGACAGGATCGCGGCGACGGCGGTTCGTCCCAAAACGGCAATGGCGGCCGCAATGGCGGCAATGGGCAGGGTAGTGCCCAAATAAGCGAATCTAGGGGTAGACAGGCCGACGGACGCTATATCTAGATCCAAAAAACCCATAGATTACTAAGTATTGATGCGGTGGAATGCCGAAGCACGAGACGCTTCGGACGGACCGCGCAATAGGCGTTTTCGCAACCCCCAGAAATGATTCACTATAAATCGCGGTTGTTCACGAATCCCCACAAGAGCTACCCCTTTACCTACAAATCAGGTCTACTGATTCGGGGCGAAAATGGGGCAGAACCGATGATCGTTATCATTGACGAGCGGGAGCTCGTAAAAGGCGGATTCAATTCCCTTTTCAGTCGTGAAGGCATCGCGAGCGCAGGCTTTGCTCCGGGCGAATTCGGCGACTGGGTCGACAGCGCAGCAGACGATGATCGCCATTCTGTTTCGGCGGTCCTCCTCGGACAATGCGGCGACATCGATTTGTCGCCCTCCCGCATCCGCGACCGAACCAATGCGCCAGTCATTGCGCTCTGCGAACAGCACTCGCTGGAGAACACGCTGAAGCTGTTTGACTCTGGTGTTGACGACGTCATCCGCAAGCCGGTTCATATCCGCGAAATCCTCGCCCGCGTCTCGGCCATCCGCCGCCGCGGTTCCGACGAAGCCCGCTTTACCCAGGTTGGTCCGATGCGCATTTATTCAGATGGGCGCGACCCAGAGGTTGACGGCGAGCCTATGCCACTGCCGCGCCGCGAGCGCCGCATCCTCGAATATCTCGCTGCTAACTCCGGCCGCCGCGTCACCAAGGCCCAGGTGTTCAACGCCATTTACGGCGTGTTTGACGACAGCGTCGAAGAAAACGTCGTCGAAAGCCACATTTCCAAACTGCGCAAGAAGCTGCGCGAAAAGATGGGCTTTGACCCGATCGAATCGAAGCGTTTCCTCGGCTATCGCCTCGCAACCTGACCCGCAACAGCTTCACGCAAGTCCTGACGTCTATGCTCTTTGGACGCGCCAAGAGAGACCAGGAGCAGGAACGATGAGCCTTTATGGAATGATGAGGACCGGCGTGTCCGGCATGAATGCACAGGCCAACCGCCTGTCCTCTGTCGCCGACAACATCGCCAACTCGTCTACTGCCGGCTACAAGCGGTCGCGCGCAGATTTCTCGACCCTCGTCATTCCAAGCACTCAGGGCAACTACGCATCCGGCGGCGTCAACTCGACGATCCGTTATGCGATTTCCCAGCAAGGCGCTTTGCAATACACCACTTCGACCACGGACCTCGCCGTCAACGGCGACGGCATGTTTGTGGTCCAGGGCAGCAATGGCACGCCCTATCTCACCCGCTCCGGCGCATTTGTTCCAGACGGCGAAGGCCGTCTGGTCAACGCCGCCGGCTTTTACCTGATGGGCTACAATTACCTCAATGGCGAACCGAGCGCCGTGGCAAACGGATTTGACGGCCTTGAAGTCATTCGCATCTTGCAGGATTCGCTCACCGCAGATCCGTCCACAACGGGTGAGTTTACCGCCAATCTGCCGTCCGATAGCGCCCCGGTCGCAGCCGGCACCAGGCCGTCAGACAATTCTGTCACGTCTACCTACAGCGAAAAGACCTCGCTTGTGGTCTATGACAATCTTGGGGGCGATGTCCTGCTCGACATCTACTTCACCAAGACGGGCGCCAATACATGGGAAGTCACCGTCTACAACAAGGCGAACGCCGCGACTGGTTCAACGCCATTCCCCTATTCGTCGCCAGCCTTGTCGTCCACGACAATGACCTTCAACCCTGCCAACGGATCGCTGACCAGCGCCGATACGATCAACTTTCCCATTCCCAATGGCTCGAACTTCTCACTCGATGTATCGCGCATGGTGCAGCTCGACGAGAATTTCACCATCATCAACGCCAATGCGAACGGCAGTGCTCCCTCCGCCATCAAGCAGATCATGATCAGCCAGGACGGCAAATTGTCCGCGCATTACGAAAACGGCACGGTCAGGCCCCTGTTCCGCATCCCGCTTGCGACAGCACGCAGCCCGGACATGATGCGTGTCCTGTCAGGCAACGTCTATGCGGAAAGCAACGAATCAGGCTCGCTCCGCATCGGCTTCCCCAACGAGGCTGGCTTGGGCACCGTTCTGTCAGGTGCGCTCGAAGAATCCAATGCCGACATCGCGACCGAGCTGACAAACATGATCGAGTCGCAGCGCAGCTATACAGCCAATTCCAAGGTGTTCCAGACAGGTTCCGACCTCATGGACATCCTCGTCAACCTCAAGCGCTAGGACCCGTAATCGATCATGCAATGCACGCCGGAGCTCGATAGCTGATGTCGCTGTCAACGGCGTTCAACATTGCTGGCCGTTCGCTGCGCGCGACGTCACACCAGACGCAAATTGTTTCGCGCAATGTCAGCGAAGCAGGCAATCCAAATTACAACCGGCGTATCGCGGTGGTCAGCAGCACCGCGCCCGGCTCGCAGGTTCTGACCATCCAGCGGGCCGCCAATTCAGCGCTTTTTCGTGCAAATCTGTCTGCAGTCTCATCTTACGAAGCACAAGCAAGTCTGCGCGTTGGCATCGAGAGCATGACGCAGGCCGTCAATGGCGTCGAGAACGCTTCCTCCGCCGCAACAGCCATCGGTTCGCTCTACGACGCATTGCAGATCTATTCGGCCAACCCCGCCAACGCTTCGATCGCAGAGCGCGCCATCGACGCTGCCCGCCAGGTTGTCCGTTCACTCAATTCCGGTTCCACTGCGATCAACGCATCCCGCGTCGACGCCGACAGGCAGATCTCCGGTTCCGTCGACGAGCTCAACCAGATGCTGGCGGACTTCAAGGACGTCAATGACGAGGTCATCGCAGGCACCATCGCCGGACGCGACATTTCTGAACCGCTCGACAAACGCGACACCCTGCTCCAGCGCATCGCAGAATATGTGCCGATCTCGACCATTGGCCGCGCCAACAACGACATGGTCATTACGACAACCTCCGGCACCACACTCTTCGAGACCCTGCCGCGCGAGGTTTCATTTGAGCCTGCGTCCGGTTACACGGCCGGCTCAGCCGGCAACCAGATCTACCTGGATGGCGTGCCATTGCCCATCGGCACGGGCGGCGACACCAATTCGAACGGCAAGCTCGCAGGTCTGATTCAGTTGCGCGATCAGGTTGCGCCGGCGCTGATGGCCCAGCTGGACGAAATCGCCCGTGGCATGATCGAAGCTTTCGCCGAAGTTGACCGGTCGGGCGGCGGCGGCCCTGCACTCGCAGGCCTGTTCTCATGGAGCGGCGGCCCCGCCCTGCCCACGGCTGGCACACTTTCCAATGGTCTTGCTTCTCGCATCATCATCAACCCGGCGATGGATTCGTCAGTCGGCGGTAACGCTTCGGTTCTACGCGACGGCGGCGCAAACGGCGCAAACTATGTCGCCAACGCCAGCGGCGGCGCATCCTACGCGGATCTGCTGATTTCCTATCAGGCCAGGCTCGACCAGCCGATTTCCTTTGATCCGGTTGCAGGGGCCGGCGCCACCGCATCGGTCATGGCCTATTCAACTAATTCGATCAGCTGGCTGGAAAGCGTTCGCAAGAAGGCCGATGAGGCCCAGCTCGCCAAGGAGGCTCTGGTCATGCGAACCTCCGAAGCTCTGTCCAACTCGACCGGCGTCAACATGGACCAGGAGATGTCACTTCTGCTTGAGCTTGAGCAATCCTATCAAGCGTCTTCGCGGATCATTCAGGCGGTCGACGAAATGTTTGCCGCACTCTTCCAGGCGGCGGGGTAACCGGACATGAAAACGGTGGCCGTTTCCTCGCATTCGATCAGGCAGGCCCTGCGCTACTCGATGTCGCGCATGCAAAATGATCTGGTCTCTGCACAAAAGGAATCGACGACCCTGCGCGTCGCCGATGTCGGGCTGGCGCTCGGCGCGCGCACTGGCCATTCCGTCTCGCTGGCTCGCGACGTTTCGCGCCTGAACAGCCTGATCGATTCCAATCAGCTTGCCGCGTCACGCCTGTCATCCACTCAGTCTGCGCTCGCCCAGCTGAACGAACGAGGCGAGGAACTCCGCACGGCACTGACTGCGGCCCTGTCAGGCAGTTCCGATCCCGGCATAGCGCGCGCCGACAGCGACGCCATGCTTGAGACGCTGACGTCGATCATGAACACATCGATCAACGGCGAATACCTGTTTGCCGGCATCAATACCGACGTCCAGCCGCTGGCCAATTTCAAGGATCCAACCTCGCCGGCACGTGTCTCGTTCGACAACGCGTTCCAGACCCATTTCGGCTTCACCCAGACCGACCCGGCCGCAGCCAACATCACTGAAACCCAGATGCTCGACTTCATCGACAATGTTGTCGAGCCCCAATTCATGGGCGCCGATTGGAACACCAACTGGTCAACTGCGTCTGACGATACGATCGTCGCGCGCATCGGTCTCAACGAGACAGCCAAGACATCTGTCAGCGCCAATGAAAGCGGCGTACGGAAACTGGCTATGGCGGCGGCGATCTCCACCAGCCTGCTGAGCGGTCCGGTGAACAGCGGCGCCGTTTCCGCTGTCGTCAATCGGGCTTTGGCTTACACCGCCGAAGGCATCGCCGAGATCACTGACGCCAGGTCGAACGCCGGCATTCAGGAGAACCGGATTTCCAACGCTTCCTCACGAATCGAGATGCAAATCGATATCTTTGAGCGGTCCATCCTCGATATGGAGGGCGTTGACCCTTATGCGGCAGCTTCAAAAGTGTCCGCGCTCGTTACTCAGATAGAAACTGCCTATTCCTTAACCTCACGCATACAACAATTGAGCCTGCTCAAATTCCTGGGCTGATAGGAAGAGACCTTTTACTCATGTACCAGTTTTCCTACGCCGATATCCAGACCGACTCTCTCGCTGACGCAAAAGACCGGGAGCGTCAGTTGCTTGATCGTTCGATTGAGCTGCTGGTTGATGCGCGGACGGCGGGCGTCGACTCGCATCAGTCGATCGAGGCCATCCATTTTATGCACAGGGTCTGGACGACCTTCATCGAAGATCTTGGCAGCGCCGAAAACGAACTCCCCAAGGAACTTCGCGCCAATCTCATTTCCGTTGGTCTTTGGCTGCTGCGCGAGGGCGAAGCTATTCGTCAGGGCACATCCGACAATTTCGACGGCCTGATCGAAGTGTCCCAGATCATCAGGGACGGCATTCAATGAAAAACACGCTGAAGATCTCGCTCAAGCCTAACGAAAAGATCTACATCAACGGCGCGGTCGTGCGCGTCGACAGGAAAGTATCAATCGAATTTCTGAACGATGTGCAGTTCCTGCTGGAGAACCACGTTCTGCAGCCGGAGGACGCATCCACGCCGCTGCGTCAGCTCTACTTCATCGCCCAGATGGTGCTGATGGCGCCCGAGTCTGCCGAGGAAGCGCGCCAGATGTTTCGTAAGTCGCTTTCGATGATGCTGGCAAGTTATAGCGACGACCATATCCTGATGAACCTCAAGCAGATCGACCGGCTTGTCGCCGAAGGTCAGGTCTATGACGCACTGAAGTCGATCCGCGCGCTCTATCCGCAAGAGGCCGAAATCTTGAACCCCTACGCCGGAGCACCTGCGTCCGGCGAGCAAAGAGCTGGAGCAATCTGATGACCGTAGCTGCAGTTGCCTCATTTGGCGCAACAAACAACACGCAAGGGACATCAAAGGGTACGACGGTCGACTATCAGTCATTCCTCAAATTGCTCGTCGCGCAGATGAAGAACCAGGACCCGACAGCGCCGATGGATTCAACCGACTATGTCGCCCAGCTGGCGACATTCAGCCAGGTCGAACAGTCGGTCCAGACCAATTCAAAACTCGATCAGATCCTGCAGGCGCAGTCACTTTCGCAGGCCAGCTCACTGATCGGCCGCACCGTCACTTCCGCAGATGAAAAAATTACCGGCACTGTCGCCTCGGTCAAGCTCTATTCAGATGGCATCATCGCCGTTCTGGAAGACGGCCAGCAGGTTCCGATGCTGCCTGGCGTCACCGTAAGCTGAAACCGCCATGAACGAGGCCGACGCACTCGAGATCGTCCAGGCCGCCATCTGGACCGTGCTGGTGGCGTCTGCCCCGGCGGTCGCCGCCGCCATGATCGTCGGCATCGGTATCGCGCTGATCCAGGCGCTCACCCAAATCCAGGAAATCACCCTCACCTTTGTGCCAAAGATCGTCGCCATCCTTCTGGCGATGGTGCTGACCGGCCCGTTTGTCGGCGCCCAGATTTCCGCTTTCTCCGGCGTCGTCTTCGAGCGAATTGAAAAAGGCTTCTGAACGCGCAGGCGCCTCCCGACAAGTTCGCGCAAGTTTGAGCCGCTAGCCTTCACCATGCGCCGCATTGCGCGGCGAGAGGACATGGTTTGGCGCTTGTAGAATCCCTCCCCAAAATCACAGCCGCAAAGCATGGCCGCGACGTCGGCTTCGCTGTCGGCATCGTCGCCATCCTGTGCGTCCTGTTTCTGCCCATACCGGCGTTCATGATCGATATCGGGCTGGCGTTTTCGATCGCGCTGTCCGTGCTCATCCTGATGGTCGCGCTCTGGATCCAGCGGCCGCTCGACTTTTCGTCCTTCCCGACCATTCTGCTGATCTCGACCATGCTGCGCCTGTCGCTCAATATCGCGACCACGCGCGTGATTCTCAGCCATGGCGCAGAAGGCACCAATGCAGCCGGCTATGTCATCGGCGGCTTTTCCAATCTGGTGATGAGCGGCGATTTCGTCATCGGCATCATCGTCTTCTCGATCCTTCTGGTCGTCAATTTCATCGTCATCACCAAGGGCTCAACGCGTATCGCCGAAGTCGGCGCGCGCTTCACCCTCGACGCCATTCCCGGCAAGCAGATGTCGATCGACGCCGACCTGTCGGCTGGCCTCATCAATGAGAAGGAAGCGCAGTTCCGCCGCCGCGAACTGGAAGAGGAAAGCGCCTTCTTCGGCTCCATGGACGGCGCCTCCAAATTCGTGCGCGGCGACGCCATCGCCGGCCTCATCATCACCGCCGTCAATGTCGTCGGTGGCATCATTATCGGCTATGCCCGCCATGACATGAGCCTCGGCGAAGCCGCCGACGTATTTGTGAAGCTGTCGGTCGGCGACGGTCTCGTCACCCAGATTCCGGCGCTCATCGTTTCACTTGCCGCCGGCCTGCTCGTGTCGAAGGGCGGCACGCGCGGCTCGGCCGAACAAGCCGTCATGGGCCAGCTCAGCGCCTATCCGCGCGCACTCTTCGTTGCCGCCATGCTGCTCACCATCCTGGCGCTGCTGCCCGGCCTGCCGATGCTGCCTTTCATCACACTGGCGCTCATCATGGCTTCTATTGGCTACATGATCCCGAGACGCCAGAACCGCATCGCCGCTGAGCAGGCCGAGGCGGAACAGCAGCAGCAGCAAGCCAAGGAAGACGAAGAGCGCAACTCGGTCAAGGAATCGCTCAAGACCGCAGAGATCGAACTGCTCATCGGCAAGCAGCTCTCCACCAAGCTGGTCGCCGGCCATCAGGAACTGGCGTTCCGCATGGGCAAGATGCGCAAGAAATTCGCCCAGCAATACGGTTTCGTCGTGCCGGAAGTAAAACTCACCGACGACTTTGGCATCCCCGGAAAATCCTACCAGATCAAGATGCACGGCACGGTCGTTGCAGAACACCAGATGCGCGTTGGCGAACTGATGGTCCTGCTTGGCTCCAAGGGCATTCCCGAAATGCCGGGCGAGGAAGTCAGGGAGCCAGCTTTCGGCATGCGCGCCTTTTCGGTTCCTGACATGTTTGCCGACGATTTGAAGCGCGACGGCTACGCCTTTGCCGACAACATGTCGGTCCTGCTCACGCACCTGTCGGAAGTCATCCGCAACAACCTGCCACAGCTTCTGTCCTACAAGGACATGAAGGCGCTGCTGGAGCGCCAGGACCCCGAATACAAGAAACTCGCCGACGAGATCTGCACCTCCCACCTCTCCTATCCTGGCCTTCAGGCCGTGCTGAAACTGCTGCTGGCCGAGCGTGTCTCCATCCGCAACCTGCATCTCATCATCGAAGCCATCGCCGAGATCGCGCCGCATGTGCGCCGCACCGAGCAGATTGTCGAACATGTGCGCATCCGCATGTCGCAGCAGATCTGCGGCGACCTCTCGGAAGGCGGCGTCATGAAGGTGCTGCGCCTGGGCAACCGCTGGGACCTCGTGCTGCACCAGAGCCTCAAGCGCGACGCCAAGGGCGAGATCCGCGAGTTCGACATCGACCCTCGCCTGCTCGAAGAGTTTGGCCAGGAAGCAGGCAAGGCGATCCGCAGCCACATCGACGCCGGCGAGCGTTTTGTGCTCGTCACGGCGCCAGACGCCCGCCCCTATGTGCGCATGATCATCGAGCGGTTGTTCCCCACCCTGCCGGTGCTCAGCCATGTCGAAATCGCCAAGGGCGTCGAGATCAGGGTTCTGGGCTCGATCTCATGACCGCCACCCTGCCCGATCTGGTGATCGCGGCCTTCATCGCCTTCTGCCGCGTCGGCGCGTGTTTTCTGGTCATGCCCGGCATGTCGAGCGTGCGGGTGCCGATGCAGGTGCGCCTGTTCGTGGCTGTCGCCGCGACGCTGGCGCTTCTCATCCACATGTGGGGCACGATCCTGCCCTTCGTCCAGTCACGGCCCGACGCGCTGCTTCTGCTCATCATCTCGGAAACAATCATCGGCGGGCTCATCGGCCTCGTCGCCCGCATCTACGTCCTGTCGTTGCAGTTTATCGCCGGCGCCATCGCCATGATGGTTGGCTTTGGCGGCATGATGGGGTCCGCCATCGAAGAGTCCGAGCCGCAGGCTCCGCTTGCTTCGCTCCTGTCTTTTGCCGCGCTGCTGCTGCTCTTCGTGATGAATTTCCACCACGAGATCATCAAGGCGCTGGTCGCCTCCTACCAGCTTGCGCCGATAAACGTTTTCTACAATCCCCAGACCAGTCTGGTGAACGTCACCGACACCATCTCGCAATCCTTCTACGTGATGCTGCGGCTGGGCAGTCCCTTCCTCGCTTATTCTCTGCTCATCAACCTCGCCATCGGCTTCATCAACAAGCTCACCCCGCAGATCCCGGTTTACTTCATCTCGCTGCCCTTCGTCATTTTTGGTGGCCTGATCCTGCTCTACTGGGGCGTCGGCGGCTTCCTGTCGCTGTTCGTCGATTCCTTCCTGCCCGTCACCATCGGACAATGAGCCCATGAGCGCCCGCACCCAACGCTTGAAAGACCTGCTCGACCTCCAGGAGCGGCTGAAGCGCATGCATGAGATGCGCCGCGCTGGACATCTCGCATCCGCCGCCGCCGCAGCCCGCGAGATCGACGAGATCATGGCCAGAAAATCTGACGAAGGCTCGCTGTCTGACCTGTTTCCCGACGTCTACTCCCGCTTTGTCGACCGTGCACAGGACCGCCGCCAGGCCGAGGAGAAAGCCGCCGAGGCACAAGGCGTGGAAGTCGCGCGCCAGACAATCCGCGCCAAGGTCACGGCGCGCGAATTGCGGGCCGAGCAGGACATCGAGGACCGCCGCGAACAGGAGCGCGAGGCGCTTGAAATCGTCGAACGCAAGCTGCGCACCTGATCCAGAGCACAAGGTTGCGGCAAGTTATCAGGCGCATAGTGGCGTCAACCAGAAACGCCGGAGCCCGGTTTGCCGACTAGTTTGAATATCAACGCGGTGCAAGGCACGAACCCGTCAGACGCCCCGGCTATCGTGCGCGAGGCGGATGGCCATTCGGCGCGCGTCGTCGCCATGGCCAAGGCTAATCGCACCGCCAAAAGCGAAACATTCCAGAAGTTCGAGGCGATGGTGCTGCAAAACTTCGTCCAGTCTATCCTGCCGGAAGAAAACGAAGCCGTGTATGGCGAAGGCATGGCCGGCGACATCTGGAAGTCGTTTCTGGCCACGGAGATTGCCGGCCAGATGGCCAAGGCCGGCGGCATCGGTATTGCCGACCGCGTGCTTGGCGACCACTACATGGACGGCGACCAGAAAGTCGCACTGTCCGGCGTCTCGCATGATCCGGCAAAGCCGGACGCTGACCGCCAGAAGGCCATGTCGGCGGCAATGGTTCAGGAATTGCAGCGCAACATGGCGCGCCAGATTGGCACTCAGCTGACCGGCGACGCTTCGACCGGCGTCTTCAACGACAAGTAACAGGATCGCGCAGATGAACGACCTCTTCTATGCTCGCGACACGGTGACGGCGGCCCCTCAGCCTGTACCTGCCGAACGCCCGCTCGCGCCTGCTTCGCTGTCGGCAATTATCAACCGTATTGAGGAAGCCATCGAGACCGAAACTGCCTCGATCACCGCTGATCCGGCTTTTGATTTGCGCGCCTCCAACATCCGCAAGAGCCGCCATCTCTACGATCTCAACCGCGCGGTGAAAGGCATAGATCCGGCCGATCTCGTGAACCGCCACCGCGACGACATCATCCGCCTCAAGGCAAAACTCGCCGCCAACGAGGCAGCCATTCTCGCCCACCTCAATGCAGTCAACGAGGTGGCCACGCTCATCAAGGGCGCCATCCAGCACTCCGAGGCGGACGGCACCTACAGCTCCCATTCCTACGAAGGCGCCTGAGCGTGATAAAGTTCATCGTCGCAGCAATCTGGATTTGCGGCGTCACTGTCGGCTCGATGATGTTTGCCTTTTCCGGCGCGCAGAAATCCGCTTCGCCCCAGGCCGAAACCGCCGCGACCTATTTTGGCGGCATCGACTATGTGAAGACCGACGTGCTCTCGATACCCGTCGTGCGCAACGCAGCTGTGCAGGGATATTTCATCGCCCGCTTCGTCTACACCGCGGAACAGAAGCGGCTCGCGGCCTTGACGGTGCCGGCTGAAAGCTTGCTGGTCGACGAGGTTTTCACCTACTTGTTTTCCCATCCGATGATCGACTTCACCGATGCGTCAAACATCGACATTGACGGTTTTCGCAATGGCCTGCGTGATGCCATGAACAAGCGGGTCGGCGAAGACCTCATCAAGGAAGTCATGATCGAGCAGATCGACTATCTGTCGAAGCAGGAAATCCGCGACAACGCCATGCGCCGCCGCGCCGGCCAGAAGGTGCCCAGCCTCGACCGGGGTCACAAGAAGCTGGACATTCCGGATGAAAAGAAAGAAGGCGGCGAAAAACCCGCCGCGCACTGATCTCAGCCGCCGACCTTCAGCACAACGATCTGATCGCCCGCCTTCGCCTGCTCGCCGGCTGAAATCACCACAGCTTCCACCACGCCGGCGGCGCGGGCATAGAGCGCGTTCTCCATTTTCATTGCCTCAACAACCGCTATCAATTGCCCTGCTTCGACCTTGTCGCCTGCCTTCACCGACACCTGCCTCACCAGGCCGGACACCGGCGCAACGATGCGTGACGGGTCAACCGGCTTTGGCCGCGCCGCCAGGGGATCCGGCTCGGCAAACACAAAACTGACGCCGTCCCGGTCGAGATAGATCGCGCAACCGTCTACCTGTACTGTCGCGCTCTGCGCCCCGCCATCGGCGATCCAGTTCAACCGGTCGCCGGCAAAACAGATTTCGCCCGGCAGCATCTGCTTGCCGCCAACTGTCACACCCGCCAGCGCGCCACGCGTGATCGACGCCGCCACCTGCCGCCGCTCGCCATCACTCACCAGTATCACCGGACACATCGCCGTTCCTGTGGAGCGAAACCAGCCGCCCTTGGCCGACAGAGCAATCACCGCGCCTGCCAGCGCAAAATCTTCATCGGCCGCCTGTGGCCGCTCTAGCATCTTGTCAAATCTTTCCACCCATTGGTCGATCAGCCCGGTCGTCATCTCGCCAGCGCGAAATTCCGGTGAGCTTGCCAGGCGGATCAGAAATGTCCGGTTGGTGCGGATGCCAAACAGCGGATGCTCTTTCAGTGCTTCGATCAGCCGTCCAATCGCCTCGTCCCGGTTGCTGCCGCGCGCGATGATCTTGGCGACCATCGGATCATAGTTCGGCGTCACCTCGCCGCCTTGCGCCACGCCATTGTCGATGCGCACTCCGGGCAACACGCTCTCAGGCTTCCAATAGGCGATCCTGCCCGCCTGCGGCCGGAACCCGTCAAACGGGTCTTCGGCATAGAGCCGCGCCTCGATGGCGTGCCCCGTCAGCCGCACCTCGTCCTGCGTCACCGGCAGCGCCTCGCCATCGGCGATCCGCAATTGCCATTCAACCAGATCGAACCCGGTGATCTCCTCCGTCACCGGATGTTCCACCTGCAGCCGCGTATTCATTTCGAGAAAATAGTAAGACCCGTCCTGCCCGGCGATAAACTCAACCGTTCCCGCGCCGCGATAGCGCACCGACAGCGCTGCCTGCACCGCGTCTGCGCCCATCCGCGCCCGCAAGGCCGCATCGACAAACGGCGACGGCGCTTCCTCGATCACCTTCTGGTGGCGGCGTTGCGACGAGCAGTCGCGCTCGCCCAGATGGATACAATTGCCGTGTCCGTCGGCAAACACCTGGAACTCAATGTGTCGCGCGTCCGTCACCAGCTTTTCCAGCAGCAGCGTGCCGTCGCCAAACGCGTTCTCCGCCTCACGCCGCGCGCTGTCGAGCGCAGGTCCCAGCCGCTTGGCATCGTCGACGCGCCGCATGCCGCGCCCGCCGCCCCCGGCCGCCGCCTTCACCAGCAGCGGATAGCCAATCTTGCCCGCCGCCTTGGCAAACGCCGCCCCGCTTTGTTCCGCCCCGTCATAGCCCGGCACCACCGGCACGCCTGCCTGCACCATCAGCTGGCGGGCGCGCGCCTTGTCACCCATCGCGTAGATCGCATCGACGGGCGGCCCGACAAAGATCAGCCCGGCCTCGGCGCAGGCAGCGGCAAACTCCGCATTCTCCGACAGGAACCCGTAGCCCGGATGAACCGCATCCGCGCCCGTCTGTTTTGCCGCCGCGATAATCGCCGTACCATTCAGATAGGAATCCTTCGGCAGCGCCCCGCCAATCCTCACTGCCCTGTCCGCCTCACGCACATGCAGCGCATCCCGGTCCGCATCTGAATAGACAGCCACCGTCGCAATGCCCATGCGTTTTGCCGTGCGCATGATCCGGCAGGCAATCTCGCCGCGATTGGCGATGAGCAGGGTTCGGATTCGCTTCATGGATGCTCCTTCTACGGGCGAGCACTGAAATTCAGGTCAGGGCGAGCCGGAATCGCAGATGGGCGCGGAGCGACCAAACTGGTGGCAGTCGAGACCCGGAGCGGAGTGAACTTTCGGGTTCATGAGCACCGGAAGTGCAGGATTCCGTCATTTGCAGTCCGCCCTCACCTGAATTTATCGGGCTTTGTTACTCGTCCCCGGCAGCGTCCCCTCCAGCTTGCAGATAATGCCAAGCATCACCTCGTCCGCGCCGCCGCCGATCGAGATCAGCCGCGTGTCGCGGAAGGCGCGCGATACCGGATTGTCGGCCGTATAGCCCATGCCGCCCCAATATTGCAGGCAGGCGTCCGTCAGTTCGCGCGCCAGCTTACCCACTTTCAGCTTCGCCATCGACGCCAGCTTGGTCACATCCTTGCCCGACACATATTGTTCGACCGCCGACCAGCCCAGCGCCCGCAGCGCCTCCACCTCGGTGCGCAGTTCAGCCAGGCGATAATGCACCACCTGATTGTCGAGGATCGGCTTGCCGAACGCATGCCGGTCGCGCGTATAGTCGATGGTCAGGTCAATCACCCGGTCAAACCCTTTGAGCGCACTGATCACAGCATAGAGCCGCTCTTCCTGGAACTGCAGCATCTGCATGGTGAAACCCATGCCTTCTTGTCCGATGATGTTTTTCGCAGGCACCCGCACATCGTCAAAGAACAATTGCGCAGTGTCGGACGAATGCATGCCGATCTTGTGGATCTTCTGCCGCGTGATGCCCTTCGAATCCATCGGCACGCAGATCAGCGACTTGTTCTTGTGCGCTGGCCCGTCCGACGTGTTGGCCAGCAGGCAACACCAGTCGGCCATCAGACCGTTGGTGATCCACATTTTTGTGCCGTTAATCACCAGATCATCATCATCGCGCCGCGCTGTTGTCTTCACCGCCGCCACGTCCGAGCCGCCGCCGGGCTCCGACACGCCGAGGCACGCAACCACATCACCGGCAATCGAGGGCGCAAGAAAATTGCGTTTCAGATGGTCCGAGCCGAACCGGTTCAGCGCCGGCGTCGCCATATCGGTATGCACGCCGATGCCCATGCCGACACCGCCGCAGGCAATCGCGCCGAGTTCTTCCGCCATCACCATCGAATAGGAGAAATCGAGCCCCAACCCGCCATATTCGGGATCATACTTGATGCCGAGCAGTCCGAGATCGCCGAGTTTCTTGAAAACCTCGTGCGAAGGAAACTGCTCCGCCTTTTCCCACTCGTCAGCGTAGGGATTGATTTCGGTTTCAACAAACTTCGCCACCGTGCGGCGCAGGCTCTCGTGTTCCGGGGTAAACTGCATGTATTCCTCCTCGTATTCTCGAAATTCCCCCTTGATCCTCCCCCGTTTACGGGGAGGGGGACCGCCAAAGGCGGTGGAGGGGGCGCGATCCTACATCCTCGCCACACCAAACGTGTTCGGCCTGAGCTGCCGCCTCGCACCTTCAGCAGCGACATCCAGGCACAGCGCCAGCACCGTCCTTGTATCGCGCGGATCAATGATCCCGTCGTCCCACAACCGTGCGGTCGCAAACAGCGCGCCTGACTGCGCCTCCACCCCGCCGCGGATCATCGCGCTCTGCTTGGCCAGTCCGGCCTCGTCCACGTCGCTGCCATCACGCGCCGCTTTGCCGCGCGCCACGATCTCCATCACCTTCGCCGCCTGCTCGCCACCCATCACCGCGGTCTTCGCCGACGGCCAGGAGAAGATGAAACGCGGCGAGAACCCGCGCCCGCACATGCCGTAATTGCCCGCACCGTACGACCCGCCGATGATGAAGGTAAATTTCGGCACCCGCGCATTGGCCACCGCCTGGATCATCTTCGACCCGTGCTTGATCGCGCCGTCGGCCTCGGCCTGTTTGCCCACCATGTAGCCGGTCGTGTTCTGCAGAAAGACCAGCGGCGTGCCTGCCTGGTCGCATAGCTGGATGAACTGCGCCGCCTTGGTCGAGCCCTGCGGCATGATCGGACCATTGTTGCCGATGATGCCAACCGCGTGCCCCGCCACCGTCGCATGGCCGCACACCGTCTCGGATCCGTAGTCGCGCTTGAATTCGAGAAAGTCCGACCGGTCCACCAGCCGCGCAATCACCTCGCGCATATCAAACGGCGTCCGGTCATCTGCGGGAACGATGCCCAGCAATTCCTCGGCGTCGTAGAGCGGCACATCGTCCACCCTGCCCGCCTGACCGGCCTCGTCCCAGGTCATCAGCCGCATGATCTCGCGGCCATAGGCCAGCGCCTGCTCATCGTCCTCGGCGACATATTCGCCAAGCCCCGTCGTTGAGCCGTGCAGATCCGCCCCGCCCAGTTCCTCGTCGTCGGCGTCTTCGCCAATCGCCGCCTTCACCAGTGGCGGACCGGCGAGAAAGATCTTCGACCGCCCGCGCACCAGCACCACATAGTCCGACAATCCCGGCAGATAGGCCCCACCCGCCGTCGACGAGCCATGCACGATGGAAATCTGCGGAATGCCCGCCGCCGACAGGCGCGCCTGATTGGCAAACGACCGCCCGCCCTCGACAAACATCTCCGACTGGTAGAGCAGGTTCGCCCCGCCCGATTCCACCAGATAGATCAGCGGAAGTCTGTTTTCGGATGCGATCTCGTGCAGCCGCAGCGCCTTTTTTAGGCCGATCGGCGGCACCGTGCCACCCTTGATGCCGCTGTCCGACGCCGAGACGATAACGCGCTTGCCTGACACCACGCCAATGCCGGCAATCGTGCCGCCGCCCATGATGTTCTTGCCTCCATCATCGTCATGCATCTTGTAGCCGGCCAGCGTCCCCAGCTCCAGAAACGGCGTTCCTCGGTCCAGCAGCCGCTCCACCCGCTCACGCGGCAGCAACTGTCCGCGCTTTTCAAACGTCGCGCGCTTTGACGCCGAGTTCTCGCGCACCGCCGCTTCCAGCGCGCGCACCTGCGCCAGCTTGGCTTCCATCGCCTCGACATTGGCCTTGAACCCGGCCGAGCGCGTATCGACCGCCGTCTCGATCACGGGCATCAGTCCTGCCCCTCGCTCAGCACCTTTGGCGTCACCGCGCGGTGGAATCCGTCAAAAGCCTTCGTCGCACGTCCCTTGGGCAGCGGAAACAGCGCTGAGCCAAGCGGCGCGCCGCCATCAATCGGCACCGTCACGCCAGTCACAAAGGCGGCTGCATCCGACAACAGGAAACAGATCACAGAACTGACTTCCGCCTCGACGCCAATGCGCCCCAGCGGCACGTGCTTTTTCAATTGCGGGATAAGCGCCTTGGTCTGCCCCTCATAGGTGTCCATGCCCGACGAGGCGATCCAGCCCGGCGCCACGCAGTTCACCCTGACGCCTGCCGGTCCCCATTCGTAGGCTGCCGTCTTGGTCAGGTTCACCATGCCCGCACGCGCCGCACCCGAATGCGCCATGCCAGGCATGCCGCGCCACATGTCGGCAGCCATGTTGACCACCGCTCCGCCATTGGCCTGCATCGACTGCAAAAATACCTCGCGCATCACCAGAAACCCGCCGGTCAGATTATTGGTGACAACCGCGTCGAACCCCTTCTTCGAAATCATCTGCATCGGCGCGGGAAATTGCCCGCCGGCATTGTTCACCAGCCCGTCGATGCGTCCCCGCGCCGCGACAATTGCCGCAATCGCTGCCTTCACCGCATCTTCGTCGCGAATGTCGAATACGCTGGTCGAGGCTTCGCCGCCATCTTCGGCAATCTCAGCCGCCACGCGGTCCAGCTTGTCAGCATTGCGCCCGGTCAGCACCACATGCGCGCCCAGGCCCGCCAGTTCATGCGCCGTGCAGCGCCCGATGCCCGAGCCGCCGCCCGTCACCACAACCGTCTGCTCCGCAAAGCAACCTGGCCGCAATATGCTGGAATATCCCATGCGGTTCCTCCTTCCGCATTTCGACGCTAGACGACGTTGACGTAAACGTCAATCAACTGATATGGGCTTGATCCGGTCCGCAGCCTGTGCGGAACTAGGAACAACCGGCGCGCATGATGCGGCCAACGACAAGCGAGGAGAATTTCATGAGCGTTCAGGATATTGCAGCGTCGATGAAGGACAAGGTCGCCTCGAGCGGTTTTGACCGTTCGGTGAAGTTCGACCTCGGCGGCGAAGGCGTCATCGTCATCGACGGCACGTCGATTTCCACCACCGACGCACCCGCCGATTGCACCATCAAGGTCTCGATGGACGATTTCAAGGATCTGATCTCGGGCGACCTGAACCCGACGGCTGCTTTCATGCAGGGCAAGCTGAAGATCGAAGGCGACATGTCGGTCGCCATGGCGCTCAGCCAGCTGTTCTAAGCCGACCGGCAATTCGACATTCAAAGGGCCGCGCCAGTCGCGGCCCTTTTTTATTTGGGCGGTTGGGACAAGAACTGATCGCCCCTTTCCGCCACGCTTGGGCGACAGCTTAACACACCTCTCGCCAAACATTTCTCATAGCGACCGATCAACACCCGCCGCCCTCTGCGGTTCCTCGACGAACCTGCGCTTCAGACCAAAACCATGCTTCCGCGCGTCAGCTCACACGTTCGTGATTATGGCATCAATAATGCCACTTGTTATTGGCACTAGTAGTGTCTATTTCACCGTCAGGCAGAC
>DAINRF010000044.1:0-29814 GCA_036742015.1 Mesorhizobium sp. | reverse complement strand
GTCGGGTTCGCGCCCGGATAGCCGCCCTCGACATAGTCCATGCCGAATTCGTCCAGCATAGCTGCAATGGCGATCTTGTCCTCGACCGAAAAGTCGACGCCCGGCGTCTGCTGGCCGTCGCGCAAGGTCGTGTCGAAGAGGAATATCCGCTCTTTACTCGTCATCATTGTGCCTTGCAGCGCGACGGCTGTCTGTGTCGTTTGTCCATCCTCGCCTGACGGCTGCGGGCGGACGGGCCGCTCAATGTAGTATCAAACATGTAGATGCGTTCTTTTGCGGTCATGGAATTATCCGAAAATGCCTGCGTACCAAAGAACGCCGGCTGTGATTGACACAACCAGCACTATCTTGGCGGCGAAACCGTAAATCAGCCATTTCGGCATCTGGGTCGCCGGCTTGTCGCCGGTCATCACAGTTGCAGTCCACTGGCCGGCCAGAACTCGGTGTCGTGATCCGGGTGCTGGAACGAGATGATCTGCTCTTGCTGCCGCTTGGCGTCCTCTTCGACCGAACGTTTTGGCGCGTCAAAAATATGAAACACCCACGGAATCGCCGACCCGGTATTCACCTGGATTTTTGGCTCCAGATCGGACCGGTCGTCAAACGCACCTATGGCGATCTCTAAGCCGCCAGGGTGGCGATAGGTCAGCGGTGTGCCGCAGCGGGCGCAGAAGCCGCGATCAATGTTGACCGACGACTGGAAATAGCTCGGCGTCTCGCGAGTCCACTCGACACCATCTTTTGGCGCGGAGACCAGCGGCCCAAAGAACCCGCCAAACGCCTTCTGGCACATGCGGCAATGGCAGATCGAGGCGCGCCCGAGTTGTCCGCGAATGCGAAAGCGCACTGCGCCACACTGGCACCCGCCCGTCCGATACGTCTCACTCATGGCTTTTCCTCCGGTGGCCAGCTGTCGGTATCGTAGTCCGGATGCTGGTAGGATTTCAGATCTGCAAGAAACTGGGCTGAAGCAAGATCGCCCATCGTATGTTCTTCGCGCAGATGGGGCACCTCGTCGACATAGGGCAATTTGGCCTCCACCCCCCATGCAACTTCCGGCGCAATGTCTTCGGGCGCATCAAACGAGCCAATCGTCAACGCCACGCCGTCCGGCGCCTCATAGGTCAGCGGCGTGCCGCAGGCAGAGCAAAAGCCGCGTTGGGCTGCGCTCGACGACTGGAACCGCTTTGGCTCGCCGCGTGTCCACTCCAGTTTCGCCGCGCCGACCGACACCAGCGGCAGGTAGAAATTTCCTGCTGCCTTCTGGCACATACGGCAATGGCAGACAGACGCGTCGCCCAGCGCACCGTCGACGCGGAACCGCACCGCGCCACACTGGCAGCCGCCCGAATAATGTGGCCGGTTGTCGAGGCTCATGCGCTCTCCGGCAGATGGCACACCGCCTCGACATTGTTGCCGTCGGGATCAAACACAAAAGCACCGTAGTAGTCCGGATGATAATGCGGACGCAGGCCCGGCCCGCCATTGTCGCGGCCGCCTGCGGCAATCGAAGCGGCATAGAACGCATCGACTTCGGCGCGGCTGTTAGCGGTAAAGGCAATGTGGCGGCCCGGCCCCGGCTCGTCGCCCTCATGCAGCCACCACACCGGCCGGTCGCGCCCATAGCCGCCGACATTCTTGCCGCCGGTGTATTCCTTGGGCACCACCATCAGCAGCTTGCCGCCCAGCGCGGCAAACGCCGCATCGTAAAACGCTTTTGACGCCTCCCAATTGGACACCGCGCAACCTGTGTGGTCGATCATGGATGGTGCTCCTTGTGTGGGGTTGGCATCTGATTTTCTGATGCGCCCAGACCGGTGATGGCAACGATATGACTGCACACCCCGTCAATATCGTTCAGCACATCATCGTTCCAGAAACGCACAACCGTCCAGCCTTCGCTTTCAAGCTTTGTGGTCCGCGATGAATCACGCGCGGCTTCGGCGTCGTCGCCATGTTGCGACCCGTCCAGCTCGACAATCAGCCGATGGTCCGGGCAGGCAAAGTCGACAATGAAGCCAGCAATCGGCATCTGGCGGCGAAAGCCCAGGCCCATCAGCCTGTGGGCGCGCACCTGGTTCCACAGCTTCAACTCGGCATCCGTCATCACGCGGCGCATGCGCCTGGCGTTTGATCGGTTGCGACGGGGCACCAGTTCATGCGGCATGGGCATGTCTCTCCCGCCGGATACCGATGTCCAAGCTGGTCAGGTCAGCGGGACAGCGCCCCCCTCTGTCCTGCCGGACATCTCCCCCGCGAGGGGGGAGATTGGCAGCGTTGACATCGCCGCCATGCCTAAGACGTTCGCGATTGGCGAAACTGGTGATGACGGCCGATCTCCCCCCTTGCGGGGGAGATGTCCGGCAGGACAGAGGGGGGCGCCGTCCCGCCAACATCAAAGGATTGGCGCGTCTAACCCTCACCGCTTCACTTCCCATGTCGTCACGCGCTCGCCGGTCGCCGGGTCCTTGCCGTCTTTCAGCTGAATGCCCTGCGCCAGCAACTCATCGCGTATCCTGTCAGCCGACGCCCAATCTTTTGCCGCGATCAGCGCGAGACGTTCGGCGATCCTGCCCGCAACGCCAGCCTCATCCACGTCACCAGCATCAAGTTCAAAACCATAGAAAGACAGCGCGGCCAGCAGTTGCGAAGCCGCTTCCGGGTCGCTCGCTGCACGTCCCGCCAGATCACTCATCGCCTGAAACGACTGATACGTCCCCAGATCGTCCGACATGGCCTCGATCACCGCAACCGGCGGCGCACCCACGTCACCCTTTGCCAGATCAGCCGCCCGCTTCCACCGGCGAAGCGTATTCTCAGCCTCCTCGAGCTTCCGCACACTGAAATCGATCGGCTCGCGGTAATGCGTCATCAGCATGGCCAGCCGCAGCACTTCGCCGGGCCAAGTCCGCCCGCCGAACTTTTCCGTCGCCAGCAGCTCGTTGATGGTGACGAAATTGCCGTCCGACTTCGACATCTTCTTGCCCTCCACCTGGAGGAAGCCGTTGTGCATCCAGTAATTGGCCATCACATCGGTGCCGTGGGCGCAGCGCGATTGCGCGATCTCGTTTTCGTGGTGCGGGAAGATCAGATCCAGCCCGCCGCCATGAATGTCGAACACTTTTCCCAGATACGCCGCGCTCATCGCCGAGCATTCGATATGCCAGCCGGGACGGCCGCGAATGTCGATACGCGCGCCATCCAGCAGCCGGAACTGCGCCGGCCAGCCGGGCTCGTCGTCCGACGATTGCTTCCACAGCACAAAGTCCGACGCATGGCGCTTGTGCCGGTCGACAGCAATGCGGGCGCCCGCCATCTGCTCGTCCAGCGGCCGTTTTGACAGCTGCCCGTAGTCTTTCATCGCCTGGGTGTCGAACAGCACTTCGCCTTGCGCAACATAGGCATAGCCGCGGTCGATCAGATTTTGAATCAGGCCGATCATGTCCGTCCTGCCATCCTCGCGCGGCAGCACAAACTCGGTCGCGCGCGGCTGCTGCGTCGGGGCCAGGCAGCCCAGCGCCGTCACGTCCTTCTGATATTGCTCATAGGTCGGCTCGGTCACCTTGCGGATTGCCTCGTTGAGGCTCAGCGTCCCTGCCGCAATCTCCGTCCCGAAATCGCGCAGGGCGCGGGCGTTGATCTTGTCGTCAAGGTCGGTGATGTTGCGCACATAGATGACATTCGCCTCGCCATAGAGATGGCGCAACAGGCGGAACATCACGTCGAACACAATCGCCGGGCGGGCATTGCCGATATGGGCGTAGTCGTAGACCGTCGGGCCGCAGACATACATGCGCACGTTTTCCGCATTGATCGGGCGAAAATCCTCCTTCGCCCGCGTCAGCGTGTTGTAAATGCGCAAACCCTTGAACCCGTCAGACGGCATAGTTTCTCCCCGACCTGCTGGCCGGGGCGTTTGCTGTCTTTGTCGAGAAGAGGCGAAAACGGCCGGACCAGCGGTTAGCTAGTCGATAATGCAAATCCCGCAAATGGCGAAGATCGTTTTCATGGCCATTCTTATGCGCATTGCCCTGCCCGCCCGTCAAGCCGTCACGGCATAGCCGTCGCCCGCGCGTGTTGCGCCAAAGCCTCGCAGTTTTTGAGACTGTTTTGAAACCGTCAGGCTGAGGCGAAAATGGTGATTTTCGAGCATCGGAGCGGAGCGTAGACTAACTACGTGAGCACCGAAGCGCAGAAAAGAGCCATTTGCAGGCCAGCCTCACGGGAATCAAAACGGGCTCTTAGTAATCCGGTAACGATGATGGCGCCTGCCAGAGATTGTCACGAAAGCCCCGCGAACCGACCACTTTTCAGTCCAATTCGGCCAGCATTTTCGTCATTGCAGGCAAACAAGGCCTGATTGTCAAAGGGACAGGGAAAAATGCAACGCGCCCGCAGCGAAAAACAGATCATCCGCCAGCAACAGGAAACGTTGGCCAGCCAGTACCGCGCCATCGGCCCGGCAGCCATCATGGCGGCTTTGATCTTTGCTTCGCGCAAGCCTTCGAACAAGGCTGAGCTGCTGCCACAGGCGGCGTAGAGTTAGAAAAGCTTGAACTGATCGTCTGATGCGGGCTTGTCTTTCTTGCCCGCGCTTTTTGCGGGCGCTGCGTCCGCCCCGGCGATTGCCGGGTCCTGAACGTCAGGGCCTGAATTGGCAACCTTGTTGACCTTGTCGGAAATCGGGATCGCCTCGAAAAAGTCCGGCTCCACCGGCTGCATCAGGCTGGCCACGTCGCGCGGCTCATTGTTGATGCATTCGAGCCAGCGGCCAAAATCCTGCGGCTTTATCACCACCGGCATGCGGTCATGAATCGCGGCGATGGCCGAATTGGCAGCTGTCGTCAGGATCGCGCCGGTGTCGATCTCGGATCCATTGGGGTCGCCATAAGTTTCCATCAGCGCGCCAAACGCCACCAGCCCGCCGCCACGCGGCCTGATGAGATAGGGCTGGCTCTTTTTCGAGCCGTCGCGTTTCCATTCATAGAAGCCGGTCGCCGGCAGCAAAGCCCGGCGGTGCCGCATGGCGGCGCGGAAGGCCGGCTTTTCCGCCGCCGTTTCCGAGCGCGCATTGATTAGCAGCGGCAGGTCCTTCGGATCTTTGGCCCAACCGGGAATCAGCCCCCAGCGCACCAGCATGGTCTGCCGGTCGGGCAGGTTGGACCCCGGATCACGCGACGGACCAGCGATTACCAGCATCACCGGCTGCGTCGGTGCGATGTTGTAGCGCGGCGGAAACGCTGCCGGCTCGATCACCTCAAAGGCAGCTGCCAGTTCTTCGGAAGTCGCAGTCAGGGCAAAACGTCCACACATTCTGCCAAAATCGGCATCGACAGACACAACGTCAAGGTCAGTGCTTGCCGCAAGCCGGGGCGGACGCTACTCCAGAACCATGACAGCTGCTGGCAATTTGCAACCCGCCGTATCCGTTGCGCTGCAGCGCGACAACACACTGCTGCTGGTGCGCCGTCTGCGGCCACCAGCGCAGGATTTTTTCGCCTTTCCCGGCGGTCGGGTCGAGCCAGGCGAAACCGTCGAAGCAGCCGCCCGGCGCGAGCTGGCGGAAGAGACCGGTCTGTCCACAGCCGAGTTGTGGCCCCTGGAAGTTCTCAACATCGACGGCGAAGCGGGCGGCCAGGCGTTCCGGCTGCATGTCTTTTCCAGTCAATATATCGGCGGCGAGCCGGTCGCGGGTGACGATGCGGCGGACGCTGGCTGGTATTCGCTTGCCGATATGGAGGGTCAGCCTGTCCTGCCCTCGGTTCTGGCGGTCGCGCGTAAACTATTGCGGTGAACCATGTCTTCAGACTTGCCTTGCACCTGACAAAATCTTCAAACACAAAGCACCCATGAAGCGTGGGGCAATATTCGTTGCGATGGTCGCGGCCGGATTGGCCGCCCTGCCCGCGCGCGCCGCTGAAGCCCCGTTTGAAACCCGGCTGCTGCGTCTGTCGGAAGTGCTCGGGTCGCTCCACTATCTGCGCAATCTATGTGGCGATCGCACCAATGAGTGGCGCGACCAGATGCAGGCGCTGCTCACGGCCGAGGATCCGGAGCCTGCGATGCGGGCGCGCTACGTCTCCTCATTCAACAGCGGCTACCGCTCTTTCGGCTCGGCTTACGCCTCGTGCACCCAGTCAGCGAGGCTGGCGGCAGAACGATATCGGGTGGAGGGCGCGGCTTTGGCACGCGACATTGCGGTGCGTTATGGCAATTAACCTTCAGTTAACTTTTTCGACAGGGCCGACGTGCAGATCACTACAAACGTGCTAGATATCTTTAAGGGACGTTAAGCATATCGCGCCGGTTCGCTGGCGCGGGGAAGCAGGGTAGTAAGACGATGACACAAGGCCTGGCAGAGCTCGACGCCCTCGTCCGCGAAGAGAAACGCCTCACCGCACTGGAAATGCAGACCGATGCCTGGGCCGAAGGTCTTTCTGCCGGCATTGAACCGGAGTTGATTGCAGAAGTCGCCCTCTCTACAGCCTTCCAGGAGCTTGTCCGCAATTTTGGGGAAGACGCCGCCGTGTCGCTGATCGACCGTATGCGCGAGCGAATCGTCAGTGGCGAATTCGCCGAAGATCAGCGCCGGCATTGACGAGGCCAGCCGCTTCAGGCTCTAAGCACGTATCGGTTCTGGAGACGATATGGCGCAGCGTTCGCCCAATTTTCGGTTGTTGATGGTGGCTGCGGGCGTTTCGGCGCTCACGTGGGCAGATGCCTTTGCGCTCAGCGAACTTGCTCCCGATGATCGCCCGGGCACCGAGGTAACCGAAGACGAGAACTTGCAGCGCGCGCCGTTGCCAGCGCCTGTCGAGGAAGACGGCCAGCCGGCGCCCGGCGTGCCGATGCCCGATCCAATCCGTCCGCCGGGCGCCGCAGTGCCATCGGATGAAGACGTCGAACCTGCATTGCAACAGCCTGACAGCGACATCGAGCGGGCTGCCGATCCGGCCCGCCCCGTGGTTGAGCCCGACGGTCCCCTGCCGGAAATCCTCTACGATTTTTCAAAACTGCCTGAACCAGTCCAGCGCATGCGCAACCTCATTCTTGAGGCGACAAAGAGCGGCGACGTGGAAAAACTGCGGCCTTTGCTCGGAACAGGCCCAGGCGCGACCCGGCTCGATTTCGTCGAGGTCAAGGGCGATCCCGTCGGCTTTCTGATCGGTAGTTCGGGCGATGGCGAGGGCCAGGAAATCCTCGCCATTCTCGAGGAAGTGCTTGAAGCGGGTTATGTGCGTCTCGATGCCGGCACCCCGGAAGAGCGCTACATGTGGCCCTATTTCTCGGCCATGCCGCTCGACAAGCTTACCCTGCCGCAGCGCGTGGAACTGTTCCACGTCGTCACAGCCGGCGATTTTGACGAGATGCGCGGCTTTGGGGCCTATACATTCTACCGCACGGCGATCACGCCGGACGGCAAGTGGATGTTCTTCCTCGCCGGCGAGTGAGGATCAGCCCGCCGCGCCCGACTCGGAAAATTCGACCGGCCGCCCCTGCCCCGGACTGGCGATCTCACCCTCCCACATCACCTTCATGCCGCGCACGATCGTGCCGACCGGCCAACCGGTCACCTGCCGGCCGTGATGCGGTGTCCAGCCAGCCTTTGACCCCTGCTGTGCGTCTGTGATCGTCTCGCGCCGCTTCATGTCGACGATGGTGAAGTCGGCGTCATAGCCCGCCGCAATCCGCCCCTTGCGCGCCATGCCAAATATCCGGTTCGGGCCGTGGCTCGACAGGTCGACAAAACGCTCCAGCGTCAGCCGCCCGGCGTTCACATGGTCCAGCATCACCGGCACCAGCGTTTGCACGCCGGTCATGCCCGACGGCGAGTCCGGGTAGGACTTTGCCTTTTCGTCCAGCGTGTGCGGCGCGTGGTCTGAACCCAGCACGTCAATCACGCCGTTCTGCACGCCCTTCCACACGCCGTCGCGGTGGCGGACAGAGCGCACCGGCGGGTTCATCTGCAACAGCGTGCCGAGCCTTGCATAGTCATCCGCCGTCAGCGTCAGGTGGTGCGGCGTTGCTTCTGCGGTCGCCACATCCTTGTGATGTTCAAGAAAATCGATCTCTTCCGCCGTCGAGATATGCAGCACATGGATACGCGCCCGCGCCCTGCGCGCAATCGCCACCAGCCGTTCGGTCGACTGCAAAGCCGCGATCTCGTCGCGCCACACCGGGTGCGAGGCCGGGTCGCCCGGTATCCGCTCACCCATGCGGTCGCGCAGACGGAATTCGTCCTCGGAATGAAATGCCGCCCGCCGCCGTGTGTTCTTCAGGATCGAGAACACGCCTGCATCGTCTTCCACAAGCAGATCGCCGGTCGACGACCCCATGAACACCTTGATGCCCGCCGCGCCCGGCAGCCGTTCCAGCTCGCCGACATCGCGCGCATTCTCGCGCGTGCCGCCCACCCAGAAAGCAAAGTCGCAATGCATGCGGCCAGTCGCGCGCGCCACCTTGTCGGCCAGCGCCGCCTCGCTTGTCGTCAGCGGTTTGGTGTTCGGCATTTCGAACACCGCCGTCACGCCGCCCAGCACTGCTGCGCGCGATCCGCTCTCGAGATCTTCCTTGTGCTCCAGCCCCGGCTCGCGAAAGTGAACCTGGCTGTCGACAACGCCTGGCAGGATGTGCAGGCCGGTGCAGTCGATCACCTCGCCCGCGTCCGCCCGTGACAGGTCGCCGATGGCGACAATGCGACCGGCGCGCACGCCGACGTCGCGCTTGCCCACGCCGTCATGATTGGCCACCGTTCCGTTCTTCAGGATCAGATCGAACGTCTCAGCCATATCACTACCCTTGTCCGCAAACTGCTCGCGGCTTACGTAATGGTCCCTGCCAATGCAAGTCCGGGTTATCTCATGGCGAGCGTATTGCTGACCGACCGCACCCTTGTCCGCGTTGCCGGACCTGACGCCGAGCATCTGTTGCAGAACATCGTGACGGCTGATCTCGACACGCTCGCGCCGGGCCAGGCCAAACCCTGCGCGCTGCTCACGCCGCAGGGCAAGATCCTGTTTGATTTCCTCATTTCGCGCGACGGGCCGGACGGGTTCCTGCTCGACTGCCGGGCTGACATCGCGCCAGACCTCATGCGTCGGCTGATGCTCTACAAGCTGCGCGCCAAAGCCGAAATTTCCCAGCAAAAGGAATCGCTTGTCACGGCCAGCTGGGGCGATGAATCACCCGCCTCACAGAATGAATCATCTGCCTCACAATCTGATTCAACGGCGCTGCGCGACCTGAGATTTTCCACAATGCCCGTCTGGCGCATGTATGCACAGCAGATAGACGCTCGCTCCGATCAATCTGCATGGCGGGCGCTGCGCATCGCCCATGGAGTCGCCGAAAGCGGTTCTGACTACGAGCTTTCCGACGCGTTTCCGCATGACGTGCTGCTCGACCAGAATGACGGCGTCGGCTTCAAGAAGGGCTGTTATGTCGGCCAGGAGGTCGTGTCGCGCATGCAGCACCGCGGCACTGCGCGGCGGCGCGTCATGGTCGTCAGCGCCGATGCGCCCCTTCCTGCACCGGGCACCGACATCACCGCCAATGGCCGTTCCATCGGCACGCTCGGCACGGTCGAAGGCAATACCGGCCTCGCCATTGTCCGCATCGACCGGGTCAAGGACGCACTCGACAGCGCAACGCCGATGCTGGCCGGCGACACGCCACTCGCCTTCGCCATTCCGCCCGGCGCTCGCTTCACACTCCCCGCAGATGCAGGCGGCGACGCATAATGCCCGACAAGCCGTCCGCCCCGCCGCGCGCCTGGCAGCGCATGCTGTCCGGCCGCCGGCTCGACCTGCTCGACCCGTCGCCGCTTGATGTCGAACTCTCCGACATCGCTCACGGTCTTGCCCGCGTCGCCCGCTGGAACGGCCAGACGCGTGGCGACCACGCTTTTTCAGTCGCCCAGCATTCATTGCTGGTCGAGGCCATCGTTGCCCGGCTTGAGCCCGCCGCGACCGGACAAATTCGTCTTGCGGCGCTGCTCCATGACGCGCCCGAATATGTCATCGGGGACATGATCTCGCCCTTCAAGTCGGTTGTCGGCGGCGGCTACAAGGAGGTTGAAAAGCGCCTGCAGCGCGCCATCCATCTGCGTTTCGGCCTGCCAGCCGAGTTGCCCGCTGGCTCAACAAAACTCATCAAGCGCGCCGACCAGATCGCCGCCTATTTTGAAGCGACTGAGCTGGCCGGGTTCAGCGCCAAGGAAGCGGCGCAATTCTTTGGCCGCCCCAGCGGCTTTTCCGCCGACCAGTTGCAGCTTGCCCCGCGCCCGGCCAAAGCCGCGCAGCGGCAGTTCGAAGAGCAGGTCGCGGCGCTGGCGACGCTCATCTGATCGCTCCGGCTGTATTCTACCGCCACATCCAATCAACGAACTTGATCTTCGCTTGATTTCTAATCATTGGACGGACGGCCAAATCCAACTAATGTGCATATACAACATTATCTGTGGAGTCGTCCGTGACAGCCGTTTCAAACACCCGGCCCGCCTCGTCTGGCATGCCTTGGCTCATCATCATCAGCGGCTGCCTGATCGCGGCGCTCACCTTTGGGCCGCGCTCGGCGATGGGTTTTTTCCAGCTGCCGATGCTGGCCGAAAAAGGCTGGGACCGCACGACGTTCGGCCTCGCTATGGCCTTCCAGAACCTCGCCTGGGGCATCGGCACGCCGATTTTTGGCGCGCTCGCTGATCGCTACGGCACCGCGCGCATCCTGTCGCTGTCGGGCATCCTCTACACCGCCGGCCTCGTCATGATGGCCTACTCGACGACGCCCGGCATGTTCTACCTGTCGGGTGGTGTGCTGGTTGGCCTGGGCGTCGCCGCCGGCTCGTTCGGCATCGTGCTCGCAGCCTTTGCCCGCGCCGTCACGCCTGAGCAGCGCAGCCTTGCGTTTGGCATCGGCACAGCCGCCGGCTCATTCGGCATGTTTGTGTTTGCGCCGCTCGGCCAGGGCCTCATCAGTTCGTTCGGCTGGTTCAATGCGCTGCTCTACATGGCCGCGATGATGCTGGCGATCCCGTTCCTTGCGATTGCGCTGCGCGGCAGCGCCCGCGACGGCAGAGGCGGCATGGCCGAGGTCGAACAGACGGTCGGCCAGGCGCTGCGCGAGGCGCTCGGCCACCAGAGCTATCTCCTGCTCACCGCCGGCTTTTTTGTCTGCGGCTTTCAGGTCGCGTTTATCACCGCCCACTTCCCGGCCTACATTTCCGACATCGGCATCGACGCCAGCTATGCGGTGATCGCACTCGCTCTCATCGGCTTCTTCAACATTATCGGCTCGCTCGCCGCCGGCTTTATCGGCCAGCGCTACTCAAAGCCAAAGTTCCTTGCCTACATCTATGTCGGCCGCGCCATCCTCATCGCCGCCTTCATCTCGCTGCCGCAGACGCCTGCGACGGTCATCATCTTTGCCATCCTGATGGGCTTGCTGTGGCTGTCCACTGTGCCGCCCACCAATGGTCTTGTCGCTATCATGTTCGGCACGCGCCATCTGGGCCTGCTCGGCGGCATCGTCTTCCTGTCTCACCAGATCGGCTCGTTTCTGGGCGTCTGGCTCGGCGGCTACCTCTACGACATCTATGGCAGCTACGACATCGTCTGGTGGCTGGGCGTGGCGCTTGGCCTCTTTGCGGCCGCCGTCCACTGGCCGATCAGGGAAGCTGCGGTGGACCGTCCGGTGCTGGCGCCGGCCGAGTGAGGCCGCCAGCCAGACTTTCCCCCCGCCTCAGAAGCCGCTGATAGGCAAGGCCGATCCCGATCAGGATCACTCCGAGCCCGATGAAGGACAGGGCCCGGAGTATGCCTTCCAGATTGGACATGTCGATGACAAACACCTTGATGACGGTGAGCGCGATCAGCGCCGCCGACGCCAGCCGCAGCGCGTAGAAGCGGAAGCGCATTCCGGCGATCAGAAGCACCACGCCGAACGCCAGCCAGAGCGCCGAATAGGCGTAGTTCTCAAGTTGCAATACGCCAAGCCACCAGCCGATGAACTCGCCCTGGAACAGCCGGCGCAGCGACAGCGTGACATAGAGAAACGCCAGAGCCGAAGCCAGCAGGCCAAGCATGATCGAATACCAGGCCGGGCGTTTGCGCCGCGCATAGATCGCGAGCGCCGCGCAGGCCAGCGCCGGCAGCGCATAACCCAGCAGCAGCAGGTTGAAGACCGGTATCTGCCCCGTCGGCTCGTCGGTCACCAACGGGTTGAGCACAAACACATGCAGCAGCACGATTGCGGCCGCGCCGATGCAGCCGAGCACCAGCGAGCCATAGGTCATCACCGGGCTCGGTGCGCGTTGGCCTATCGCGATCAGCGCACCGCCCATACCCAGCGACAGCAGGGTGTAGATTGACTGCTCAGCCAGCCAAAGCTCGCCAGAATTGACATCGCCGCCGTTCATCGCGTGACGCACCAGCATGGCAATTGTCAGCATGGCGAACAGCACGGCTGCCACTTCCATCACCGGCCTCGGCCGGCCATCAGTGGTACGGGCCAGTTGCCAGGCGCTGAATGCAAAACCGATGGCCGGAATGCCATAGGCAGGCAACAGGATGTTGAAGAAAGGCCGCGCGGACAAAAGCTGTTCCCAGCCGACAATCGTCGGGTCGAGCCCGATCCGGAACGCAGTCACAGCAAAAGCGCCAACCGACAACCAACCGAGAACCGGATAGGTGCGAATGCGTGTCGCCAAAGCCGGCACAACCGCCGCAGCGCCGATCGCCATTGTCGACCAGACAGGCCCCAGGCCTGTGCGCAGCGCAAGCACGGCCAGCAGCCCTGCCCCGATCAAGGCCGCGCTGACGGCGCGGCCGCCGGCCATGGCCGGTTCTTCGCGGCGCGCCAGATGTTCAGCGGCGTAGACCAGCACCACAGCCACCGCCGTCGACCACAAGAACGTCCTCAGATCGACTTCCGGATTGCCATAGCGCCACCAGAGTCCAGACAGGATCGCCAGCGCCACGGCACCGGCCCAGCCGATCCATGCCATTGCACGTGTTGGATAGATGGCGGCTGTCTGGAGCGCCTTCCAGACACCTGCGGTCAGAAACAGCAGGATCAGCAGGCCGCCGGCCAGTTGCTCGGCCTCAACAAGCTGGACAAATCCATTTGCGCCATAGCCCTCGACCAGTTCAACGGCGTAGGCGAGCGGCGCAATCATCAGGATCGCCGCCACGCCCGCGCCGGACAGCAGCGGAATGAGATTGTCCTTCCACGCTGCCGCCAGCACCATCAGCGCAACAATCGCAACTGCCGTGAAAAGGCCGTCGCTGCCGCCGATCCTCGACTGCCACAACACAATCACCGCCATGAAGAAGGCGACAACCCAATAGGGCAACCGGCCTCCCCAGGCCCTGCTCAGGGCATAGGCTGTTGTATGGTCCCACAGCAGCGCAAGCGACCCGGCCAGCACCACCGAAATGAACACGACGACGGATATGTCTACCGGCCCGTTCCAGAGATAGAGCAAAGCCCAGACACCAACGCCAAAATATGCAGTCGTGGCGAGCAGATGGGCGCTGCGGATGCGCGCGACAGCGAGCGCCGCAACCAGCACGATCGCCAGATAGATGAACAGCGCCCAGACATTTGGCGCAGCCGAGGCAACCAGTGCCGGCGCAACCAGAGCGCCGAGCAATCCGAGTGCGGCAAGCGCCAGTCCATGAATGAGCGACAGGAACAGGATCAACAGCGCGACGGCCCCCAGCAGCACAAAGGCCGGTCCCGAACCGATGAACCCATAAACGCCATGCGCCGTGTATGTGGCCGCAAATAGCGTGAAACCGCCTGCCGCCGTGAGAATCGCCGGCACATAGGCGTTGTCCATGCCCTGTAACGGCACTTTCAGGCCGGTGCGGCGCACGATCTCGCCGGCGGCAAGCAGCAGCAAGCCGAATACGGCAGCGATCGTCAGCCGCGCAGCAGGCCCAAGCAAACCCGCCTCAATTGAATAGCGCACCAGAAACAGGCCGCCAAAGGCGAGTGCCACGCCGCCCACCCAGACCGCCCAGCGCGAGCCAAGCGCAGTCTCGATATCGCGCGCCGGTGGCGCGGCGGGTTGCGGCTCCTCCAGCAGGTCTACCTGCGCGGCTCTGGTGGCTTCTTCGGTGTCCGCCTGCAAGGCGGTGTCGCTCTCCGCCTCAGCGACTGCCTCACTCGCCATTGCCGCAGCCTGCGGCCGGACCTTTGGCACCCGGTATCCCGGTCCCTCTGCAATCAGGTCTTGTTCTTTTTCGATTGTCCTTGCTGCGGGAACGGCCGGAGCTTGCGCTTCGGTCTCGCCGTCCACGCCTTCCAGTGCATCAAGGCGGCGCTGTTGATCGCGCAGTTCAATCGAAAGGCTGTTCATCTGACCGCGCAGTTTCACAACCATTGCGCCTAGAATGATGAGGCCGAAGAACAGGATCAGGGACATTGCGGTTTCCATCAAACAGCCGAATGCGGTAGCCCGCGACTCATCGCATCACAATCACGAGCAGGTCTAGTAGCACGAACAGAAGATGACAAATGAGGTCAGCATTGCGAGAGTGCCCAATCTCCCCCCTTGCGGGGGAGAAAGCATTTTCCTGTATTTGCGAGCGGGCTTGTCCCCGAGCAAATGCTTGGAAAATGCCAGAGAGGGGCTCGTTTCGCTTCGCCCGTGGCCCTCGCGGCGTGGACAAATTTGCCCCTCACTTGCGATTTCTAACACTTAGCCATCGGCTTCGCCTCGTCTAAGCTGTTGAAATCGCTTTCTCTCCCGCAAGGGGAGAGATAAAGCGCCGCATTTTTCTTATCCCACAGCCTCGCACCTCCCCCACAATGTCTCCACCACAAACGGAGGCACACATGGCAAGGGAGGGTAGACAAGACAGCAGATTGCAGATGCTTCACCGCATCGTCGCGATGCTGTTCGCGCTCTCCGCACTGGCCGAACGCACCACAAACCGCTCGCGCATTGTGCGCAGAACGCTTTGCTGGATCCTCGGCCTCGTCATTTTCCCCGTCCGCGAGATGATCTCCGAAACCGGGCTCGAACTCGGCTTCGACATCGTCTACTCCGACATTGACCTGACGTCGACTGATGACAGCGCCGAAGACCTGATGTGCATTGCGAGTGCGCTCAGCGAACTTGGCCGGGCGCTTGATTTCCTCGTCGCCCATATCGAACACCTGGATATCGCCGAGCGTGAAGCGGCATTGCAGAACATTTCGGCCCGCATCACGCGTTTGCTTGCAATGCGCGCGCCTGCGTTCAACGCGCCGACCATGCGCGTCCGCGTACCCTACCCGGACACGTCATAGCCAGACCTCTCGCCCTGACTACGCCTGCATCACCATCAATTTTCGATTGGAAGCGACATTGCTCCCGATCACGGCGGCGCGTACGTCAAATTCAGGTGGGGCGTTGCCATTCGCAACCCGCCCTCAGACTATCCAATCCCGGTCAGGGCGCGGCGAAAATGGCGGGCTCAGAGAACCGGAGCGGAGTGAACTCCAGTTCATGAGCACCGGAAGCGCAGGAGACCGCCGTTTGCAGCCCGCCCTCAACGGGATTTACCCGGCAAGGCGTTCAATCGGGAAAATGGAGCAGGTCTCTGTGCCCGTGGCGAGCAATTTGCCGTCCTTGTCCTTCAGCGTCGCTTCTGCAAAGGCAATCGTGCGGCCACGCTGGACGACGCGCCCCTCACAGACCACTTCTCCGGTGTTGACGGTGATCGGCCGCATCAGCTTGACGTTGAACTCGACCGTCGAATATCCCTCGCCCTTGGCCATCATGGTGTGGACGCAGCAGCCCAGCGCCGAATCGAGGATCGTTGCGGCCCAGCCGCCATGCACCGCACCGAGCGGGTTGAGATGGCGCGCGCCCGGTAGCCCGCGGAAGATGGCGACGCCGGGCGATGCCTCCGTCAGCGCAAAATTCATCCGCACCGAGATCGGTGGTGCAGGATAGAGCCCGTCGATCATCCGTTGAAGCATTTCGAGGCCAGTGTAGCTCAGCAGTTCGCCACGCGGCAGCGGGCCGACGCCGCGGGTCGCGACATAGCCGGGAAACAGTTCAACTTCTTCCATCTATAACTCCTGCAGTCATGTCATTGCGCGGCGCAGCGCCGCGACAAAGCCGGCGCGCGCTTCCGGCGGCGAGATGCCGCGCGGTTCATAGACGTGCCGGCCAAAAAAGAACCCTGTCAGCCGGTAAGCCTGTTCATAGGCTGCGAGATCAGCGTTTGCGCCCTGCCGTCGATCAAGAAACGCCGGCAGTGGCAACATCTGGTCGTGCCAGGGCCGGCCTGCTTCAGCCGACACCGCCCTGCCGGATTTTGGCGAGACATAGACAAGGTCTTCGCGCGAACCGGTCGCCGCGCAACAGGTCAGGTCGAGACCGAACCCAAGTTCGTCCAGCAGCATCAGTTCGAAGCGAACTACCAGTTCGCCAGCCGATCTCGAATCCTCCAGATGGCTCAGCACCAGCGCCAGCGTTTCATAAAGCGCAGGGTGCGGATCGCGCTCTGGCAGAAGGCGCAGGTGCGCAGCGATTGTCTGTAACCCGTAGACCGCGGTCGCGGTGTCGAACAGCCGCGCGGCGTTCAGTTCGAGCGGTTCGGCCTGAAAGGTTCCCATGTGCTCGTCCAGCCGCGCGCGCCAGACCAGGTCGAGCCGGTTGCCCGGCTGCAGCATCGGCTGCATTTTTCGTGAGCGCCCGCCTCTCACAAGTCCGAGATGCCGGCCATGGCCGCGCGTCATCACCTCGACGATGGCGCTTGTCTCGCCATGCCGCCTCACCCCGATGACGAATCCTTCATCGCGCCATTCCATTGTTCAATCCTGAACAGAGGCCGCAGCAAAACTCAAGCGTCAATCGATGGCGGCGGTGCGAGTTCCGTCAGCTGCCTATGCCGGAAAATCCAGCCCCATCTCGCGGTAGCGCTCCGGGTCGTTGACCCAGTTTTCGCGCACCTTCACAAAGAGGAACAGGTGCACCTTCTGTTCGAGAATGTCGCTGATCTCCTTGCGGGACGCGGAGCCGATCGCCTTGATCGTCTGGCCCTTTTCGCCCAGCACGATCATCTTCTGGCTGTCGCGCTCGACATAGATCACTTGCTCGATGCGAACTGACCCGTCCTGCTTCTCCTCCCAACGCTCGGTCTCGACCGTCGACGAATAGGGAAGCTCCTGATGCAGCCGCAGGTAAAGCTTCTCGCGGGTGATTTCTGCCGCCAGCTGGCGCATTGGCAGATCGGAGATCTGGTCCTCCGGATAATACCAGGGGCCGTTCGGCAGGGCGTCTGCGAGATAATCCAGAATGGCTTCGCATCCCGAGCCGGTCAGCGCCGAGACCATAAATGTCCGCTCGAACGCCGCAAGTTCATTGGCGCGCTCGGCCAGCGTCAACAGGGTTTCGGGCTGCACCCGGTCGACTTTGTTCAGCACCAGGATTTTTGGCCGGTGAATATCGCCGAGCTTTTCAACCAGAGCCAGCGCATCGCCCTTCAGGCCGCGTTCGGCGTCGATGATGACCAGATCAATGTCGGCGTCCTTCGCCCCGCCCCAGGCAGTCGTCACCATCGCCGTATCAAGGCGGCGGCGCGGCTTGAAAATGCCAGGCGTGTCGACGAAGACAATCTGCGCGGGACCATGATTGACTATGCCGCGCACGATCGCCCGCGTCGTCTGCACCTTGTGGGTGACGATCGACACCTTTGCGCCGACCAGCCGGTTGAGCAGCGTCGACTTGCCGGCATTGGGCGCGCCGATCAGCGCAACAAAGCCCGAGCGTGTGGCCGGGCTTTCGGGCTGAGGTGCAGAGGCGTCGATGTCGTCAGTCATGTTCCACCTGCTTGCGCTCGTTCGCGCTCGAGAAAGGCGCTGGCCGCCGCCCGTTCGGCTGCCTGTTTCGAGCGGCCCTGCGCTTTGACAGAAGCATACCCCGGCAGTTCAACCAGCACAGTGAATTGTGGCGCATGGTCAGGGCCTTCGCGCCCGACAATCGAATAGGCCGGCAGTTTGCCGGTCGCCTGCACCGCCCATTCCTGCAATTCGGTTTTGGCGTCGCGCGGCACTTCGGCAATTGCCCGCGACCGCGGCTCCCAGTTGGCGAGGATGAAGCGGCGCGCCGCATCAATGCCGCCGTCAAGATAGATCGCGGCGATCAGCGCCTCTACAGCGTCAGCCAGCACATTGCGCGCCTTCGACGTGCCGGAGCGGATTGCCGAGTCAGCGCGGATGATTTCGGCCAGCTTCAGGTCCGCCGCCACCTCGGCGCAGGTCTCGCCGCGCACCAGCGCGTTCAGCCGAACCGCCAGCTCCCCTTCCCGTGCGTCGGGAAAGGAACGTAGCAGCAGATCAGAGACCACGAGCGACAGAACCCGGTCGCCGAGAAACTCGAGCCGTTCATTGTTGTCCCTGACGCCTGGCGCGCTCGAATGCGTCAGCGCGGTCTGCAGCAGGATCAGATCCGCAAAGACGTAGCCGGTACGGTCGGCAACAACCGCAGCCAGAGCCTCGCCTGTCGGACGTTTCAGCGCCATCAGCGGACGAAGTTGAACAGGCGCGACGGCCGCATCTCCGTCGGCCACATCCAGACCTGCAACGGGCTATAGCCGCCGCCGATGGAGAAGAAGATGATGTTGGCGCGGCCAACCAGGTTCTCAGCTGGTACGTAACCGAACACCCGGCTGTCAGCCGAATTGTCGCGATTGTCGCCCATCATGAAATAGTGCCCCTCCGGGACAACCAGTTCGCGGGTGTTGTCAGACGTTGTGTTGGGAGACAGGTCGAGCGTGTCGTAAGAAACGCCGTTCGGCAGCGTCTCGCGGTAGACATCAACGGGGCGGTTTTCTTCGGTAATATCTGGATTGTCGATCTGTCCGGTCTTCTCGCGCTTGACCGCTTCGCCATTGATGAACAGTGCGCCATCAATCATCTGCACCTTGTCACCCGGCAATCCGACGACACGCTTGATGTAGTCGAGCGACGGGTTTGGCGGGTATTTGAACACGACAACATCGCCGCGCTCGGGTTCACCGGCCCAGATTCGTCCCGAGAAAAGATCCGGCGAGAACGGGAACGAGTGGCGCGAATAGCCGTAAGCCCATTTGGTAACGAACAGATAGTCGCCTTCAAGCAGCGTCGGCCGCATCGAGCCTGACGGGATTGAGAACGGCTGGAACAGGAATGTGCGGATAACCAGCGCAAGCAGAAGCGCCTGGACGATGACGGATACTGTCTCGCCAAAGCCGCCCGATTTCTTGTCTGTTTTGTCAGCCACGCTCATGTCGTCCTCGATTTGTGCGGCAGTGTTTATCTGCTTGCCCTGCTCGGGGCAACGTCAATGCGCGTTTCGTCCAACCAGCTAATTGCCGCTCAAGGCAGCGGCACGGCTTCAATCATCACAATCGCTTGAGCCATTGGATATTCATCGGTGATGGTCAGGTGCACCGCCGCTGTATGTCCAGGTGGCGTCATTGCTGCCAGCCGCCGCGCCGCGCCATTGGTCAGTTGCATCATCGGTTTGCCGCCGGGATCGTTGACCACCCCCATGTCGCGCCAGAACACACCACCTGCAACGCCTGTGCTCAGTGCCTTGGAGCAGGCTTCCTTGGCCGCGAACCGCTTGGCGTAGGACGCAGCACGCTGCTTCACCCGGTCAGACTTCGCCTGCTCGACCTCGGTGAAGATGCGATCAATGAAACGCTCGCCAAACCGGTCGATCGACTTCTGGATGCGCCGGATGTCGACCAGGTCGCTGCCCAGACCAATAATCACAGATTGCGGCTCCCCGGCTTTACCGGCGGGATAGCGGCAAGTTCCGGCGGCAGGTTGTCGGGTTGATAGGCCGGCACTTCATATTCAGCCAGCGAGATCAGCGGCACGCCAACCTTGGTCTTGCCCGCCGACCGGTCAACGATGCAGGCAGCGGCAACGACATCGGCGCCGATGTCTTTCAGACAGGCAATCGTTTCCTTGATCGACAGGCCGGTGGTGACGATGTCCTCAACGATCACGACGCGCGCGCCTTGCGGCAGTTCGAAACGACGCAGCCTGAACTCACCGGCCTCGCGTTCGACCCAGACTGCGGGCACACCCAGATGGCGCGATGTCTCATAGGCCGGGATAATGCCGCCAATTGCGGGGCCGACAACATAGTCGATCTTGCCGAACACCTCGGCCCTGATCTTTTCGGCCAGCGCCTTGCACAGGATCTCGGTCTTGCCGGCATGCATAAACACTCGCGCTTTCTGCAGGAAGATCGGGCTGCGCAGTCCAGACGTCAGGATAAAGTGCCCCTCAAGCACCGCACCGGTGTCGCGAAAGACCTGCAAGACTTCTTCAGTGTTCATCGGCATCCGGCGTCCTCGCATCTATCCGTTGACCCGCTTGGCAGCGCTGACGGCGGCATTGGCCTTGAGCTGCGACAAAAGTTTGTTCAGGTGCTTCATGTCATAGACTTCGAGATCAATCAGCATTTCGGTGTAGTCCGGCGCGGTGCGCACCATCGAAAGGGTGTGGATATTGGCGTCATTGGCCGCGACCACCTGCGCAATCTCGGCCAGCGAACCCGGTGCGTTCAGGGCGGTCACCACAATGCGCGCAGGGAACCGTTCCTTCCTGTCTTCGCTGATGTCCCAACGAACGTCGATCCAGTTTTCCGGCTGGTCGTCAAAGGCGGTCAGCGATGGCGACTGGATCGGATAGATTGTGATGCCCTCACCCGGTTGCAGAATGCCGACGATGCGGTCACCCGGCACCGCGCCTTCCGGCGCGAACTTGACCGGCAGGTCGCCGCGCACGCCACGGATCGGCAGCGCACCGCTGGTGACTTCGCCGTCCTTGGCCGTCTTTGTACGGCTGGCGCGGCCTGGCACCTGGAACAGCATGCCTGCTGCATTGCGCAGCCGTGACCAGCCCTCTTCCTTTTGCTTGGGCGGCGCCGCGGGCTTTTCCACCTTGGCGTCGGGATAGATCGCCTTCATCACATCGACGGAGGTCAGCTCGCCGCGGCCAACCGCCGCCAGCACGTCCTCAACGTCACGCCGGGCGAGCCGTGGCAACACGTCCGACAGTGCTTCGCGCGAAAACTTCTTGCCGGCCCGCTCGAAAGCGCGCTCCAGCATGCGCTGGCCGAGGCCGGAATATTGCTTGCGGATCGCCGTCCTTGTGGCGCGCCGGATGGCCGAGCGCGCCTTGCCGGTGACAACAATCGTTTCCCACGCTGCTGGCGGCGTCTGTGGCTCCTTGGAGCGGATGATCTCGACCTCATCGCCGTTTTGCAATTCGGTCATCAATGGCATGACGCGGCCATTCACCTTGGCTCCAACGCAGGAATCGCCAACGCTCGTGTGCACCGCATAGGCAAAATCGATCGGCGTTGCGCCGCGCGGCAGCGCGATCAGCATTCCCTTCGGAGTGAACGCAAACACCTGATCCTGGAAAAGCTCCAGCTTGGTGTTTTCGAGAAAGTCTTCCGGATTATCGCCGTCCGACAGCGATTCAATCGTCCGCCGCAGCCATGAATAGGCATTGGTCTCCTTCGACACAGCGACCGCTGCGCCGCCGCCGTTCTTGACGCCATCCTTGTAGATGGCATGGGCTGCGACGCCATATTCGGCAACGTCATTCATTTGGCGGGTGCGGATCTGCAGCTCGACGCGCTGCTTTGATGGCCCAAGGATCGTGGTATGCAGCGACCGGTAGTCGTTCTGTTTGGGGATCGAAATATAGTCCTTGAACCGGCCCGGCACCATTTGCCAGGTGGTGTGGATCGCGCCAAGCGCCCGGTAGCAATCGTCCACCGAATCGACAAAGACCCTGAAGCCGATGATGTCCGACAATTGCTCGAAGGACAGCGCCTTGGCTTCCATCTTGCGGAACACCGACCAGGGCTTTTTCATCCGGCCCTTGACGGCTGCGTTGATCTTGCGCTCGGAAAACATAGTCGACAGCGCAGCTTCAACATTGGCGACAACCGCCTTGCTTCGCTCTGCATAGGCCTCAAGGCGCGCCGTCACTGTCTTGTAGGCTTCGGGATTGAGCGCGCGGAACGCCAGATCTTCAAGCTCCTCGCGCATGTCCTGCATGCCCATGCGCCCGGCCAGCGGCGCATAGATGTCCATCGTTTCCTCGGCAATGCGTTGACGCTTTGCTTCCGGCACGTGGTTGAGCGTGCGCATATTGTGCAGGCGGTCCGCCAGCTTCACAAGCAGCACACGTACGTCTTCCGAGATCGCGATCAGCAGCTTGCGCAGATTCTCGGCCTGCTCCGCCTTTTTCGAAACAAGGTCGAGGCGCTTGAGCTTGGTCAGACCGTCGACGAGCTTGCCAATATCGGGGCCGAACACCTCATCGATTTCGGACCGGGTGGCGGTTGTATCTTCAATCGTGTCGTGCAGCAGGGCGACAGCGATAGTCGCCTCGTCGAGATGCATGTCGGTGAGAATAGCTGCGACTTCGAGGGGATGCGAGAAATAGGGATCGCCCGAAGCCCGGCGCTGATGCCCATGCTTCTGCATCGCATAGACATATGCCTTGTTGAGCAGAGCTTCATTCACATCGGGCTTGTAGCGGTGGACACGCTCCACAAGCTCGTATTGACGCATCATCGCGTGACGGTTCCCTAAAAAGCAACATGCGCCGCGCAATCTGCGCGACGCATGAAGTCAATAACATGAAAGCACCGCAACGAAAGCGGCACTATGTCTCGCTTTAGAAGTCGTCGCTCTTTTCAGGTGCGACCAGACCTTCGATGCCGGCCAGCAGGTCTTCTTCCGACATACGGTCAAACGAGACCTGATCGTCATCGTCGCTGGCGATGACGGTGCTGTCCTGCGCGGCAACCTTGTCGATCTGCTCGGGAGCGTCTGCCTCCGGCTCGTCGACCTCGACATGCTTCTGCAGCGAGTGGATCAGCGCTTCCTTCAGATCTTCAGGCGAAAGCGTCTCGTCAGCGATTTCGCGCAAAGCCACAACCGGGTTCTTGTCATTGTCACGATCAACTGTGATCATGGCGCCTTGGCTGATCTGGCGGGCGCGATGTCCTGCTAGAAGGACGAGTTCAAAGCGGTTGTCGACCTTGTCGATACAATCCTCAACGGTCACGCGGGCCATTGTTGCCCCTTTCTACAAACAGACTTTCGGAGATTTGACCGCGTCCTTATCCGTTTCGGGGGCGGAAAACAAGGCTCATGCGCCGGCACTGTTTTGCAGTTGGCGTCATTGGTGGAACTGTTTGTAGTTTGCTGAATTGTAGTTGAACCACAAATTGAGCTACTATTGACGACAAGTTAGAATGGAACGTAATTGTGACAAGGGCTTCACCTGTGGTTGAGATTCGAAGCACCACAGTTTTTTGTATCAACTGACTGGCAGGAGCAGCGAATGTTCGATTCGCGCGAGAAAATCGCACTTTTCATCGACGGTGCGAACCTGTACGCGACTTCGCGGCAGCTCGGCTTTGACATAGACTACCGCAAGCTGCTGACCTATTTCCAGAAGCGCGGATACCTTCTGCGCGCCAACTATTATACTGCGATCCTGGAAGATCAGGAATATTCGTCCATCCGCCCGCTGATCGACTGGCTCGACTACAATGGCTACAAGGTCGTCACCAAGCCGGCGCGTGAGTTCACAGATTCCGTCGGACGCCGCAAAATCAAGGGCAATATGGACATCGAGCTGGCAATTGATGCGCTCGAACTGGCTGAGCATGTCGATCATTATGTGATCTTTTCCGGCGATGGCGACTTCCGTTCGGTTGTCGAGGCCCTGCAGCGCAAGGGCCGCAAGGTGACGATCATCTCGACGCTTTCGACCCAGCCACCAATGATCTCGGACGATTTGCGCCGCCAGGCTGACCATTTCCTTGATCTGGCGAGCCTGCGCGCCGATGTTGGACGCGAGATCACCGAACGTCCGCGCCGCACCGAGCCTGTCGACATCGAAGTAACCTGACGGGCGTGCACCTGCGGCCATCCGCCGTTTCCAACTGCCTCTTGATTTGATCTATGCTGTGGGGATGCTGAAAGCTTCTTCCATAGCCGCTGGCCCGGTCGAGCCGGTGCATAACTGTGCGCTGTGCCCTCGCCTGCACGATTTCATTGGCAGTTGGCGCGACCGCGAACCCGCATGGTTTAACGGGCCTGTAGCCACATTCCTCCCACCGGAAGGCGAGCAGAGCGTAAGGCTCCTCATTATCGGCCTGGCGCCAGGTGTGCGCGGGGCAAATCGCACGGGACGGCCGTTCACCGGCGATTTTGCCGGAGATCTGCTCTATTCAACGCTTGGCAAGTTTGGTTTGTCGCGCGGTCAATACGATGCCCGTCCGGACGACGGTGTTGAACTGATTGAAACCGCGATCACCAATGCGGTCCGCTGCGTTCCGCCGGAAAACAAGCCGGTTCCGTTAGAAATCAATACCTGCAGGCAGTTTCTGACGCCCACGATCGGGCGTTTTGCAAATTTGCGCGCCATCGTGACGCTTGGCGCTGTGGCGCATCAGTCGACGATCAAGGCGCTAGGGCTGAGACTGGCGCAGCATCCGTTCAAGCACGGCGCGCATTACGAACTTGGCGGTCTCTCGGTGTTTTCGAGCTACCACTGCTCGCGTTACAACACCAATACCGGTGTGTTGACGCCAGCAATGTTTGAAACGGTGTTTTCAAATGTCCGCGAAACGCTTTCGCAGAACTGAGCGACGCGATCAGCCGCCATATTTGAGCAGGCGGCCCTTTTCGCGGTTCCAGTCGCGCTGTTTTTCGGTTTCACGCTTGTCATGCAGCTTCTTGCCGCGCGCCACGGCGAGCAACATTTTTGCCCGCCCCTGATCGTTGAAATAGATTTTTAGCGGCACCAGCGTCATACCCTCACGCTCGACGGCCTGCGACAGACGGGCGCGCTCGCGCTTGCTGGTCAGCAGTTTGCGGCGGCGGCGCGGCTCATGATTGAACCGGTTTCCCTGCAAGTATTCAGGCACATATGAATTGATCAGCCACAATTCGCCGCCTTCAACAGAGGCGTAGGATTCCTGGATGTTCGCCTGGCCAAGCCGCAGCGACTTCACCTCGGTCCCGGTCAACACAAGGCCCGTTTCGAGCGTATCCAAAACCTCGTACGAAAACCGCGCCTTGCGGTTTTCCGCGGCGATCTTGTTGTTCGGGTCTGATTTTTTCGACGGTGCTGCCATGATGGAACGCGATAATTGGGGTTGGTTCCCCTAGTTCACAAGCCCCACTGACCGCAGCGCCGCATCGATCTTCTCGGCAGTCGTCGGCTCAATATCGATCAGCGGCGACCGGACCGTGCGGCCCATCTTGCCGAGCCTGGCCAGCGCATATTTCGAGCCGGTGACGCCAGCCTCAATGAAGATTGCCTTGTGCAGCGGCATGAGCCTGTCCTGCAGCTCGAGCGCCTTCTTGTGGTCATTGGCGAGCGACGCTGCCTGGAATTCTGCGCACAGGCGCGGCGCCACGTTGGAGGTGACCGAAATACATCCCACGCCGCCATGAGCGTTAAAGCCCAGCGCCGACGCGTCTTCTCCCGACAGCTGCACAAAAGCGGCGCCGCAGGTGAACCGCTGTTCCGACACCCGTTCGACCTTGCCTGTCGCATCCTTTACACCGACGATGTTCTTGAAATCGTTGGCCAATCTCCCCATCGTCTCGGGTGACATATCGATCACCGAACGCGGCGGGATGTTGTAGATGATGATCGGCAGCTTCGTCGCCTTGGCGATGGTCGCAAAATGCAGATACATGCCGCGCTGGGTCGGCTTGTTGTAGTAAGGCGTTACGACCAGCACCGCGTCCGCGCCTGCCTTCTCGGCGTGCTGCGCCAGGCTGACGGCCTCCTCGGTATTGTTTGAGCCGGCGCCTGCGACCACAGGCACCCTGCCCTTAGCCTGCTCGATACAGGCCTTCACTACGGCATGGTGCTCGTCGTGCGACAAAGTTGGCGATTCACCGGTCGTGCCGACCGGCACGAGACCGTTGGTGCCTTCTGCGATCTGCCAATCAACGAAAGCGCGAAAGGCTTTCTCGTCGAACGCGCCGCTCTTCTCAAAGGGCGTAACGAGCGCGGTGAGCGAGCCTCTCAACATCATCAAATAGTCTCCGTGATTGAATTTGGGCCAAACCGGCCCAAGGGCGCGGCACCATAGTCTTGCCACGCGATTGCGGCAAGCATGAACAATCACGTCAAGGCATTCGGCCTGATGGTCTAAGAATTTGTTAACCATGCTTTCACAGTCGCCCGCTAGGCTGACTTTCAAAGCAACCGGGAGCCAGCCATCCAGCCGATGACAGCCCGTCACTTCATTCATGTGCTTTCACTCTCGGTCGCAGGCGCCGCAATTTTTGCTATCGCTTCGACAGGTCCGACAACGCACATTGTCCCATTGTCATCGCCGGTGCAGATTCCGCTGGCAGGGTTGCCCGACATCGGTCAGTTGTGGGCGCCACCAGTCATCGCGGCTCAGCCTGAAGCAGCAATCGAGCAGATTGCAGCGGTGGCTGTGCCCGATGTCGACAAAGAACCACGTGCGGTCCACCCGGCAGTTACGCCGGCCCCAGCGAATGCAGTGTCTTCCGAAACGGCTTCATCGATCACATCGGATGATATGCTGGATCCTCAGCCGGTTTGGAAACAGGTCGCTATCGCTCCCGCCCCGGCTACTGCGCCACCGCCTGCCGGGCGCAAACCGGCCGGTTCTCCCCCGTGGCCTGGCGCAGCGCCGCAGGCAGAGCCTTTGCCAGATATGCTGGCCTTTGTCGCTGTCCCGCGTCTGCCCACAACAGCGCCAAAGACACTTCTGCCGCCGCCGCTCACCAGCATCAAACCTGTTCCAAACCCCGGTAAACTGGTCATCCCGACGCAAAATGAAATCCTGCTCGACCGGGCGCTCAAAGCTAATCGCAGCCGTCATCCGCGTGAAGCGCTGGACATCGTGCGGGCGCTGCCCGAAAGCTCGGTCGAAAAGCGCATCGTGAACTGGGTGGTCGCGGTTGATTACGGTGATCTGGGACAGGATTTGTCGCTGATTTCCGAGTGGCCGGCGATGCGCAATGTACGCCTTCATGCTGAAAGGGCGCTGCTGCGGCCGGATGTCAAACCGGATCGCGTCGTCAACGCATTCGCCAACCGGCGGCCTGAGACTCAGCAAGGTGCGCGCGCACTTGCGCGCGCCGAACTGGCGGTGGGCCACGCCGGCAAGGCACGCGCGGCGCTTGTCGACCTATGGCGCACTGAAAAGCTCGATGGCTCTGTCGAAGCATCGATCATCAAAGAATTCGGCGCGGTTCTCACAGTCGCCGACCATCGCGCCCGAATGGACCGGATGTTCCATGCCAACCGTGTTTCGTCGGCGATGCGGGTGGCCGAACTGGCGAAATCTCCGGCGCTTGCCGCCGCCTGGTCGGCTGTGATCCGTGGCGACAGGAAAGCTGCGCAACTGCTGGAGGCCGTGCCAGCTGCAGAACGCGGCGCGGGTCATGCTTTCGCCAAAGCACGCATGTTGCGCCGCGCCGGCAAATATAAAGAAGCAGCTGTTGCGATGCTTGCTGCGCCGGCAGATCCGGCGGCTTATGCTGACGCCGACGCATGGTGGACCGAACGGCGGGTGCTGTCACGCGAACTGCTCGATCTGAACGATGCTGAAACAGCTTACAAACTGGCGGCGGCGCATGCTGCGGAAACGCCGGAAGTCGCTGCAGATGCCGAGTTTCATGCAGGCTGGTATGCCCTGCGTTTCCTCAACAATCCTGCGAAAGCTGCGCCGCATTTTGCCCGCATCTCCCAGATCGCACGTGGCGCGACATCGCTGGCGCGCGGCTACTACTGGCAGGCGCGTACCGCCCAGGCAGGCGGACCGGGCGACGCGCAAGAATTTCTGAAACTTGCCGCCACCTACCCTGCCTCATTCTACGGTCAGCTCGCAGCCGCACAACTTGATCGCCGCAACATTGAAGTTGCCACTCCTCAGCCGAGCCTTGATGACCGCAGGAATTTCGCTTCGATGCCGATGGTAGATGCGATCCGCACCCTCGAGCGCATTGGCGAAACAAAATACGCTGACCGGCTCTACCGGGCACTGGCGCGCCAGCTGACAAGTCCGGGCGAACTGTCGCTGCTTGTCGGGCAGGCCAAACAGCGCGACATCACGCTTGCCCTGCGAACCGCCAAGGCTGCCGCCAATCGCGGTCTTCCGATCGGAGGGCTTGCCCATCCGACTGGCGCCATTCCCGCCTACGCCGACATTTCAGGCGCAGGCAAGGCGCTTGCCTATGCGATCGCCCGGCAGGAAAGCGAGTTCAATGCAACCGCTGTGTCACACGCTGGCGCCCGGGGCTTGCTGCAATTGCTGCCGGGAACGGCCCGCGAAATGGCACGCAAGGCGGGACTTGCCTTTGCACCTGAACGCTTGATCACGGACGTGGCCTATAACGCAACGCTTGGCTCTGCCTTCCTGTCAGATCAGCTAGGGCGCTTTTCTGGCTCCTATGTGATGACTTTTGCTGGATACAATGCCGGTCCCAGCCGCGCCCGCGACTGGGCGAACCGCTATGGCGACCCGCGCGGCAAGCCGGTGGAAGAGGTCGTGGACTGGATTGAACGCATTCCGTTCACCGAGACGCGCAATTATGTGCAGCGGGTCATGGAGAACTATCAGGTCTACAAAATGCGTCTGACCGGCCGGTTCAGCATTGCAAGCGATCTGGTAAAGGGCCGCGAAGGCACCTGATCTGGATCAAGCAACTGGCGTTGCTTTCTGCAGACGCCTTGCGTAATCGGGACTCTCACCGGGGAGGATCGTTTTGAACACGCAGGGTTTTGAGGACTTTTTCTACACATCGCAAGACGCACTGACACTTCGTGCACGAATCTATGGTGAGCCCCGTGATGGCGTATTGCCGGCCGTCTGCCTGGCAGGTCTGACCCGCAACAGCGCCGACTTCCATGATCTTGCGCTCTATCTTGCCAACCATCCAACCAACCGACGACAGGTGGTAGCCTTTGACTACCGCGGCCGTGGCCGCTCGGCATATGCGCCAGACTGGAAAACATACGATCCGATCGTCGAAGCGAGTGATGTTCTGGCCGGTATGGCGGCACTCGGCATTGGCGAGGCTGCATTCATCGGTACATCGCGCGGTGGATTGATCATCATGATCCTCGCCGCCATGCGCCCTGCTGTGCTCAAGGCGGCCGTGCTGAATGATATTGGCCCGGTCGTACAGGCCGAAGGGCTGACCGCAATCCGCGCCTATCTCGAACGTGCGCCAAAGCCGAAGACTTTTGCAGACGCGGTCGAGTTGCAGCGCGCCATCGCCGGGCCGGACACAGCCCTGACCACTGCTGACTTCGAACGCATGGCGCACGCCATTTTCCGCGACGAAAACGGTGTGCCGGTGCCTGATTTTGATCCGGCGCTGCTCAATACGTTGAAAGCAGTCGATCTGGACAAGCCATTGCCCGAGCTGTGGCCGCAATTTGCCGGGCTGGTCAATGTGCCACTTATGGCTATCCGAGGTGCAAACTCGACCTTGCTGTCTGCCGAAACGCTGACCGAGATGGAAAAGCGCCATCCGGGCATGGTTTCGATCACTGTCACCGGTCAAGGCCACGCGCCACTTTTGGAAACGGGCGACCTGCCCCGGCAAATTTCGGCTTTCATCAAGTCTGCCGACAAGGGCTGAAGCCAAAAACGGCAAGCGACCTTTTACTACCGCATCGACATACGTCCAGCGGGTCAACTTCGCTTGCCCCGATTCCGGTCACAGACCTGCAACAAAAACAAAACCCGGCGGTTGCCCGCCGGGTTTCGCTCAAACCAAT
>DAINRF010000043.1:0-30838 GCA_036742015.1 Mesorhizobium sp. | reverse complement strand
GCCTCGTCGTCGTCGCTCAAGCCGGAGGTGGTCGAGGGCCTCGACATCCTGATCGTGCGCGAGTTGACCGGCGGTGTCTATTTCGGCGAGCCGAAGGAAATCATTGATCTCGGCAACGGCCAGAAGCGCGGCATCGACACCCAGGTCTATGACACGTTCGAGATCGAGCGCATTTCCGGCGTCGCCTTTGAACTCGCCCGAACCCGCTCCAACAAGGTGTGCTCGATGGAAAAGCGCAACGTCATGAAGTCGGGCGTGTTGTGGAACGAGGTCGTGACCGCCACCCACAAGGCAAGATATTCCGACGTTGAACTCTCCCACATGCTGGCGGACGCCGGTGGCATGCAGCTGGTGCGCTGGCCAAAGCAGTTCGACGTCATTGTCACCGACAATCTGTTCGGCGACATGCTGTCGGACGTTGCTGCCATGCTGACCGGTTCGCTCGGCATGTTGCCGTCGGCGTCGCTCGGTGCGCCTGATCCGCTGACCGGCTCGCGCAAGGCGCTCTACGAGCCGGTGCATGGCTCGGCCCCGGACATTGCCGGCAAGGGCATCGCCAACCCGATCGCAATGATCGCGTCGTTCGCCATGTGCCTGCGCTATTCGTTCAACATGGTGGCGGAAGCCGACCGTCTTGAGAAGGCGATCTCGGCTGTGCTCGACGCGGGCTACCGCACCGGCGACATCATGTCGGACGGCATGAACCAGGTGAACACCGGCGAGATGGGCGACCTGATCGTCGCGCAGTACAAGGCCCTGGCCGGTTGACCGGCCCAAACCCGGCAACGCCTCAGCCGGCGTCGGGCGGTCCACTTCTGCCCGGCGAAACCCTGCTGTGGTCGGGGCAGCCGCTGCAGGGTCTTGTTTTCGGTTCAGCCGAGAAATTCCTGCTACCGTTCAGCCTGCTCTGGGGCGGGTTTGCCTTCTTCTGGAATGCAACGGTCTGGGCGATGGGCGCCCCGCTCCTGTTCAAGCTGTTTGGCTTGCCGTTCCTGGTGGTCGGCATCTACATGATCTTCGGGCGCTTCATTGTTGACTCGCGCAGGCGCGCGCGCACGCACTACGCGGTGACCGACCAGCGCGTGTTGATCTCCGAAGGCAATGGCGCGAATATCCGCTCATTCCCGATTGAGGCACTGCCGGCTCTCGAAATGGTGGAGACAGCAGGCGGTCAGGGATCGATCCTTTTCGGCCAGCAGTCGATGACGGCTCAGATGGGCATGCAGGCGCGTGGCTGGCCGGGCGTCGCCACACCAGCCGAATTCTTCCGCATCGAAAACGTGCGTCAGGTCTATGAACTGATCCGCAAGACAGCGGAAGCGCGCCGCAAGAAATCCTGATAGTTTCGAAGACGGGAAACACCGGAGAGCGCGGATGCGCCTTGCCAATGCCGATCTGGCCGGACTCGTCGACTGGCGGCGCGACATGCATCGCCATCCCGAAATTTCCGGCGAGGAGCGCGAGACCGCCGGGCGGGTCGTTGCCTTCGTCAGACGGACTCGACCTGATCAACTGGTGACGGGTCTTGGCGGCCACGGCGTCGCAGCGATCTATGAGAGCGGTCAACCGGGCCCGACAGTGATGCTGCGCTGCGAACTCGACGCGTTGCCGATCTTAGAAACGGGCGAGGTCGCGCATCGCTCCACCGTGCCCGGAAAAGCTCATCTGTGCGGCCATGACGGTCACATGACCATCATTGCAACTGTCGCCTGCGAACTTGGCGTCGAGCGCCCGAAGCGCGGGAGCGTGGTGTTGTTGTTCCAGCCGGCGGAAGAAACCGGTGCCGGCGCGGCCGCTGTCATCGCCGACCCGAAATTTTCGGTAATTGCACCGGACTACGCCTTTGCCCTGCACAATATGCCGGGACTGCCGCTCGGCCATGCGCGCCTTTCCGCAGGGCCCGCTAATTGCGCCTCGCGCGGCATGCGCATTGTCCTGTCTGGCCGCACTGCGCATGCGTCCATGCCCGAAACCGGCATCTCGCCAATGGCGGCTGTGGCGCAACTCATGCCAGGGCTCACTGCACTTGGCGGCGACGGCGTGTTGCAGGAAGGCTATGCGCTGGTCACCGTCACTCATGCCGCGATGGGCGAACCCGCCTTCGGCATCGCGCCAGGCCGAGCCGAGGTTTGGGCGACGTTGCGCACGTTGACCGACGGCGGCATGGACGCGCTGGTTGCGGCGGCCGAACAGCTTGTCCGGTCGGCGGCGCTGGCGTCGGGCCTCGGCGTCGAGATCGGCTATCATGATGTGTTCCATCACTGCGACAATGACCCGGAGGCGGTCGATCTGCTGCGCGCGGCATTCGAGGCAGAGACGATCCCGCACGGACCGGGCGAAGTGATGCGCGCGTCGGAAGATTTCGGCCTGTTTGGCCGCAACGCGCGAGCCGCCATGTTCCTATTCGGCTCAGGCGAAGCTGCCCCACAGCTTCACAATCCGGACTACGATTTCCCCGACGAACTCATTGAGCCCGGCGCGCGCATTTTTGTGCGCGTTGTGCGCAACCTGCTGGGATAGGGGCAGACCATGGGCCGACCGACCATTCCGATTCTGCTCTCGGCATTCGTCGCGTTTGCGGCCGTCGCTCCCTCCTTCGCTGAGGGCGACATCACGGCGCCGGGCCCCGAAGGCGACCTGCATGGCACGCTTCTTTCAGCAGGTGACGGTGCGCCGGTCGTGCTGATCGTGCCCGGCTCCGGTCCCACCGACCGGGACGGCAATAGCCCGATGGGCATAACTGCGCGCCCCTATCTTCTGCTTGCCGATGGTCTGGCGCAGCGTGGTATTTCGTCGGTGCGCATCGACAAGCGCGGCATGTTTCAGAGCCAGGCAGCGGTTCCGGACGCCAACGCCGTCACCATCGCCGACTATGCGACAGATATTCAGAACTGGATCAGCGCGATCCGCGAGAAGACTGACGTCTCCTGCGTCTGGGTGCTCGGCCATTCAGAGGGCGCGTTGGTGGCGCTGACGGCGGCGCAGCAACCCGAAGACATTTGCGGGCTGGTGCTTGTCGCCAGCCCGGGCCGCAAGGCGGGTGACCTGCTGCGCGCCCAGCTACAGGCAAACCCCGCCAATGCGCCGATGCTGCCGCAGGCGCTCTATGCCATCAACATGCTGGAGAAGGGCGGCGCGGTCGATCCGTCTGACCTGCACCCTGCGCTTGCCGCGTTGTTCGCTACCGAGATCCAGCCCTTCTTGCGCGACCTGTTCCGCATCGACCCTTCAGCCTTGATGGCCGATGTGACAGTGCCCACGCTGATCCTGCAGGGCGAGAGCGATCTGCAGGTGACGCTTGAAGATGCGCAATTGCTGGTGGCGGCGAAACCCGACGCCGACATCGTGCTGCTGCCCGGGGTCAACCACGTGCTGAAACAGGCGCCGAAGAACGATATGGCCGCCAACTTTGCGACCTATGGCGATCCCGACCTGCCGCTTGGCCCTGGCGTGCTCGACGCCATCGAGACCTTCATCAAACGCTGACGCATTAGAGCGCCGCGCGTCCAAGTGGACGCGCAAAGGAGGCTCTAACACTTTGAATCTGCTGCATCGTGTTTCCGAAAATCGATTCCGATTTTCGGACCGATGCGTTACCCGATATGCGCCGTCTCCTGATCCTCGGCGACAATGTCGCCCTCGACATCGGCGCGGATGTCAGCGGCATTGGCTTCGTCGGTGTCGATATGCATTTCGGTGAATGAATCCGCGCCGACCCGGATCAGCGTCTTGCCAAACACCAGCCCCCGCTCGGGATCGCCGATGTGCACATCGACGATCTCGCCGTCTTCCAGGCCGAGAGCTTTTGCATCTGTCGGGTTGGTGTGGATGTGGCGCGCGGCGATGATCAGTCCGTCGGTGTCGAGCGTGCCAGCCGGGCCGATCATGCGCACGGTCGGCGTGCCATCGAGTTTGCCTGAATCGCGCACCGGAGCGTCAATGCCGAGCGTGAACGAGTCCGTGCGTGACACCTCGATCTGGGTGCGCTTGCGCAAGGGTCCGAGGATAGCGACGCGCTCGATCTTGCCTTTCGGCCCTTCAAGCGTCACACGCTCCTCTGCAGCCCACTGGCCGGGTTGGCGCAGCGGCTTTTTCGGCTTCAGCTCATAATCCTTGCCAAACAGCGCATCGCAGGATTCGCGCGACAGATGCACATGGCGCGCCGACACGGCCACCGGCACAGACCGCAACGGTTTTGCCTGCTTGCCAGCCAGTTCCGCCGTCTCGCGGGCGATCATCAAAGCTTCGGCCGTCTCTGTCACAAACACCCGCACCTTTGATCCATAGGCCTGGATCTGTGGCGCGGCGTGGTTCTCCAGACTGACCGCCTGGTTCAGATCGAGGTCCAGCACCAGGCCCATGAAGTCGAGCCCGTCGCAGATGCGCCGCCGCATCGACGGCGAATTTTCGCCGATGCCGCCAGTGAACACGACCGCATCCAGCCCGCCCATCGCCGCCGCATAGGCGCCAAGATATTTCCGCGCACGGTATGCAAAGATGTTGATCGCCAGTTGCGCGTCCGCGTCTCCTGCTGCGGCGCGCGCCTCGACGTCGCGCATGTCGGATGTGCCGGTCAGCCCTTCCAGCCCGCTGTCATTGTTGAGCGTGTTTTCGATCTGCTCGATCGACAGGCCAAGCTGGCGCGCGAGAAAGCCGAACAGGCCGGGATCGACGTCGCCGGAACGCGTGCCCATCACCAGCCCTTCCAGCGGCGTCAGGCCCATGGAAGAGTCCATGCTCTGGCCGAGATTGATTGCGCAGGCGCTCGCGCCGTTGCCCAGATGCAGCGATACGATCTTGAGCGCCGTCACCGGCTGGCCGATTTCGTCTGCGATCCGCTGCGCGACATATTTGTGGCTGGTGCCGTGAAAACCGAACCGGCGCAGCCCTGCGTCACGCCAGTTTTTTGGCACCGCATAGGTCGTGGCGCGGGCCGGGTTGGTCATGTGGAACGCCGTGTCAAATACGGCGGCCTGCGGCACATCGGGCCAGACTTTTCGTGCAGCCTTGATGGCATTCAGGTTGGCGGGGTTGTGCAGCGGTGCGAGCGGCGTGAGCGTCTCGATTCCGGCAATCACCTCGTCGTCGATCAGGGTCGTGGTGCGGAATTTTTCGCCGCCATGCACCACCCGGTGGCCAATCGCGCCAAAACCGTCCAGCCCGCGTTCGGCCAGCAGTCCCGGCAACGCAGCAATCACCGCATCGATGTCGCCATATGGCGCTGTCCCGTCGACAGGCTTGTCGCCGGAAATCTTCACATTGCACTCACCATTGGCAAACTTGTCGAAGGTTGCCTTGAGCACCTCGCGCGAATTGTCCGAAACGTCGAAGACGCCTAGTTTCAGGCTGGAACTGCCGCAATTGATGACCAGAATTTTCACGCGCGCCTCATGCTTTGATTGGCGCGCAACCTGCGATGGCTGGCCACAGATGGCAAGGTGGTGGATCGGGTTGAACTTGCTGCTCCACCTATTCTGACACAGCGCGGGCTATTGCGGCCCGTTCGGGCGCTGAAAACCAGCCATAGTGGGCAAAGGCGGTTATCGCAGCGGCAAAAGTCAACCCGGCGGCCGTAGCGATTGAGAATACCGTGGTCGATTTCATGTCGGGGCTCCTCGAGTCGCAACGAGAGTCACGCGAAAAATTGGGCCAATTGCGGCGAAAACGGTGATATTGCCGCGATGGTTGCAATGAGGGCGAATTTGTCGCGGTGCGTGCATAATGGCTCCCGACAGTGAACCCCCGGTATGGTGCAAATCATGCGCCTCATTGACTCGACTGGCGTTCTCCGTCATATGCCGCTGCATTACGGAGTTTCCCATGCGCGGCCTGCTGCTCGCATTTCTGGCAGTTGACTTCGCCGGCCTTTCGGCCGGCCGCATCGCCATGCGCGCCCGTTCCACCAAAACTACGGCCAAAAAAACCACCACCACGGTGTAAATTCCCTTGGCCAGCTCATCCCCTCCCGGGTCCGGCCCAGGGGCGGACAGGGCGAAGCTGCATGACTGAGCTTCACCTGAAAGGCGGAGGGGACAGGAGATGATGAAATGGGTTTCAAGGTAGCAATCGTCGGCGCCACGGGAAATGTGGGCCGTGAAATGTTGAACATTCTCGAAGAGCGCGGTTTTCCCGCCGATGAGATCGTGCCGCTGGCTTCGCGCCGCTCGGCGGGCACCGAAGTGTCCTACGGCGACAAGACGCTGAAGGTGAAGGCGCTCGACAATTACGACTTTTCCGACACCGACATCTGCCTGATGTCGGCCGGCGGCTCGGTGTCGAAGGAATGGTCGCCGAAGATCGGCAAGCAGGGCTGCGTTGTCATCGATAATTCGAGCGCCTGGCGGTACGACGCTGAAGTGCCGCTGATCGTTCCGGAAGTGAACCCTGACGCCATCGACGGCTATACGAAGAAGAACATCATCGCCAACCCAAACTGCTCGACGGCGCAGATGGTGGTGGCGCTAAAGCCGCTGCATGATGCCGCCAAGATCAAGCGCGTTGTTGTCTCGACCTATCAGTCGGTGTCGGGCGCCGGCAAGGAAGGCATGGACGAACTGTTCCAGCAGACGCGTGCGGTGTTTGTCGCCGATCCCGTTGAAGCGAAGAAGTTCACCAAGCGCATAGCCTTCAACGTCATCCCGCATATCGATGTGTTCATGGAAGACGGCTATACCAAGGAAGAGTGGAAGATGGTCGCCGAGACCAAGAAGATGCTCGATCCGAAGATCAAGGTGACGGCAACCGCCGTGCGTGTGCCAGTGTTCATTGGCCATTCCGAAGCCGTCAATCTCGAGTTCGAAAAGGAAATCACCGCTGACGAAGCGCGCGATATCCTGCGTGAAGCGCCGGGTGTGCTCGTGATCGACAAGCGCGAGAACGGCGGCTACATCACCCCGGTCGAAAGCGCCGGCGAAGACGCGACCTATGTGTCGCGCATCCGTGAAGACGCGACGGTCGAGAATGGTCTCAACATGTGGATCGTCTCTGATAATCTGCGCAAGGGCGCAGCCCTCAACGCCGTGCAGATCGCCGAACTGATGATCGAGCGCGGCCTGTTGAAGCCCAAGGCCAAGGCCGCCTGAGCTGAGCCATTGTCTGAATTGCAAACGCCTCTCCGGGCAACCGGGGAGGCGTTTTCGTTATGCCCGCCCGTCCAGCCGCCGCACCTTTCTCAGAGCCGGGAACAGGAACGCCCAGATACCGGCCACGCCGATTGCGCCAACGCCGCCGATGACGACCGCCGGCACTGTGCCGATCAGCGCCGCCATTGTGCCGGCACGGAACTCACCCAGTTCGTTCGATGCGCCGACAAACACCATGTTGACCGCGTTCACTCGCCCGCGCACCCTGTCGGGCGTCCACAGCTGGATCAGCGTCTCACGGATATAGACCGACACCATGTCGAACGCGCCCATCAGCGCCAGCGCAACAATCGACAGCCATGGAATGGTCGACGCGCCAAATACGATCGTGAACGCACCAAACATGGCGACAAAGAACAGCATGATGATGCCGGCATGGTCCTTGATCGGATGGCTGGTCAGCCACAACGCCACGGCGATTGCGCCGATGCCGGGTGCGGCACGCAGCAGGCCCAGCCCCCAGGGGCCGAGTTCGAGAATGTCGCGGGCATAGACCGGCAACAGCGCCACAGCGCCTGACAGCAATACCGCAAACAGGTCGAGCGAGATCGCGCCGAGCACGATCTTTTCCGACCAGATGTAGCGGAAGCCGGCAAAGATCGTCTGGATCGAGGCCTGTTCGGTCTCGGTCTTCTGGGACGGTTTGGGGATCGACAGCACTAGCAGGCCGGCGGTGAGCATGAACACGGCCGCGACCGAATAGGCGGCCAGCGCCGACACACCATAGAGAAGGCCGCCAGCCACCGGGCCGACAATCGTTGCCGTCTGCCAGGCGGATGAGTTCCACGCCACCGCATTGGCGAAATGTTCCGGCGGCACCAGATTGGCGACCAGCGAGGCCGAGGCCGGGCCAAAGAAGGCGCGCGCGATGCCAAACATGAACAGGACAGCAAACACTTCGCCGACGCCAGTCAGGCCACGCCAGGTGAAATACAGCAAAGCGAGCGCACACAGCGCTTCCAGCAGCACGGCAATCGCCATGACAAACCTGCGCCCGAAGCGGTCAGCGACCGATCCCGTCACCAGCACCAGCAGGAGAGACGGGGCAAACTGAATGATGCCGACAAGACCGAGATCAAACGGGTCGCGGGTCAGGTCATAGATCTGCCAGCCAACCGCAACCGAGACGATCTGGGTTGCAAATGTCGTGAGAAAGCGCGCCGCCCAATACCGCGCAAAGGCCGAATGGCTGAAGGCGATGAAACGGGGGAGTTCGTCGGCTGAGGGATCAGGTGTCATAAAGGCGTGTCCAGAGTGGAACACGCTGTAGACGAGTTGCTGCACCGGCGCGCGCAAAAACCCTGCATTGGACCAATCGAATGTGCGGCCAACGCCGCATCTCGTATTGCCGCATTTGTGTGCCTAGAGTCCCGCAACGGGATTACGGGAGGCCATGATGCTCAGATTGCTGCTCATAATCGTCTGCGTGGTGCTCGGGGCTTACGCCCTGATGCGCATCGTCAGAGCGGCCCGCGCCGGCCAGTGGGACTGGCAGGGCGTCGGGCTCGCTCTTCTGTTTGTTGTCGCCGCCATCTGGCTGCGCAACGAAACCGGTGTCGGCGGTATCTTTGACTAGTGGCTGCTAGCGGCGAGACCGGCCAATCAGCAGGGCCATCAGTCCGATAACGACCAGGCCAACAGCTGCGGCGGTCGCCGGGTTTTCGCGCACGGTATCGCCAGCCTGCCGCGCGCCGCGGCCAACCTTGGCGCTGGCGTCCGACAGGTGCACCCGAAGGTCGTCCACAAATTCGGACGCCTGATCGCGGGCCTCGTTATAGGACTTGCGCCCTTCAGTCTGCGCCAGCTTGCGCAGCGTTTTCACTTCTTTCTGCAGAGCGGCAAGCTGCTCAGCCAAAGCCGCCTCTGCGTTGGCGCGCGAACCCCAAAAGCCGGTAGACATAGGAAACCTCATGAGTTGCGTTTGATCTTCAACGTGTAGTCAGCTCGCTGGTTCCGATCCCGATCAAATTCGGAGCTTGTTCAAATTCCCGCCAGCAGTGTGCCCAGCGCCAGCGCCGCCGGCACGGCCTGGACGAACAGGATCTTCTTGCTCACGGTCACCCAGCCAAACAGGCCGGCAACGATGACGCAACCGAGAAAGAAGACCTTGATCGCGTAGCCCGCGTCACCAAGCCAGAGGCCCCAGAGGAGCCCGGCAACCAGAAAGCCATTGTAAAGGCCCTGATTGGCGGCCATCGCCTTTGACGCGGCCGAAAACTCCGGCGTCAGGCCAAACGCCTTGCGGCCAGCCGGCGTGTCCCATGCCACCATTTCCAGATACATGAAGTAGATGTGCAGCAGCGCGACAAGCGCGATCAGGATATTGGCGATCATGTCGGTCCCCGGGTTTGTTCAACCCTTGAACCACTGCGGAGTGTTCAGCGCAAGACGCCTTGTTCAGACAGGGGTGCGCAGGGCCTCCGCCCCGCTTTCAAACTGAAGCCTTGCCAGCCGCGCGTAGACACCGCCACGGTCGACCAGCGTGCGATGCGTGCCTTGCTCGACGATGCGGCCGGCCTCCATCACCAGAATACGGTCGGCTTTCAGCACGGTCGCCAGCCGGTGCGCGATCACCAGCGTGGTGCGGCCCGCCATAAGCCGCTCCAGCGCCGTCTGCACCAGCGTCTCGCTCTCGGCGTCGAGCGCCGAGGTCGCCTCGTCCAACAACAGGATCGGAGCATTGCGCAGAATGGCGCGGGCGATGGCGATCCGCTGGCGTTGCCCGCCCGAAAGCGTCACGCCCCGTTCGCCGACCTGGGTGTCATAGCCCTTCGCCATCTTGTCGATGAACTCGGCTGCCTGCGCGTCATGGGCTGCTTGCTCGATCTGCTGCCGGTTCGCGCCGCCCGTCTGGCCGAATGCGATGTTCTCGGCAACCGTTGCGGCAAAGATGGTCACGTCCTGCGGCACCATGGCGATGCGCTTGCGCAAGCTCACTGGATCAACATCGCGGATGTCGACGCCATCAACCGAGATTGTGCCCGATTTCGGGTCATAGAACCGTTCGATCAGCTGGAATACCGTGCTCTTGCCCGCGCCCGAGGGGCCAACAATCGCCACGGTCTCTCCGGGTTCAATCGCAAAGCTCAGGTTTTCCAGCGCCGGCAGGTCCGGCCGGGCCGGATAGGCAAACGACACTCTGTCAAAGGCGATGCGCCCCTGCGGCGGCTCAGGTAGCGCTTTTGGATTGACGGGTGCTGCAATCGCCGGCTGTTCGGCCAGAATCTCGGTCAAACGTTCTGCTGCACCCGATGCCTGGCTCAACTCGCCCCACACCTCCGACAATGCGCCGAGGGCGCCGGCGGCGAACACCGAATAGAGCAGGAACTGGCCGAGCGTGCCCGGCGTCATCGCCCCCGACAGCACGTCGCGCGAGCCGAACCACAGAACGGCGACCACCGAGGAAAAGATCGTGAAAATGGCAAAGAAAGTCAGAACCGCACGGGCCAGCACCGACGACTGCGCCGCTGCGTAGGCCTTGTCGACAGCGGCGGAGAAGCGGCTTCTCACCGAGGCTTCGGCAGTGAACGACTGCATGGCGCGGGGGGCGCCGATCTGTTCGGACGCATAGGCCGTCGCCTCGGCCAGCGTATCCTGCGCGGCGCGAGACCGGCGGCGCACCGAGCGGCCAAACGCTACCAGCGGCAGCACAATCAGCGGAATTGCGGCGATCACCAGGCCGGACAGTTTGGGGCTGGTGATCACCATCATCGCCAACGCGCCCAGCCCCATCATCAGATTGCGGAGCGCAACTGATGCCGTTGCGCCCACCGCGGACTTGATCTGGGTCGTGTCTGCCGACAGACGCGAAATCAGCTCGCCTGATTGCGTGCGATCAAAAAACGATGGCGACAGCCGCGTCAGCTGGGCAAACACGTCATTGCGTATGTCTGCGACGACACGTTCGCCAAGCGTGATGACAAAATAGTACCGGCCTGCCGAGGCAAGCGCCAGAACGCCGGCAATTGCCACCAGCATGGTGAAATAGTTGGCGACAAAGCCGCTGTCGCCGTCGACAAAGCCGTTGTCGATCATCCGGCGCACCGCCAATGGCAGAACCAGCGTCGTCGCGGCGGCCAGCAGCAGAAAGATGATTGCAGCAGCGACTTTGCCCTTGTAGCGGCCAAGATAGGGCATCAGCCGCGCCAGCGGGCGCAAGGAGCGCCGGCGATCAGTTTCAGACTGTTCGTCGATAGATGACATAGTGCCTAGCTATTCCGTTGCCGTTGCGGCTTCAATGGCGCGGGTGAGGGCGCATCGCCGCAGCGACGGCATTTCTAAGCACTTGCGCAGGCTTGTGCTGGCAAGGCCTGTGCTGTATAGCCACCCCCGAGAATTTGAGGAGCCGTAGCCTGCCATGGCCGCGGCTTCGTGTTTTAATGACGGGCGCGCCGCCCGCGCCCAGATCAGGACGACCGAGATGAAAGAGAAGATCCACCCCGACTACCACACCATCAAGATCGTCATGACTGATGGGACCGAATACATGACCCGCTCGACCTGGGGCAAGGAAGGCGACACGATGAACCTCGACATCGACCCGACCACGCACCCGGCCTGGACCGGCGGTAATCAGGCGCTGCTCGATCGCGGCGGCCGCCTGACCAAGTTCAAGAACAAGTTCGCCAATCTCGGCATCTAAGCCGGACTGGAATTCGAGACTGAAAAACCCGCCGAGATGGCGGGTTTTTTGTTGGCGTGAACGCTGGTCGCCGGACTTGCGGTGGCCACTGGCTTTGACCTGAGCCTGCGAAACCTGAAGGAGATGATGGCCGGGCGCGGGATAACATCGACCATTCGGCGATCCACCGCCGGGTCGAGCATTTCTCGCCGATCGCCGCATCAAGGGGTGAGTGCGGCCAATGCCGGATTCCAAGGCATTCTTGCCGGCAGCCGTCACGCTGGCCGGCATCGAGATGATTCACATGATGCGAAAGCAGCAGGGCCGTTTCGCCTTCAATCCCGCTCCATCGCTCAAGGAACAGTTTGGGACAATCGCAGCCTGAAATCCGTCAGCGAAAGGGCGCATTGCGCCTGACTGAAAATTGCAACAGAACCTTCCCGCCGCGGCTCGCAAAACAATGGGACAACGCCCCGTCATCCACGGCAGATAGACGGCCTGCAAAGCAACTGGAAGCAGACCGCATGAAAACGGCCACCGCGTTTCCGAAGTGGCCGTCCAATTCGATCTTTGCGCCCCTGCCAAAGGTTGCGAGGGCCGGAGTTATCAGCGAACAGATGGCCTCGCGATCCGATGGGCCATCGATTGCAACCCTGTTACGGTTAGTCGATCGAAATATTGTTCTTCTTGATGACGTCACCCCAGAACTTGACGTCCCAATCGAGCTGGGCCTGCATTGCATCAACACCGCCGACTTCAGGCGTCATGCCGGCATTGATCATCTGTTCCTGCAATTCAGGAACGGATGCGGCCTTCTGAAGCGCAGCACTCACGAGATCCTTCTGATCCTGTGGCGTGCCAGCCGGCGCGAGCAGGCCAAACCAGAAAGACGAGACCAGTTCCGGATGTCCGAGTTCCGTCACGGTTGGCAGGTCCGGGAACTTGCCCATCCGCTCCTTGGTCGAGATTGCAAGAATCTTGAGATCCCCGGACTCGACGTGTTTGACCAGCGAGATCGGCGTCGAAAAGTTCAGCTCCACGAGACCGCCAATCTGGTCAACAATCATTTCGGGATTGGCCTTGTAGGCCACTGGTACAAGATCGACGCCGAGCGAATCCTTCAGCACCATGCCGAACAGATGCGTCACGCTGCCTGGGCCAAGCATCGCGTAACGTAGCGGTTTACCGGACTTTTGCGCCCAGGCCTGGAGCTCTTCAAGATTGTTGACGCCCATTGACGATGGAACCGTGACGGTCAGCGGGCCGCCAAACATCGTCCCTACGGGCTCGAAGGACTCCATCTTGAAAGGCAGGTTCTTGCGCGTCAGAACGTTGAGTGAGATCGGTCCTGTTGCGCCGACCAGATATGTCAGCCCGTCCGGCTTTGCAGCGGCGACATAGGCGGCGCCGATGATGCCGTTTGATCCCGGCTTGTTTTCAACCAGCACAGGCCGGCCAAGTTCCTTTGACATCGTATCGGCCATTTGCCGGACCAGACCTTCAACAAAGCCGCCGGCGCCATATGGCACCACAAGGCGGATCGGATCGTCTGCCGCCGACGCGCTGACCGGAGCCAATGCGATGCTGGCCGTCAGGCTCAGCGCCGCAAGAAACTTCCTTCGACTAAAAAGCGTCATGTCCTAATTTCCTCCCGAAAAACTCGCATGCGTGTTAACCGCAAACTCGACAAAGGCTATTGGGAGGCCGTTTGGCCGGTCAAGGGTATGCAGCCATCATTCACGATTGTGAACTTTGCCTCGCAAGGCTGGCTCAATTCGAACGTGTCGGACACGGGCGCGAAAGCTCTCTGAAGCCCTGAATGTGCAGGGTCCTGCTACGCTCGCCCGGTTCCGTGTTGGTCAGAACCGATAAATGACAAGCGGCGTACGCTGATCGGAGTGCGTCAACCGCAAGCAGCAGACTGCCGGTCGATTTTCACAATGGTGAATATTTCCTGTTTGCCGCGCATCGCATTGCCGCCCGGGATATGACTGACTAACGTTAGCCACTGTTGATCGCTTGATCAGCTTTGCCATGCGGGAGGGAATATGCACGGCGGCGAGGGATTAGATGACTTGGACGCCCGCAGTTTCGTGGCGGTTTGTTGCCAAAGCAGCGAAAAATTCTTGCAGTTGTCTTTGCCGCTCGCATAGGCGGCACAGGCTGATTTCACCCACGCTTTGAATACATTGTCCGGCTTGCCGCCCCGGCGCGCCTGCGTGCGCGCGCGTTCAGATGGCTGCCGGATTGGAAAACTCAAACGCGCCGTGCGCAATCCGTCGAACAGTGACCGACAGACCGGAGGAGCCGATGAACTACATATCCAAACGGCTGGAAGATTTCATTGCAGCATTCGTCACCGCAGCTATCGGTGCGTTCATCATCTTTGAAGCTTCGAACTACTCCGTCGGCACCTTGCGCGACATGGGTCCGGGCTATTTTCCGATGATCCTGGGAGGCTTGATGGTCCTCCTGGCGCTATTGATGGCGATTACCGCGCAGCCCGACAGCGCGCCGATCTCCGTCGACAAGGATCAGCTGCGCGGAACGGTCTTCGTGGCCGCCGCCTTCATTGGCTTCGGGCTGACGGTCGAACGGGCAGGCATGCTTGTTTCCGTTTTTCTGGCGGTTTTCCTGTCGGCGATGGCGAGCCGCAACAATTCACTGGTCACCGCAGCGATCCTCGGCGCAGCCACTGCTGTGGTTTCTGTGTTGATCTTCCGCATCGGCCTTGGCCTGCAGATCAAGGCATACTGATATGAGCGAGCTATTCTCCAACATCGCACTTGGCATGTCGGTCGCGGCCTCGCCGGCCGGGCTCTTCTACTGTTTCCTCGGCGTGTTCCTCGGGACGGTCGTCGGCGTCCTCCCTGGCATCGGCATCATGGCGACCATGGCGATGCTGATGCCGATCACCTATCACATCGATCCGAATTTTGCGCTCATCATGCTGGCCGGCATTTACTATGGCGCAGCTTTTGGCGGCTCAACCGCCTCCATCCTCATGAACCTGCCGGGAACGGCGACGAGCGCGGTGACCGGTCTCGACGGCTACCCCATGGCTCAGCAGGGCCGGGCTGGACAGGCGCTGTTCATGACCGCAATCGCGTCGTTCGTCGGCTGTATTTTCGGCGTCATCCTTCTGGCCGGTTTTGCCGTCCCGCTGGCCCAGATCGCACTCCGGTTCGGGCCGCAGGAATATGTCGCGCTGATGGCGCTTGGTCTCATTGCCGCATCAGTGATCGGCTCCGGCCGGGCCATCCGCTCCCTCGCTTCAGTGTCCCTCGGACTTGCCATCGGCTTGATCGGGCTCGACCTGAACAGCGGCGTCGCCCGTTTCACCTTCGGACAGACTGTCTTCTTTGACGGCCTTCCATTGGTCGCCGTCGCGATCGGTCTGTTCGGTCTGCCCGAGATCATTGCCAATGCCGGCCGCACAGACATGCCAACCGTCAATCAGGACAGCATCAAGATGAAGGACATGCTGCCGACACGCGAAGACTGGCGTCGGTCGGCAATGCCGATGGCGCGCGGGTCCGTAATTGGCGGATTCTTCGGCGCACTTCCCGGCACGGGCGGCCTGGTTGCCACTTTTGTGTCCTATGCAGTCGAGCGCAAGGTGAGCAAGCACCCGGAAGAATTTGGAAAAGGCGCTATCGAAGGCGTCGCCGCGCCTGAAGCGGCCAACAATTCCGCCGTGCAGGCTGCCTTCATTCCCACACTCAGCCTCGGAATTCCCGGCGATCCCGTGATGGCGATCATGCTGGGCGTGATGATGGTCCACGGCATTCTGCCAGGGCCAGACGTGATCCAGTCCAAGCCGGATCTGTTCTGGGGGCTGATCGTCAGCTTCATCATCGGCAACTTCATTCTCCTCGTCCTCAACCTGCCGCTTGTCGGCATGTGGGTGAAACTGCTCAAGATTCCCTACAATCTCCTGTTTCCGGTCATTGTCGCGTTCTCCTGCATCGGCATCTACAGCGTCAATTACCAGGTGATGGACATCTATGTGCTGCTCGGCTTCGGCTTCCTCGGCGTCGGCATGCGGGCGCTCAATTTCGAGGTCGCGCCTTTGCTGCTCGGGTTCGTTCTGGGGCCGATGATCGAGGTCTACTTCAGGCGGGCGCTTGTCGTTTCAGGCGGTGATCTTGGCACATTCTTCGACCGCCCGATCTCGGCGACAATCATGACCATCACATTCGGGATCATCATCTGGGCCGTCATCATCTCCGTCTGGAAGGGATATGCGACGAAAAGAGCAAGGGCGACGGGCGAAGCGTAGGCCAACAGAGCCAACCCGCTATTCCGGCCGGCGCCACAGCATGGCGCCGGGTCCATCACAGGAGACGCACATGCTGGCTGATGAAGTCACATCCGCATTCATCTATGCCTATCCGCTGTTTGTGTTCGCACAGACCCGGCACAACGCCGTGGCGAATGAAGCCAATCCGGAGCGTCATGCGCCAAACACAATACGGCACAACCGGCAGCTCAGCGACCATCGATCCATCTGGATAACGGCGCCGAACAATGACACGCTCTACTCCAATGCCTGGCTCGACCTGTCCTTCGGGCCTGTTCGCATACAGGCCGGAGAGATGCCCGCCGGGCGTTACTGGTCGCTGGCGTTCATGGATGCGTTCACAAACCATTTTGCGGTCGTCGGACAGCGCCGTGAGGGCACCGGTCCTGTCGACTTCATTGTTGCAGGTCCAGACCACGCTTCCGCGGCTGAGGCGGGCCGCGTCATCCATGCGCCAGGAAATGACGCCTGGCTTTTCTGCCGCTGTATCGTGGATGGCCCTGACGATCTGCCGCAATCACACGCCATGCAGGACACCATCCGTGTCTCGTCCAGCGCACCCGACAATTCATCAGACCGCGTGCAGCCTGTCAGCCCGATTTCGGCACAGAACTTTCTCGACGTCGTGAATGAGTTTCTGGCGCGCAATCCTGTTCCGGCAGCCGAGCAGGCGCTTCTGGAAAGCTGGCAGCGGATCGGTCTTCGGCCGGGTGTCCGCGGCGTATGGCATGACCTCGCGCCGGACATGCGTGCCGCGTGGGAAAGCACGATCAGTGAGACTCATGCCAGTCTGAAGACAGCAGGCAAGCAAGGCCGCAGGGAAGTTGCCGGCTGGATCGGCGCGGCCTCCGATATCGGCAATTTCGGAGACAATTACATGCTGCGGGCCTCTGTCGCGCTGGGCGGTCTTGGCGCACTTGAGCCGGACGAGGCCATGTATTTCGTCAAATATCAGGACGAGAACGGCGAGATGCTTGATGGCGGCCGAAACTATGTCCTCAAAGTTCCCGCGACCGGTATCCCGACAAACTCCTTCTGGTCGTTCACCATGTATGCCGCAACCGAAGACGGCCGGCGGGTTCTGGTTGAAAATCCGATCTCGCGGTTCTCCGTCGGCAATCGCACCCCCGGCATAGCTCCCAATCCAGACGGCTCGCTGGACATTGCGTTGCAAAGCAGGACTCCGGCCGAACCGGAGCTGGTGGCGAACTGGCTGCCAACCCCGGCAGCCGGTCCATTCCAGATTGCGTTGCGCACCTATTTGCCACGCGATGAACTGAAAGACGGAACCGCCAAGCTGCCGCAGATCATTCGATCAGCTGATTGAAACAGGCCCCGGGGCCGGATTGAACAACCAGCCCCATGACGCTGGTTGCATGCCGCGGGCGGTGCGGGAACGCCCCGTCGACAGGCACAATAACGAGGGAACAAGACATGGCGTCAGACACCGACCAAAGCAAGACAACCTCCAAGCCGGCCCACAAAGCCACGATTGCAGCCAATGCGGCGATGGCGAGTGAACTGCCCTTCGCCGACCGGCGTGATTTCGACGATGCGTTGCGCGGCCTTGTCGCCAAGGCGCCTAGACAGCTTTCGAATGACAATGGCAGAATTGTCTGGGACACCGCAGAGTTTGCGTTTGTCGACGACTGGAAAGACGCGCCCGACACGGTCAACCCCAGCCTCTGGCGTCAGACCCAGCTCAACATGATCGGCGGCCTGTTCAAGGTGACCGACGGCGTCTATCAGGTTCGTGGCCTCGACCTGTCCAACATGACCATCATCGAAGGCGATACCGGCCTGATCATCATCGATCCGGTGACCTCGATCGAGACGGCAAAGGCCTGTATCGACCTCTATTTCGAGCACAGGCCAAAACGTCCGGTCGTTTCGGTGATCTACAGCCACAGCCATCCGGACCACTATGGTGGTGTAAAGGGCGTCATTTCGGCTGAAGACGTGGCGGCAGGCAAGGTCAGCGTCATCGCGCCCGAAGGGTTCATTGAAGCCATCGAAGGCGAAAATGTTCTGAGCGGAAACGCGACCTACCGGCGCTCGCAGTACCAGTTCGGAACATTGCTCAAGCCAGGTGTTTGCGGATGCGTTGACGCAGGACTCGGCAAATCCGTCACCAGGGGCGCCCGCTCGCTGATCGCGCCGACCCAGTTGATTTCAGACAAGACCGAAAGGCACACGATCGACGGCGTGGAGATCGATTTCTACATGGCGCCGGATTCAGAAGCGCCTGCCGAGATGCACATGTATCTACCCAGGTTCAAAGTCCTGAACATGGCGGAAAACGTCACGCACAACCTTCACAATTTCTGCCCGATCAGGGGCGCGATCGTGCGCGATCCGCTGCTGTGGTCGAAATATATCGGCGACGCCATCGAGCTATACGGGCATGACGTTGACGTGCTCATTGCCCAGCACCATTGGCCGACTTGGGGCCGTGATCGGGTGCTGGAACTGCTGTCGATCCACCGTGATCTTTACAAGTTTATCCATGACCAGACGCTGCGCGGGGTCAATCGGGGGCAAAAGCCTGCCGAAGTGGCCGAAACGCTCGAACTGCCACCTGAATTGCGCACCGAATGGTCATGCCGCGGCTACTATGGAACCGTGAACCACAACGCCAAGGCCGTGTACCAGCGCTATCTGAGCTGGTACGACGCCAATCCGGCCAATCTTCATGCATTGCCGCCTGTCGAATCCGCACGGAAGACTATCGATTATATGGGTGGCGCAGACGCAGTGCTCGAGCGGGCGGCCGCAGACTACGATGCGGGCGAATTCCGCTGGGCGGCAGAGGTGCTGAGCAAGCTGGTTTTCGCAAACCCTGCAAACGCAAAAGCCCGCCATTTGCTGGCCGATGCCTTCGAGCAGCTAGGCTATCAGGCCGAGTCTGCCACATGGCGCAATGCCTATCTTTATGGCGCCCAGGAGCTTCGCGACGGTGTGATGGAGATGAAGATCTCCAAGACGCTGGGCCCGGATCTGATGCTGGCGATGACAGTCTCGACAATGCTCGACTTCCTGGGTGTTCGCCTTATCCCCGAGCGGGTGGCCGGCCTGTCCTATGTCATCAATCTGAACATCAGCGATCGCGGCGAAAAGCTCGCACTGACGCTGTCGCGCGGCTGTCTGACGCATCTGCCGAACAAGGCTGACCCGGCAGCTGTTGCGACCTTGACATTGTCCCACCAGGCAATCGCCAACATTGCGGTCGGCGCCAGCACACTGGACGGCGAGCAGGTCAGGATCGAAGGTGACCGCGACAAGGTGGAGACATTGTTTGCTGCGCTCGACGACTTTGATCCGATGTTCAATGTCGTCACGCCATTGGAAACTGCTTAACTCAGGAATAGCCGCAAGGACGGGCGCGTGCAGGAAACGCGCGCCTGTCACGCCTCGCCCGGCGCGCGGCAATGCCAGCACGGTATGGCTTGCCACCAAGCTGACATGTGAAGAGATAGCGTGTTCAGGTCGCGGCTCAGACGCGCGAAGCAAGTCCCGCAATGGCCTTGATCATGGTTGGCCACAATCTTTCGGGCATCGAGTGCCCCATGCCTTCCAGCACCAGAAGCTGTGCTTCCAGAATGCACTTCGCTGTGTCAACGCCAGCTGCCAAAGGCACCAGCGGATCGATGTCGCCGTGGATGACAAGCGTCGGCACGGTGACATTGCGCAATGCGTTGCGCCTGCTTCCTGATGCAAGGATGGCCATCAGATGGCGACCGCCGCCTTCCGGGCTCAATCCTCGTTCAAAATTGTGGATGGCGCGCTTCCGGTCGCGTTCGACCTCTTCAGGAAACCGGTCCACCCGAAGTTTCTTCCAGTTCGACACATAATAGTCGACATAGTCTTCGAGCGTGCTGGGAGCCGGACGGCCGACCGCAGCGACGGCCGACGAATCCGGGCGTGGCAGATCGGGATCACCGGTTGTGGACATGATCGACGTCATCGAAAGCACCCGGTCCGGGCGGTAAATCGCGGCATACTGCGCAATTCCGCCACCCATTGACGCGCCGACGATATGCGCCTTCTGAATATTCAGGGCGTCCATAAGGCCAAACAGATCGCCGGTCATGTCCTGGAGTTTGTAGGGCGCATCAACCGGCAGCCCCAGCCAGGCGCGCGTCATGGCTCGCCGTACGTCAGGAACGCCCAGATGATGGAGCCGGCTTGAGCGCCCGACATCACGATTGTCGAAGCGGATCACGTAAAAGCCTTTGCCTGCCAGTTGCAGACAGAATTCGTCATCCCAGCCGATCATCTGCGACCCCATGCCCATGATCAGGATCATGGGAGCGTCAGCGGGATTACCGAAGCTGTCCCAGCATATGTGGAGGCCGTTTACGTCCGCCGAACTCTCGGGTGTGCGCCGGATTGCTTGGACAGCTACGTTCATGCTTCAGGCATACCCCCTTCTCCTTGAAGATCAACAACACATACGTGACATACACATACATGAATGTAGCCGCGAAAAGATTGACGCAAAGGGGGAGCGTCTGGTGCACTCCCGGTCGCTCAATAGCATGTGTCTGTTTCGTCGGCCTTCGCAAACGCGAATGTTCCGACCGAAATACCGGAGGAGGCACCCATGCCCGGAGTCCACGTACTGGACCGATTCATCACGGCCGAATGGCCCCGCTTTGCGACGGAGGCCGATGTCAGGGCCTTCGAACAAATACCCTATGAAGAGCGCATCAAGGCGTCGAGCACTTACGAGGCTCTCAAGCTTGGGGCCGCGGTCGACCCGGATGCTCCGGCGCTGCTGTTCCTGCCGAACGCCAATCCGGATCATGAACCGGTGCGCTATTCGCATGGCGACTTCATTCAGCGGGTTACTCAGGTCGCTAACGTTCTCCACGAGCTCGGCGTCGGCAAGGACGATGTGGTCAGCATCCTGCTGCCGCTGATCCCGCAATCCTTCTATGCGCTGTATGGCGTGCAGGCGGCCGGCATCGCCAATCCTGTCAACCCGTTCCTTGAACCGGACCAGATCGCCCACATTCTGCGCGCCGCCAACACAAAGGTCATCATCACGATGGGGCCGGCGGAGGGTTCCGACACCTGGGAAAAGATCGCCCAGATCCGGGATCAGCTGCCTGATCTCAAAGCGATCCTTGTCGTCCAGCCATGGGGTCCGCCGCCGGAAGGAGCAATTGCATTTGATCGCGCCGTCGAGGCGCAGCCTGGCGACCGGCTCATCAGCGGCCGCGACATCAAGTCGAACGATATTGCCGCCTATTTCCATACCGGCGGCACAACCGGCCTGCCGCAACTCGTGCCGCTCACACATGGAAATCTGGTCTATCAGGCCTGGGGCATCGCATTGATGTGGCGCACGCGCCCGGCTTCGACACTGTTCATGGCCCTGCCGCTGTTTCATGTCGGTGGTGCGCTGACGCATTGTCTGCAGCAGCTCAGCGCTGGCGGCACGCTTGTGGTCCTGTCCGCGGCCGGCTGGCGCAACAAGAGCGCCATGCCCGGCTTCTGGAAACTTGTCGACCGCTACAAGCCTGAGGTGTTCGCGGCCGTTCCAACCATCATCGGCGCGGTGCTGAACAGCCCGATGAATGACGCCGATGTGTCGAGCATCCGCGTTGTCACCGGTGGTGGCTCAGCGATCCCTGTGCCGGTCGCCGACGCCTACAAACGCCGGTTCGGCCTCGAAATTCTCGAGACCTACGGCATGACCGAAGTATCGAGCTGTCACACGATTTCATACATGGACCGGCCGATCTATCTCGGCGCCGTCGGCCACGCGCTGCCTTACAGCCGGATCAAGGTTGTCGAAGTCGGAGCTGATGGCAAGACGGTGCGGGAATGTCAGCCCGGCAAGATCGGCGTCGTCACAATGAGCGGCCCCGGCGTCTTCTCAGGCTATGCGACCGGCGCGCCCGACGCACCGTTTGTCGAACCGGGCTGGGTCAACAGCGGCGATCTTGGGCGCATCGACGCCAACGGCTATCTCTGGATTACCGGCCGCGCAAAGGACCTGATTATCCGCGGCGGTCACAATATCGATCCGCTGGGCATCGAGGAGGTTCTCTACGAGCATCCTGACGTTCTGTATGCGGCCCTCATTGGCGAGCCGGATGGCTATGCAGGCGAATTGCCTGTCGCTTATGTGCAATTGAAGCCGGACGCCAAAGTCGCGCCTGCCGAGCTGCAGAAATGGGCGGCGGCCAGGACACCCGAGCGGGCCGCAATTCCGGTCCATACATATGTCGTCGACAACATTCCCCTCACTGCCGTTGGCAAGGTGTTCAAACCGGCCTTGCGCTACGACGCGGCGCAGCGGGCGGTCACCCGGCTGCTTGAGCCGATCATGAAGGCTGAGGGTGCAACTGCAGAGATTGAAGTGGGCGCACATCCCCAGCACGGCACATTCATGACGGTGAAGATCAGCGGTCCAGAGGAGGTGCGTGAGCGGACAATGCAGCAGGCAAAGGCCAAGCTTGATACGCTCACGCTGCGCTATGAAGCCCAATGGGCCGAAGCGGGTTCGCAACAGGAGCAAGCAGCATGAGCGACGAAGAGGCGAAGCCGGCTTTCGATCCGATCAGGGCCTGGCGCGACTGGGTGGTGCAGAATGAACGGCAATGGAGCGAGACCATCGCCAACACGATGCAGGAAAAGAGCGTTGCCGGCTTCATGGGCAAGGAACTCAACGAGGCAGTTTATCGCGGGCAGATGATGTCCCAGGCGATGTCTGCCCCTCTGACCGCCATGAACATGCCGACGCGCGACGATCTGATTGCCCTGTCGGACCGGATTGGCCGCCTGGAAGATGCCGCTGCCCGGATTGAGGCCCTGCTTGTGCGGGGACAGGGCGGCTCTACCACGTCTCGGACACGCAAGCCGCAGACCAAACCTTCCGGATCATCTAAATGAGCATCCTGCAGGAACTGTTCGCCGAAAAGGGAGAGGAATACGCAACGCTGCTTGAGGAGATGGAGCGGGAAACCGCAACCACCCCCAAGGAGTTGATCTACGCAGACGGCACATTGCGCCTTTTCCACTATCTGCCACAGACGGACGACGTCTACCGCATTCCGCTTTTGCTGGTCATGTCGCTCGTCAGCAAACCCTACATTTTCGATCTGACAAGCGGGCAGAGCCTGATCGAGCATCTCGTCCAGGAGGGGTTCGATGTCTATCTGATCGACTGGGGCACGCCCCGGCGCGAGCACAAGGATATCGACCTGGCCAACTACGTGGCCGACTGGATTCCGGCCTGTATCGAACAGGTCCAGATGCATAGCGGCGAAAACGACGTCAATCTCCTGGGCTATTGCCTCGGCGGTGTTCTCACATCGCTGTATGCGGCGCTGGAGCCCGAAGGGCCGGTCAGGAACATGATGTTGCTCGCCACCCCCATCAATGGCGAAGGCATGTCGTCGCAGCGCAGTTTGCTGGTCGATGGCAAACTCGATGTCGACCTGGTTGTCGACACGTTCGGTAATGTTCCGCCTTCAATGGTGGAAGGCGGATTCCAGGTTCTGCGGCCTTTGCAGAAGACCTCCGGGCAGCTCATGCTGCTTAACAATCTGGATGACCGCGAGTTCGTGAAGGCGCATCTTCGCATCACCCTTTGGGGCGCGGATGCATTGCCCTTTGCGGGTGCGGCCTTTCGCGAATTTGCCCGCGACTTCTTCCTGGGCAACAAGATCGTCAAAGACGAATTCGAGATGAGGGGACGCCGGCTCAGTCTCGGTGACATCAAGATTCCCGTCGTGCATGTGCTGGCCGAACACGATCATGTCGTTCCTTACGAATCGTCCGCCGATCTGATCCGCCTGATTGGAAGCACTGACAAGGACGAATGGATCATCAAGGGCGGCCATGTCAGCCTGGTCACCGGCTCAGGCGCTGTCACGCGCACGTGGCCCCACCTCGTCGAATGGCTCGCACCGCGATCATTGTAGAGTAAATCCGGCGAACATTGCATCGCTCTGCCGGAGGGCATTTGAAGAAGTCTGTAGCGCGTTGACGGACAATCTATGTCACAACACGCTTCAAGGCATCCTCCTCGGCAGCCGCCACATTGGCCAGTATCGAGAGGGTCCATGTGATGCGCAAGCGGCAGGGTCGATTTGCCTTCAGCCCTTACCCTTCGCTCAAGACACAAGCCGGGGCAACCGCAGCATGAAATCTGTCAAGTGAATGGCCGCGTCTTGCATGCCGGAGAATATTCGCGGCAGAACCCCTTTGGGCGGGTCCGACAGTGTCTTCAAATGATCAAGAATAGCGCTGGACGTAAGGACGAGACAGTTCATTGGCGGCTTCGATCAACGAACCGATCCATAAATCACAATATCAACCATCATCGGCTACCCACGTTAACTTGAGGCGATTGCCCTGAGCGGCCTGTCACGAAGATTTGCGGGATGCGCTGCCGGCCGACCGGCTCAGATGTCGTCTGAATCCTCCACGGAAACGCTTTTGGCTGCGCGTTGCAGCACAGTGAGGTAGCGTCTAAAATTCTGACGGATTCTTTCGGCGGCGCCGCCGAGTGCAAGTGTAACCGGCTGATTCTGAATTTTCGTCGGCAGCAGTACGCTGATAGTTCCGCCGCCGAGAAAGGGGACGTTCTCGACATATCCGTAGCCTTTGACGCGGATTTCGCGAATATGGGCCATCATTTCGGACGTGGTGATGCGATCTGCGGGCTTGGAAATTGCAATATTTCCACGCCGGACGATGTTGTCGATCTTGTCATCCGGCATGATGGACAAGAGCACCCATCCAGAAACCGTTCGGGTCAGCGGCCGCAAAGTGCCTTCATCGACATGGAAGCGCAGAGCATGGGTAGACTGAATGATCTTCACATATTGCAGATAGATGTCGTTTCGGCTGTTGATCGAAACTGTCTCGCCGGTGGCGGCATGAACATCGCGCATGGCTTCCAGCATGCCCCTTTGCCCGAAGAGAGTTTCTGGAATCCAGTCGCCAAGAGCCGTGACCTTGAGAGTCGGGAAATAGACGCGCTCAAGCCGATCGAAATTCAGATAGCCGAGCGTTACAAGCGTCTTGAGAAGAACTGTGGCGCTGGATTGCGGATAACCAAGGTCTGTTGCAATTTCCGACATCGCGCGCGGCTGCCTTGCATCTTTCAGATGCTCCAGGATTTCGATGGCCCGCGTTGCCGATTTGACCTGTAGCGTCGTCATTGCACATCCCCCCAATCAGTCGCACCAATTCACGAATGTGAGGCTTACCCACATACATGAATGGTTGTTGGCTGCAAGCTTTCCGGTAGTCCGGGAAAGTCACGAGGTAGCTTCATATTTGAAGCGCATTTCCAGATGTTTAGACGCGACACGCTTTAAGGGCCGCCGATTTCAATCGGTCGATATTTTGCCGTGCGTGCGGTGGTCACTGGCTTTGGCCTAGATGTCATTGCTACGGAGGTTGTCCATCCGAGGCTCCTGGAACCGGGCTGTGTGTGTCGCAACAACAACCTCTCATCCAAGCCTCGGACGGACAACCTCCGTAGCAATGACATCTAAGCCTGCGAAACCTGAAGGAGATGATGGCCGGGCGCGGGATAACATCGACCATTCGGCGATCCACCGCCGGGTCGAGCATTTCTCGCCGATCGCCGCATCAAGGGGTGAGTGCGGCCAATGCCGGATTCCAAGGCATTCTTGCCGGCAGCCGTCACGCTGGCCGGCATCGAGATGATTCACATGATGCGAAAGCAGAAGGGCCGTTTCGCCTTCAATCCCGCTTCATCGCTCAAGGAACAGTTCGGGACAATCGCAGCCTGAAATCCGTCAGCGAAAGGGGTGCATTGCGGCTGACTGAAAAATTGCAACAGGACCATTGTATTCAGGCGAGACCCTGCTGCCTTCGTCAGCTCCCGCCCTTTCGAAGCTTTCGGTAGCTCTGCCGGATCTTCCGGTCTGCTCACGCAGTCCCCGCGTCTCAGTCCTTGGCGCGTTCGACGTAAGAACCGTCTGCCGTCATCACCACGATACGGGTGCCGACCTGAATGTGCGGCGGCACGGCGGAACGCACGCCGTTCGACAGGATTGCCGGCTTGTAGGACGAGGAGGCCGTCTGGCCCTTGGTCGTCGGTTCGGTCTCCACCACTTCAAACACCGCGCGCTGCGGTAGTACGATGGCGATGCCGACGCCTTCATGCACCGACACCTGCACACTCATACCTTCCAGGAGGTAGGGCGCAGCGTCGCCTACCACATCTTCTGACACGGCGATCTGGTCGTAGCTTTCGGGGTTCATGAAGTGGAAGCCTTCGCCGTCCGCATAAAGGAACGTGTGCTCGCGGTCCTCGACATGGGCGCGCTCCACCTGCTCGGTGGTGCGATAGCGTTCCGACACCTTTACGCCGTCTGAAATGCGGCGCATGTCGAGCTGGGTCACCGGAGTGCCCTTGCCGGGATGAATGTTTTCGGCAGCGAGAATGACGTAGAGTTTGCCGTCCTTGTCGACGACATTGCCTTTGCGCAGCGAACTGGCGATGACCTTGACCATGATTTATCCAACTATTGTTCGTTGCGCCCGCCCTTAGCGCATCTTAGGAAGCATCGCCAGCCCACGAATGACGTTCCGATGACAGACGCCTCGCCCTTCTGGACGCCTGACGTCCATACCGACCGCCGGCCACGCCTGATGGCGCGCAATCGCATCGCTGCCGCTATCCGCGCCTGGTTCGCCGAACGGGACTTTGTCGAGGTCACTGCCAACACGTTGCAGGTGTCGCCCGGCAATGAGGCGCATCTGTCCGCCTTCTCGACCGAGTTCCTGCATCCCGACGGTTCCCGCCGCCCGTTTCATCTCGCCACCTCGCCGGAGTTTGCCTGCAAAAAGCTGCTGGCGGCCGGCGAGCAGCGGCTGTTTTCGTTTGGCCCGGTCTATCGCAATCGCGAACGCGGGCCGCTGCACCATCCCGAGTTCACAATGCTCGAATGGTATCGTGCTGGCGAGGCTTATGACGTGCTGATGGCCGATTGCGCGGCATTTCTGCGGCTTGCCGCCGAAACGGCGGGGGCAGATGTTTTCCGTTATCGCGGCGTCACCGCCGATCCGTTTGCGCTACCCGAACAGCTGACGGTTAGCGACGCATTCCGCCGCCTTGCGGGTATCGACTTGCTGTCAACCGTGTCGGTAGCGGGAGAAACCGATGTAGAGGGCCTGCGCGCTCAGGCAGTTCACGCGGGCATCCGGATCGCCGATGACGATAGCTGGGCCGACATTTACAGTCGAATCATGGTTGAAAAGGTCGAGCCGGAGCTTGGCCGCGGCAAGGCGACAATTTTGAAGGAATACCCAGTCAGCGAAGCCGCACTTGCCCGTCCCGCCGCCCATGATCGCCGCGTTGCCGAGCGGTTCGAGCTCTATTGTTGCGGCGTCGAACTCGCCAACGCTTTCGGCGAACTCACTGATCCGGTCGAACAGCGCCGCCGCTTTGTCGCCGAGATGGACGAGAAAGAGCGCATCTATGGCGAGCGTTATCCGCTTGACGAGGATTTCCTCGCTGCACTTGCCATCATGCCGCAATCCAGCGGCATCGCGCTTGGCTTTGACCGGCTGGTGATGCTCGCCACCGGCGCGCACCGCATCGACGACGTCATCTGGACGCCGATGCCTGAATAGGTGGGCGGCTACCGGTTTCTCACCACCACACAGGCCCCGCCATTGGCGCGCAGGCGGCGGCAGATGTCGTCTGCCGACGCACGGCTTTCGACACCGATCCTGACGGCGTAGATCCCGCGACGCCCCATCGGCGAGCGTACCCGCCCCACCACCGGATCATATTTGCGCAGGGCCGGCACGCGCGCCCGCGCCCGCTCGAACTGGCGCACTGCGGCTGACTGGCGGAAGTTGCCAGCCACCTGCACACCCCAGGGTTTGACATGCACGCGCGCCATTGGCACGGTGCGGCTCATGATGACGCGCAGGTCGCGGCAGGCCGCCGGAAAATCGCGCTTGGGATCAAGCGGCTTGACGGTGCCCTGATAGGTCCGGTCGGCAAATCTTTCCGCCGCCTCGCCCATGATGTCGAGCACATAACCTTCGGTCTCCAGCGGCAGAAAACCGCCGGTGCGCAGCCAGTTGGATGTCCGGGTCTCGCCTGAATTATAGGCGGCCGCCGCGAGCCCGAGATTGCCAAAACCGGTCTTCAGTTCGCCGAGATATCTGGCGCTGGCGGGAATGGCGAGTTCGGGATCGAACGGATCGGTCAGCCCACGCATCTTTGCGGTTCCCGGCATGAACTGCGCAATGCCCTGCGCGCCCACCGGCGACACGGCGCCGGCGTCAAAGCGGCTTTCCTTCCAGATCAGACGGGCAAACCAGTCCGGCGGCAGGCCGTTCAGTTTTGCATTTGTCTCGATCAGATCGCAGATGCGCGCCACCGAAATCTGTTTCGGCTTGGCCTCGCCAGGCAGCGACGTCAGCGGCGGCAGCGGCATGATGGGCGGCGGCACAAAATCCTGTGCCAGGCCTTGCGTCGTCATGCCAAGCGCCGCCGTCAGAAGCGCGGCAAGGCGATGGCGTGCTCGCATTATTGCGCTGCTGCGCTGTGGCCGAAGCGCTGCTCGATATAGTCGGACACCATGGTCTCGAACTCGGCGGCAATGTTGGTTCCGCGCAGCGTCGCCGCCTTCTTGCCGTCGATGAACACCGGCGCGGCTGGCGTTTCCCCGGTGCCGGGCAGCGAAATGCCGATGTCGGCATGCTTCGACTCGCCCGGTCCGTTGACGATGCAGCCCATCACGGCCACCTTCAGTTCCTCGACCCCGGGGTATTTTGTCTTCCACACCGGCATGTTCTTGCGCAGATCCGCCTGGATCTTTTCCGCCAATTCCTGGAACACGGTCGACGTGGTGCGGCCGCAGCCCGGGCACGCGGCGACGATTGGCACAAACTGCCTGAACCCCATCGTCTGCAACAGTTCCTGCGCCACCTGCACCTCGCGGGTGCGGTCGCCATTAGGCTCCGGCGTCAGCGAGATGCGGATCGTGTCGCCGATGCCCTGCTGCAGCAGGATGCCCATCGCCGCCGACGAGGCGACAATACCCTTTGAGCCCATGCCGGCTTCGGTCAGGCCAAGATGCAGCGCGTGGTTGGAGCGGCGGGACAGTTCGGCATAGACAGCAATCAGGTCCTGCACCCGGCTGACCTTGGCCGACAGGATGATTTTTTCGCGTGGCAGGCCGATCTCTTCCGCCAGATCGGCCGAAAGCAGCGCCGACTGGATGATCGCCTCGCGCGTCACTTCGTCTGCTGTCATCGGAAAACCGTTGGCCTGATTGCCGTCCATCAGGCTGGTCAGCAGTTCCTGGTCAAGCGAACCCCAGTTAACGCCGATACGCACCGGCTTGTTGTAGCGGATCGCGGTCTCGATGATCGCCGAGAACTGCCGGTCCTTCTTTTCCTTGAAGCCGACATTGCCCGGATTGATGCGATATTTTTCCAGCGCCTCGGCGCAGGCGGGATGATCGGCCAGCAATTTGTGTCCGATATAGTGAAAATCGCCGATCAGCGGCACAAATACACCGACACGTTCCAGCCGCTCGCGGATGCGCGGCACAGCGGCTGCGCTCTCGTCGCGGTCCACCGTAATGCGCACCAGTTCCGATCCGGCGCGATGCAGCGCCGCGACTTGCGCAACCGTCGCGTCAATGTCGGCGGTGTCGGTATTGGTCATCGACTGCACGACGACAGGCGCGTCGCCGCCCACCACCACGCCGCCGACGGATACGCCAACGCTGGCGCGGCGCGGCTGCGGGCGCGGATCAAACACGGGCGGCATTTGTTGCAATTGCGCGGGCATGCGGTCTCCTGACCTGATGCCGGCAGACGTGGCGAAGCATTCCGGCGATGTCAAGGCGCTGTATTTTTGCGGTCTTGGCCACCGGCCTTCCTGGCGGCTAAAAGCGGCTTCTGTCACGAGGAAATTACCATGGCCCGCACCGCAGTCGTTACCGGATCGAATTCAGGCATCGGACTTGAGATCGCGACCAATCTTGCGGCGCGCGGCGACAATGTCGTGCTCAATTCCTTCACTGATCGCAAGGAAGACCACGACCTGGCGGCAAAGCTTGCGCGCGATACCGGCGCTCAGGTCGTTTACCGCAAGGCTGACATGGCGGACGGCGTCCAATGCCGCGAGCTGGTGACCTGGGCCGCCAAGCAATTCGGCTCGGTCGACATACTGGTCAACAATGCCGGCATCCAGCATGTCGCGCCGGTTGACGAATTTCCGGTCGACGAATGGAACCGCATCATCGCGGTCAACCTCAACTCCAATTTTCACACAATCGCTGAAGCTCTGCCTTTGATGCGCAAGGCCAAGTGGGGCCGCATCGTCAACATCGCCTCGGCACATGGGTTGCGCGCATCGCCCAACAAGTCGGCCTATGTCGCGGCCAAGCATGGCGTTGTCGGGCTAACCAAGACGGTGGCGCTCGAATCTGCCGGGCAGGGTGTCACCTGCAATGCGGTCTGCCCCGGTTTCGTGCTGACGCCCTTGGTCGAACAGCAGGTTCAGGACCGGATGAAGGAACATCCCGGCCTGGACCGCGATGCTGTCGTGCGAGACATCATCCTCGCCAAGCAGCCGTCCAAGCAGTTTGCGACGGTAGCCGAGATTGCAGCGGCGGCGATGTATCTGATTTCGGATGCTGCAGCGTCGGTTACCGGTACAACCATCTCGATCGACGGTGGCTGGACCGCGGCTTAGACCCTTTCAGGTTCAAATGGAAACGGTTCTGTTTCCTCGATGGCGAGGCG
>DAINRF010000042.1:0-32109 GCA_036742015.1 Mesorhizobium sp. | reverse complement strand
GCTTCTGCGCCGCCATACCGCCCGCAAAGGTCAGGAACAGCGGCTTGAAGTCGAGTTTTCTGAAATCCTCATTGTTCATCAGCGCGACGAACAACGTGTTCAGGCCCGGGAAGATGTTGACCGGATATTTCTGCAGCTCTTTCACAAAGGCCGGCATATCGCGCGGATTGGGGATCAGGATGTTCTGCGCGCCCTGCGTCATGCCCATCAGCGCGTTCACGGTGAGCGCGTAGATATGGTAGAGCGGCAGCGGGCAGACGAAGATCATGCGGTCAGGCCGCGGACGCTTCACAAAAGCAGTTTCCTGCCAGAGAATGTTCTGCGCCACGTTGGACAGGATGTTCTTGTGCAGCAGCGTCGCGCCTTTCGACACGCCGGTGGTGCCGCCAGTGTATTGCAGGAACGCAACGTCGTCGAGCGTCGCCTGCGAAGGCTTCAGCGTTGAGGACGCACCTGATTTGAGCGCAGCCGGGAATTTGATGTGACCCGGCAGGTTCCATTCCGGCACCATCTTCTTGACCCGGCGCACGACGAAATTGACCAGATGTCCCTTGATGCCCAGCATGTCGCCCATGGATGCAACGACGATGTGTTTGACCGGGGTCTTGGCGACGATCTGCTGCAAGGTGGTCGCAAAGTTTTCGATGATGACGATTGCTTCGGCGCCGGCATCCTTCAGCTGATGCTCAAGTTCGCGCGGGGTGTAGAGCGGGTTGACGTTCACAACCGTGTAGCCGGCCCGCAGGATGCCCATCATCGCAACGGGATATTGCAAGACGTTCGGCATCATGATGGCGACGCGGGCGCCAGGCTTGAGGCCGCGCGACTGCAAGAACGCGCCAAATGCGGCAGACGCCTTTTCAAGCTCCGCATAGGTTATCGACTTGTCCATGCAGGTGAATGCGGGGCGGCCGGCATAACGGCGGCAGGCGTCGACAAGGAATTCGCCAATGTTCTTGAACTTCAGCGGCTCAATCTCGTGCGGAACAACCGGCGAATAGCTCTTCAGCCAGGGTTTCGCAGCATAGGGGCTCTGCTTGGCGGAGGTTTTCGACGCCACCGGCGCGGCGGCAGCGGCAGCTTCAGCCACCTTGTTTTCAGCCGCCTTGGCGGCAGGTTTTGCTGCCGGCTTGGCGGCGGTTTTGGGTGCTGCAGCCTTGGACGCGGCTGGTTTTGCCGTCTTGCCTGTCGATTTCGCCATGTAACAGTTCCTCCGAATTCAAGTCGGCTTGCTTGCCGACTATTGTCTTGTCGCCACCAATTCTTGGACAGGCGTTCAGCCTATCTACGGGGAAACCCCGAAGTCATGCAAGTGCCGTGCAAAAGGCTATTTTTCACGAGTGCAGAAAGGGCGCATCCCGGGGAGTTCCAATAGCTAAGGAATGCTGCTTATATGCCAGCCTGCCTATCCAAAAAGGATAAGGTCAATAATAAAGGGAGACTACCTAGATGAGAAAATACACCTTCGCGGCTGCACTTCTTGCCGCGACCGTCCTGAGCGGTGCCGCCAGCGCCAAGACGCTGGTTTACTGCTCGGAAGGTTCGCCAGAAGGCTTTGACCCCGCGCTTTATACCGCTGGCACAACGTTCGACGCCTCGTCTCGTCCGATCTACAATCGTCTCGTCGAATTCGCCGCCGGTTCGACCGCTATCGAGCCAAGCCTGGCCGAAAGCTACACCGTTTCCGACAACGGTCTCGAATACACATTCAAGATCCGCCCGGGCGTCAAATTCCACACCACCGAATTCTTCACCCCGACCCGCGACCTGAATGCGGACGACGTGATCTTTTCGTTCGAGCGTCAGTGGAAGGCCGACAACAAGTGGAACAAGTACATCCCGGAAGGTTCGTGGGAGTATTTTTCCGGCATGGGTCTGCCTGAAAACCTCGCTTCGATCGACAAGGTCGACGATATGACGGTCAAGATCACGCTGAAGAACCCGGAAGCGCCGTTCCTGGCCAACATCGCCATGGATTTCGGCTCGATCGTCTCCAAGGAATATGCCGACAAGCTGGAAGCGGACGGCAAGATGACCGACATGAACACCATGCCGATCGGCACCGGCCCGTTCGCCTTTGTCGGCTACCAGAAAGACGCGGTCATCCGCTACAAGGCGCATGACGGCTACTGGAAGGGCAAGGAAAAGATCGACGATCTGGTCTTCGCCATCACCACCGACGCAGCCGTTCGCCTGCAGAAGCTGAAGGCCGGCGAATGCCACATCTTCCCGTATCCGAATGCGGCGGACGTGAAGTCGATCAAGGAAGACGCCAACCTGACCACGATGGAAGAGAAGGGCCTGAACGTCGCCTATCTCGCCTACAACGCGCTCGTGCCGCCTTTTGACAAGGCCGAAGTGCGCAAGGCGCTGAACATGGCGATCAACAAGCAGGCGATCGTTGACGCCGTATTTGATGGCGCGGCAGAGCCAGCAAAGAACCCGATTCCGCCAACGATGTGGTCTTACAACAACGCGGTCGAAGACGACAAATACGATCCGGCAGCCGCCAAGGCCGCACTTGAAGCCGCAGGCGTCAAGGATCTGTCGATGAAGATCTGGGCCATGCCGGTTGCGCGTCCTTACATGCTGAACGCCCGCCGTGCAGCTGAACTGATGCAGGCCGACTTCGCCGCCATCGGCGTCAAGGTTGAGATCGTGTCGATGGAATGGGCTGAATACCTGGCCAAGTCTAAGGACAAGGCCCGTGACGGCGCCGTCATCCTCGGCTGGACCGGCGACAATGGCGATCCGGACAACTTCCTGCACACGCTGCTCGGCTGTGACGCAGTCGGCGGCAACAACCGCGCGCAATGGTGCAACGACGAGTTCAACAAGCTCGTCACCGACGCCAAGAAGGTGACCGATCAGGCCGAGCGCACCAAGCTCTATGAACAGGCCCAGGTCGTGTTCAAGCGCGAAGCGCCTTGGGCAACGCTTGACCACTCGGTCGTCGTCATGCCGATGTCGAAGAAGGTCTCGGGCTACGTCATGAGCCCGTTCGGCCATCACTCGTTCTCGGGCGTCGACATTGCCGAGTAAACCCTGACGGGTAGACAACCGGAAGGGCGTCCGATACGGACGCCCTTTCTTGTTTGGCCCTTCCCATTGGGCCAGTTTGTCGTAAGTTCAAATGATCGATCAGCCGCCAAGAGCTGAACCGGGGATGAGCGCGCAATGCTGCGATTTGTGCTGGGACGTCTGGCTGTCCTGTTACCGACTTTCATCGGGGTGACGATCGTCTCCTTCGCTTTCATCCGCCTGTTGCCAGGCGACCCGATCATGCTTCTGTCTGGCGAACGGGTCATGGATCAGGCGCGCTACGACGAGTTGACGCGGCAGTTCGGCTACGACCGTCCATATGTGGTCCAGTATCTGGACTATGTCTGGAAGGCGCTGCACGGCGACTTCGGCAACTCGATCTCGACCAAGGGGCCGGTGCTGAACGAATTCCTGCAACTGTTCCCGGCGACGCTGGAACTGGCGTTCTGCGCGATCATCTTCGCGGTGGCGCTTGGGGTCCCCGCCGGCGTGCTGGCTGCCGTCAAGCGCGGCTCGTTCTGGGATCAATCGATCATGACGACCGCCCTGGTCGGCTTCTCCATGCCGATCTTCTGGTGGGGCCTGATGCTGATCATCCTGTTCTCCGTGGCGCTGGGATGGACGCCGGTGTCGGGCCGCATCTCGCTGATGTACTATTTTCCCAACGGCACCGGCTTCATGCTGATCGACTCGCTGATGTCCGGCCAGGCCGGAGCATTCAAATCCGCCGTCAGCCATCTGATCCTGCCGACAATCGTGCTCGGTACAATCCCGCTTGCCGTGATCGCGCGCCAGACACGTTCGGCAATGCTCGAAGTCCTGTCGGAAGACTATGTGCGCACGGCGCGCGCCAAAGGCCTGTCATCCTATCGTGTCGTCGGCATCCATGCGTTGCGCAACGCGATGATCCCTGTGGTCACCACGATCGGTCTGCAAGTCGGCGTCATGCTCGGCGGCGCGGTGCTGACGGAGACGATCTTCTCCTGGCCCGGCATCGGCAAATGGGTGGTGGAATCGGTGTTCCGCCGCGACTACCCGGTCATCCAGGGCGCACTGCTGATCATCGCGTCGATCATCATGCTGGTAAATCTGCTCGTGGATATTCTCTACGGCCTTATCAATCCGCGAATTCGATAGGAGCTGACCATGGCACAGGCTGCAACACCGGCGACCACGGCGCTTTCACAAGACCCGTCATTCAGGGCGCGCTTTCGCGAATTCTGGTACTATTTCTCGGAGAACAAGGGCGCAGTCGTCGGGCTCTGCTTCTTCATCTTCCTCCTCCTGCTAGCGATCTTTGCGCCACTGATCGCGCCCCATGGGCCTTACGAGCAATATCGCGACGCCCTACTCGTGCCGCCAGCATGGCAGGAAGGCGGCTCAACCCGCTTCCTGCTCGGCACCGACGCGGTCGGACGCGATCTCCTGTCGCGGCTGATCTACGGCACGCGCTATTCGATGTTGATCGGCGCTGCCGTCACAGCGGTGGCCATGGCCGGCGGCATTATCCTGGGTCTCATTGCCGGCTATTTCCGCGGCTGGGTCGACATTGTCATCATGCGGATCATGGACATTGTCCTGTCGTTCCCATCGATCCTGCTGGCGCTGGTTCTGATCGCGATCCTCGGCCGTGGCCTGGAAACAGCGATGGTCGCTATTGCTGTCGTGTTCCAGCCGCATTTCGTGCGCCTGACAAGGGCGGCGGTGATGAGCGAAAAGACGCGAGACTATGTCGTGGCGGCGAAGGTCGCCGGCGCCGGGCCGTTGCGTCTGATGTTCAAGACGATCCTGCCGAACTGCACGGCGCCGTTGATCGTGCAGGGCACATTGTCCTTCTCCAATGCCATTCTTGACGTGGCGGCGCTGGGCTTCCTCAACCAGGGCGTTCCGCCGCCGCTGCCGGAATGGGGCACGATGCTGGCCGACTCGCGCGAATTCATCACCCGCGCCTGGTGGGTTGTCACCTTCCCTGGTCTCGCCATCCTGTTCACGGTGCTGGCGATCAACCTGATGGGCGACGGCTTGCGCGATGCGTTCGATCCGAAGCTGAAGAGGAGCTGATCGGATGGCCCTTCTTGAAATCGAAAATCTCGTCGTCGAATTCCAGACCGCCACCGGCATGTTTCGCGCAGTCGACGGCGTATCGATGAAAGTGCACGAGCGCGAAGTGCTGGCGATTGTCGGCGAATCCGGCTCCGGCAAATCGGTGTCGATGCTGGCCGTCATGGGTCTGCTGCCCTGGACTGCAAAAGTCACCGCCGACAAGATGGAGTTTGAAGGCCGCGACATGCTCAGCCTGACGCCCACCGAGCGGCGCAAGCTGGTCGGCAAAGATGTGGCGATGATCTTTCAGGAGCCCATCGCCAGCCTCAATCCGTGCTTTACCGTAGGCTATCAGATCGAGGAAGTACTGCGCTTTCATCTCGGCATGGGCAAGCAGGAACGCCGTGCGCGTGTCATCGAACTGTTCAACCTGGTCGGCATTCCCGACCCGGAGGACCGGGTCAATTCCTACCCGCACCAGATGTCGGGCGGACAGAGCCAGCGCGTCATGATCGCCATGGCGATTGCCTGCAATCCAAAGCTCTTGATTGCCGACGAGCCGACCACGGCGCTCGACGTCACCATCCAGAAGCAGATTCTTGAACTTCTGATGCAATTGCAGACCGAGAACGGCATGGGGCTGATCATGATCACCCACAATATGGGCGTCGTCGCCGAAACAGCTGATCGGGTGATCGTGCAATACAAGGGCAAGAAGATGGAGGAGGCCGACGTGCTTTCCCTCTTTGAAAGCCCGAAGAACGCCTACACCAAGGCTTTGCTGTCGGCGCTGCCCGACAACGCCACTGGCGACCGGCTGCCGACGATCTCCGAACTGTTCTTTGAGGAAACCGGCATTGCATCGGGAACCGCCGTCAATACGCCGCCGATGGAGCCAATGCTATGAGCGAGATTGTCGTCGAAGGCCGCAACATCGTTCGCGACTACCATGTGCCCGGTGGCCTGTTTGGCAAGGCGCGCACCGTGCACGCGGTCAAGGGCGTGTCGTTCAAGGTCGAGAAGGGCAAGACGCTGGCAATCGTCGGTGAATCCGGCTGCGGCAAGTCTACACTTGCCCGCATCATCACGCTGATTGACCCGGCCACTGCCGGCGACCTGATCATCGACGGCCAGAAGATCGACATCGCCTCCCAGTCGCTGACGCCAGAACTGCGCCGGAAGGTGCAGATCGTGTTCCAGAACCCTTACGGCTCGCTCAATCCGCGTCAGAAGATCGGCGACGTGCTGCAGGAGCCGCTGATTATCAACACGGACATTCCGGCCGACGAACGCCGCGATCGAGCCATGACGATGCTGAAGAAGGTCGGGCTGCAGGAAGTTCACTACGGCCGCTATCCGCACATGTTCTCCGGCGGCCAGCGCCAGCGCATTGCGATTGCGCGAGCCCTGATGCTGAACCCGTCGCTGCTGGTATTGGACGAACCGGTGTCGGCGCTTGACTTGTCGGTGCAGGCGCAGGTGCTGAACCTGCTCGCCGATCTGCAGGACGAGCTTGATCTGACTTATGTCTTCATCAGCCACGACCTGTCGGTGGTGCGCTACATCGCCGACGATGTGATGGTGATGTATTTCGGCGAGGCCGTGGAATACGGGACGCGCGACGAGGTCTTTTCCAACCCGCAGCACGACTACACCAAGACGCTGTTTGCAGCCACGCCGCGCGCGACGGTCGAATCGATCAAGGCGCGGCTGGCGCGCAAGAAGGCTGCAGCCTGACAGTCTGCCGGCACTCACGGATAAAGCCTTGCGCACGACATACCGGCCGACGGCAGAGCCCCGCGCGTCCAGTTGAACGCGCGGGCCTTTCACACTTTGGAATCTGCTGCATCGGATCAGACTGGCAAACTGCCTGTCCGCCGGCGATCCATTCCGAGCAACACAAGGCCAAGGCCGCTCGCCAGCAGTTCAATCCCCAGCAAGGTGCCGAAGTTCAGGTTTAGTCCAAACAGAACGACTGCCCCCATGACCGCCGAAACAGCCGCAGTTCCGAAAACAAGCGGGCGGTTGTCAGATCCAGACATTTCAAGTGCGGCATAGGCCTTGGCTCCGCCCGAAGAAATCAGCAGCAGGCCAACCAGCCAGCGCAGCACGACGCCGCTTCCGAACGGGCCCAGCAGCATGGACAGTCCCAGCAGCGCCGAAGCAGCCGCAATAGCACCGGCGCGGATTCTCGCGCCGGTGCTGTCAGGTGTCATTGCTGCCCATCCTTGAAGGGCGGCTACGACCAGCAGTCCCCAACTAACGAGTGTGATCGTTGTCGACCCTGTGGCGTCCGGGTTTATCAACGCCACCAGTCCGAACAGGATGGCGATGTCGCCGGCAGCAATCATTGCCATCCAGGGTTTCAAAGAGCCTCCTCGCCAGACTTGCGGCTCATTGACAGGACGATCAGCGAAATGCCGTTTGAGATCAGTTCCACCGCCAGGAAAATGCCCAGCACGACCGCAGCTGATTGCGGCCAGTTGGAGAAGATCATGAAGCCGAGGACCAGCGACAGCAAACCGGACAGGATCAGGACGCCACGCAGATTCTTCGCACGTGCACTAAATGCCATCAAAATGCGCACCACACCCATGACCAGCATCAGAACGCCCGCCGCATAGGTCAGCGATATGATCCCAACCAGCGGATGCCAGACCAGATTGACGCCGAGGAACAGTATGGCCACGCCCAGCACAATCGCCAGGATGCGTCCTCCCCAGCCCTGATCTCCAAATGCCGAAAAAATAGTGAGAAGGCCCACGACAATGAACAGGTAACCGGTCAGGAGTTCGGCTGTCAGCGTCGCCGCGAGAGGGTTCGCAAGCGCGAAAAACCCGCCCAGCAACGAAATAACTCCTGCGATCAACCAAAGGTACCAATATTTCATGTCTGTCTCCTTGCATGTCTTTCCCGCAAAACATGCTCGTTTTTGTGCTGCTCCGAAAGGGGGATTTTTTCGGGAAGACCGGCAACCTACAAGATTCATACGAGACGGCGCCTGTACGGTGAAATCTCTTCAAGCCTGCTCACCGGCCAAACATTTGCCCGCAACTGCAACGAGTTTCCGGCTACTGCATCGATCTGCATTTTTCCCCCTCCCGGAATGACCGATCAAGTAATAAGAGAGGTTCATTGAACCCGGGTGGCAGCGCGACCTGATTGTCCTGTATGCGGAGATCGCTCCATGTTGAAATTCTTCAAGTTTCTTCTCACACTGGCTCTCGTACTGGCAGTATTGATTGTCGGGGCGCGTTTCATTTTTGCGTTGCCTGATATCGGCCAGCGTGCTCCGCAGGCCGCCATTCCGGCAAGCCTCAACACCGCACTAGGCCAGCGGGTTGCAGAAGACGCGGCTGCCCACCCCGGGCTAAACGGCGTGGCCTCACTCGCCAGTGGCCGAGACGCGCTGAACAGCCGGCTTGCGTTGATCGAACGGGCGCAAGAAAGCGTCGACGCGCAATATTACATCTGGCACGACGACACGTCGGGCATCCTGCTGCTGGCGGCGCTTGATGCCGCCGCGGAGCGTGGCGTGAAGGTGCGGCTGCTGCTGGACGACAACGGTGTGCCGGGTCTCGATTCGATCATGGCGACGCTCAACGCCAAGCCGAATATTGACATCCGCCTGTTCAATCCGTCGACAATCCGCAGTCCAAAGCTGCTGGGCTACACCTTTGATTTTTTCCGTATGAACCGGCGGATGCACAACAAGTCGATGATTGTCGACGGGGCGGTCGCGATTATCGGCGGACGTAACATCGGCGACGAATATTTCGAAATCGGAGAGACCTTCTACAAGGATATGGACGCGCTGGCGATCGGACCGATTGTCAAACAGACGGCGGATGTTTTCGATCAATACTGGAACAGCGCCTCGGTCTTTGCGGTCGAGGATATCATTGAGGGAACCGGAGACCGGCGTGCATTCGACGCGCGCGTTGCAGAGGTTAAGGGCAGCAGCGAGGCCCAGGAGCTTGTCGGCGATTTGCAGAGCAGCGCCAAGCGTTTTGAAGCACGCAGCGAGAATCTGGAATGGACGACCATTCAGCTTGTCGCAGACGACCCGGTCAAAGGTGAAGGCACGGCCAGCCGCGATCAGCTGATGATCATGCGTCTGGGCGAAATTGTCGGCACCGTCCAGAACCGGCTGGATCTGGTCAGCGCCTATTTCATTCCGGGCAATCAGGGCACGGCCTATTTCACTGAACTGGCGAAGTCAGGCAAACAGGTCAGCATCCTGACCAATGCGATGGACACGACTGACGTGCTGCTTGTTCATGCGGGATACACCTCCTACCGGCGCGCGCTGCTCGAAGCCGGCGTCAAGCTGTATGAGCTCAAGCTACGCGGCGACATGGCGCCGGAATCGGAGATGCAACTGAAACCGCTTGGCCTTTCAGGCGCCTCCCTGCACGCCAAGACATTCGCCATTGACGGCACGCGCGTCTTCATCGGCTCATTCAATTTCGATCCGCGCTCGGCAATCCTCAACTGCGAGATGGGCTTCCTGATCGAAAGCCCGACAATGGCGCAACGCGTCAGCGCCGATTTCGACGGACCGCTCGCCAAGGTGAGCTACCGGCCAGAACTGACAGGCGACGAGCGCATGGTCTGGCAGGAGACGGGTGCTGACGGAACCGTCCAGACCTGGCAGCAGGAACCCGGCACAAGCTGGTTCAAGCAAATTGCGCTGGTCGTCGTCGGCATCCTGCCGATCGAATGGCTGCTTTGACACAAATGTGCAAACGGGCCGGATTTTCGTTCCGGCCCTCAGGCGCAATATGTCACGAAGAAACCGGCGCCTGACGCCTCTTCTATCTGCGCCGCCGGGCGAAGATGTATTGAACAGGATCATCCGCCCCATAGACCATTTGTCATGCCACGGACGGGCATACTGTTGTTGAGGCCAAGAGTTCCGGCGCTGGTCCTGCCTGCAGTGTGCGATCAGAACTTTCCAGCCGCCAACCCACAACAGACAGTCCGCCACGCGTTCTGAATGAAAACGGCAAATTGATTGAATAGCCAAGTGGTGCCGCTTGCGTGACTCGAACACGCGACCCCATCATTACGAATGATGTGCTCTACCAACTGAGCTAAAGCGGCAACCGGCGCGGCCAAAGGCCGACGGCTGGCGCGTGATACCGGCATCGCCGGGCAATTTCAAGTCGCCGATCTGAAAATGGTTAGGACGAGCCGCGCCCTATTTGCTGCGCGAATAGTCCGCCTTGCGCTTCTGCAGAAACGCGGCAACGCCCTCGGCAAAGTCGCCGCTATAGCCCGCTTCGCGCTGCAGCTGACGCTCGAGGTCCAGCTGGGCGTCGAAATCATTGGACTCAGCCGCCTGGATCGCCTGTTTGGTCAAGGCGTAGGCCGTCGACGGCCCGGCAGCGAACTGTGCGGCCAGCGCTTCTGCCTCCTGCATCAATTGTGCGTCATCGACACATTTCCAGATCAGGCCCCAGTCCGCGGCGGTCTGGGCCGCCAGTGGCTCGGCAGTCAGGGACAACGCCATGGCGCGCTGCGCGCCGATGCGGCGCGTCAGCCAATAGGTGCCGCCTGCATCAGGAATGAGGGCAATCTTGGCAAAGGCCTGGATGAAGCTTGCCGAGCGGGCCGCGATCGTAATATCGGCTGCAAGCGCGAAATTGGCGCCTGCGCCAGCGGCGACGCCATTGACAGCGCAGATGACAGGCTTTGGCAGCGCCCGCATGCGGCGCAGCATCGGATTGTAATAGACTTCCAATGTCTTGCCGAGGTCTGGCCGGTCGCCCCTTATCGCCGGGTCGCGCTCGGCCAGATCCTGCCCGGCGCAAAAGCCGCGCCCAGCTCCTGTAATGATGACTGAACGGCACTTGTCGTCGGCTTCAATCCGGTCGAACGCCTTGGCCAGCCCGATGTGGATGTCTTCGACAAAGGCGTTCAGCCGGTCCGGCCGGTTCAGCGTGATGACGTCATATCCATCACGGCTTTCGTGCAGCACTGCCTCGGCCAAAGCACCCTCTCCCAATACGGTTCAAACTTGAACAGAGTAGAGGAATGACATGCTATCGCGGCGACGGCAACCGGCGATGCTATTCAAAGACAATTGCCGGACCAGCCTTGCCGGTGCGGGCCGTCTCGGCGCGCAGGCGCTCCAGCACCTTTTCTGCAATCGCCCTGTATGCGGCAGCAGCCTGTCCGTCTGGCTCGGAGACAACGACCGGCGCACCGGAATCGGACCGTTCGCGGATCACCATCTCAATCGGCACTTCGCCAAGGAAAGGCACGTCGAGACGTTCAGCCTCAGCCCGCGCGCCGCCATGGCCAAAGATGTCATAACGCTTGCCGGTGTCGGGGGCGACGAAATAGCTCATATTCTCAACAATGCCGAGCAATGGCACATCGACCTTCCTGAACATGTTAAGCCCCTTGCGGGCATCGATCAGCGCCAGATCCTGCGGCGTTGATACGATGACCGCGCCGGCCAGCGGCACCTGCTGCGCCATGGTCAGCTGCGCGTCGCCGGTACCCGGCGGCATGTCGACCACAAGCACATCGAGCTCACCCCACTCGACTTCGCGCATCATCTGGGTCAGCGCCGACATCACCATCGGCCCGCGCCAGATCATCGGGGTATCTTCCTCAACCAGGAAGCCCATCGACATGACTTTCAGGCCAAAATTCTCCATCGGCCGCAAAATCTTGCCGTCAACTGTCGTCGGCTTGCCCTTGATGCCCAGCAGGCGCGGCATGGATGGGCCATAGATGTCTGCATCGAGCACGCCAACCTTCAGGCCAAGGGCCAACAGGCCGAGCGCCAGATTGACGGCGGTTGTCGACTTGCCGACGCCACCCTTGCCCGAGGCGACCGCGATGATCTGTTCGATGCCAGGAACACCACGCCGTCCCGAGTGCCCGCCGCCTTGCGCTGGAGGACGTTGCTGCGCTGGCGCCGGCCGCTGCGCCGGCTTGGCAGGCGGAGCGTTTTCCATGCCGCCACCCTTCTTTTCCGCCGTCAGTGCAACCATCGCGCCGGCAACGCCCGGCATCGCCCTTACCGCACGTTCCGCAGCGGTGCGCAGTGGCTCGAGCTCTTTGGCCCGGGCCGCCGGAACAGTGATTGAGAAGAATACTTTTTCGTCAGCGATGAAGATGTCCGACACCAGTCCAAGCGACACAATATCGCTGGAAAAGTCCGGCCCCTGCACGGTGCGAAGCTTTTCGAGAACGGCGTCTTTGGTAACGGGCATGGGCGTGGAACCTGCTTTTCTGCCCTTCAGATAGGCGGTTTCAGCCCACGAACCAAGCCGTTTGCCCCCGGCGCGGCTATTTCACCCAGCACAGGCCCATCACGCAGCCACGCACCGTGACTTTTTGAGTCACAGCGAATGGCTGACCGTCTGGCAGAGAAATGCGCACCAGCCGCGAGCGATCGCGTGGGCGGAACATATTCTGGAATTCGGCAGGCAATGCGTCTGCAACCGCAAGAATTTCCTCAACCTCGCCCCGCACACTGTGCCCTGCGCCATCGACCGACACTGCCATTCCATCGTGGATTGAGAACAGATACTGGTCCGGCAGATAGGCCAGCAGATAAGATTTTCCGCCATTGACCTGCATAAGCTGGTCACCCACCTTAACGACCTGCCCCAGCAGCGGCACATTGGCGCCAATGACACCCTTGACCGGCGCCCGGATGTAGCCGTCATCATAGATCCTCGCCAACTGTGCGGCAGCATTGGCCGAGTCGCGCAGCGCAGAGCCGATTACTTCAAGCTCGGCATTTGCGGTCTGTTCCTGGACTGTCAGTTCGGCAAGTTTGTCTGCGGCATCGACATTGCCGCGTATCGCATCATTGCGGGTGATTGACGAGACAATGCCGCGGTCAATCACGGCGTCGAATTTCTCCACCGTGCGGCGGCTTTCGAGAGCCGACCGCTCGGCCAGCGGCTTTACTGAATTGACATGGGTGATGCGGCTGCGCACCTGTTCCTCACGGATTGCCAGCTCGCCGCCGCGATAGTTGAGATCGGCAAGCTGCCTGACCATGTCGAAGGACTCGATGCGGGCCAGCGGCGCGCCGGCTTCGACCTTTTCGCCTTCCTTGACAAAGACCTCGGTGACCTTGCCGACATAGGCGGCGTCCACTGCCGCACGGTCGCGCAGAACTGTCCCTTCCAGTGACAGAACAACCGTTTCTCCGACAAGATAGTAAACGAGCGACGCGCCTAACGTTGAGAGCAGGCCAAGGTAAACCATCCTGCCCCAACGCACCGCAGAGGAGCGCTGCTGGTTGCCAAGCGTGTCAACACGCGGATGTTTGCGCAACTGCTTCATGTCTGCCTACCAGGGTCTTTCGAAACGGACTTTGAGAGGGGTGTAATTGTCGCGGTGCGATCCCGAGAAGCACCATTCGTCGATATAGGCCCAGAGCCGGACGGGCCGCATGACGTAGCACTGGAAGAGCGTATAGGCCGGCAGGAACGGCAGATTGCGCCAAAATACTGGGCGGCCGGTTGTCCAGGCGGCAAGCGCCAGCACGGTGACATCGATCGCCAGCAATCCAATCTGCATCGCGATCAGGATTGCCGGAAGAAACGAGCCATACTGGATGCCAAGAAACACCAGGTATATGGGAAAGACGAATGAGGCCAGCACACTGAAGAACAGGAAGTCCCACTGGTGGAAGGTCTCTCCGGGCTTGAAATCCCGTGCAAACGGATTGAGCAGCGATTTGTGCTTGCGATAGCGAATCCAGATCGAGTCTCGCTCCCAGCGAAGCCGCTGGCGTATCAGCACGAAGGCCGAGGTCGGCACATCCGTGTAGCAGATCGCGTCAGGCGCATAGCGTGACAGCCATCCGGCCTTGCGCAACCGAATGGTGATATCAAGGTCTTCGCCACCGCCAACGTCAAAGCCGCCAACCTGTTCAAGCGCTGTTCGCCGGAACGCGCCGAATGCACCCGACGCACAGACCACCTGGTCAATGACATTGCCAATCCGCTTGCCGACTGAAATCGACTGGAGATATTCGATCTCCTGAAACTGGGAAATTATGCTTACTTCAGAATTGCGCGGCGCGATATCACCGCACACAGCGCCAACTCTGGGGTCTTCGAACGGCTTGATGACAGATTCGATGGCATAGCGGTCAAAAGAGCAATCACAGTCGACATTGATGATGATGTCTCCGCGGGCGACATTCCACGCCAGATTGGTGCCGCTTGATTTGCCGCCGCGCAGATCGGTGGTCAGAACCTGCGACACCCAGCCCCGGCGCACGAGTTCGCGCGCTTCAGCCGACATCTTGTCGGTCGAGCCATCGCTGACCACAATGATCTCAAAGTCACTAAAGGATTGCTCCCGCAACGAGCGGATGCACGCCTCGATGCTGCTCTCTTCATTGTGGCCGATCATGACAACGGACACTGTCGGTCCGCCTGCCTTGGGCAGCTCTTCCGCAGGCGCCTCTGTCCTGTCCCGCAGCGTCAATCCTGCCGCGACAAACGGCAGGACATAACGCGGAAGCTCGAGGACAACAGTATACCAGAATACGTACAGCAGGCCGAAGACCGACTGCGCCAGAAGGAAACTGAAACCAAGTTCGAGATCGTTCAAGATTTTGCCGTCGGTTTTGGCCCGGCGACCTTGATCGATGGCCCGATTTTCATGCCAAGCGACTGCTCGCTTTCGCTCAGCATGTGGTTGAGGCGCGCCGCAAGCTGGTCGTCATAACCAAACAGGAACAGATAGTCGCTGGTCTTGCCCGAGTGGTGTTCTCCGGTTTCGGCCAGATGATTGGCCATGTTCTCAAGGAACAGGCGGCGGAGACGCTCAAATGTCTCTTCGCCTTTCTGTTCTACGATGGCCGCCTTGCCGCCATAACTGATCTCGGCAATCGCCTTTGGCTGCTTGCCCTGGCTCTTGCAGCGGTCAAGCGCCGCTTTCAGGTCGGACGAACGGCGCTGCTGGCCTGGCTCGAGCAGCATGGTGATTGCGGCATCGGTCAGCGCATAAGAAAAGATGTCGACTTGCAGCGCCTCATCACCATTGCAGTGGGTGTTGCAGTCCATGCACATAAAGCCGACCTCCGGCTCCGAGCTGGTCTTGGCGCAATCCTCGCAATGGAAGGCATGGCCTGGACGATCATAGTCCTTCCCATAGTTGCGCAGATGCTGACTGCACTTCGGGCATACCAAACGGGTTCCCTGCCGGAACGACTGTTCGGGCAAAAGCGTTGCGCAATGGTAGTGATGGATCAGCTCAACCTCGGTCAGGTTGGCTGAGCGGCAGGACGCGCACTCTTCGCGCACATTCATGCGGCGCGAACTGCACGCGCGGCATTCATGCATACGGCTAAAGAAGCTGCGCTTCATCAAGCCACGCGACACGAGCTGCTGGGCTGCCGCAACAGTGCGGCCAGCAGACCAGTAGCCGGGATAGCAAACAGCATCGGGGGTAAGCGGGTAATGCCGTGCCGTGAGCGGCCGGCCTGACACAAAGGCGTGGGCAAGCAACTGGTGTTCAGGTTCAACTGAATGCAGGAACACAGTTTGCAGCTGCCGCCTTCTAGTTGTGTAGTCAAGAATGACGCGCGCCGTCTCTGCCCATGTCTCGGGCTTGTTCACGTCAAACACGACGTCTGCAAAATCGCCGGCGCGGCCGTTCAGGTCGACAACCGGAACCTGCAACGTGCCGATGACATCGCGCAGACCATCCTTGGGGGAGCTGCGGCGTTCGTCGGCGAACAGGATCGCGTCGACATCGCCTTCTTCGACCATCTCGAAGACATGCGCCAGATGCGCTGCATAGGGAAAGATTTTCCGTGGGAACCAGGAGACGCGGGGCAGACGCTTGAGGCCATATCTGGCCCAATGCGCCCGGGCATCGTCTTTGGACTGGTTATTTGCAACATCGCCCCAGCGGGGCGAAAAATCGCGAACGGTATTGACCGCTTCGAACATGATCAACCTCACACTGCGGCGGATTACCCGAGCGTCATGCTCTTTGTTCCTAGTCCCGCCGCGATAGTGAGGATGCCAATTATTGGTTACATAAGATTTAAAACGAATGCCGTACTTCTTGCCAGCTTCAGGCCTTTCGCCATCCAAACGTTGCGTTTCCAGCAATCAGGACGGTCAATAGATCCTTAGCCATGCCGCAACGTCGCTCGCCGGCTAACAGAGTCCGGCCTGCCGGGAAGGTCGATTTTGGTATCGCGCCGAGGCCGCTCGGCCACCAGTTTTCCACGCGAGACCACAGCAATGCGCTCTGCCCGCAGCCTCAGTGCATCAACCGGGTCATTGGCGTCGAGCACGACCAGGCTGGCGCGCTTGCCGGCCTCAAGGCCCAGATGATCAAGATGCATGATTCGGGCGTTTGCCGCGGTCACCATCTCGAAACATTTCGCCATATCGGCAGGGCTCGACATCTGCGCCACATGCAGACCCATGAAGGCCACATCCAGCATGTCGGCTGTGCCGAGCGAATACCATGGGTCCATCACACAATCCTGACCCCAGCCAACCTCGATGCCGAGCGCCAGCATTTCCTTGACCCGCGTCAGACCCCGGCGTTTTGGAAACGTGTCGTGGCGGCCCTGAAGCATGATGTTGATCAGTGGATTGGGGATCGCCGACAACTGCGCTTCGGCCATCATCGGCAGCAGTTTCGAGACGTAATAATTGTCCATCGAATGCATCGAGGTGAGATGCGAGCCCGCCACCCTGCCCTGAAGCCCGAGCCGCGTTGTCTCATACGCCAGCTGCTCGACATGGCGCGACTGCGGATCATCGGTCTCGTCGCAATGCAGATCGACCATCAGGCTACGCTTCGCAGCTATTTCGCAAAGTTCGGTCACCGAGCGGCGGCCGTCGTCCATGGTGCGCTCGAAATGCGGAATACCGCCGACAACATCAACGCCCATGTCCAGCGCCCGGATCGTGTTGGCGCGCGCTGTCGGGTCGCGGTAAAATCCATCCTGCGGGAAGGCGACAAGCTGCAGGTCGAGATAGGGTGCGACCGTCTTCTTGACGTCGAGAAGCGCCTCGACCGCCAGCAGACGGTCGTCGCACACATCGACATGGGTTCGGATGCCGAGCAGGCCCATCGACACCGCCCAGTCGCAATAGGTCAACGCACGATCGATCACCGCCTCATGGGTCAGCAAAGGCTTCAGCTCACCCCATAGTGCTATGCCTTCCAGCAGCGTGCCGGACTTGTTGATGCGCGGAATGCCGTAGGACAACGTCGCGTCCATGTGGAAATGCGGATCGACGAATGGTTGCGACACAAGGCAATCAGTCGCGTCGATCACCTGCCCGGCCTCGGCGTCGAGGCGCGGTTCAATGGCCGCGATTGTCTCACCCTTTATGCCGATGTCGGCGCGGGTTCCATCCGGCATCACACCGCCCTTGACGATCAGATCAAAGCTCATCTCGAAACCTCCGACAACTCGGCGTCATCCTCGGGCTTGTCCCGAGGATCTGCGATCATCTCAATTGTAGTCGCTCCACATCCGCGTATTCGTGTGCGGTCGATAGACATTTTCGATTTCATCAATTCGTTCAAGAAGGTCCAGCCATGTCGGGTTCAGGCCCTCGATCAGCTTAGTCTTCCATTCGCGCCGATAACGCTTGAGCGACTTTTCACGCTGAATCGCCAGAACGATGTTCGGGTGGAGTTCAAACCAGACCAGATTCTTGGCGTGGTATTTCGCTGTAAAACCCGGGTGGACAGCATTCCGATGTTCCCACACACGTCCGTGCAGATCGCTCGTTACACCGGTGTAAATCACGCCGCGTGGCTTGTCGGACATCATGTAGACGAATCCGGTCATGAGGCTAGCTGCATCCGTCGGCAGATCCTCGGGACAAGCCCGAGGATGACGGAGAGGGCAGCGCCATCATCTCTCCCCCTTCTGATACGGGATCATCAGCGCCTTGGGATAAGTCGCGCGGCGCGCGACAAGGATCAGCGCCAGAATCGACAGGATATAGGGCAACATCAAAAACACCTGATAGGGCACCACGCCGCCGGAAATCTGCTGCAGGCGTATCTGGTAGGCGTCAAACGCCGCAAACAGGATCGCGCCGAGCAGTGCTTTTCCAGGCCGCCACGATCCGAAGACCACCAGCGCGATGCAAATCCAGCCGCGGCCGTTGACCATTTCGAAGAAGAACGAGTTGAACGCCGACATCGTGAGAAACGCCCCGCCGATCGCCATCAGCGCACTGCCCGCCATCACCGCGCCCATGCGGATGGCGGTCACTGAGATGCCCTGTGCCTCGACCGCCGAGGGATTTTCGCCTGCGGCCCTGACAGCGAGGCCTAGCGGCGTGCGGTACAGCACCCAGGCAACCACCGCGACGGTGACATAGGCCAGATAGGTCAGCGGCGTCTGTGCAAACAGCGCCGGACCGATGACCGGAATATCCGAAAGAAGCGGGATTGGCAGCGGCTGGAACGGCTCGATTTTTGGCGGCGACGTCACTTCAGGCAGCGCCAGCCGATAGGTGAAATAGGCGAGGCTGGTGGCCAGCAATGTCACGCCAATGCCGACCACATGTTGCGACAGGCCAAGCGGCACGGTGAGGAACGAATGCAGCAGGCCAAACATGGCGCCGGCCAGTGCGGCGACAATGACGCCGGTCCAAAGATCGCCGCCCGAATAGACGGTAAACCAGCCAGCGAACGCGCCGGCGACCATGATACCCTCGATGCCGAGATTGAGCACGCCGGCGCGCTCGCAGATCAGTTCACCCATCGTGGCGAAAATCAGCGGCGAGGCGATGCGGATCGCAGCGACCCAGAAGGTCGATTGCAGCAGGATGTCGAAGGCTTCCATCACCGCCACCTCACCTTGAACCGCATCAGCATGATCGCGGTGACCATTGTCAGCAGCGACGTCGCGACCATGACATTGGCGATGTAGGACGGCACTCCGGCGGCGCGGCTCATCGCATCAGCGCCAACAAAGACGCCTGCGACAAAGATCGCCGCCACCACAACGCCTAGCGGGTTGAGCAGCGCCAGCATGGCGACAACGATGCCGGAATAGCCAAAGCCCGGCGACAGATCGAGCGTCAGATTGCCCTTCAATCCTGCGACTTCCGAAAAGCCGGCCAGCGCCGCCAGTCCGCCAGACAGCAACGCTGTCTTGAACAAGATGGCGTTGACCGGCATGCCGGCAAAACGTGCGGCTTGCGCATTATGGCCAACCGCCCGCATTTCATAACCGAGCGCCGTCTTCTTCATGATGAACCAGACCGCGACCGCGCAGGCCAGTGCCAGAACAAAACCATAGTGCAGTCTGCGTCCGGTGATGATGCGCGGCAGGCGGGCCTCTGCGATCAGCTTTTGTGATTGCGGCCAGCCGAGCCCGGTCGGATCTTTCAGCACGCCCTCAAGCAGCATCGAGACAAACAGGATCATAACGAAGTTGAGCAGCAGCGTCGTCACCACCTCGTCGACGCCGAAGCGGACTTTCAGCACTGCGGGTCCAAGCAGCAGCATGCCGCCGGCCAGCGCCGCCGAGATGGCGATCAGCGGCAGAAGGATCGGCGCGGGCAGCGGCAACGCGCCCGTGCCCAGCACGACCGTGATGATCGCGCCCGCATAGAGCTGGGCTTCAGCGCCGATGTTCCACAGCCTTGCCCGGAAGGCGACAGCCACAGCCAGGCCAGTGAAGATCAGCGGCGTGGCGCGTGTGAGCGTCTCCATCAAAGCAAACTGCGAACCCGCCGCGCCCTTCAGCACCAGCCCGAACACCGACAGCGGATTTGCGCCCGCCGCCAGGACAAGTAGCGAGGCGAACAGGAAGGTGACGATGATTGCGCCGGCCGGATAGGCAAGTGTGGCGGCCAAAGACGGCGCTGGTTTGGGTTCAAGCCGCATTGCTGGCCTCTGCCTGCCCTGACATCAGTTCACCGATCTCGCGCACGGAGCGTTCGCCGCGCGCCGAGGGGGCAGAGAGTTTTCCGCCGGCAATCACGACCACCCGGTCCGCCAGCGTCAGCAATTCGTCCAGGTCCTCCGATATCAGCAGAATCGCCGCACCGCGCGCCCGCGCTTCGAGCAACCTGCCATGGACATAGGCGATTGCGCCGACATCCAACCCACGCGTCGGCTGGTTGGCCAAGATGATCGCCGGTTTTGAATCCAGTGCCCGGCCAAGGATCAGCTTCTGCATATTGCCACCCGACAGCAGACGGATGCGCGCATCAGGCCCCGGACATTTGACGTCATAATCGCGAATGACTTCTTCTGCGAATTGCCGCGCCGCAGCCCAGTCCATCAGCCCGCTGCGCGAAAAGCGAGGCGAGCGATAGCGCTCTGAAATGACGTTTTCCATCACGCTCATGTCGGCAATCGCGCCGACCGCATGACGGTCTTCGGGAATACGCGCGACACCTTGCGCCAGCGCCTTTGCGGGCGACCAATCGGCGATGATTGCCCCGCCCACCTGATATTCACCCTTTGCCGGCAAAACGGTTCCCGACAGCAGGCCGGCAAGCGCAGCCTGACCGTTGCCGGAGACGCCTGCAACGCCGGTGATCTCGCCAGCACGCAATTCGAGATCCGCTGCCTGAAGCTGCACTCGCAAATCCGGCGCATGCGTCGTCACGCCTTTGAGCGACAGAAGCACATTGCCCGTATTCGGCGGCGCGATTGCCGGGCGCTCGAGCTCCTGCCCGACCATCAGCGCAGCCAATTGCTTACTATCGGTCTCTCGGGTGACTCTTTCGCCTGCCACCTTGCCGCCGCGCAGCACCACGACGCGGTCGGAAATCGCCATAACCTCGTGCAGCTTGTGCGAAATGAAGATGATCGACAGGCCATCGGCGACCAGGTGGCGAAGCGTTGCAAACAGTGCGTCTGTTTCAAGCGGTGTCAGAACGGCTGTCGGTTCGTCCAGGATCAGGATGCGCGCGTCACGATAAAGGGCTTTCAGGATTTCAACGCGCTGGCGCTCGCCAACCGTCAGGGTGGCCACCTGCCTGTCAGGGTCAACCTCAAGGCCAAAGTCGGCCGCCAGCCGTCTGCTCTTGTCGCGAGCCTGAGCCCGCCGAAAACGCGGCGCAAACAGCGGCTCGGTGCCGAGCGCGATGTTTTCCAGCGCCGTCATGTTGTCGGCCAGAGTAAAGTGCTGGTGCACCATGCCGACGCCGGCATTGAGGGCCGCGCGCGGATCGCCGGGCGGCAGCAGCTTTCCAAACGCCTCGACTGTGCCCTCGTCAGCAACATAGTGGCCGAACAGGATGTTCATCAGCGTGGTCTTGCCGGCGCCGTTTTCGCCCAGCAGAGCCACCACCTCGCCCTTTGCCAGATCAAGCGAAATCGCATCGTTGGCGACAAGCGGGCCGAAGCGTTTGGTGATGGATGAGAGGCGAAGGACGGGTGTGGTCATACGCTAATCCGTCCCACCGGCATCACCCCCGTCATCCAGCCGATTGTTGCCGGATCTGGATTGCGTACCGCTTGGCCAATCGTCCCTCTGCTCAATGGGGCGAGTTCCGAAGGATTTCGGTCGCAGGACAAACCAAACCACAGTGATGAAGGCCAGGGCAACAAGCCCCAGCCTCACCAAAACGGGCGAATCCATATCGCCTCCCGCGATCAATCAGCTCGACTTCGGCTCAGCGTCATTGATCTCGACGGTGAACGAGCCGTCCTTGATCGCCTTTTCCTTTTCGGCAACCTTGGCCATCACCTCGGCCGGCACCTTGCCTTCGAACGTGCCGAGCGGGGCGATCGAGCAGCCACTTTCCTTCATGAAGGAATACTGGCCGTAGTCTGCCGCCTTGAAGGTTCCCGCCTTCACTTCGGCGATCGCCTTGTCGAGCGTCGGCTCAAAATGCCAGAGCGCCGAAGCGACCACCGTGTCGGGATAATCCTTTTGCGTGTCGATGACATTGCCAATCGCCAGCACGCCCTTTTCCTTGGCCGCATCCGACACGCCGAAACGCTCGGCGTACATGATGTCGGCGCCCGCATCGATCTGGGCGAACGCCGTCTCCTTGGCTTTCGGCGGGTCAAACCACGAACCGATAAACGCCACCTGGAAGGTTGCGTCCGGTGCGCTTTCTTTCACGCCCGCCATGAAGGCATGCATGAGCCGGTTCACTTCCGGAATCGGGAAGCCGCCGACCATGCCGATCTTCTTCGACTTGGTCATGGCGCCAGCGATGATGCCGGTGAGGTAAGACGCGTCCTGAATGTAGTTGTCGAAGACCGAAAAGTTCGGGTTGTTGTCGTCGGGCTTGAAGCTCGATCCCATCAGGAAGGCGGTGTCTGGATAGTCGGCGGCCACGCTGCGCGCCGCGTCTTCGACGCCAAAGACTTCGCCCAGGATCAGCTTGTTGCCGGCCTCGGCATATTCGCGCATCACGCGCTCATAGTCGGTGTTGGAGACGTTTTCGGTCGCGACATATTCGATGTCGCCGCGATCTTTCGCAGCATTCGCGGCCTGGTGCAGGCGCGACACCCATTGCTGCTCGAAAGGCACGGTGTAGATCGCGGCAACCTTCAATTTTTCCTGCGCATACGCCCGGCCGGCAAGCCCAGGTGCGAGCATCAAAGCAGAGCCTGCGCCTGCGGTCTTGAGAAGCTGACGGCGAGAGAAGAACAAATTGCTGGGTATTGTCATTGCACCACCTCTGGCTGTTGTCCGGTCCGGCCAAGTCCGTCCGGCATTTTTTATCGTTTGGACAAAACCTATGCAGATTTTCACCATGCCGCAATCGCAGGCACAACAAAAACCGGTGCATTCCCAGACAAGCAAACGAAAGACTTTGGCCAGTACAGACAAGCGGGGCCGGGTACACACCCGACAGGTGCTCAGACGACCGTTAAACTGCCGCCGCTACGGCTCCGGGCGTTCGACAGCTATGAAAGGTCCACTGGACCTTTCATTTCGCCTGCGGCAAACCGCTGTCTCACCCTACGAAAGCTCTTTCCACGACAAATTGTGCAGGCGCAGCGTTAGAACCTTCGATCAGGCCGCGCTCTTCAATCAGTTCCTTGACGTCGCGGATCATGTGCATCGAACCGCAGATCATCACCCGGTCGGTCTCCGGATTGAGATCCGGAATGCCAAGATCGGAAAACAGCTTTCCGTTCTGGATCAACGTAGTAATGCGGCCCATGTGCTTTGAATGCTGCCGTGTGGTCGAGGCATAATAGGTCAGACGCCCACCGGCGATCTCGCCGATCAGAGGATCGGCACCTGCCGCCGAAAACAGCTCATCGCCGTAGCGCAGGTCGCCCACGTCGCGGCACGTATTGGTCAGATAAACCTGTTCGAACTTTTCATAGGTTTCAGGGTCACGCACCAGGCTGGCGAAAGGCGCGATGCCGGTTCCGGTTGCAATCAGAAACAGGCGCTTGCCCGGCGTCAGCGCGTCCAGCACCAGTGTGCCGGTGGGCTTGGGACGCAGAAGCACGATATCACCCGGCTCGATCTTCTGCAGGTGCTGGGTCAGCGGGCCGTCCGGCACCTTGATCGAATAGAATTCCAGTTCATCGTCCCAGGACGGGCTTGCCACCGAATAGGCACGATAGACCGGCTTTTCCGCATTGGGCAGACCGATCATCACAAACTCGCCGGAGCGGAAGCGGAACGATTGCGGCCGGGTAATGCGGAATGAAAACAGGCTCTCGGTGTAGTGAGTCACTGACACAACCCGTTCGGCATGAACATTCGCCGGAATCGGAAATTTGAGCGAGGCCATCTTGTCCTCTGGCTGAAACGCAGCGTCTTGCATTCGTGCAATCCTTGTCACACGCTTTCGTCTGGGAGTTTTCGAAAGCTGGAATTTTTGGCGGCATGATGGCTCGCCTTGCCGAGCGGCATTATTATTATACAGATGGTTCTTGGACAAGATTGGGTGGAGAGGCTGTCATTCCAAATTACCAGCGAGGGGCAGTCGTTCATTCCGGTTCGCTGCGATGAATGAGAAAATCCGGCAGAGCGGTGGTTCCATGGTCGCCGGCGTCGATGTTGGCGGCACGTTCACCGACCTGGTGCTGATCGACGACAGAAGCGGCCGGGTGCAGGTGGCAAAGATCCCCACCACGCTCGACAATCAGGCAATTGGCGTCGTACGTGCGCTGGAAGCGACAGGCCGGGCGATTGGCGGCATCGACCTGATCGTTCACGGCACCACCACTACGACAAACGCCGTGCTTGAACGCCGGCTTGCCCGCACTGGCATGATCACCACGCGTGGATTTCGCGACATTATCGAGCTTGGCCGCCGCACGCGTCCGAATGCTTATGGCATGAGCGGCCAGTTTGTGCCGCTCATCCCGCGCAATCTGAGGCTGGAAGTGTCCGAACGCATTGAGGCGACCGGCAAGGTGCGCACGCCGCTCGAGGAAGACGAGATGCGCGCGGCGGTGACCCAATTGCTGGCGCTCGGCTGCGAGTCGCTCGTCATTCACTTCATCCATTCCTACGCCAACCCCACACACGAACAACGCGCCGATGACATTGCGCGCGAACTCTGGCCAAATGGCTACATCACCACCGGGCACTCACTGCTGTCGGAAGCGCGGGAATTCGAGCGCGGCGTAACGGCTTGCGTCAACGCCTCTGTCCAGCCGATCCTTGAGCGTTATGTGGAGCGGCTGCGCACTGAACTGAGGTCTCGCGGCTATACCCGCGACTTCCTGATGATGAACGGCAATGGTGGCATGATCTCCGCCAGCCATGTCACCCGCGAGGCGGCCAAGACAGTGATGAGCGGCCCGGCGTCGGGCGTCATGGCGGCTGCCTATACCGGCCGCCGCGCGGGCTTTCCCAACCTCGTCACCTACGACATGGGCGGCACCTCGACCGACGTCGCGCTGATCCGCAACGCGCAGCCTGCGGTGTCGAACGAGATCGAGATCGAATATGCGATGCCGATCCATGTGCCGATGGTCGATGTGCACACGATCGGCGCGGGTGGCGGCTCGATCGCTCGCGTCGATGATGCAGGTCTTTTGCAAGTCGGCCCGGAAAGCGCCGGTGCGACGCCCGGCCCCATCTGCTACGGACGTGGCGGCGTCGAACCTACCATCTCGGATGCAAACCTGCTGCTCGGGCGGCTGAACCCGGCAAAGCTGCTCGCGGTCGACAGCCCTGTCAGCGTTAAGACGATCGCCGGCATCTTCGCCAACAAACTCGGCGCAAAGCTCGGCGTCTCCGCTCATAAAGCAGCCGCCGCCGTGCTGCGCATTGCCAACCTGAAAATGGCAGGCGCTGTGCGCATGGTGTCCATCGCCAAGGGCCACGACCCGCGCGACTTTGCGCTGTTTGCGTTTGGCGGCGCCGGGCCACTGCATGCCACTGCCATGGCGCGCGAGCTTGGCATTCCCAAAGTGCTGGTCCCTGCCCGCCCGGGCCTGACCAATGCGCTTGGCTGTGTCGTCGCCGATCTCCGGCACGACTTCGTCAACACGCTGAACCAGCCTGTCGCGACCATGGATGTCGAACGGGCGCGCGGGATCCTGCACAACCAGATCGAAACCGGACGCTCGTTGATCGCGGTTGAGGCTGTGCAGCCCGATACCGTGCGCGTCATCCATTCTGCCGACATGCAGTTTACCGGCCAGACGCACCTGCTCAACGTGCCACTCACTTCGCCAGAGATCGACCGCGACGAGCTGCAACGCCTGTTCGAAGACGCATACTTTGCGCGCTTCAAGGTGAAGCTGCCGGAGATACGTGCACAGCTTGTCAACCTCAACACATCTGTCATCGGGGTGCGCCAGGCGGTCGACCTGTCGGCGCTGATCGACAAATCCGGCCGCGCAGCAACGCTTGCCGGTGCGTTGAGCGAAACCCGTCCGGTCTGGTTTGACGGCGGCTGGATCGACACGCCGGTCTATGCGCGCGAAAAGCTGCCGCTCGACGCGGTCATAGCCGGACCCGCCATCCTCGAACAGCTCGATGCGACCACAGTGCTTGAGCCCGGAGACCGGGCAACCAGCGACGCAGACGGTAATCTGATTGTGGAGGTGAGCCGTTGACCCCCGACCCAATCACCCTTTCCGTCATCCAGGCCGGCCTGCAGCAGGTTTGCGACGAGATGGACCTGACCTTTTCGCGCGCCGCCTTCTCGCCTGTCATCGCCGAGGCCAATGATCGGTCAGACGGCATCTATTCAGCTGCCGACGGCTCCTTGATCGCGCAGGGAATTGGAGGCCTGCCAGTCTTTGTCGGGGTGATGCAATATTCGACCAGGACGATGATCGAGATGATCGCCGCCGGCCGCGTCGTGCCGCCTGAACCGGGCGATATCTATATCGTCAATGATCCCTATCTCGGCGGCACGCATCTGATGGATGTGCGCTTCGCCATGCCGGTCTACCGGCAGGGCAAGATATTCTGCTGGTTGTCTAACACCGGACATTGGCCAGACATTGGGGGTGCGGTGCCCGGCGGCTTTTCGGCCTCGGCCACAGCGGTTGAACAGGAAGGCCTGCGGCTGCCGCCGGTCAAACTGTTCAAGAAGGGGGTGATGGACCCGGAAATCCACGCCATCATCGCGTCGAACATCCGCATTGCGGACCAGCGCATCGGCGACATCAAGGCGCAGGCCGCGGCCCTGCTTGTCGGCGAGGCGCGGCTGAACGAGCTGGTCGACCGCTATGGCGATGACACGGTGATCGCCTCGATTGCCGAACTACGCCGCCGCGCCGCCGACCAGATGCGCGCCCGCATCGCCGAAATACCGGACGGCGTCTATCGGTCACAGGCATATGTTGATTCCGACGGTGTCGTGAATGAGCCGCTGACCATTGCGCTTGCCATCGAAAAGAGCGGCGACACGCTGACCTTCGACTTTTCCGGGTCCAGCCCGCCCTGCACCGGTCCGATGAACAGCGTTCTGGCTACCACGCTCTCGTCTGTCTATCTCGCCGTGCGGCACATATTTCCTGACGTGCCGCTGTCGGCCGGCGCGTTCGAGCCACTCACCATTAAATGCCCCGAAGGCACGTTTCTGGATGCGCATTACCCGCGGCCGGTCTCGGGCTGCGCGGCGGAAGTGTCGCAACGCATCGCTGAGGCAGTGTTTGCGGCGCTGGTGCAGGCGATCCCCGACAAGGTCACCGCTGCGCCTGCCGGATCGTCGGGCAATTTTGCGCTGGGCGGCCATGATCCGGCGCGTGGGCGCGACTTCGTCATGTATCAGATATCCGGCGGCGGCTATGGCGGCTATGCGGGCGGCGACGGCATGTCCAACGGCTGCTCAACCATCGGCATCTCAAAATCGCCGCCGCTCGAAGTGATGGAACAAGCCTATCCGATCCTCTATCGCCACTATGCGCTGCATGAAGGTTCAGGCGGCGCAGGTCAGCATCGCGGCGGCTTTGGCCTGTCCTACGAGGTCGAGTTGCTGCGCGGAGAGGCCCGCGCTTCGTTCGTCATGGATCATGGCCGCACCGGACCGCTTGGCGCGCTCGGTGGCGGCAATGGCGGCGTCAACCGCGTGAAGGTGTTCCGTGACGGCGTCGAACACGTGCCGCCGCATCTCTCCAAGGAGCAGGATATTCCGCTGAAGGCCGGAGACCGTGTGCAGGTCAATACACCGGGCGGCGGCGGCTATGGTGACCCGGCAAAACGCGACCGCGCCGCAATCAGGCGAGACGTCGAGCTGGGATACTATTCCGAGGCAGAGGCGAGAGAGAAATTCGGGGGGCCGCCGTGACACTGTCCTGCACAACTCAAGACAACCTGAAATAGGTTAGATAGATAAATAAATTTTAACAACTTTTTGTCACGCTTCTTCATACAACGTCGAAGCGTAAACGTGCCAAACAATACAATATCCTACAATGCATCCAGTGCACTTTCGCTCAATTCCACGACACAGAGACGTCTTACCATCAGCGCGCACGTCTGGCTGGCGATTGCCTGTCTGTGCTACTCGGCTCTCGCGTTCCTGATCTCGCCGCAAATCTATAGACACATGGCCGGAATTTACGGCCTGCTGGTCATGCTGGCCGCTCCAGGCCTCGCCATTTGCGGCCTCCTCGCAGCAGCTTTGGTCATGAACCCTCGACGTCCGTTGACAACAATCGCGGTCCTATTGCGAGATCGCGGCGCCGGGGCCGTTGCCGTCTTCGGGTTCTTTGTCCTCACCTTCACTGCGTATACGACATTGAAGTTGAACATCCCGAACGTGGTGCCCTTTTACGCAGACCCGATGCTGGCCGATCTGGGAGAGTTCCTTCACGGGCAAGCACCATGGATCATCCTGCACGCAGCCCTTCCAGGCTGGTTCGCCGACTTGTTGAAACACGCCTATGGCAGCATCTGGTTGCTGCAAATGCTCTGTTTGGCGACACTTGCTGCATTCTGTTCCAGAAGCCCTTTTCACCTGCGCTATCTGTGGGCGCTCACACTGACGACGATAATCGTCGGAACTGTGCTTGCAGCGACGCTGTCGTCGGTCGGTCCTATTTTCTACACTGACTTCTACGGCGAAGCCCGGTTTGAGGAACTCGTCAATCTGTTGCGTAGCAACCCGGCCAATGATCAGATTCTCAGATTGTCCAGCTACCTGCTGAAGAACTATCATAGTGGTTCACCGGAGCTTGGAAGCGGCATCTCCGCCATGCCGTCGATGCATGTGGCGATCGCGACCATCAACGCACTCTATCTGACCGGCATCAATCGCTGGGCCGGCATCGCAGGCTGGATGTTCTGCATCCTGATCCTTGTTGGATCGATCTATTCGGGCTGGCACTACTCGATCGACGGATATGCATCGATCGCCGTGGTCCTGGTTGTCTGGCGGGCAACACGCTTCATCGCCGAGCCGCGCGACGCCGGGCAGACTTCGACAAACGTCAAACAGCCCTCGATCGCAGTTCCACAAACCTGACCGGGTTTCCATGACAGGGCGTCACCGCAGCCCGTCTTCGCCCTTGACCTGCCAGACTTCCAGTCCGCCCATGCGCGAGTGGATGCGGCCCCCCTTGGCCATGACCAGCACGAACAGGATTTCGTCGGCGCGCGGACCATCCGGCATCGACACCGTGAACGCGTCGAAATGCGAACGCACATAGGCGGCATTGGTGTGGCCAAGCGGCACATCGATCGAAGAGCTGAACGCGCCAACCTTCATCGCCGACGGTACGATGGCCTTGGTCGCATTCAGCCGTTCACGCATCGCGTATCCTCCCGGCACATGCCACAACGCGCCGTGTTCAATCTCACCGGCCATGCCGACAATTGCGCCCTTGCCATAGCCGTCAATGCCATCCGGCCCACCCAGCGCGTTGATCAGCCGTTCGGTCAGCATCGCTCCGAGCGGTTTCAAGTCGTCCATCGCTGATTCCAGATCAGGCTCATAGCGGCTGGCAAACGGGTTCTTCACCAACGCCATCGCCGCGCCACGCCGGCGCGGACTTTCTGGCGGCTCGCCACCGTCATGGTGGATGTCCTCAATCAGAATCGAGATTTTTCGCACCGGAAATTCAGGCATGGGCAAAGCTTTCGTGTTTGGTCCGTTTGTATTCTGGCGGGCCTGATATGCCCGCCATTCTGGCCTGTCCGGCCAGGAACAACGCCACGCCGGCAATCAATCCCTGACGGACAAGCGCATTCGCGGTCGCCAATCCACCGTCGAGCGCGCACGCGATCTCATTCTCTGTCAAAGCGCCAACGCCAGCCGTCACCAGACGCTCGCCGAGATCGCTGTCAGGCTGAAGGACATTGGCAGGCGTCCGGCTGATCGCCGGATGACCCGGCAGATCGACATCATTGGCAATGATCGTCGCCGCCGCATCCGCTGCCGCGCCGCTTGCCGCCAACACCGTCACCGCATCGGCAATGCCGAGCGAAAACGAACGCCCGCGCCAGCCGCTGGTCGCAACGCCGCGCACCGGCATGTCGTACCCGACTTCGAACCTGCCGCCGCGACCGGTCCCGCCAATGCCAAGGGCCAAGGTCTCACCCGCAGTCAAATGCAGCGCGATATCGCCGCCATCATTGACATAGGCCTTTTGCAGGAATCGCCCGCAACACATCGCCGCCAGCATCTCGTCCGCGACCGCGCCCGCGACCGCCGCCATTGGGGTGATAAATGTGGGCGCGAAAGGCGAGACGGCGTTGGCCATGCGGCGCGCCGTGGAGGATGTGAAGACGGGGCCGGGCAAGTGCCCCCGCAGCGCCGGCAGCTCTGACACAAGCTCACCCAGGATCGTCTCGAAGCGCGCGGCAGCCTGCTCGTAGGCCAGCCGCACTTCGCCCGCCTCGCCCCAGGCCTCGACGATCAGATCAATCGGTCCGTGGTTCATGTGCAGGCGGCGGCCATCGGCCAGCCAGGAAATCTGCGGCCCGTTCATGTGCCCCTGCCCCGCATGGCAGCGATCAGCGGCCATGGATTACCCGCCGGGGCATCAATCTCGGTACGCGGATTGAGATACTCGCCGCCCTTCGCCAGCACGTCGTCGACAGTGCGGATTTCGGCCGCATAACCGCCCAGCCGCTCATAATGGTCCCGGCGCAGCGTAAACTCGATCGGCGCCACCAGCGCCGGCGTCGGCACATAGCCGAACGCATTGTCAGGCAGACGTGTGACATCGACCATCAGCGTGATGCCGCCGCCCGGCCAGACATAGACTGGCGCGCCACCGCAGGTGACGTAGGTTTCCAGGCTGTGCACCGAACGCGTCAGATTGACCGGATTTTCGGTCACACCCGCACGCAGGCTGCCGCCTGCGCCGCCGACAAACAGGACCGAACACAGTGCCGGTTCGCAATTGTCCTCAATCAGCTCCACCGATTTGCGCAAACGTTCGGGAAACGGCTTTTCGACCGGCGTCAGGTTTTCGTCCAATTCGTAGTAGGCAAACTGCTCGCCAGTGGTCGACACCATCAGGATCGACAGGCCCGGCCGCGCGCCCTTTTTGGCGTTCCACTCGCCAAGGATCTGGAGCGGATCCGAAATCGACGTGCCGCCCCAGCCAAGCCCCGGCTCCGAAACTTTGAAATAGCGTCCCGGCGTCGAGCGGCGGCCAATGATCTTGATGCCGGTGTCTTCCCATCCCAGCACCTTTCCCGCCTGATGTTCTGAGACAACGCCGGTGATGTGATCGTCCACCACCACCACCTCATCAACCAGCCCGCGCCACTGGGCTGCGAACATGCCGATGGTCGCCGAGCCGCAGCCAACACGCATGCGTTCTTCGGTGCGCCCACCGATCACTGGCGCGCGGCCTGCCTGCACCACAACCGTTTCGCCGCCGTCAATGGTCAGTTCCACCGCCTGCTTGTTGACCAGCGCCAGCATGGCCTCGCAGGTCACCCGGCCTTCGGATTTCGACCCGCCGGTCAGGTGATGCACGCCGCCCAGCGACAGCATCTGCGAGCCATATTCCGCTGTTGTGACATGACCTACTGCCTCGCCGTTGGCGCGCACGGTCGCGGCTTCCGGGCCGAGATGCCGGTCGGTGTCGATCTTTATCTTGACGCCGCAGTAGGAGAAAATCCCCTCGGTCACCACGGTCACCAGATCGACGCCTTCAACCTCCTGGCTGACGATGAACGGGGCCGGCTTGTAGTCGGGATAGGTGGTGCCCGAGCCAATCGCAGTCACAAAGCGCCGGCCCGTGTTGACCGGATTGCCTGACCAGTTTTCCTGGTTGTCGAATGCCACGAGCGGCTGTCCGTCCGCCACAGCATGGTCGAGGATCACGACAGGGTCGCAGCGCACGATGCGCCCGCCGGTATTGCCGTATCGGTCGCAAGCCCCGGTGCGGCCTTCTGCGATGTAACACATCACCGGACAGGCGTCGCAGCGGATCTTTTCAGCCGGCTGGGTAGACGGCGTTTCGGGCGTGAAACGTTCGATGAGTTCGTTCAAGAGATGCCCCCTCCACCGCCTTCGGCGGTCCCTTGCCGGGGCGAGCCACGGGTCTCGCCCGTCCTTCGGACCCCCCGTGAACGGGGGAGGATAAAGGTCGCGCAAACGTCGCCGCCTATCCTCCCCTGCGAAGCGGGGGAGCGACTATCTGTTGTGTCAAGTTGCATTGATGATCTCCGCT
>DAINRF010000041.1:0-32402 GCA_036742015.1 Mesorhizobium sp. | reverse complement strand
TTGCCGTCATTGCCGGCCTCGATGCCATAAATCTTGTTGCCGAGCTTGTCCTTGAACTTGGCGATGTCGGCAAAGCTCTTGAGGCCGGCGTCAAACGTGTATTTCGGCACGGCCAGCGTATATTTCGCGCCCTCAAGATTGGTGCGCAGCGTCTCGACCGTCTTGGCTTCGAGGTGCGGCTTGATATCGGCTTCCATCGTCGGCATCCAGTTGCCGAGGAACACGTCGATATCCTTGTTGGCGAGCGACGTATAGGTCACCGGCACCGACAGTATCTGTGTGGTGGGCTCATAGCCGAGCGCCTTGAGCACAAACGATGCCGTTGCAGTCGTAGCCGCAATATCGGTCCATCCTACATCGGCGAAACGCACAGCCTTGCAGCTGGCCGGGTCAGCGGCGTTTGCCGCTGTCAGAGCCGCAGCACAGACGCCCATCGCAAGCGCGACAGTCTTCAAAGTAGTCATGATCCATTCTCCCGTTGGGGCTCCCGCCGGCGTTCCCGGCCGATACACGGAGCAATTGACGTTTTCGTCTTCGCGTCGAAACAAACATCATTTCCACGTGCTTTCAAGCCATGCGGACGGCACGTTAAGGCGCGATTTGTCTCGCATGCGACATCGGACATCCGCCAAAAGGCCAATTTCCGGTGGACCGTATGGCATCGCGACTCCCTTCATACGCCCACCGGCGCTATTCGAAACCATGGCCAAGCTCTATTTCCACTACGCGACGATGAACGCCGGCAAATCGACCATGCTGCTGCAGGCGTCGTACAATTACCGCGAGCGCGGCATGCACACTCTGCTGCTGGTTGCCGGCCATTACCGCAAGTCAGACGGCGGCTATATTTCGTCGCGCATCGGGTTGGAGCAGGACGCCGAGATGTTTCGTGACGGCGACGATCTGTTCGCGCGCGTCGCAGACGCCCACGAGCACCACACCATTCATTGTGTTTTTGTAGACGAGGCGCAGTTTCTGGAGGAAGCCCAGGTCTGGCAGCTCGCGCGCGTCGCCGACCGGCTGGGCATTCCCGTGATGTGTTACGGGCTGCGCACCGACTTCCAGGGCAACCTGTTTTCAGGATCAAAAGCGCTGCTGGCGATTGCCGATGAAATGCGGGAAGTGCGCACCATCTGCCGCTGCGGCCGCAAGGCGACGATGGTCATCAGACGCGGCGCCGACGGAAAAGTCGCAAAGCAAGGCGAACAGGTCGCCATCGGCAAGGACGCCTATGTGTCGCTCTGCCGCCGCCACTGGGAAGAGGAAATGGGCCGCGTCAGCCCGGAAGACCTGATCGGCTTTTCCTGACCTGAACGACAATTGGCTGCCTCGGGCCGCGCCGGCAACCGGCCGGCATCCTCCATATCGCGATCTGAAAGCTTCATTCAGGCTGTATTCATCAAGGAAACGTCACAATTCACAGCGAATGGTAACACATCCGGCGGCAGTTCCTGCCGTTGAACACAATGCAGGTCACGCCTGGAAGCGTGTCCTTGACGAGGCCAACATGAAGATTTCGACATTCATCAGCGGGTCGCTGGCGCTTGCACTTGCTGCGACATCCATCACGCCGTCATTCGCTGCGCCGGTATTGCCGGCAAACAGCGGCGACAAGGCAATCTACGAACAGGTGCAATCGCGCTCGGCCACCGAGGAAGAGCAGCTTCGCCGGAAATTCACAGGCGAAGACCGCCAGCGTCAGGGCGAACGTCAGCGTCGTGAAGAGCGTGAGATGCGCCGGGGCGAACGTCGTGAAGAGCGGGGCGAACGCCGTGGCGAGCGCCGGGAACAGCGCGTCGAGCGCCGTGGCGAGCGCCGGGAACAGCGCGTCGAGCGCCGGGAACAACGTGGTGAGCGCCAACAGCAGCGCCGCCAGCAGCGTATCGAACGTCGCGGCAACCAGGCCTATTACAACGGCCATCGCGGCTATCGCGAACAGCGCCGCGGCTATCGCTACTACGAGGGCTACTGGTTCCCGCCGGCAGCATTCCTGCTCGGCGCGATCATCGCCAGCCAGCCAAGCTACCGGAACTCTGATTGGGAGGACCATGTCGACTGGTGCTACGACCGCTATGGCAACCGCTATCGCGAGCGCGACAACAGCTACATGTCACGCTCCGGCTATCGCCGCGAATGCGTTTCTCCCTACTATTGATCGCCTGATCTAACGTCTTGATGAAGCCCGCTCTGTCGAGAGCGGGCTTTTTCATTTGCCCTGAGAGTCTGTTTGGAAACCGTCAGGCTGAGACGAAAATGGCGATTTTTGAGCATCGGAGCGGAGCGTAGATCAACTGCGTGAGCACCGAATCGCAGAAATAAAGCATTTGCAGGCCAGCCTCACGAGTTTCAAAACAGACACTGACAGGTTGCGCCGCCTGTCTTTCATTCAATATATGCGCCACATATATTCAGACCGCTGACGCGGCCGTAACCCGGAGGACTTTCATGGCGACCTTGCAGAATTTCGACACCGAGATCGAGAAGACCAAGCGCGTCGTCGAGGAGATGCGCTCCAAGATCGAGCAGTCCGGCCAGGTGCTGGACAAACTTGCCCGCACCGACGCCAAGATCGGCCAGGCCGATTTCGACATCGAAAACGCCCGCATCGAGGATGTGCTCAAGCAGCAGAAGACGATGGAGGGCAATATTGCCGACCTGATCATCGGTCTTGAAGACGCAACCAATGTTTTCGGAACCGAATTCGAAAGCATGAAGAGCTACACCGGCTGGGAAAATTTCGTCGGCATCTTCTCCCAGCAACGCAAGCAGCGCATGCGCACCGAACGCGTGCGCAATATGAGCCTCGCTGGTAATCTGCAGGAACTGCTGGCCAAATCCGACACGATTGTCGGCATCCTGAAAGCCCAGAAGGCAGTGCTCGACCAGCGCTATTCCACCTCGGAGGCTTCGCTCGGCCAGGTGATCGAGCGCCGCAAGGCGACGATGGAGACGCTGACCACGACCCAGAAACGCATCGAGGCGCTGAACCCCCTGCTGCTCGACATCGAGAACAAGATCGCCGCATCCACCAGCCAGCAGGAGCGCACCAAGCTTGAGGGCGAGCGCTCAAAACTGGCGACCGAATACAACCAGGCCCAGGCCAGAGAGCAGGAGCTGCTGGCGGAGAGTCAGACGCTCGAGCGTTACACCTCGATGTTCCAGACCTTTGTCGATTCGCTCAACAATCAGATCGCGGCCCAGTCGACGCTGATCAACAAACTGACCATCGACACCGAACAGCGTATCGTCCTCTACAAGGCACTGGAAGATTCGTTGAAGACGGCCGCTCAACAGGACGTGGCTCACAAGATCAACACGCTTGGTTCCCAGGTCGACAACACTGCTGAAGAGACCATGGCCGGCATTGGCGCAGCCGCCCAGAAGCACATTGGCGACCTGCTCGAACTGCACGAGAAGAACATGGTCACCACCGCCGACATCCAGCGCCGCAAGAAGCTGGCCGACGAAGCGTTTGCCCGCCGTTTCGACGAGGTCATGCGCAAGCACAACTCGGCGGACTATGTGCGGGCGTAGCGCAAGCGCCTTTCTCCCCCCTTGCGGGGGAGACGGCTGCGCGGCAGCCAGAGGGGGTAATCAGAGGCAGCGTGAGGCGTTACAAAACGTCGAGCACGGCCTTGGCTACCCTACCCGGCCGCTCCGCGGCCACCCTCCCCGCAAGGGGGAGGGACAGCGCCCTCAATACACGACGGCCCCATGACCCCCGACAATCCAGCCGCCCGCTATTTCGACGCGATTGCCGCGGCCCTTGCCGGCCTCGACATCTTCCTGCGCGACGATTCCTCGCCGCTCTACCGGCATGACGTGATCGCCGGCGTCGTCGCCGAATACATCCTGCGTCTCGAAGGTTCGTTCAGCGCCTGGCGCAATCGCCTCGGCTTCATGGACAGTTTCAAGATCAGCCGTGCCGAGAGCGGCTTTCCGGTGTTCCAGAACGTGCTGGAACTGGAAAACGACCGCCGTTCTGCGCCAAAACGCCTTGCCGCCATTCCAGAACCCGACGCACTGCGCGCCGACATGGCCGACTTCATCCTGCGCCACAAGGCAATGCCGACCGAGCTGCAGCGCACCATGGCTGAGCGGCTCTATCTGGAAAGCGTCAATACCGGTCAGGTGTTCCCGCCATTCGTCCTGCCCAAGACCGTAAAAGTATCGGTTAACGCCAAGACCATGCGGCCGTATTACTTTGTCCATTGGGGCGCGTTTGACGGGCTGGCCAACCTGCCGCTGGTCTATATGGCCGCCGTCGAGGACTCGACGCCTGCGATGATCAACCAGCTTGTCACTCGCGACGGCCAGTTGAACCCGAAGATGGAAATACCCCTGCCCGTCGACGGCTTGCTGAACCCGGAGCTGGCGCATCAGTTCGACGCATTCGCCGAAAAGAACTCGGCCTATTCGCTGTCGCCAGCCACCATTGCCGGCAATCTCGACAAGGACTTTGCCACACTGCACCCGAAACAATTGCGCCGCTTTGTGCTTGGACCGTTCTATTCGGCGGGCATCACCGAACACAACTCGACCGTCACCGAAGTGCTGAACAAGGTGCGCAAGGCCGAAAACGCCTGGCTGCTTACCTGGACCATCCAGGAAGTGTTTTCGAAGAACGAAAAGCCTGGCCGGAAAGGCCTGTTCTCGTCCGACCCGTCGTCGGAAGAATTTTACATCAACACCGATGACCTTGAAGCCGCCCGCATGGGTGTGTCGGGCTACGAAAAGCACGCACTGGTGCCACATGAGGCCTATCAGGCACTCTATGCAGCCGGTGAAGCGCAGAAGATATTCGCTGGCTACAAGGTTCATATCCTGTCCAAAGACAGGGTGATCAGTGATGTTTAAGGAGACCGTATGAACACCGGTCTAATGGACTTGCCGCAGACCGTTCGCTTCAAGAAGGCGCAGCTCGATGAAACGCGTTTGGCAATAAATGCCGGCGCACTTGACGATCTCGAACGCGCGCAACGCATCGACATTACCTTCACGTCAAACGCCCTTGAAGGAAATACGCTGACCGCTGGCGAGACCGCACTTGTGCTCGAAACAGGGATGACAGTCAGCGGCAAGCCTTTGAAGGATCATCTTGAGGCGACTGATCACGCCAATGCGCTCGATTGGATCTTCGAGATGACGAAGCTTCACGCAGATTCGCCGATCAAGGAACTGGACATACGCGCCCTCCATAGTCTCGTCGTCGAACAGTCCAACAAGTTCATCGGCGGCCAGTACGCAGACCGTGCACGCTTTGTGAACACATCGGCAGGCGTCCATGATTTTCCGTCGCCAATCGCCATTCCTGGCATGATGGGTGAATTTGGCAGTTGGTTGCGCGGGATGAAAGACGCTCCTGAAACAGCATTTGAAGCCCACCGGCGGCTCGTCGCAATCCACCCCTTCAATGACGGCAACGGGCGCACCGCGCGGCTGCTCATGAACCTTGTGCTTCTGCGGGCCGGCTATCCTGCGATCGCAGTGCGGCCAGAGGAACGTCCGGCCTATCTGGCGGCTCTCGAGGCTGATCAGTCAGGCAAAGGGCCAATTGCGTTCGACCAGTTGATGTTTGAGCGGCTGGACAAGACATTGGACATCTATCTTGGCGCAGCAGCACAGGCTCGCCAGCATGACAACAATAGGAAGCTCTGATGGATACCGGCCTGACGACGATCGACGAAAAAGACATCGCCAAGCATCTGCCGACTGCGCAGTCCTTTGTGACTCGCGTGATCGTGATGGAGGCGACCGCTGGCAAGTCGAACACGGCGCTCGCCGGCACCGGCCGCCGCTTTGTCTCAACCGTCTCGACCAGCGGCGTGCAGCGCACCAAGGAAGTCGAACTGTCAAAGACTGTCGCAGCCGTGCGGCCTGACGACCAGATGTTGTCGATCCTGCAACACACCCTGCTCTACCGCACCCGGCGCGGCATTGCGGTGGCGCTGGCCGTCTCGGATGTTTTTGCGCGCAGCAATGAACTGGAATCGCTGCAAGCAAAGAACTCCCGCGCCCCGCTCGAAGGCGCTGACGCTGACCGTTACAGAAAGCTGGTCAATGCGTCCGCCTATGTCGCGGCCTTCTCGCTCGCATCATATCTGACACAGACCATCGAAGCCGATGGCGAAGCGCCCAATGACGTCGCCGAACCTGACTTCCTGTTTGACACGGCGCAGGACGCGGTCAAGTCAATGGTCGCCGGCCTCGACGCTGCACTAGCGGGCGCGAAGGACGACAAGGAGATGATGGCGCGCGCCAAGGCGTTTGCCCGCGTCTCCGTCGAAGGTCTGCTCGCCCGCCGCGGCCGCTTTGACGGTCTCGGAACGTTCGAAGACGCCCATATCCGCATCGAGGCTGACGACTTCACGCTTGACGGCTTCGATGTTGCGCCCGGCCAGAAGTCAAAGCCGCTGGTCATGTCGTTCAAGAAACCGGACGAGGTCGTTGGCAACCACATCGCCAAATACCAGTCGCTGAAACTGGCCAAGATGCTGGCCGCCTATGATTTCGAGCGGCAGCTGAACCCGTTTGTTGAACTCGGCGGTTTTCTGTTCACCTTCATCGGCGACGGCGCACCCGGCACCGGAAAGACGACCCTCATCCAGATGATCGCCGGCATGGTCAACGGCTACTGCCAGGTCGCCTCCTACCCGTTCCACTACGAGAATTTTGGCGTCGACCAGATCTCGTCATATCAGGGCAAGTCGGGCCAGAACTGCAAGGCGTTCATCGACAATGTGCTGAACCCGAAACTGATCGGCTTCGGCACGGTCGACGACATTGATCAGGTTGCGGCCAAGCGTTCTGACGACCGTGCATCGGCTGGCCAACACGAAATCACCGGCGTGCTGATGTCGGCGTTTTCGGGCACCAACACCGTCATCCGCGGCAATTGCTCGTTTGGCATGTTCTCCAACTACCCAGAAAATGTCGACGACGCCCTGCGCCAGCGCGCCGGCGCACGGTGGCTGGTCGACGGTCCGCAGACTCGCGAAGATTACATCGACATCTTCGTGCTGCTGGCCGGCAAGAACCACAAGATTCCGCTGGGCGACCACGAGCTCTACGCCGCGCAGGAGATCAAACGCGCCATCGACACTGCCTATGAAAGCCATTCCAAGCCGCATGAAGACGGCTTGATGAAGGTCTACGACCGCTTCATGAAGCAAAATGGCGCGCCAAAGACCCTCGCAGACGTCGGCGAATACCTGCACATGATCAAGGAAGTCGAGCCGCGCTTCACCGGCCGCGCCATCAAGAACGTCACCGACGCGATCAAAATGCGCGCCATGGACATCGAACTCCCCGACGACTGGTTCGAAAAGCCCGAAACCTTCATGCACAAGTCCTACGACGAGAAGAAGGCGATGGTGGAGGAACTGCGCGGGCCGTTTGACATGTCAATGATCATGCAGGAGATCAACCGCTATGCGGACTCCGAGTTCCGCTATTCCGACAGGGCAGACGATTCAGCCGTCGAAAAGCTGCTGCGTGACGGCCGCCTGCGCGAACGCGCCGTGAGGGAAATGGAAGAGCTGAAGAAGAAGGGGCTGTGGTAACGTCGTCAATCTTAAATACAATTCGTAAAATAATATTATCTGATCGAACTATATTGATATACAAATATTCCAATATTCCATCTAAATATTGATCTCTATATCGATAAATTCCTGTGCAGTAACTCTAGATATTACATTTTTATTCTCAGAGACGAAAATATTGTACAAGTACTCTAGCTCTCGAAGCGCCGAATCCCACGTTTCCCTTTCAGCTTTGATATAGTCAAATTTATCGCTCCCGTACCTAAGTATATAAAAGTAATTTGCCGCTGCCCAACCAAAAACATTCAGCACCATCCCTTTATCTAACACGCCAGTTCGAACAAGATATCCAAGATTTTCAAAAAGAGACGCAGATCTAGAGTAATCAGAAACAACTATATGTCGCTCATCATTGATATGAAACTGTAATTTCTTTCCAAATTCTCTCCTTTTTTCACGGAAATCCGGAGATGAATACTGTTCGTATATTTCAACAACTATTTGGGAAGAAGATAATTTTATAGATAATCTAGATTGCTTATAATAAATATAAACACCAAAGAAAAACGTTAACAAAATTGACAAATTTGAAATAATTGCAAATATTTTGATAAATTCGTCCATATTGATGAACCTCCTTATTTAATATTATTATAGATACATAATATTGATTCGAAAAATATAAATCAATATGAAATTTGATGTGACGCACCTGAATAAATTTAATTCAACTAAAGCGTCGTGCCATTAATCTGACCCGTATCCGGCGGTTTTGAAGTAGTTCCAGCATTCTGAGGGATCATAGAGACTGCAGATGTCGACAATGGCTTCGAGTAGGCCATCGAAGGTTCGTGCGGCGGCTTTGCGCAGATGGGCCTTTAGTTTGGAGAAGGCCATCTCGATCGGGTTCAGGTCGGGCGAGTATTGCGGCAGGAACAGCATCCATGCGCCGCGCTGGCGTATCGCGGCTTCGGCTTTGGCGCTCTTGTGAACCGAGAGATTGTCGAGGTGAGGAGGATAGAAAATGATCCGGGGGATCATTTTCCCGACGCAAGGACATCGCCTGGCGCAAGCGTTGGGGCTAACTGCGTTTCGATGTAGATGTTGAAGGCCTCGCGGTCCATTGCGCCCGGGATCACCCAAGGGGCGGTCAGCGCATTATGGCGCAAACCCGCAATGAAGGTCTGGGTTCCCCATTTGCCAAACGGAGCGCTGGCCTTCAGGCGCTTGCCCTTTCTGGCGCGGCCCCGCTGACGGGTCATCTTGGTGTTGACCGACGTCTCATCGATGAACACCAGACGGCTTGGTTGACGCCGCATGCGTGGCTGTCTGCGATTGATCCAGATCCTGCGCCGCTCGGCTACATCAGCGCGTGCGCATTCCGACGCCATCAGCTGTTTTTTATATGTGAACCCGGCCCGGCATAGCAGCTTCGAGAGCGACGCATCGGCGGCAGCCACGCCGCGCTCGGCATGCAGCCGAACCGCCAGTTCCGGCATGGTAATGTCGGGCGACGCCTCAACCACCGCAATCAGGTAGTCAAGATGATCGGCCAACGGGCCCTTGCCCGCCGGGCGGCCTTGCTTGCGCGGTCGCGGATCACCCTCGCTGGCTGCACGTGCACTCCAACGGATCGCAGAACTGATACTCACTGCAAAGCGCTGCGCGGCGGCCCGGCGAGAACTGCCAGAAGCAACAGCATCGGTAACCCGAAGCCGCAAATCATCAGATCGACATAGGCCCATGATCCACCTCCAATTAGGTTGAATCACAATTCAGCAACGGCGGAAATCCTCCGATTCACTCAATCAGCACGACGCTCTAAGGCGGGTATTTTATATCATACAGATTACTCTCTCCCCTCACAGCGCCCATTCAATCGGCAGCAGCCCGAGCAGCGTCACCATCAGCCGCATTCCCCATGATACGCCGGGCTCATTGTCGTGCACGGTCACCGACCCGTCGGCCGCCGTCTCTATCCACCGCATCTTGCCGTCGCGCAACACCACCTGGTACGAGCCTTTGGCAATCTGGCCGCCGAACGCCGCGCGCATCTCTTTCGCCATCGCCGGGCTGTCGATCAAAAAACCCATTTCGCAGTTCAGATTGACCGAGCGCGGATCAAAATTGAACGAACCGATAAAGATGCGGTTCCCGTCAATGCTCAGTGATTTGGCGTGCAGGCTGGAGCCGGACGAACCGATCAGCGACAACTCGTCCGGGCCGGACGGCACGCCGGGTTGCGGCTTGAGTTCATAGAGCGCAATTCCCGCCTCCAGCAGTTTGCGTCTGTATTTAGTGTAGCCTGCGTGAACCAGCGCGACATCGGTCGCCAGAAGTGAATTGGTCAGGACTTCCACCTTTGCGCCGGATTTCTGTATGCCCGCAAAAAACTCGACGCCACGTTTGCCTGGAATGAAATAGGCGGAGATCAGATCGAGCGACCGCGTCACCGGCCCGAGCGCCTTGCTCATCTGGTTGATCATCAATTGGTCGCCCGACGCCTTGCCCAGCCCCTTGGACGGATCATCGCTGACCAGCTTGACATCGGTCCACTCGAGTTGAGACGAGCCATCCCTTAGAGCCGCATCAAGCCGCTTCTCGATCTCCGGCAGGCAACTCAGCCACTCCGGCGCGTCCGCCACCGGCTCGCCCGTCAACCAGTCCGGCAGGGCAGGCTCCAGGCCGCCCACGACAAGATCAACCGGATAGACGGATTCGCTGTTCCAGTACGTGTCGAAATCGGCTGCCGTCTCCGGCACGATAGCGCCTGTAGCCAGCACATCGAGATCAAGGAAATAGGTGTGGTCGCCGATGGAGAAATATTCGTCCCCAATGTTGCGGCCGCCAAGGATCGCCGCTGCGCCGTCAACGATAAACGACTTGTTGTGCATGCGGCGGTTCATGCGGAAAAGGTCGAAAGCATAGCCCAGCAGTTTCGGGTTTCTGACCCGTGACGGGTTGAAGATGCGCACCTCAAGATTGTCGGCAGCGCTGAGCGCCGAAAAGATATCGTCCATCCCCGGCACGCCATTGTCATCAACCAGCAGCCGCACGCGCACCCCGCGTTTTGCCGCGTCATGCAGCGCGCGCAGCAACAGCCTGCCCGAAACATCGTCGTGCCAGATGTAATATTGCAGGTCGATTGATCGCTCCGCCCTGCCCGCCAGCAACAGCCGCGCGGCAAGCGCCTGGTGCCCGGTGACAAGCGCCACAACGCCGGATTTTCCCGGGCGCCTCAAGGCAGCTTCTTTCAGAAACCGGCCCCACGTGGTGTCACCGCCCAGGGGGATCGCCGCACTCGGTTCAATCTTCGACCGATCAGGCAGCGGGAACACAATTCGAGCGACGACAATCAGCACTGCATACAGGCCGAAGGCAACCAGAAGCCATTTCAAAATTATCAGCAACGCCAGTCTCCACTTGCGGGCAGATTGCCATTCCCGTCAGGGAACGCAATCCTTCGGGTCCAGCCTCAATCTGTTCAAGAGCCTTTCAGGTTCAAATCGCAGTCGTGCGTCTTGAGAGCCAGTAGCTGGCAGACTAAATTCGGGTTTCGATTGCTGCGGCTGGACATTGCGCCGGTAGGAGCAGGATTGCGGCGCAACAGGGCAGTTGGATGGACCTTCTTCAGGAAAACGATCTGATCTATGGCCGGCTTCTGACGATCGACGAGCCACATCTGATCGACCGTTACAACAAGGCACTGGCGGCATTCGGTCTCAAACCTACCAAGCTGAAGAGCTTCGAGATCGATCGCACAGGTTTCTCACCGCAGATCGCCGGGGAACAGAAGGACCCGCTTTATCTCGACCCCAACGAGATCAATCGCCGCTTCATCATCCTCACTCCCGCCCAGGCCGATTTGCCGGTGGTGCACACGGCGTTTTCGAACACGCCACAGCTGATGTACCAGTTCTTCGCATCCAACCGCCGCGCCATAGATGCGCTAACGATCAAGGATGTGATCTACGGCGAAATCGAAGACTCTGTCGCCAAGGTTGACGGCATCGAGGACCTGCTGTCGATCAACCAGGTCGAGTTCCGCGTTCTGTCAGCGGAAGACACGCTCGGCAAGGCCAATGAACTCGGGACGCTTGTCGACCGCCTGAAGCTCGAACCCGACGCATGGCGCGACAACGCTATGCTTGAACGCATGGTGGAACTGGCCAGAATCACCGGCGACATCCGCGAAAACAAGCTGGTGCCCGATCAGGTCATTTTTCGCCATGATGCGTTCTGGACCAGCCATTTCGGCGGCATGTATGTCTTCATCGATCCGGATTCGACAACCGTCATCTCCGACCCTGCCGCACCCGGTTTCCGGCGTTCGCGGCCCTGGCAGGTCTCCTATCTGGGCATCCGCGACGCTGATCGGGTCTTCCGGTTCCTCGCCCAGACCGGCCGGCTCGACCTTCCGCGCGCATCTTGGCTGGAAACCTCCGATTATCTTGAGCATCGCGCGGAAATGGCCATTGCCGCGCTGATCCACAAGCAACAGCCCGACCTGAATTTCGACAAGGTCGACCGCATCTGGCTGCAGACGTGGATTCACCAGAACGCAGATCTGATCAATCGCGATGGCGTGTTCCCGTTTCTCAACGCCGCCAAACGCGAGGTCGCACAGACCGGCCGCATCAAGCTGGAAGATGTTGCGCCGGAGTTACGTTTCCAGGTCGTGCGCGCCAAACCCGATCATCCTGACGCCTGGCTGACAAATGCGTTAATCGCCGACTTCGTGCCCGACGATGTCGTTTCGCTCTATGTTTTCAACAAGGAGACGTTTTACAAACAATATGAAGACTGGCCGAAACGTTGGCGGGAGCATGTTGTCGAGACACTGAAAACCACATATCTGAAAGACAAGGCGGCATTTCGCGCACGCCTCTATGGCCTGACAGACTAAGTCGCGAGGGGAATGCAATGTTTGATCCGATCGTCAATTTCTTCACGTCCATATTCCAGTGGATCGGCAAAGGTATCGGCTTCGTGATCGGCATCCTGCTCTGGCCGTTCATGTGGTTTGGCCGCTGGTACAAGGAGAAGGGCTGGATCATAAAGCTGGTCTTCGGCGCCGGCATTGCTCTGATTGCCGGACTCTATCTGTTTTTCCTTTACACAACGCAGATCTGGACCAACTTCAACCCAAACTATGTCGACGCCTACAATCACGAGAGCCGCAACCGTTCGGCTGGCGAGGTTCAGGTTTCTGTCGCGCCAGCTCCAGCACCAGCACCAGCACCTGCAGCGCCTGCAACAGACAATGCCCAGGCCAGCGGCGCTCCGTCGTCCAGCGTCCAGGCCCCCGCGGCCCCAGAAACCCGCAGCTGCGGCACATCGCTCATTGCAACCGTCGCCGCTGACCTGACCGACTTCAACGTCAACCAGAATCGCTGGATTTCGTCGATGCTCGTCTACAAGCTCGGCTTCTTCGGTATTTCCTGGGATCGCACGCCCTGGATGGACAACAAGGCGTCATTCCAGCGCGGCATCCACGAAACCATCCGCCGCACCACCATCGAACTTGCCGACAATATGGGCCGTCTGCGCGGCACATCGCGCATCGACGCCAATCTGCAGGACGCGCGCGGTAATGCCCAGTTTGACGAATACACCTGGTATATCGGCATCAATCCGCCCGGCCCCAAGACGCCCACCCCATCGTTCTATCGGCGGATTATCACAGATCTGAGAGCCTTTAACGCCAGCCTCGAGCGTTGCGATGCCGTATTTGACGCGCGCGCCGACAATTTGATCCAGTATCTTGACCGCGTCGCCAGCGCGTTGGGCAGCACATCGGCGATCCTTCGCGAACGGGCGGAAAACTACAATTACGGCTTCTTCGACCCCCGCGCCGACGACCGTTTCTGGTTCGCCTATGGTCAGCTTTACGCCTATTACGGCCTGCTGTCTGGCGCACATGCCGACTTCGAGGACGTCATCCGCGAGCGCAATCTCGACCAGCTTTGGAAGCAGATGGAAGACAATTTTAGAACCTCCCTGCGCACACAACCGATCCTGATCGCCAACAGCGCTGAAGATGGTCTGTTTGCCACTCATCTGTCGACAATGGATTCCTACGTCCTGCGGGTGCGCACCAACATGACCGAGATCGTCAACGTATTGCAGCGGTAGTTTGAGCCTCTGCCGGTCAGCGGGCGGCGCTTTTGCCGTCTTGTCGCCGGGGCTGGGCAATCTGGCTGGATTTCCCTGGCCGATGCCCCGGACCAGCCAGACTGGCGACGCGCGTTGCAAAGCGGATCATGGAATAGCTGCAACCCTGGGTAAACCTTGTTCACCGCAAACATTGGACACAGGTTGTCGTTCCGGAGTATGATAATTGACGACAGAAGATTCAGGACAATGACAATGGCCGGCCCTGTCGCTACGCCCAAAACCAGGATCAAACCTGCGGTCAAACGGCCGAAACTCTACAAAGTGATGCTGCTGAACGATGACTTCACGCCGCGCGAATTTGTTGTGCGCGTGCTGAAGGCAGAGTTCCGGCTGTCTGAAGATCAGGCGAACCGTGTGATGATCACAGCTCATCAACGTGGCGTTTGTGTCGTTGCGGTATTCCCGAAGGACATCGCTGAAACCAAGGCGACGCGCGCGATCGATGCGGGCAAGGAAGCAGGCTTCCCGCTGATGTTTTCGACCGAGCCCGAAGAGTAGGCCGGCAAGCTTCCCACACGGCTCTTGCTCCCGGACACCTCCCGTGTTTCGATGAGAAATGGCCTTTGCCGGCTGCCTGGCCGGATCGGCCATGCGACGGCCAACGGCCGACTTGCTCGCGGCCGCCGCTCATACGGAAACGAATGAGAGGAGGAAAGCATGGGCAAGCGCGCCGGAGACAGGCGCAAGGGACCGAAATGCATCGCCATCATCGGTCCCTTCGCGAGCGGAAAGACAACGCTTTTTGAGGCCATACTCGCCCGGTCGGGCACAATTCCCAAACAAGGTTCTGTTGCTGCCAAAAACACTGTTGGCGACAATTCTCCCGAAGCCCGCGCTCACCAGATGAGTGTCGAGGCAAGCTTCGCCACCATCGATTTCATGGGCGAGACGATCTGCTTTGCCGATTGCCCCGGCTCCATCGAGTTCGGCTATGAGGCCTCGCCGATACTGGCAGCGTGCGACGCAGCCATTGTGGTGGCCGAGGCGGACGAAAAGAAGATCCCTGCCCTGCAGCTGATCATGCGTCAGCTGGACGAGACGCGTGTGCCCCGCATCCTTTTCCTCAACAAGGTCGACAAGATTGACGCTGGTGTGCGCGACACGCTGAAACTCTTGCAGCCAGCCAGCCGCACGCCACTTCTGCTGCGCCAGATCCCATTGCGCAAGGATGGTCAGACCGTCGGCGCCATCGACCTGGCGCTTGAGCGGGCCTACATCTGGCGCGAACAGGCCGAAAGCGAAGTCGCTGCAATCCCTGACGACGAACGCGCCCGTGAGATCGAGGCACGGTTCTCGATGCTCGAGCGGCTTGCCGACCACGACGACGAGTTGATGGAGCAACTGCTCGAAGACAAGCCGTCGCCGCGCGACGAGGTGTTTGACGATCTGTCCGCTGACCTGCGCGATGGTTCTGTCATCCCGGTCTTCATCGGCTCAGCCGAACACGGCAATGGCGTGCTGCGGCTTCTGAAGACGATCCGTCATGACGCGCCAGACGTTGCTGACACAAGGGCGCGTCTCGGCATCGCCGAGGGTCAGTCCGCCCTGCGCATCATGAAAACCGTGCACACGTCGCATGGTGGCAAGCTGTCAGTGGCGCGTGTCCTGTCGGGCTCGATCTCAGACGGCGCGGAGGTCATCGCCAGCGACGGCCGCACCGGCAAGGTCAGCGGTATGCACCGCCTCATTGGAAAGGATCAGGCAAAGCAAGCCAAGGCCGATGAAGGCGACGTCGTCGCGCTCGGGCGGCTGGATGACATCCGTACTGGCGACCTGATTTCAACCGGCAAATCAGCGATTGCCGTTGACGCCTTGCCTGCCGGCAACGAGCCTGTGTTCACCGTCGCTCTGCGCCCCAAGGAGCGCAAGGACGAGGTCAAGATGTCGGCGGCGCTGTCCAAGCTTGCCGACGAAGACCCATCGCTGTCTATCGCACAGAACCAGGACACCAGCGAAACCATGCTGTCGGGTCAGGGCGAAATGCACCTGCGCGTCGCCATGGAGCGTCTGGAAGGCCGCTATCAAATTCCGCTGGAATCACACCGTCCGCAGGTGCCTTATCGCGAGACGATCCGCAAATCGGTGCAACAGCGCGGCCGCCACAAGAAGCAGTCCGGCGGTCATGGCCAGTTCGGCGATGTGGTCATCGAGATCAAGCCGCTGCCGCGCGGTTCAGGTTTTGAGTTCACCGACACGATCACCGGTGGCGTCGTGCCAAAGACCTACATCCCGTCGGTCGAAACCGGCGTACGAGACTTTCTCAAATCAGGCGCGTTCGGTTTTCCGGTGGTCGACATCGCAGTCAACCTGTCCGACGGATCGTACCACAATGTCGACAGTTCCGACATGGCGTTCCAGATGGCGGCTCGCATTGCGATGAAAGAAGGGCTTGCGGCCTGCTCCCCGGTTCTGCTGGAGCCAGTGATGAAGGTCGAGATCACCACACCATCGGATGCCACCGCCCGCATCACAGCAATGATCCCGCAACGGCGCGGCCAGATCCTCGGTTACGACGCGCGCCAGGGCTGGGACGGCTGGGATGTGGTCGAGGCGATCATTCCGCAATCGGAACTCGGCGACCTGATCGTCGAGTTACGCTCGGCTTCTGCCGGCGTCGCATCCTATCGTGCGCAGTTTGACCACATGGCCGAACTCACCGGACGCATCGCAGACGAAATCTTGAGCGCACAGGGCAAGGCGGCCTGAGCGCAACAATTGCGCCAATGTTCAGGGCGGTGTGGCAATAGCCGCTCCGCCCTGCCAGTTACAATTGCGCATCAAGCTGGATCAGGATTGTTTAGGCCAAGTCTGCACCTGGCATTCACGCCAGAATTGGTCCAAGCCGCTTCATCCTGAAAAAGTACCAGATGAACGCCGCCACAAAGACGATGTCGCCCAGGATGACGGCAATGGCGAAACTTGAGGTCCACCCCTGCAGATACATGTTGAGCAAGTTGAGCGCGAACAGCGCCTTGCCCAGCCCACCCATGAGAACAATTCCGGTATGACGCTGCGGGTTGGCGGCGACGAGCAAGAAGCCAAATCCATAAAGGAATGCAGTGCCCCACGCGCCCCGATAGACAGCGAGCAGAACGGGATCGTTCAGTTCCCGGCCGAACTCCTGCAGGAACATACCTCCCGTGTCGAAAAGACCGGGGATCGCTCCGGCAAAATTCCAGAGTGCCGCAATGACGAACAGTGCCCGGTAGGCGCTCATTTCCCGTAACGCAATTGCCGCATTCTCAGCCTGAGCCATGTCATCTCCGTCTCGGTAGCGGCAAAGTCCATCATGCGCCATATTTATCGATAACGCGTATTATTTAATTCATGTCCTTGTCAAGCGAGGCTTCGGCGTCTCTTGTCAACACAGAGGTAAAAGAAACAATGCCACCAGACGCTCAACCACGCGGACGCGGACGCCCGGTCCGCTCACTGCAGCAGTTTGCGGACATGCAGGCGCGCATCGCCGGCCACGCGCTCCGGTTGTTTCAACAAGATGGATACGAGGCCGTCTCAATGCGTCGCATTGCGCAGGAAGTTGGCTGCACCGTTGCGACTGTCTACCGCTACTACGAACGCAAGATCGACATCCTGCGCGATCTCTGGAGCCAGGTGTTCACAGCGCTGTTCGACAGGCTCGACCAGATAGCCGAACAGCATTCAGATCCGGCAGACCGGCTCAACGCCGTAGCGCTGGAATATGTTCGCTTTTGGCTAGACCATCGCGATCACTATTTTTTGGTCTTCATGTCCAGCAGTGTCGACCAGTCCGACGTCAGTATCTTTGTCCAGAACGACGTCTTGCTCTCGCGCTTCCTGATCTTCCAGCGCGGCGTTGCCGATGCTCATGCTGGCGTTCTTTCTGAACCCGATCTCAAATTAAAGGTTGATCTGCTGATGTGCGCTCTCAACGGCATTTCGCACAATCTGATAACGATCAGCGCCTATCCATGGTCGAACCCTGCCGCCTTGGTCCAGGCAGCAGTTTCCGGCGTCACCGAAACGCCCTGACCAACTCGCAGCCTTTTCGCCAATAGACCCTTTCAGGTCCAAATGCCCTCCGGCAGAACGATTCCATTTGGACCTGAAAGGGTCTAGGTCGTAGTGACGATTTAACGTTTGGCTGCGCCGCTGCGAAAATCTGTCAGGTCCAGGAGCGCGGAGGAAGGACATGCTGCGCATATTCGACGACGAGCGACGCCGGAATGGCGGATTTGCGCGCGGCCCCTTCGGGGTTGGGTCAAAATTGACCTTGAATGCGTCGAAAATGCTCGACGGTGGTCAACACCGCCTTGCGCTTTTCTCCTGTTCAGGGCCAATTTTGGTCGCCAACGCGGCCAAGCGTTAAATCGTCACTACGACCTAGCGCCAAGCAGGGGCCCAAAAACGAAAAAAGGCCGGATCATTGACCCGGCCTAGTCGATTGGAAGTGCTGTTGCCAGCGAACCTCCAGAGGGGAACACTCGTGAGCGCTAATGGGAGGAGAACGCGCTCAGGAGATGGGCGTGATATGATCGTCATTTGCCTGGTTAACAAGCAGGCAAGCTGCATCTCAGCTATGCAGATTTGCATAGACTGTGCATTTGCACGGTTTTTTGGCCTGTTGGACCAATCCAGCAGCCGGGCTGTGCCTAGAGAATATGCGATTTGCATTGGACCAGGCCAGATTGGAAGCTAAGAAATTGCCGAACCCTGTCTGAGATTGCTCCACCATGCCGAACGACCTCCAACTGATCCGCAAGACGCTCCGCACCGCCAGTCAGGCCGATCTGGACGATGCCGCCGGCAAGCTTTTTGCGATGTTTATCGAGCGCGAGAAGGAGTTTGGCTTCAATCCGGCGATCACCGTCGACTATCCCGATGTCGCCGATCCGGCCACGAGCCCGTTTCTGAACGATATCACCGGATATGTAGAGCGACTGGCCAGGAGACTTGAATCCGAGGGTGCGGCTGTCAGCCAGGTCATCCTGCTCACCACCTATGGAGCGCGCCTCTCCTCACCATTGACACAGGCAGGCTTTGCCGAGGCGCCGATCGACATGCCAGCCGGCCCTGACGACACGACATGGTACAAGCGCAGCCCGGACAGCGGTTCAGGCCGCATCCTCTACATAGAAGCAGTCGATGAGGCCGATCCGAAGATCCGGCCAGGTTTTGCGCTGGAACTTCTGGACGGCGAAGGAAAGCTGCGCGGCGGAGCTTGTGGTTCCATCCACGCACGCTCCGGCCAGCGATATGCCTATCTGGCCACCATGACGCTTGATGCCGGCCTGCCGCCCGGCACCGGCCAATGGCTTGGCGAGGCGCTGATCGCCTTCATGCGCGACGAAGGTGTCAAGGCGATCCACCTCGGGACCCAGACCGCCGGCCCCTTCTATCGCGACAAGCTCGGCTTCAGCATCACACATACGGTCTTGCCCGCCTTGCGCGTCCGCCGCGACTCCAATGGCGCTGAGATTACGACCGATCTGGTGATGATGGAGCGGGTCCTTTAGCGGCTGCTCAGAGTCTGTTTTGAAACCGTCAGGCTGAGGCGAAAATGGTGTTTTTCGAACATCGGAGCGGAGCGTAGATCAACTACGTGAGTACCGAAGTGCAGAAAAGCGTCGTTTGCAGGCCAGCCCCACGAGTTTCCAAACGGGCTCTAAAACGCCCAGTTCCGTGCCTTCGAAATCAGAAAATCGCGGAACACCTGCAGCTTGACCTGATGCTTCATCGCATCGGGATAGCAGAAATAGGTGTCGAACGACGGAGCTTCTGTCTCGGTCAGGATCGGAACCAGCCCCGCATCCTTGCCAGCGACATAGTCAGGCAGCATGGCGATGCCCGCACCGCCTTCCACTGCCCGCTTGATCGCCAGAATATCGTTGATCTGCAAGACATTGGTGCGACGCGTGCCATCTGGCCTCGCAGCCGTTTCCAGCCAGTTTACGTCGCTGATATGCACCGGGATCGGGTCGCCGAACGTGACAATCCGATGGTCGTCCAGATCGGCAAGCGTTGCCGGCGTCCCGTGTTTGGCCAGGTAGGATGGCGCGGCATAGATGTGGAAATGCACAGTAAAAATGCGCCGTTGGATCAGATCCGGCTGCTGCGGCTGGCGCAGGCGAATGGCGCAGTCTGCCTGCCGCATGGTCAGGTCGAGTTCTTCATTGGCCAGCAGGAGTTGTATCTGAATATCCGGATAAAGCGCCAGAAACTCAGGCACCCGCTCGGTCAGCCAGCCCGCACCTAGCCCGACCGTGGTGGTCACCCTGAGAAGGCCAGAAGGCCTGTCCTTGGTTTCGGTCAGCCGCAATTTCACTGTTTCCAGCTTCACCAGCACGTCGTGTGCAGTGCGAAACAGCATTTCACCCTGTTCCGTCAGCACCAGGCCGCGCGCATGACGGTGAAACAGCGGCACCCCGACATCGTGTTCGAGCGCGCTCACCTGCCGCGAAATCGCCGACTGCGACAGTTTCAGTTTTTCGGCCGCGTGGGTAAACGAGCCTGCTTCGGCGGCGGCGTGAAACACGCGCAGCTTGTCCCAGTCGAGTGGCATGGTGGCCATATTCCCCTTCGCCGGACGTTGCCGGCCCTCTTTCCTTACTCAGCGGCCTCTTTGTGAGCTTCCAGTTCCGCCAGGTATTTTTCCGCTTCAAGCGCCGCCATGCAGCCCATCCCTGCTGCAGTGACTGCTTGCCGGTAGATATCGTCCGTGACGTCGCCAGCGGCGAATATGCCCGGAACATCCGTCCGGGTCGAATCCGGCGCCGTCCACAAATAGCCGTTCGGCTTCTGCTTCAGCTTGCCGGCAAAAAGCTCGACCGCCGGCGCATGGCCGATCGCTACAAACACCCCGTCGATCGGAAATTCGGTGATCGCGCCAGTTTTTGTATTCTTGACGCGAATGCCTGTGACCGATGGGGGCAATGGTTTCTTGGCTGGCTCGCCGGTGATCTCTTCCACCGCGCTGTCCCAGAGCACTTTGACATTTTCCTTGCGGAACAGCCGTTCCTGCAGGATCCGCTCCGAGCGGAACTCGTCGCGCCGATGCACCACGGTCACCGACTTTGCGAGGTTCGACAGGTACAATGCCTCTTCGACTGCCGAATTGCCGCCACCGATCACCACAACGTCCTTGCCGCGATAGAAGAAACCATCGCACGTCGCACAAGCCGAGACGCCAAACCCCATAAATGTTTCTTCGCTCGGAATGCCGAGCCATTTGGCCTGAGCGCCAGTCGCAATAATCAACGCATCACAGGTATAGGTCGCGCCACTGTCGCCCTTGAGAACGAACGGACGCCTGTTGGTATCGACCTCGACAATGATGTCATTGACCATCTCGGTACCGACATGCTCGGCCTGCTTGCGCATCTCCTCCATCAGCCACGGCCCCTGGATCGGATCGGCAAAGCCCGGATAGTTTTCGACGTCGGTCGTAATCATCAACTGGCCGCCCTGCTGAATACCTGCAATCAGCATCGGCTTGAGCATGGCGCGCGCCGCATAGATTGCCGCCGTATAGCCGGCAGGGCCTGAGCCAACGATAAGGACTGGTGCGTGGCGAACGGACATATGGGTCTTCCCGGCTGTTTGGCGGGCGCAATCGGGGCGGCATGCCGCCTGGCGCGAAAGCCAAGATTTAGGGATTGAGAGGCCTCAAGCGCAAGCCCGCAATCCGCTTCCTAACAGTCTTGTGTCCTTGCGGCCTCACACCGCTCGGGTCAAACCGCCGTCCACCTTGAGGTTCTGGCCTGTAATATAGCCCGCCCCGTCCGACGCCAGGAAAGAGATCGTCGCCGCGATCTCGTCACTTGAGCCATAACGGCCCATCGGCACGCTGTCGCGGCGCTCCTCGGTCTGCGGCAGGCTGTCGATCCAGCCCGGCAGCACATTGTTCATCCGCACATTGTCGGGCGCGTACTGGTCAGCAAAAATCTTGGTGAACGAGGCAAGTCCAGACCGGAACACCGCCGAGGTCGGGAACATTGAGCTTGGCTCAAACGCCCATGCTGTCGAAATATTGATGATGGTTCCGCCCTTTTGCGCTACCATGATCGGCGTCACGAGCCGGGCCGGGCGCACAACGTTCAGAAAATAGATATCCATGCCGGTGCGCCACTGATCGTCGGTGATCTCAAGGATCGGCGCGCGGGGGCCGTGGCCCGCGCTGTTGACCAGCACATCCACCCGCCCCCACCGCTCCATCGTCAGCTCAACCAGCCTGCTGAGATCGTCCGGAACCTGGTTGGAACCGGTCACCCCGAGACCGCCAAGTTCAGCCGCAAGCGCCTCGCCCTTGCCCGAAGATGACAGGATGGCGACGTCAAATCCGTCTGCAGCAAGCCGCCGGGCGGCCGCTGCCCCCATGCCGGACCCGCCGGCCGTTACGACCGCCACCTTCTTTTGCGCCATGATTCGCTCCTTGACCGCATACTTTGGCTTATGGTGCCGGAACCGGCGGCGAGAGAGCAAGTGACCCTTGCCCGAAAAACCCCTATGCGTAATTTCCTTTCGTCTCACGACAGATTCGCACCCGGAGTATTTCGTTTGGCACTCAAGGCCGACCTCGACGCCATCGACTGGAAGATCCTGCGCGAGCTGCAGGAGGATGGCCGCATCACCAATGTCGAGCTGTCGCGCCGGGTTGGCATTTCTGCGCCGCCCTGCCTGCGCCGGGTCAAGAAGCTCGAAGACAGTGGCGTCATCGCCGGCTACCGCGCCCTCATCAACGGCCCTGCTGTCGGCTTTGACGTCGTCGCCTTCTGCATCATCGGCCTGAAACATCATTCCGATGCAGACCTGAAGCAGTTTTCCGAGCAGGCGCGCGGCTGGCCCATCGTGCGTCAAGCCTGGATGGTGTCGGGCGAATCCGACTTCCTGCTGCACTGCGTGGCGGCAGATCTCGCCACGTTCCAGTCTTTTGTGATCGAAAACCTGACCTCGGCGCCCAATGTCGACACGGTGCGCACAGCGCTCACCATCCGTCAGGTCAAGAGCGAAGGCGCAATCGACTTCGCCCGGTAGAGGGCGATGCTCTACAGCCCCGTCCAGCTGTCGCGGTCATAGCCCAGCGCCTCAAAATCGCGGATGAACCTCCGGTACACCCGGTCGGCCCGCGCCTGGTCGAACACGGTCACTTCGTCGACGCCAGACGAGTTTCGCTTGCCGCCATCGCCGTCTGCCCAATCGGCCGGAAAGCCCAGCCTCGCGCCAATCACCGCCAGGGCTTCGTCGCGCTGGTCTTCGATGTGAAACAGCCGCGCATAGCGGAATCGGTCCATCATCAGCACGCCTGATTGCGCATCCCAATGATGGTTCATCCGGCCAAGCGGCTCGGTCAGCGCACTTTCCAGAAACGTATCAAACGGCACCAGTTCGCCGTCTTTGGCGCCTTCAAGGCCCGTCTGGCGCGCAAACCTGCGCATTTTCGCCAGCTCGCCATCCCGCATCGAGCGTGGATAGCCCTTGTGATGGCCGTTGAAGAACTTGTCCTTCCAGGCAGACTTCAACCGAGAATAGGGATTTCGCACCAGCGCATGAAATTCATAGCGGTCCGGGTGACGCAGCGCCTCCAGATAGTCGCTCGTACGCGCCATCGGAAACTTTCGCGCCATCTTCATCAGCCGGTAGCGCCCGTCTGACGGGTCTTGCCTGCCGCGATAGGTCCGAAAGCCATTGGCCAGCGCATCGCGCAGGAATGTCGATCCGACCTTTGGGTTCAGCACAACGGCCGTGCGGCTGTCGGGGTCAAGGAAAAGGCGGGACGGACTGAAATGATGCAGTCCCTTCCCGCCTGGAAGATAGCCAAAGATCTTCACGGCAAATGCGATCAGCCGAAGCGCAGTTCAACGATCTCGTAGCCGCGCGCGCCGCCGGGCGCATTGACCTCAATCGCGTCACCCACTTCCTTGCCGATCAGCGCGCGCGCGATCGGCGACGAAATCGAAATGCGGCCCGACTTCACGTCAGCTTCCTGATCGCCAACGATCTGGTAGGTCTTCTTTTCCTCAGTGTCCTCGTCGACGACAACGACAGTCGCGCCGAACTTGATCTTGTCGCCCGACAGTTTTGTCACGTCGATGACGTCGGCGCGCGCAATCAGGTCCTCCAGTTCGCCCACACGGCCTTCATTCAGACTCTGCGCTTCCTTGGCGGAATGATACTCGGCATTTTCCGACAAATCGCCATGGCCGCGCGCTTCGGCGATCGCCTCGATGATCCGCGGGCGCTCTTCCTGCTGACGCCAGCGCAGCTCTTCCTTGAGCGTCGCGAAACCATTGGTCGTCATGGGAACCTTGTTCATTTTCTTTCCCTTGTTGGTCCCGCCTGCCGGCAACACCACGCAGCGAGACAAAAATAAAACGGTCCTCCGGCCAAACCGGCGGAACCGCTACACCTTGTTCAAAGCAAATATAGCGATATGGCGGACAATTTTCACGAAAAAAATAATCAATCTTCAGTTTAGCCGGTTTCGTGCGCCAATTCCGGTTGCCTGCGGTCCTTCTCTTGGCCGGCGGGCTCCGCCTCACTGTCTTGTGATGCATTTGGACCGGAATTGACCTTCGCGGTCGAACTTTTGCCGGGCCGCCAGATCTACTACAAATCGCATACAACCAGGGATAACAGCATGACCGCCAATCGAATCGCTCCGCTGCTTACCGCAACGCTCATGCTCAGCGCAGCGGCTACGGCCTATGCGCAAGATGTCGCCCGCACCGAGGCGGCTAACCTTCGGACTGCCGTGGTCGCAGAAGGTCTGGAACACCCCTGGGGACTTGATTTTCTGCCCGGCGGCGAATTGCTGGTGACCGAACGCCCGGGCCGCCTGCGGATCATTGCAGCCGATGGTACCTTGTCCGAACCAGTTGCCGGTCTGCCCGAAATCTCTGCAAACGGTCAAGGCGGCCTGCTCGACGTAGCAGCCGCGCCGGATTTTTCCCAGTCGGGCCGTATCTATTTCACCTTCTCCGAGCCCGGTGATGGTGGCGCAGGCACCGCAATCGCCAGCGCAAAACTCGTCCGCGATGGAGCTACTGCCCGTCTCGACGACTTGAAGGTGCTGTTCTCGATGCCGAAGAAGACCGGGCGCGGCCAGCATTTCGGCTCCCGCATCGTCCAGCATCCCGACGGCACGCTGTTCTTCTCGACCGGCGACCGTGGCGAAGGCCCGCGCGCCCAGGACATGACGGACGCTGCCGGCGCCATCCTGCGCATCAACACAGATGGGTCGGTTCCGGCGAACAATCCCTATGCATCCGGCCAGAATGGCGCGCTGCCGCAAATCTGGTCCAAGGGTCACCGCAACCCGCAGGGGTTTACCGTTGATTCCACCGGCAAACTCTGGACGGTCGAGCATGGCGCGCAGGGCGGCGACGAGGTGAACACGCCAGAAGCCGGAAAGAACTACGGTTGGCCCGTAATCTCCTACGGCGTCAACTATGGCGGCGCAAAGATCGGTTCGGGCACCGAAGCGCCGGGTATGGAGCAGCCACAGTTCTACTGGGACCCGTCAATCGCCCCCTCCGGCCTCGCAGTCTACGAGGGCGAGATGTTCCCCGAATGGAAGGGCGACCTGATCGCCGGCTCTCTGAAATTTGCCCTCGTCTCCAGGCTCGACCGCGACGACAGCGGCAACATCGTCAAGGAAGAACGCTTTCTTGAAGGCGCATTCGGCCGCATTCGCGACATAAATGTCGCCCCAGATGGCTCGATCCTGCTTCTGACCGACGAAAACCCAGGCCAGATCATCCGCGTGACCCGGGCGCAATAGGCCGGAGCGAAGCGGGCGGCTCCTGCCGCCCGCAGCTTCAACTCAGTTCACAGCTGCAATCTGCTTTTCCAGCGCCGCATATTCGGCGCAGCCCTTGCCGCAGCGCTTTTCGATTTCCGACAATTGCTCGCGCGCCTTGTCCGTCTGGCCAAGCGTCAGATAGGCCTCGCCCATATATTCGCGCGCCAGCACAAAGTCCGGGTTCAGCGTCAGCGCCTCTTCGTAATAGCCCAGTCCCACCTCGATGCGCCCCGACTTGCGGTGCGAGAAGCCGAGCATGTTCAGCACGCGGGGATCGTTCTTGTTGGAAATCAGCCCCAGCGTCTCGATCGCCTCTCCATAGCGCCCGGCATAGGCCAGCGCGCGTCCGGCCTCGAACAGGTTGTCATCGTTGATCGAGCCCTGCTTGGCCGGTTCGCAGACCTTCTTTTCCTTGTTGTAGACTTCGCCTTCCTTGCAGGCCGGCGTCGAGGAATCCCCACCTGCGGCAAAGGCGGGCACGGCAAAGCTGGAAAGGGCAAGCGCCGCGGCTGCGGCGGCGATGGTCACGCGATGCGACATGTCAGAATTCCTCCCTGGGCCGGAACAACCTGTTCGCTGTCAACGATAGCGCAACACCTCATGCTGCGCCATGCAGCATCTATGCAGCCGGCGACAGGTCAGTTTCATCCGGCATCGTTCTCGCGCACGGCCTTAGCCGCCTTGCGCAACAGCGCCAGTTCCTGATGCACCTGCCCGCCATGCTCGGGCGGCAGCCCGTCAACCAGCGCCTGTTGCGCTGCCCGCCACAAGGGCTTTGCCGCATCCAGCCGCTCAAAGCCGAGCGGCGTCACGTCATAGACCAGCCGCCTGCCCTCGCCCGGCGTCGACGCCACCAGACCAAGCTTTTCCAGCCGTTCGAGATTGCGCGCCAGCGTCGAACGCTCGACCCCGACAATGTCAGCAAGTTCGGTCGCCGACCCGGCATTGCCGGTCTCGATCTTGCGCAGGATTGAATATTGCGTGACCTCAAGCCCGGACGGCGCGAGGTATGAATTGTAGACACGCGTCACCAGATTGGCGGTGCGCCTTAGCGCCGCGCCAAGGCACGGCAGGTCAGCCGCCGGTGGCGTCAAAATGTCAGGATCGCGGCGCTGCTGCTCCATGACGTGTAGTTACAACATGACCTGACCCATGTGAAGTTGCTGCCAGCCGCAGACAGGCCCGATCACCAAAATGTTTGCGCAAACCGTTCCTTTCGGGCTCAATGGCGTATGGTCGCATCTGGAGATTGCGATGAAACGCATAGCCGACAAGGAATGGGCGCTGGCCATCTCGCCCGAAACGGTCCGCGAAGTCGTGCGCCAGGCGCGCGCGGTCTCGTCTGGCGTGCGCAACGACTACGAAGACGGTGCAGAGCACGAAGTCGAACTGGATGATCGCGGTCGCGACACCCATCATCATGATGGTCTCGCTGAAGAGGAAGCGCCCGACCCCGCCACGCTGCAGCTGAAGCGCATCATCCGCGAGCTGAACGAAGATCAGGCCGCTGAGCTCGTCGCTCTGATGTGGGTTGGCCGTGGCGATTTCGAATCCTACGAATTTGATGAGGCCGTCGAGGAAGCAAAATTGCGCCGCGACATCCGCCCCGCCCGCTACCTGCTTGACCGCCCGATGCTCGGCGAATGGCTGGAAGAAGGCCTTCAAGCCATCGGTGCGTGAGGCCGTCGCAAAAGTCACAAGGCAGGACGCAACTTCCCCTCACGCCCCGCGAACCAAATCGCTAGCCTGCGTCTTGATGAAACATCTCCGCGACCATGCAGACCTATGATTTTGTGATCGTCGGCTCAGGCTCCGCCGGTTCGGTCGTCGCCGAACGCCTGTCGGCGTCTGGCCGCTTTTCGGTGCTGGTGCTGGAGGCTGGCGGCACCGACCGCCGCTTCTACGTGCAGATGCCGCTTGGCTACGGCAAAACCTTCTTCGACCCTGCCGTGAACTGGAACTACAAGGCCGAACCCGACCCCGGCCTTGCCGGCAATGCCGACCACTGGCCGCGCGGCAAATTGCTGGGCGGTTCCAGCTCCATCAACGCCATGGTGTGGATCAGGGGCGCGCGCGAGGACTATGACGAGTGGCGCGACGCCGGAAATCCCGGGTGGGGGTTCGACGATGTCCTGCCCGCTTTCAAGGCGATCGAGGACAATGAAGCCGGAGCGGATGCGTATCGTGGCGTCGGCGGCCCGGTGTATGTCACCGACACCACGCCAGCCGTCCACCCGCTGACCCATACCTACCTCAAGGCCGCCGAACAGGCTGGTCTTCCCTTCACCCACGACTTCAACGGCGCGTCGCAGGAAGGCGCCGGCATCTACCAGATTTCGACCAAAAACGGCCGCCGCATGTCGGCGGCGCGCGCGTTTCTGCGCCCGGCAATGAAACGACCCAACGTTCGCGTCGAGACACATGCATTCGCCACCCGCATCCTGTTTGAGGACAACCGCGCTGTCGGCGTCGAATACGAGAAGAACGGCCAAAAAAGCGTCGCGCGCGCCGGGCGCGAAGTGATCGTCTCGGCTGGCTCCATCAACGCGCCGCAACTGTTGCAACTCTCCGGCGTCGGTCCCGCCAACCTGCTCAGTTCGCTCGGCATTCCTGTCGTGCACGACAACGCCAATGTCGGAGCCAACCTTCAGGACCACGTTGGCATCAACTACACCTACCGGGCGAAGACGCCGACGCTCAACCAGACGCTGCGTCCCTGGTGGGGCAAGCTCATGGTGGGGATGCAATATCTGCTGCTGCGATCCGGTCCGCTGTCCTTGTCGATCAACAATGGCGGCGGATTTTTCCGCACCGATCCAGATCGTGCCCGCCCCAATATGCAGCTCTATTTCCAGGCGTTTTCGACAGTCATCCCCAAACCCGGCGAACGCCCGCTGCTGACACCTGATCCCTGGCCCGGTTTTTCAATCGGCCTGTCAAATGCGCGGCCCTCTTCGCGCGGCGAGATCATGATCCGCTCAGCCGACCCGCACGTCTATCCGAAGATCACCGCCAACGCATTTGCCACCAATGCCGATGTCGACGAGATGCTGGCGGCGGTGAAGTTCGTGCGAAAGATCGCGACCCAGCCGGCCATGGCTCAGATGATCGAGGCTGAGGTTCTGCCCGGCCCGTCCATCCAGTCCGATGCCGACCTGATTGACGATTTCCGCCGCCGTTCCGGCACCGTCTACCACCCCGTTTCGACCTGCCGCATGGGACCGGACCCCGCATCGTCGGTGGTCGACGCGCGCCTGCGCGTACACGGCATCAACGGCCTGCGTGTCATCGACGCCTCGATCTTTCCCGGCAACATCACCGGCAACACCAACGCGCCGGCCATCATGACCGGCTGGAAGGGGGCCGAAATGGTCCTGGAGGACAATCAATGAAAATCACCGACGTCAAAACCTGGGTTGTCGGCAATCCTCCGCCCGGCATTGGCGGCAAATATTTCATCTTCGTGCGCCTCACCACTGATGGCGGCGTGGTTGGCTACGGCGAGGCCTACAACGCCACCTTCTCCGCCCACATCACCGCAAAACTGATCGAGGACATGGCCGAACGCTATCTTGTCGGCAACGACCCGCATGATATCGAACTGTTCTTCCGCCGGGTCTATTCGTCAGGTTTCACCCAACGCCCGGACGTGACCTCGATGGGCTGCTTTTCAGCGCTCGAAATGGCCTGCTGGGACATCATAGGCAAGGAGGCGGGCCAGCCTGTCTACAAACTGCTCGGCGGCCAGGTACACGAGAGCTTGCGCACCTACACCTATCTCTACCCGCACACCGGCTCCGTCCATACTGAAGACGCGCCGTCCGGCCGTAATGTCTACAACGACCCTGAACTGGCTGCTGCCTGCGCAGCCGAATATGTCTCGCAAGGCTTTAACGCGGTGAAGCTCGATCCTGCCGGCCCCTACACCGCCTTTGACGGCCACCAGCCGCGCCTTGTCGACATCGACATATCCGCCCGCATGGTGAAGGCCATCCGCGAGGCGGTGGGCACACGCGCCGACATCCTGTTCGGCACCCATGGCCAGTTCACCGCGTCAGGCGCCTTGCGCCTTGCTCGCGCCATCGAGCCCTACGACCCGCTCTGGTTCGAAGAACCTGTGCCGCCCGACATGCCCGAAGTCATGGCGCAGGTTGCGCGCGCCACCTCAATTCCCGTCGCCACCGGTGAACGTCTGACCACCAAGGCCGAGTTTGCCCGTGTTATCGAAAACCGCGCTGCGACCATTCTGCAGCCCAATACCGGCCGTTCGGGCGGCATTCTTGAAACCAAGAAGATCGCTGCAATGGCCGAGGCGTTCCACATTCAGGTCGCGCCGCACTGCTATTGCGGCCCGATCGTCGGCGCAGCCAACATCCAGGTTGCAGCGACCCTCCCCAACTTCCTCATCCTGGAATCGCTGAAACAATGGGACGGTTTTCACGCTACCTTGTTGAAAAACAAGATCGAATGGCAGGACGGCCACGTCATCCCTTCAAAGGAACCAGGCCTCGGCGTCGAGCTGGACGAGGCGGTGTGCGAGGCCAATCCCTATCATGGTCCTCATCTGCACCTTCAGATGATGCAAACCCCGCTGATGCCCGATCCGGGCAGTTAAGACCTGAACAAATCTGGCGAGCGTCAAACCGTTCAAAAGTCAGACCGCTGCATTGCCGGACCAGCAAAGCCGGTGTCGGCAATCAATTCTGTTCCGGCCAAAGCTGCCGATTCCAGATAGGCATTCTGCGCTGTTGGAAAAGCGTTGCTTTTGGCCTGTTCCGCACCGTCTGTCTGGCCATTCAATGCGCCAAGATGCGCCGGCGGCATGCCGTTGCCAGCCTGCACCCATGAACTCCCCGGCAAATCTCCGTCCGGACCATTGGCAAGTCCAAGCGATTGCGCCGCATTCAATGCAGAGCCGGCATCCTCCGGTGCAATACCGGACAGACGGATCGGCCGGCCGTCCTCGGACTTCACGCTCAGCCTGCCGTCAGGCGACATGGACGATCTCAGCCCTCCGCCAATGCTGTTGAACGCACGGACGAGCGATTCCGGCCAGGTTCCTGCTGCGTTGGCGTACGAGAACATGTCAGTCCTGCCGTCCTTGGTGACGGACAGACGGCGGGAAGACTCGAACCGTATCGTGACCCAGGTGCCATCGCCGGTTCTGATCGTCAGTTCCGATCCAGCCTCCAGCCCAGCCTCCTCTGGCGTCGCAAACTGCCGGAGATCGCGCGCACCCTGGATTTGCGCCGTGCCAGCAACAACCAGATTGCTGTCGGCGCTGCGGTTGGTTCCGAGCGGTCCCGTCCTGTTTGCATGGATGCCGGTGCCCGGGTGCAGCGATCCCGGCATCTCCAACCGGACTTTTGCAACGCTCCCGTGCGAGGGTGTGGATGTGGAATAGTCAACAATACGCATCGGTCTGCCAAACGGATGAAATGGCGTTTCCTGGATGACGCAAGGATATCCCCGACAGATTGCCGGAGACCAAATTTACATCCCTCAATTCTTAGGATTTTGTTTACTTCTCACTATCCATGACGTTGCGTCAGCGCGCCAGAAACAGTGACGCGCTGCCCGCTTCTGAACTAAAAAAGCCGCGTCCCGCATCCGGCGGGATCATCTCGCGGCCTTGTCCTCGCCCTGGTCAGATCCGCCTACTTGAAAGGAGCGCCGATTTGGGTGCTGAACAGAAGAACGGAGCTGTTGTCCACCTCATATGTTTCCCTGTCACTCACAATGGCAGGTTTCTGGAGATGACAGTCCTAGCAGCGACAGATTGAGTCTGGTTGAAATTCAGGTCCCGCATTTGTCTGACCTCTTTCCGGTTTTGCTAACCAAGCAAACTAACGAATGAATGCCCTTGCAGGGTGGAATGAGGCGGCGCAAAGATTGGGGATAGTTGCACTTTACACCTCCAACAAAGCCGGACACCCCATGCACAACTACGCCTTCATCGGTCTTGGCCACCTCGGCGGAAACCTGGCGGCATGTCTGCTGCGCGCCGGGTTTTCACTTGTGATCTACGACCCCGACTCCGCCGCCACACGCCGGCTCGCCCGTCTCGGCGCGACCATCGCCAAAAACCCCGCCGACGCCGCAAGTCAGGCCGCTGACGCCATCACATGCCTGCCCTCGCCCACCGTCAGCCAAGCCGTCCTTGCCGGTCCCGACGGCCTGCTGCAATCATTGAAGCCCGGCGCCGTTTGGATCGAGATGTCGACAAATGGCCGCGACGAGATCATCCGGCTGGCCGAAATAGCCGCCCGCTCCGGCGTCCAGACGCTCGAATGCCCCGTTACCGGCGGCGTCCATCTGGCTGCAGACGGAAAGGTGACTGCACTGGTCGGCGGAGACGCTGCGGTGCTCGCAGCACACCGGCATGCCATAGAGGCAATGTGCGCCCGCGTCTTTCACATGGGGCCGCTTGGTTCGGCCGCCGTCATCAAGGTCATCACCAACATGCTGGCCTTCGTCCATCTGGTCGCCGCCGGCGAAGCGCTGATGCTGGCGAAGACCGGCGGCCTCGACCTCGCCCAGGCCTACCGGGCAATTGTTGCCTCGTCAGGCAACAGTTTTGTCCACGAGACCGAGAGCCAGTTGATCCTCAACGGCAGCTACGACATCGGCTTCACCATGGACCTTGCATTAAAGGATCTTGGCTTTGCCATGCACATGGCGGACGAAACAGGCGTGCCGCTGGCGCTGGCCGGCCTGACAAACGAGATCTTCGAAGAAGGCAAAAAACAATACGGAGGAGGCGCTTGGTCGACGATGATCGTCAAATTGCTCGAGGAGCAGACTGGCCGGGATCTGCGCGCGCCCGGTTTTCCTGCTCGCCTCGGCGGCTAGACCCTTTCAGGTCCAAATGGAATCGTTCTGCCGGAGCGGATTTGGGCCAA